>NZ_JAWRXS010000062.1:0-433 GCF_046534915.1 Burkholderia sp. SIMBA_051 | reverse complement strand
AGTCCATGCTGATGCCGTACTCCCAGCGTTCGCCGGGCTCGAACTCGAGCGGCGCCGCGAATGCGCCGTTCATCGAGTAGCCGATGTCGGGCATCCCCGTCACCTTCTCGTACTGACTGAGCCTGTCGCTCCAGACGCTGTATGTAAAACCGGAGGTATGCGTCAGCAGATGACGCACCGTGATCGTATTGCGCGCAGGACGCAGCTTCGGCTGTCCTGACGTGTCGAACCCGTCGAGGATCTGGGGCGACTTTAGCTGCGGCAGTATCTCGCCCGCCGGCTGATCCAGCCGCAACCTGCCCTGTTCGACGAGCTGCGTGCACGCGGTTGCGGTAATCGCCTTTGTCATCGACAGAAGCCAGAAAATCGTGTCCGGGCTGATGGCCTCGCCGGTGCGGAGATTCGTCTTGCCACGCGCTCCCTCATATACGAG
>NZ_JAWRXS010000369.1:0-266 GCF_046534915.1 Burkholderia sp. SIMBA_051 | reverse complement strand
CGGGTCTTCTGCGCGCCGACCACTGATCGACAGGTCGGTGGTCTTGACCTCGATCACGCTGCTGAAGCCCTTCTGGTCCTTGAACTCGATGAACCGGTCAGATTCGACCCACGGCGCGTTCACGGGCTTGAAGCCTGCTTCGGTCATTAGCCAGCGATAGAAGCGCACGATAGTGCCCATACGACGCCTGGCGACGCTAGGAGACAGTTCGCCTGCCTGCACGGCCAGCTTGATCGAGGCGCTATAGCGGTAGGTCGGACGTTGCC
>NZ_JAWRXS010000368.1:0-266 GCF_046534915.1 Burkholderia sp. SIMBA_051 | reverse complement strand
CGACACCACGCGCGGCCATCGCTTCCTCTCGGAAGGCCCGATCGCCATCACCCAGGCCGATGACTACGCGCACACGCTCCAGCACAAAGGCCGCGTGATCGCGAGCTACAGCGAGCGCCGCGAATCGATCCGCGCGCAGCTGGTCGAAACCGCCGGCGACGACAAGGTGGTGATGCCCGACTCGCTGCTCGACGATGTGAATTCGCTCGTCGAATGGCCGGTCGTGTACGCGTGCCAGTTCGAGGAAGAATTCCTGCAGGTGCCGC
>NZ_JAWRXS010000367.1:0-266 GCF_046534915.1 Burkholderia sp. SIMBA_051 | reverse complement strand
CCTCGATCCAGCGCGTGTTGACCTCGGGCGGTCTGCCGCCGGACCCCGTGTGCGGCCAGGAAGGCCTGTCGCTTTTCGTGCCGTATTCGGCGACCTATCTTTTCTATCGGGCAGCAGATCCGTCAGCGGTGGCGCCGTCGCCCGCCGACGCCGCTGCCGCGCCACCGCTGAACGCCGCGTCCGCCGTGGAGTAGTGCGCAACCGCGGCGCATCACACGTCGAAGCACGCCGAGGCCCGTCGAAGCCCACGGTTCGAACGACGTAGC
>NZ_JAWRXS010000366.1:0-266 GCF_046534915.1 Burkholderia sp. SIMBA_051 | reverse complement strand
CATACACTTTTTCCCATTACGCCATCGAGTCTGTAACCTCTTTTATCGTTTATTGTTACCTAGGGTATACGCAAACAGTGAACCCCTATAAACAAGCTGGTTTAGTCGCGACTGTTTATTGGTTTATTAACTTATGTGTCGGTGCTTTGCTATATATATTGTTAGAATTACCAATTGAGCCTTTAGTGTATTTCATTTCAGCTTTGCTGCATGTTCTTGCTGTTTTATTAGGGACTCTACTTAGTATTAAATTACGTTATAAAATA
>NZ_JAWRXS010000365.1:0-266 GCF_046534915.1 Burkholderia sp. SIMBA_051 | reverse complement strand
CGAGCGGCTCGGTGAACGGCAGCCGTTTCGGCCTGCGTGGCGCTGAAGACCTCGGCGGCGGCCTGAAGGCTATCTTCACGTTGGAAAACGGCTTCGGCATCAATGACGGCACGCTCAAGCAGCAAAGCCGTCTGTTCGGCCGTCAGGCGTTCGTTGGTCTGGCAAGCGACCAGTTCGGCGCTGTGACCCTCGGCCGTCAATATGACAGCATGGTCGACTACGTTGGTCCGCTGTCGCTGACGGGCACGCAATACGGCGGCACGCAG
>NZ_JAWRXS010000364.1:0-266 GCF_046534915.1 Burkholderia sp. SIMBA_051 | reverse complement strand
CTCCGGAATAATCCGGCCGCTTGCGCCAAACGGCCAGGGGGATGGTGGACGCCCAAAAGACGAGGCGGCGCGCGCCAAAATCCCCTACGCTGCATATGCACACATTCGCAAGAACTTTGACATAATGACAACACATTGCGCACCTCCAGGACAAGCCTAGAATGAATGCGCCCACCCAGTCGCATCCGCCAGTCACGCTCGCGAACTGCGACAGCGAACCGATTCACGTCCCGGGCGCGATCCAGCCCCTGGGCGCGTTGCTCGCC
>NZ_JAWRXS010000363.1:0-266 GCF_046534915.1 Burkholderia sp. SIMBA_051 | reverse complement strand
GTCGCGCTCGAACGCACCGCGGCGAGCATGGAGGAGCTGACCTCCACCGTACGTCAGAACGCCGAGAATGCGCGCCAGGCGAGCGCGCTCGCCGCCAACGCGTCGGCGGTGGCGGAGGCGGGCGGGGACGTGGTCGGCCGGGTGGTCGCGACGATGAGCGAGATCGACGACAGCGCGAAGAACATCCGCGAGATCATCGGCACGATCGAGGGGATTGCGTTCCAGACCAACATTCTCGCGTTGAACGCGGCGGTCGAGGCAGCGCG
>NZ_JAWRXS010000061.1:0-435 GCF_046534915.1 Burkholderia sp. SIMBA_051 | reverse complement strand
GCAGAAGAAGGGAATCGTCGAGTCGGGCGTCAAATATGTCAAGAAATCCTTTGTGCCGCTGCGCACGTTCCGCGACCTGACCGATGCCAACCGGCAGCTGCGCGAATGGATCATGCAGCAGGCCAGCACGCGCGAACATGGCACGACACGCGAGCAGCCGCTGGCGCGCTTTGCCATCGAGAAGCCTCTGCTCACGACGCTGCCTGACGTTGCGCCGGTGCTGGCTGTATGGAGCGAAGTCAAGGTGCATACGGACGGACATGTCGTCTACAAGAAGGCGCTGTACTCCGTGCCGTTCACGCTGGTTGGCAAGAGCCTCTGGCTCAAATCGACTGATACGGTCGTACAGCTGTTCCATCAGCACGAACTCATTGCAACCCATCCACGACTGCGCAAGGCAGGTGAACGCCACACAGTGCGTGACCACCAGCCGCC
>NZ_JAWRXS010000362.1:0-267 GCF_046534915.1 Burkholderia sp. SIMBA_051 | reverse complement strand
CGGGACGACGAACTCAGGGAAACGGCGGCAAGACGGTCAAGTTCCCCAGCCTCGCCAAACCACTCCACTCCGGGACTCGGAATCTAGGGACCCGGTCAGCAGTAAAGGCAACCCCTTTTTCTGGAGGTCGATATGAACCCGCTCTCACTTCATCACTGGATAGTAGTCCTTACGTGTGCCTACATGGACTACACGTTCACCCCTTGGGATGGCCGGAACTACTACCGCCGCACGGTCGATTACGGCCGCGTTGTCTGGTGCTGACAG
>NZ_JAWRXS010000361.1:0-267 GCF_046534915.1 Burkholderia sp. SIMBA_051 | reverse complement strand
CCCTGGCCTGAGGATTTCGAGAGCCTGGCTCTGTCCGCGTCCGAAAAAGCAGCCTATATCCGGCACGCGGACGCCGCAGCGCAGCCTCCGACGCCATATCGGGTAAAACCCTAAGTCCTATTCCGCGCGACCGCCGACTCTGCTATAAATTGCGCTCCGTAGCTGATGACGTTTTAGCACGGCGATTTCTTGCAAGATTGGCAAGGTTCAGCGGGACCGTTTGAAAGGAATGGCATGGCGCGCGTAGTTGTGGTGGGCAGCATCAAC
>NZ_JAWRXS010000360.1:0-267 GCF_046534915.1 Burkholderia sp. SIMBA_051 | reverse complement strand
GCGAAGATCAAAAAGGAGACGCCCATGCACCCGTCCAACGCGACGTCGAGCGATGCCGACATCGCCCGCCAGTTCGATTTACGACACCTCAACGCGTCGTTTCACGCGGACCCGTATCCCGTCTATCACGCGCTGCGCACGTACGAGCCCGTCAAGCGCATGCCGGACGGCTCGCTCTTCCTCACGCGCTATCGCGACGTGCAGGCCGTCTATCGCGATCCGAAAACGTTCAGTTCCGACAAGAAAGTCGAGTTCGCGCCGAAGTAC
>NZ_JAWRXS010000060.1:0-435 GCF_046534915.1 Burkholderia sp. SIMBA_051 | reverse complement strand
TCGGTGGCCAAGCTCGCGCAGGCGCACGGACTGAATCCGAATATGGTGTTCAAGTGGCGCCGGCAACTGCGGGCGGGCCTGTTTGAAGGGGTGGCGCACAGCGCAGCGGTGTTGCTGCCCGTAGCGCTACCTGATGCACCGACCGGCGATGCCGCAGACCCGGCGTCGCTCGCTCTACAGCCTGTCGAGCCACATCGCGAGAGCGTACCGGCAGCGTCGGGCATCGAGATCGAACTGAACGGTGCCCGTGTACGCGTCACGGGCATGGTCGACCCCGTGCAGCTGCGCCTCGTGCTGCGCTGCCTGATGCCAGCATGATTGCGCCGCCAGGCGGTACCCGCGTATGGCTGGCAGCGGGCGTTACCGATATGCGCCGTGGCATGGATGGACTTGCCGCGCTGGTGCAGTCAGCACTCGGACGTGATCCCTTCTCGG
>NZ_JAWRXS010000359.1:0-267 GCF_046534915.1 Burkholderia sp. SIMBA_051 | reverse complement strand
CTGTAACGTACGCGCTCGTCGTACTGGTCGGGCGTCATGCCCTGCATGGCAAGCAGTTGCTTATACCGGTCGACGTCGATCGAGCCGTCTGGGTTCTTCAGCGACGAGATCACCGGATCGTTGAGCAGCGTGCGGCGCACGGCGTCGTCGGATGCGGTCAGGTGCAGGCGCTGGGTTTCATCGGCGAGCACGCGTTGTTCAATCAGGCCGTCGAGCATCTCGCTGCGGCGTTGTAGCGTATCGAACGCCTTCATGTCGAATTGCGCC
>NZ_JAWRXS010000358.1:0-267 GCF_046534915.1 Burkholderia sp. SIMBA_051 | reverse complement strand
CAGATATGTCGTGTCGATTGTGTAGCCCTCAGCCGTCCATTCTGCTTCATGTTTCGCTCGTTCCGCCCTTGCCGGCGTCAATTCGTCAGACAGGTATTTCTTCCATTGCCTCCGGCGTTCGATGCTATCAGTAAAATACGGCGTGTAATTATCAGATGCCGTGCTTACCTGAATATCTGTCAGGTAATATCCCATGCCGGGAGTCGACGACGATTGAAATGAAAGGGATAGTGTCAAAAAGACGCCGTCAGCATAAAAAAGCCATCG
>NZ_JAWRXS010000357.1:0-267 GCF_046534915.1 Burkholderia sp. SIMBA_051 | reverse complement strand
CGATGATCTTTCTGCTGGTGGTGGCGACGCTCGTCATCATCATCATCGTGCGGCTGCGAAAGGGGAAGTTCGGCACGCGGCTGCTGGCGAAACTCGCGTTCTTCATGGCGCTGGTCGGCGTGGTGCCGGGCGGCATCATCTACGTCGTCTCGTATCAGTTCGTGTCGCGCAGTATCGAGTCGTGGTTCGACGTGAACGTTGAAACCGCCCTGACCTCGGGCCTGAATCTCGGCCGCGGCATGCTCGACGCATCGCTGTCCGATCTGC
>NZ_JAWRXS010000356.1:0-267 GCF_046534915.1 Burkholderia sp. SIMBA_051 | reverse complement strand
CCTGGATCGACGATCCGCAGGGTCGGCCGCTGTCCCTGTCGCTGCCATTCACGCCGGGCAACCAGCCGCATCAGGGCGCGACCGTCGCCGACTACTTCGACAACCTGCTGCCGGACAGTCAGCCGATCCGCCGCCGCATCGCGCAGCGTTATCGGCTGGCGTCCACGGCGCCGTTCGAACTGCTCGCGTCGATCGGCCGTGACTGCGTCGGCGCGCTGCAATTGCTGCCGCCCGGCGAGATGCCGCTGGACCTCGAATCGATCGACG
>NZ_JAWRXS010000059.1:0-437 GCF_046534915.1 Burkholderia sp. SIMBA_051 | reverse complement strand
CCCGCTATCTGCGCTTTTTGCTCGATCTCTTCAAGGACGATATGGAACTGGCGCTCGCCGCGTACAACGCCGGCGAGAATGCGGTGATACGCGCGGGCTACAGGATTCCGTCGTTTCCCGAAACGCGTTCGTATGTGCCGCGTGTGCTCGATAAATACCGGCGCTTGCTGCCTGCGAGCAGTTGAGTGAGCCACTTCGATTAGCGCGCATTTACCGCCTTGTGCTACGGCACGATCCAGTCGCTGTCCGCGACCACGCGCAGTCTGTCCGGCTCTGCGAATCGCACGATGTACCCGCCCTTCGATGCATAACGCTGACCCGGTGCGAGCGTGAGGCGCGGATAGTAGCCGGTGAGAATACGATGTTCGAGCATGTCGTCGATACGTTCGACGAGGTAGTCGCGCACGAACGCATCGACCATATGGCTCAACGTTTCG
>NZ_JAWRXS010000355.1:0-267 GCF_046534915.1 Burkholderia sp. SIMBA_051 | reverse complement strand
AGCGATGCTGTCGGCCTGCTGTTCGATGCGGGGCACATCACGTTTGCCGGCGGCGATCCGCTCGCGGTGCTCGACAAACATATCGCGCGCGTATGCCACGTGCACTGCAAGGACGTGCGCCCCGCGGTGACCAGGCTCGCGCGCAATCGCAACTGGAGTTTTCTCGACGCGGTGATCAATGGCGCCTTCACGGTGCCGGGCGACGGCGCGGTGAATTTCCCGGCGATCATCGACCGGTTGAAGCGGCACGGCTATCGCGGCTGGCTC
>NZ_JAWRXS010000354.1:0-267 GCF_046534915.1 Burkholderia sp. SIMBA_051 | reverse complement strand
ATCTCGCGACCGCCGCGGTCGTGAACGCCGTATGGGACTTGTGGGCCAAAACGGAACGCAAACCGGTGTGGAAGCTTCTGGTGGACATGAGCCCCGAGGCGCTGGTGCGGTGCCTCGATTTCCGCTATGTGACCGACGCGCTCACGCCGCACGAAGCGCTGGCGATCCTGCGCCGCCATGCGGCCACCAGGGGCGAGCGCGAAGCGCAGATGCTCGCGCACGGCTATCCGGCTTACACCACGTCGGCGGGCTGGCTCGGTTACGACG
>NZ_JAWRXS010000353.1:0-267 GCF_046534915.1 Burkholderia sp. SIMBA_051 | reverse complement strand
AGGGGCTGCCTCTGCACGATCTGCACAAGATGGCGAACCGGTTCGCTCGCTTCACGTTTGCCGATCTGAATGCAAGGGGCAAACTGCTGCCGAAAAGGTTGCTGGATACGTTCATGTCGCTCTGCCGTGATCGCGGCGTGAAGGCTGCGCTGGAACATTACAAGGGCACGCCCGATGTGCGGAAGGTGAACGCGTTCTGGCGCTCCCACCACGCCAACTGGTGGAAGCCAGAGCTGATGATGGAGCAGGCATGTGACGCATTGCGCA
>NZ_JAWRXS010000352.1:0-267 GCF_046534915.1 Burkholderia sp. SIMBA_051 | reverse complement strand
CGAGAACTTGTGGATCTCGTGCAAGCCTCGCTCTGCTCGCAGTTTTTCCTCGGTGATGCCCGGCCGGTACGGAGCAAGCCCGCGCAGCGCCGGAACCAAAAAGGCGTTCCAGTCCATCGGATCTCCCGTGTTCAGCGTCCCGAGGCTGCCGTCACTGCGTAGCCGGACGTTTTCATGGTCGTCAGTGCCTTGCGCAGGTGAGAACCTTCCTGCACCTCGTACAGGGACCCGAATTCGCGTTCGGCGAGCGGCAGCAGATGCGTGCCC
>NZ_JAWRXS010000351.1:0-267 GCF_046534915.1 Burkholderia sp. SIMBA_051 | reverse complement strand
AAACGAAACTCGTCGAGCACATATGGATATCCCCATTCGACGAGCAATTCGCGTTGACGTTCCGTGAGCGGCGCTTCCATGCGCCTCGCTATATCCGCTTTGGATGGCACGACCCGCAGCGGCGTGAAAGTGCGCAAGGCATCGGCGGCGAGCGCGCGCATCTGCTCGTCGCCGGATGACGTGGCGGGACGCAACGCAACGAAGTCGCCCAGCGTCGCCGCTTCGACGGCCAATGCAAAGGGCATCTGCGTTTGCGCCCAGCTTTCC
>NZ_JAWRXS010000350.1:0-267 GCF_046534915.1 Burkholderia sp. SIMBA_051 | reverse complement strand
AATATTCGTGGTGTATTTTGCGGCGGCGGTCGCACTCAACATGGGCGCCACCTCACTTCAGTTGCTTACGCCGCCCGCTTTGAGGGGGCGTTTGTCCGGTCTGTATCTTTTCTGCACCAATATGATCGGGGCCGGCCTCGGTCCGCTGATTGTCGCGATGATGACACAGCATCTGTTTCATGACCGCGCCAAAGTCGGGATTGCCATGGCTATCGTGACGCCCACAGCCGCGTTGACTGGGGCAATCATTCTCGGCCTTGCATGGCG
>NZ_JAWRXS010000058.1:0-442 GCF_046534915.1 Burkholderia sp. SIMBA_051 | reverse complement strand
GTCGACAACGCCGGCGCCACGATGAACGAGGTCGTCGTCGCGGTAAAGCGCGTCACCGACCTCATGGGCGAAATTGCGTCGGCGTCGGTCGAGCAGCATACCGGCATCGAGCAGGTCAACCAGGCGGTCATGCAGATGGACGAGGTCACGCAACAGAACGCCGCGCTCGTGGAGGAGGCATCCGCTGCGGCGCAGTCGATGGCATCACAGTCGAACGCGTTGCGCGAACTGGTTTCGATCTTCCGCCTGCCTGACGGGATGGCGGTCGCGGCCAGCCCAACGGAGCGAGCGGCAGAGGTCCAGCCGCGCCCGAAGCCGGCCGTGCGAAAGACGGTTCAACGCAAAACCGAGGCCGCAGTCGTGGCCAATGAAAGCGCCGCGAGCTGGCAGTCGTTCTAGTCCGTGACACGTTCTGATTTTTGATGGACCGCCGGCGGGCATG
>NZ_JAWRXS010000349.1:0-267 GCF_046534915.1 Burkholderia sp. SIMBA_051 | reverse complement strand
GATCACATCTCGTTCACCGGTTCGCCCGATACGGGCAAGCTCGTCACGCAGATGGCCGCCGAAAACCACGTGCCCGTCACGCTCGAACTGGGCGGCAAGTCGCCGCAAATCGTCTTCGCGGACGCCGATCTCGACGCCGCGCTACCCACGCTCGTCAACGCGATCGTGCAGAACGCGGGGCAAACCTGTTCGGCGGGCAGCCGCGTGCTGATCGAGCGGAGCATTTACGAGCCGCTGCTCGACCGCCTCGCCACCGCGTTCAATGCA
>NZ_JAWRXS010000348.1:0-267 GCF_046534915.1 Burkholderia sp. SIMBA_051 | reverse complement strand
CGCGGGCTCAGTGCCGGTGTTGATGTGCTCGTGGCTGGCCATCGGTGGGCAGGCGAACGTGTCACCGCGCTTCCAGTTAAAACGCTTACCGTCCAGAACGGAGTAACCCTCGCCCTGCATGATGTGGTACAGCGCGTACGAGTTGTGACGGTGCGCGACGATGTGCTCGCCCGGGTTGATCGCCTGGATTCCCAGAAAGATGGACGGGAACACGCCACCCGCTTCGCCGGTATCGCCATGAACCAGCGCAATGAAGCGGCGATCCGC
>NZ_JAWRXS010000347.1:0-267 GCF_046534915.1 Burkholderia sp. SIMBA_051 | reverse complement strand
TGATGGTGGCCCTTACCGACATCGACGCCGACAAAGACATCGACGGCGTCACGTTGTTGAGTGTCTTGCATCGAAGTTTCTGCAGAGTGAACGGATTGGCCTGCAACAACGGTGGCAAGTCTCGGCATCCACGTTACGGACGGCGTCGGGATATCCCGGCCAAACCCCTATCAGCGATCACCAGCCACCCACCAGGCCCGGTGACAACACCCCCCGGATCATGACTGCGACTGGGGGCGGGAATCATGCCGGGCCTGGCTGGCCAAA
>NZ_JAWRXS010000346.1:0-267 GCF_046534915.1 Burkholderia sp. SIMBA_051 | reverse complement strand
GACGGGCGCGGCGAGCGCGGGCAGCAGCAGGAGCGGCGCAAACAGGCGAAGTGTCGAGCGCATGACGGGAAACCCGGTTGTGAGTGTGCCGAAAGCTTAGCCGCGGTCGATGACAGTTGTTAGTAACCAAACGACAGATGGATGTAATGTGCGGCACGGCGCTTGCTCCGCGATACGGTACGCACGTTCGTCGGCAGCCGGCCCGCCGTGCAGGCCCGAATGCAGCCCCGAGCGCATGCCCGCACCAGCTTGCCGAAAGCATCGGGC
>NZ_JAWRXS010000345.1:0-267 GCF_046534915.1 Burkholderia sp. SIMBA_051 | reverse complement strand
GCGCCTCAGTGCGCCCAGCAACGTGCCACTATGTGGCGGCATCCGGCCCGCGCTTAACAAGCGTGGCCCCGAAGCATTGCCTATCCAGTTTTATGCCCGTCTTGGGCAACACGAGGAGAGAAGGCGGGGGCGCGGCTAAAATCTTGGACTGTTTATGCCGCGATTCCGAGACTTTCCCGGTATTCGAGGGGGCTGAGAGAGCCGAGCGAGACCTTGATGTCCGCACCCCCGCGGCAGGGTTGGACTTGGTTTGCAGCAAAGTGGCCC
>NZ_JAWRXS010000344.1:0-267 GCF_046534915.1 Burkholderia sp. SIMBA_051 | reverse complement strand
AACGTAATATTGAGTTTAAGGCTGTTCTCGCTTACGAACCGAAGAAGTAGCCGTTGTGCGGGGAGTAATCCCATAAGCGCTAACTTAAGGGTTGTGGTATTACGCCTGATATGATTTAACGTGCCGATGAATTACTCTCACGATAACTGGTCAGCAATTCTGGCCCATATTGGTAAGCCCGAAGAACTGGATACTTCGGCACGTAATGCCGGGGCTCTAACCCGCCGCCGCGAAATTCGTGATGCTGCAACTCTGCTACGTCTGGGG
>NZ_JAWRXS010000343.1:0-268 GCF_046534915.1 Burkholderia sp. SIMBA_051 | reverse complement strand
GCCAGATCAGATGATGTTGCAGATTCACGAGTCGATCGGGCATCCGCTCGAACTCGACCGGATTCTCGGCGACGAGCGCAACTTCGCGGGCTGGAGCTTCGTGAAGCAGGAGATGTTCGGCTCGTATCGCTATGGCTCGGAATTGCTGAACGTCACGTTCGATCCCGAACTGCGCGAGGAAGCCGCGTCCTACGCATTCGACGACGACGGCAGCGAGGCGCACAAGCAGTATCTGATCCGCAACGGCGTGCTCGAACGTCCGCTCGGC
>NZ_JAWRXS010000342.1:0-268 GCF_046534915.1 Burkholderia sp. SIMBA_051 | reverse complement strand
CGGCGAGCCAGTCGATATACGCATTCACGCCCGCTGCGAAACGTGTCGCGACCGGCTTCGCGTCGGGACCGTAGCGTTGCCATTCCACCGCCATGTCACCGCGATACAGGAAGAGCCGCGTCGCCTTGTCCTGTTCGACATACGCAGGGCCGAACACTTCGGCGAGTTCGCCGAGACCGCGTCGCCGCCACAGGTCGATCTGGAACATCCGGTCGCGCGCGGCATTGAAGCCCTGCACGAAGAACGCATCGTGTTCGTTCTGCGCAAA
>NZ_JAWRXS010000341.1:0-268 GCF_046534915.1 Burkholderia sp. SIMBA_051 | reverse complement strand
ACTGGGCGCATCGCGAGTCTGCGCGTGCCAGGATGAGAGTGTTGGTCAAACGCATTCTTCGCAAGTACGGGTTTCCACCCGATTTGCAGGACGCCGCCGTCCAGACGGTGTTGCAGCAAGCCGAAGCACTCTCGAGTCATTGGAGTCATATATTACTGCATACCGACAAGTGATTTTGCGATGTGGTTCTATTCCTTTATCAGCGCGGAGGATAGACGCGCTCGTGTCCCAATACCGCCACTTTGCCGAATGTGCCGCGCGCCAACAG
>NZ_JAWRXS010000340.1:0-268 GCF_046534915.1 Burkholderia sp. SIMBA_051 | reverse complement strand
CCGCCAATACGGCCACTCGGCAATGCCGTTTTGGGCTCCGTATTCGTGTAGCGCACTGCCATCGTCATAACCGTCATAGTGATGGTTCGAAGGTGTCGCAGTGCGCCTCTTTCTGTGTGAGAAGCCCTCGCAAGGCAAGGATATCGCCCGTGTGCTCGGCGCAAAGCAACGCGACGATGGTTGCTTTCACGGCAACGGCATGACGGTCACCTGGTGCATCGGGCATCTCGTCGAAGCCGCCGAACCCGACGCCTACGGCGGACAGTAC
>NZ_JAWRXS010000339.1:0-268 GCF_046534915.1 Burkholderia sp. SIMBA_051 | reverse complement strand
ACAGAACTACATGATTTTCTTGCATGCTTGCGATCACCTCTATCGGGAGATCATGCGCCCCATGAGCAACGGCATTGCCCAATAGGTTTGAAAGCAATTGCCCCATTCTCCCAGCATCACAGAAGACCCCAGGTGAAATGATCACCTCTTGACGGATTTTGACGTTGGGATGACTCATCATGATTTCATTGATGACAGCAATAAAAATGTCACCCAGGTTGTCCACCAAAGTCCGTTTGACAGGAATGCCTCCCCCCAGCTTTCCTCG
>NZ_JAWRXS010000338.1:0-268 GCF_046534915.1 Burkholderia sp. SIMBA_051 | reverse complement strand
GGAAGCGGCGCACGCCCTCGGGGTCGTTGGCGGCCGGCGCCCGCGAAGGATCAGCCGCCGCGGCGCACACCGGCTGCCAGGCGCGCGGTGTGGCGCGCGCCGGCGCGGCCAGGTTGCCGCTGGTCGGGCGCATCAGCCCCTTGCAATTGCGCAGAAACAGGGGCCAGATCTGTGCCAGATCGTCATTGGTCCAGCCCGGCATCTCGGCCCAGGTGCCGGCCTTGTACTTGCCGGCCAGGGCGCGCGGCGGCGTATCGGGAAGGGACGA
>NZ_JAWRXS010000337.1:0-268 GCF_046534915.1 Burkholderia sp. SIMBA_051 | reverse complement strand
GATGTTTAACTCATAGTGTAGCCGTAGGGCGCCAGAGTATGTGCGACTGGCGCCAAAGTTTTGCGACCGCGTGACGAATTTATTGCGACTGCCCTACACGTTGTCGGCACATCGGCGCGGCTCGCCATGCGGACTCTTAATCCGCAGGTCGAGTATTCGCGTCACCACGCCCACCAAGGAATTCAAGCACTTAGCCCAGCCTATACACTGCTGGGCTTTTTACTTTCTGAATTCCCCGCAGGTACCGTGGAGGATTTATGGGGACACA
>NZ_JAWRXS010000336.1:0-268 GCF_046534915.1 Burkholderia sp. SIMBA_051 | reverse complement strand
TCCCGCGGCGTCGCCTACTGGCAACAGCAATTTGGCACGCAGCGCGACGAGGTGACCCCCAAAGGTCTGGCATCCATCGGAGTTAACATATGACGGAGCAGGCAAATCGCATTGATTGGCTTGAGCGCCAGTTAGCTCAGGTGGCGAGCCTCATCACAGAAGACGAGAAACGCCTTGCTGCTGAGCCGAACAGGTTCTCGCTGCAAGTCTCGCTTCGCTCTTGGCAAGCTCATCAAGAAGATCTTCGCCAAGAGCTTCGCCAGGCAAA
>NZ_JAWRXS010000335.1:0-268 GCF_046534915.1 Burkholderia sp. SIMBA_051 | reverse complement strand
CACGCGTACTTTGCACGCACGTTCTGGTGAACCGTCCATTTGAGCTCGACATGCAGCTGTTCGCTGATGTCCTCGCCGATGCGATGCATCGGCTTGCCACAACACGGGCAACCTCGCTGCTCTTCCGGCAGATCGTACTCAATGCGTTCGCGCTTCAGGTACGCCGGCAACGGCTTGCGTCCCACCTTGCGCCGCTCAGGCTTGCCGGCCGGTGGCAAACCGGTGTCAGGCAGCGCCGGCTGGATACCTTCGTCTTCTTCGTCGCATG
>NZ_JAWRXS010000334.1:0-268 GCF_046534915.1 Burkholderia sp. SIMBA_051 | reverse complement strand
CGAGTCCGCGCTAGGCTGCAAGCCGGCGAGACTGTGGCCGTCTTCGGTTGCGGCGGTGTCGGCTTGGCCGCGATTGAAATTTGCGCGGCGCTCGGCGCAATTCCAGTGGCGATTGATATTGACGACAGCAAACTCGCACAGGCCAAGTCGCTCGGGGCTCGTTACGCGGTCTCCGCCAAGGGCCACACTCCCGAAACATTCGCTGCGGAGGTGCGCAAGGCGCTAGGGGGTTTGGGTCCCCATGCTGCATTGGACGCTTTGGGCGGGA
>NZ_JAWRXS010000057.1:0-446 GCF_046534915.1 Burkholderia sp. SIMBA_051 | reverse complement strand
ACATAGTGGCACTCGCCTAAGTGTCCGCGCCAGTAAAGAACCCGGAGTGGTTCGAGCAATAGTTCTGACACCCCTCACCACCCCGCGGAGCGGTATACCGCCCGCTAGCTCCATCCTCGCTTCGCTCAGCTGCAAGGTACTTCAGCGCAATTCACACGCCTACGCACAACTCCACCCGCCCCACTAATCAGGTCCCCAAATCAGTACCTGCCGGCCCTAGAGCAACGGGGATTTCATTAATTGCATGCATGTGCTCTGGGCGACGATTGCTCTAGCCAATCGAGATTGCGCTGAGAAGGAGGAAGTGGACCTATCGGCCGAGCGAAGCGAGGACGGAGCTAGCGGGCGGTATACCACTCTGCGGGGTGGTGAGAGGCGTCAGACCGCTTGCTCGAACCACTCCGGGTTCCCAACTTGCGCCGACACTTAGGCGAGGGCCACTCCGC
>NZ_JAWRXS010000333.1:0-268 GCF_046534915.1 Burkholderia sp. SIMBA_051 | reverse complement strand
ATAGCGTCTGCTCGAGTTGGGCGCCCCGCGATGCGGGCGAGTTGACGGAAGTCGAGTGCGACTCCATGACCAGGGACGCCGAAGGCCACCAGCGCCGCCGGGCCGCGTCCACGTCGACCTTGGCCGCGTCCAGCTCTTGCTGCGCGCCACGCGCGAGCGGATGGCCGCGCATCGCCGCCTCGACCAGGGCCTGCAATGTGATTGGAGCCTCCCCGGGCCCGGAGGCACCCGCGGGCGCGCCAACCGACGCTGTCTTGCCGCCGGTCAC
>NZ_JAWRXS010000332.1:0-268 GCF_046534915.1 Burkholderia sp. SIMBA_051 | reverse complement strand
CCATCCTGGTGTTCGCGGTTTTCACGGGCCTCTGCGCACTCGCGCAAGGCTATACCGACTTGCTCGCTTACCGGACCATTGCGGGCATCGGACTTGGCGGAGAGTTCGGCATCGGCATGACACTCGTGGCCGAAGCGTGGCCGGCGTCGCAGCGCGCGCGAGTGTCGTCGTATGTGGGCCTTGGTTGGCAACTCGGCGTACTGGCGGCCGCATTGCTGACGCCGCTTCTGTTGCCGCTTATCGGCTGGCGCGGCATGTTCGCGCTCGG
>NZ_JAWRXS010000331.1:0-268 GCF_046534915.1 Burkholderia sp. SIMBA_051 | reverse complement strand
ACCCGGGCGACGCGCCCCCATCTTATCGACAGAATCCGCCTGGAGCGCCTATGAATAAAGTTGTCATGTACAGCAAGGACTATTGTCCTTATTGCGCCCGCGCCAAGGCGCTGCTGGAGCAGCGCGGCGTGACCGACCTGGAAATCATCCAGATCGACCGCGAACCCGGCCAACGCGATCGCATGATCGAACGCACCGGCCGGCGCACGGTACCGCAGATCTTCATCGGCGATACCCATGTCGGCGGTTGCGACGACCTGATGGCGCT
>NZ_JAWRXS010000330.1:0-268 GCF_046534915.1 Burkholderia sp. SIMBA_051 | reverse complement strand
AGACGCTCGCCGCGCGTGCGTTCTTTGGCGACGGCGAGGTGCTGGTGCGCCGGCGCCTGCGTCGTCCCGACGACGGGCTGCCGGTGCCGCTACAGCTTCAGGTGCTCGAAGGCGATCTGCTGCCGGTCGAAAAGAACGAACTGCGGCCGGATGGCGGCGAGATCATCAATGGCGTCGAGTACGACGGGGACGATCGTCGTGTCGCCTATCACCTGCTGCGTCGCCATCCCGGCGAATACAACCGGATGAAGGGCGGTGGTCTCACGAC
>NZ_JAWRXS010000329.1:0-268 GCF_046534915.1 Burkholderia sp. SIMBA_051 | reverse complement strand
AGCTTGTCACGCAGCATGCGCACGCGCTCGATCTCGGTCGCCATTTCTTCGCGCGCGGTGCGGAACGCTTCGCCCATGCCGACGATCCGGTGCGTCACCAGCGTGCCCGAACGCATCCCGCGCTCGTGACCGCCGCCGTGCATCTGCGCTTCGATGCGCACGCGCGGCTTGCGGCGCACGTACAGCGCGCCGATGCCATTCGGGCCGTAGGTCTTGTGTGCCGAGAACGACATCAGGTCGACCTTCAGCTTCGCGAGGTCGATCTCGA
>NZ_JAWRXS010000056.1:0-447 GCF_046534915.1 Burkholderia sp. SIMBA_051 | reverse complement strand
CGATCATCTCGTTCTGCGGGATCGCCCGCCTCCACTGCTTGTGCGAGTGCTCCAAAACGTCTGGTTTCCATTCCGCAAAGGCGCGGATCATGGGCGCCAGACTTCCTTGCTGCAGGCTCGGGCATAACGCGTTGCGGCCCCAGCCGATCGGGCGAGCAGGTTCCGGGAAGCGAGTCCAATTCTCACGTCGGTTCTCTGTGACCTGATGCGCGTTGTCCCCGGCCATACTGGCGCGGCGAACAGTTCATGACCCGCTTGAATGCCGTGCTGAAGGACTTCTCGGACTCGTACCCAAGCGCGCGGCCGATCCCGGCAATCGAGTCGCGGGAATGCGTCAGCCTGTCTGCGGCGAGCCTCATTCGCCAGCGCGTCAGGTAATCCATCGGCGAGACGCCGACAAGTTCCCTGAACCGAAGCGCGAAGGTTGTGCGGGACATGGCGGCTTGC
>NZ_JAWRXS010000328.1:0-268 GCF_046534915.1 Burkholderia sp. SIMBA_051 | reverse complement strand
GATCGTGCTCGCGCCCTGGCGCGCGCCGCCGTGCAGCAGGTCGGCCACGCCCGCGCGCAGGATGCCGAGGAAATCGACACCGCCGTGTTCGTAGAAGCGGTAGTCCTCGATCGCGAGCACCGCCTTCTTCATCACGTCGGGGATGTCCTGGAAGCGCACGAGACTGCGGCGCTCCTCACCGAACTCGCCGAGCAGCACGTGATCGGCGGAATACACGCGCAGCGGCACCTTCGGCTGGTAGTTGGTCAGCGCGTCGAGCGACGGCAGC
>NZ_JAWRXS010000327.1:0-268 GCF_046534915.1 Burkholderia sp. SIMBA_051 | reverse complement strand
GGTCGTTCAACGTCGCAAAAGAGAATGATGCGCTCTTCCCCCGTGCGATTCTCGGCGTGGGGCAAATAGGTTTCGTCGAAAACCACGTCTTCCCCGTCCCGCCAGGAATAAGGAATGCCGTCGACGACAATCGCGCAGCGGTCGTCGTTTGGCGTCATCAGGCCCAGGTGATAGCGGAGCGAGCCCGCGTAGGGATCGCGATGCGGATTGAGCGAGCCGCCGGCCGGCAGCATGGCGAACATCGCGGCCTTGACCGACGGAATGCGTT
>NZ_JAWRXS010000326.1:0-269 GCF_046534915.1 Burkholderia sp. SIMBA_051 | reverse complement strand
CAACGATTTCGTGCTGGCGGCCGCCAATGAGGCGCTGGACGTCCTGAAGGCCGACGGCGCCGTCAAGGCCGGCAACACGGCCCGCATCAACCAGGTCGTGAACGAGCACATCCTGCCTTACGTCAACTTCCAGAAGACGACGCGGCTGGCCGCCGGGCGCTACTGGCGCCAGGCCACCGAACAGCAGCGGACCGCCCTGGCCGACGCTTTCCGCGGCACCCTGGTGCGCACCTACAGCGGCGCGCTGACGCGCGTCACGTCGGGCACCA
>NZ_JAWRXS010000055.1:0-448 GCF_046534915.1 Burkholderia sp. SIMBA_051 | reverse complement strand
ACTCGAACGCGAATCGCCAACGGCCGCCATTAGCCTGCGCATGGTCACCATGCAGGGTGGTGAGGCGCTGGTACTGGCAGGCAGCTGCTCGCTCGCGGTTACCGTTTCAGACGTGCCCGAGATCAAGAAAGGCGCGATCGAGAGGCACTGGCTTTGCGAAGCAGAGATGGTCACCGTGTGTGCGCCGACCCATCCGTTAGCGAATATCGAGCGGCCAATCTCCCGCGAACAATTTGGTCAGCATGTGCAGTTGGTGGTGACAGACAACCAGCCGGGTGCAGAGAAGACCCAGATGGGCGTGGCAGGAGAGCGCCAGTGGCTCGTCAACGACCTCGGCGCGAAACGTGACCTTCTGATTTCGGGGCTCAGCTGGGGCCACATGCCTGCGAACTTGGTCGCTGAAGACCTGGCTGTTGGTCGTCTGGTCGAGCTTCGTCGCCGAGCGTGG
>NZ_JAWRXS010000325.1:0-269 GCF_046534915.1 Burkholderia sp. SIMBA_051 | reverse complement strand
CGGCTCGTCGAGCGCCACTGCCGGAATGCTCTCGCAGACCTCCTCGATGGGCTCCAGCAGCACGCTGATGGGCGTGCAGGGCGGCACCAACACGCTTGACAACTGGAACTACACCGGCGGCCAGATGAGCAACCAGTATGCGTTCGCCGATGGCGGTGTGATGACGCAATTCGGTCCGCTCGCGCTGCGCAAGTATGCCAACGGCGGTGTCGCCGACAGCCCGCAGGTCGCGGTCTACGGCGAAGGCTCGATGACAGAAGCCTACGTGC
>NZ_JAWRXS010000324.1:0-269 GCF_046534915.1 Burkholderia sp. SIMBA_051 | reverse complement strand
ATGCGCATCCCGGAGATTCCCACACCGGGCGTGACGTGGCGCGCGGCGGTGGAACTGTTCTCGGACCCGTTCTACGACAACGGCCCCAACGACAAGGGCATCGGCTGGAACCTTCTGGCCTCGCTGCAGCGGGTCGGCATCGGCTTCGGCCTGGCCGCGCTGGTGGGGATACCGATCGGTTTCGCCATCGGCCGCTACGCGCCGGTGCGGGCGATGTTCTCGCCCATCGTCAGCCTGCTGCGGCCGGTGTCGCCGCTGGCGTGGCTGCC
>NZ_JAWRXS010000323.1:0-269 GCF_046534915.1 Burkholderia sp. SIMBA_051 | reverse complement strand
ACCGCGCCGCCTTCATCCCCTCATTGCCGTGGCGGCGGGCGCCGTCATCGTCGCCAGTCTGGTGGCGACGGCGGCCGTGACGGGGCTGTTCCCGAAGGCGTCGAGCAACGGCGAGCAAAGCGACCAGGTGCAATCGGCGGCCGTTGCGCAGCAACAGCAGCCCGTCGTCGATACCGCGCAACCGGCTAACCTGAGCGCGCAGCAGCAAGCAGCAGCGCAACAACAGCAGGCCGAACAGCAAGCGGCTCAGCAGCAGGCTCAGGCACAAC
>NZ_JAWRXS010000322.1:0-269 GCF_046534915.1 Burkholderia sp. SIMBA_051 | reverse complement strand
CCACGCCCTTTTTCAAGTTGTTCAATCGCAGTCAACGGAGGTCGATATGTCCGTAGGTTCGGCAGGTTCCATGATGCAAGGTCTCACCCAGGAAATGGACCAGATGACCATGATGTCCGCCCAGATGCAGGTGGAACAGAGCATGTACGCATCCGTTTCGAACGTCGCCAAGAGCGGCGCGAGCAATGTGAAGGACGCATCGCGCGGCGGCTAAACGCCCTGCGTGTGGCGCGCCGCTCTGTCCACGCCTGCGTGGCGGGCGGCGCGCC
>NZ_JAWRXS010000321.1:0-269 GCF_046534915.1 Burkholderia sp. SIMBA_051 | reverse complement strand
ACCAGCATGCGTTGCAATTGACCGAGAGTCGGCGCCAAGGGGGCATCGCTTCCGATCTGGACGTATCCCGCGCGCAGACACAACTCGATTCAGCGCGTGCGACCGAATCTGACATCCGTGCACGCCGCGCACTTTATGAACACGCAATCGCGACGTTGATTGGCGTGCCCGCGTCAAGTTTCAGCATGCCCCCATCCTATGCGATATCTTATCTGCCCAACATCCCCACCGGCGTGCCTTCTGCGTTGCTGCAACGTCGACCCGACATC
>NZ_JAWRXS010000006.1:0-538565 GCF_046534915.1 Burkholderia sp. SIMBA_051 | reverse complement strand
GCCGACGTCGACAGCGAGGTCACCGAGCTGTTGGTCGAGCTCAGCCCCGTCGACAACGACGTCACGCCGCTCTGCGCAGTGCTGATCCCCGTCGACGCCGACGTCGACAGCGAGTTCACCGTGCTGTTCGTCGCGCTCACCCCAGTTGAAAGCGACGAGACTGAGCTATTTGTGCTACTAAGCGATGTAGAAAGTGACGTGATCGAGCTGGTCGCAGCAGTGGCGGCAACCACAGCCGTAGAAAGGCTAGTCACACTCGATCCGACTGCCGTTAACGCCTGATTCGTAGCGTAAAGCTGTGATCCATTGACCGCATCAGTGCTCGCCGCGGTAATCCGGCCTGCGGCGACATTCGTAATTGTTCTTTCTGCGCCAGTAGCGCCTACACTCACCGTCGAACTGGGGGTTGAGCCCGCGAAACTATATGTCGTCCCGTTAAGCGTAACACCCGTGGTAGCAACTGCAGCGGACGTCACCGATCCCGACCCGAGAGCAACAGCATTGTTGTTCCCGGCACTTGCTCCGAAACCGATTGCCGTGCCTCCCGCTGCGGTCGCGGTAGCAGTCGAGCCAATGGCCGTGGCATTCGTGCCCGAAGCCCATGCTTGAGCCCCAAATGCGGCCCCATAGACAGCCGCATAGCTCGCATATCCGACAGCAGTAGCCGGTTGGAAAGTGCCACCGGTCGCCGCTCGCGAGTCAGCACCAGCCCCCGAGCCGATCGCCACGTCGTCGTTTGACCACGCGTTGGTCGCAGCTCCGTTCCCGCCAATCGCAATACTCCCGGATCCCTGAGCATTAGACAAGAATCCACCCGAGTATTGGGCGAATGCTACCTGGGACGCCAACATCAGGGGCATCGCCACTATCGCGATTGCTGCTCGCTTGCTCGGCTTCCCACGCGCCGAATCGATTTCCGAGGCAGCGACCCAGGCTCCGAGCGCCTCATTCCATATTGTTCTGTAACTCTTATTCATCAATTACCCCGCCGTTATTGCGTAAAAATCAACGCCATAGTCCAGCCCGATATTCGTTAGACGAATAATATGTAGGCGACCTGGCGAACTAACGGTGAGTAAAGCGCATTCGACCCACCAGTTACGAAGTATTCTCCCGGCGATAGCGGCAGCGAGCGCTGAATTCTTGTCACGAAACTGCCCCGGAATTGGGCATAAATGTCATTCTTGGTTAAAGCGAGGTTGATGGAGTTCAACGTTTGTCCAGCTGATGCATATTGACCGCTGCAAGCAACGGACAAATGGAAAACGGCGAAAGAAATAGAGGAGGCGATGGCAGCACGTCAAGTGACGAGTAAACCGAACTATCCGACTCTGATACAGAGACGCGTACTGCCACGCGGATTGAAATTTCTACCTCGGATTTACCTCGCGATCTTCCAGCATGATCTTTGAGCTCCGAAGAGGGCTTCGCGTAAGAAGCGGCTTCAGGAATTGAGACAGCGCTGAGCAGCGTATTCGTTCTCAAGAACCACACGCTTGGGAGAATTTTTCCGCTAACGATACGACGCGTACTGAGCCGGCGCTCAACATTTCGTGTGAACGCACGAATAATGTCAAATTGACGAGCATCTCGGCATTTGACAAATTGTGCAAAACTTCAAGAACCAATGTATGAAAATTCGCGAAGTCGCCCATAAGCCCCGGCAGACTACGACGGAGTCGCATCACCTCGCATGCACAGCCTCATAATTCGCCATAATTTCAACCAATCAAAAAAACTAATTTACTTCGGCTGAAGCGCTGCAGAACGAAGGAGGCTGTACCTCGTTACAGCCGGATTCTGAATACCCAGGAGCATACCCCCGGGCCGCCAATATCTAGCCTAAGGTGGGAACTGAACATCAGAAAGGCGATGTTTTACCACATCGAACGATTCGAACGATTCGAACGAACCGCAGTGTGTAGGCTTACAATCGCGACCGCCCAAACGTCAGCTTGATGGCATTTATACAAAAATATACATTAGTCAGGATAGGCGATATTTCAATTTCACCTCCAATGGAAATATCTTAATTATCGAATTTCCCACCACTCAATACCAATCGAACCAGGAACCATCTGCTTTCAAGATCACCAAATCAGCAACTCTCAAGTTTATACCCAATCGCGAACACCGATCTCAGCATCAATCCATTTTGATCATTCAACTTCAGCTTGTTACGAACGCGATACATATGAGTATCCAATGACCGCGAGACCATATCTCCGTCCTGACCCCATATCGCCTCGATTAAATGCTTCCGCGGAATAATCCGCCCAATGTTCCGAAACAACAAAACGATAATATCCATTTCCCTTCTCGTCACACGAACGGCATTTCCGTTAATGTAAATACAAGTGCCAGTGTTGGGTATGAGATATCCGCCCACATGAATTGCGAGGCCATCCCCACCTGTAAGAAATGTCCTTCGCACAAGTGCGTTCATCCGAGCAACCAATTCGATTCGCCCAACCGATTTCTTTATGACGTCGTCAGCACCAGCATTTAATGCCTCCGCGATCTCTTCTCCCGCAAATTCGTCCATTAACACAGCAACCGGTATCTGCTGGCCAAGATTTGTTCGGATCCAACGGAGCACGTTGGATGCCGATCCATTCGGGAAGGTCCATGCCAAGATTACAAAATCGAACATCGTTTGCTGCAGAAGGCGTACAGCATTTTCCCGGCTCTCCATCGCCGTCACCTCACATCCATGCTCTCGCAAGACGGTCGGTATAAGACCGTTCGCTCCGTCACCATCAATCACCAAAGTTCTCATACTTTCAAACCATTACGAACAGAAATGCGAATGCAATAACCCGCCAGTGAGGGAGTATTCTCACGGAGATTTCTATAGTCAACACTGAATTCTTGTCACGAAATCGCCCCACAATAGGGCATAAATGTAACCTTTGTTTAAAGCGTTGCTGTGAGAGTTCGATGGCGGCCCAAGCAATGCATAGTTATACGATTGATCCAGGAGCTTACGTACTAGACTGGACAATCCTGTTCAGATCCAGCTGCAGCCATTGCCGTGCAAGCTGAAGCGTCTATTCAGAATTCATCTTGCTCTGCCTCCGTCCAAGCATTGGGCACGGAGAAGTGAACTTGCCGTCAGACGCAATTTCGGTAGTCAAGACGATACTGAAGAAATCGCACGACGCCTCTTGTTCGACCCCACCGCCACCTCACTTCACAATCTTTCACGACGATCGGCATAAGGTCGCCCGCCTCCATTACTAGCAATCTAAGAAATTAATTCTCGCGCTCTCAAACTTTTACGAACGCAACGAGCTCGTTGCAAATACGGTCCGACTACTACCAGCCCCCTCATTGCTTCGAGTCTTCTTCATCTGTAACAAATTTCCTCTTGTCCCGCCCTTTAATCCAGTGTGGTTCACGCCCCACTCCGGACCATGTGCTGCCCGTAACAGGATCGAAATATTTTGCCTTTCTACGCTTTCGAATCCCCATTAACTCGGACTCGAATATGTCGCGCTCCGTTATTCCAAAAATCCTGACGCACTTCACTATCTCGGAAAGAACCGATTCAAACAGCCGTCTTCTTTCCATCTCAAGCTGCGGCTCCAGTCTTGCTTTTTAAACCAGGTAATTGCTCCAAGACTCCATCATAGTTTCAAGTCACCCCAGCACCGATATATTCCTGCCCGCTAATAATCATAATTTATAAAACTCAAGAGCGAAGCGTGTCGATATCGACTCACAGCCAAACAGAGTTCACTTCGACACGCCCATCTGCCGAATACTACCTAGCTCGAAATTATCGACCCGTAAAGTATTGGGCGTGCCCCGACTCCGAATCAGATTTGCAATGCGCCTGTATCGAAAGAAATTCCAAAACATGAAAATCGTCGCATTCAACGACGCACCGATCGACGCCAACTTCCTCGGCCGTCTTGGAGCATCGGCCTCAGCGGCAACGCTCTGCGGTCGTGGAAATTTGGATCGATAGTCGAACTTGCTTCACTCGTGCAGGAATCGTGCACACCGAAAAAGCCGCACGGTTCACAGAGAGTACGACGGTCGGGGAGACCCTTGTATACGACTGCGGCGTTAGTTTGCGGATCGCTGCCGCTACAGTTTGGCGGTGTCCTAGTGTCAGCGAACGACGACCGGACAACAATCAGTCAATTTTTGATGATTCGTTAGCATCTCTTTATAATACTTAGATGGCTCTTACACGCGTTACCATCAGACAATTCGAGGCGTTTCTCGCCATTGTCGATCTGAACAGCATCGCCGGTGCGGCGACACGGCTAGGGCTGACGTCCTCCGCCGTCAGCCAGTTGCTCGCGGAACTGGAGCGCGAGCTCGGCTTTCGACTATTCGATCGCACGACACGGCGCGTGCATCTCTCCTCGGCGGGTCGAGATTTTTTGCCGTCAGCGGAATCGGTACTCCGCCATCTGCATGCCGCCGAGCAGGCCGCAAGCGATATTCGCAATCGCGCGGCTGGTATCGTACGTGTTGGCGCGCCGCTCGTTCTGGCGAGCACTGCATTGCCTTATGCCATTGCGGGCTACCGGGCCCTGCAGCCGAAAGTCGTGGTACGCATAGTCGATACCGGCGTAGAGCAATTGGTAGATCGCGTCGCAAATGGCGATGTTGAACTAGCGATCGGGCCCGACCGAGCCACCGGCGCGCGCGTACAATGTGAAGCCCTTTTTCCGACTCCGTGGGTACTGTGGTGTGCACAAGATCATCCGCTTGCACGCCGGCGTCGGGTACGCTGGCAGGATCTTCGCGACACCCCCATCGTTTCGAGCGGTCGCGAACATGAAACAAGCGTCGCGCAAATGCTTGCTGATCAGCCAAGTCATTCCCGAATTTCGCCGGTCGAAGTTGTTGATAACGTTACGACGGCGTTCGGCCTCGCCGCGCAAGGGCTCGCGGTCTTGCTGGCCCCCGCCTATGTGAAACCGCTAGCACACACGTTCGGCCTGACAATGCGCCGCGTGATCGAGCCAGAGACGATCCGCGAGGTATGCATTTACCGTCCCGCGAACCGGTCGTTGTCACCACCTGCTGAAGGCTTCGCACAGTTTCTCGGTGCGTACCTGAGGACTTGGGACCTCGAGACGCAGACACGGTGACGATTGTGGTGCGGGTGTAACTAGATGGCCGTAGCCCAAATTAACGTCGTCACCGTTTGCGAAGTAAAAATGTCACTTCGCCGTCCGGCACCGGTGGTAAGCAGCAAAACCGACGTGAACTCATGACATTGCGCGTCGCGCATTAAAGTTGTCACCGAGCGCGCCGTCGCGAAGCCCTGACTCAGCATCGTAGTCGAGGACGCCGGTGTTGAAGTTCGTAGATACTGCTAATGGTGTCCGTTCGAGCGCTAATCGTGTCCAGTGATTCCGCTAACGTGGAGCGGGAACGTCAAGCTGAGGAAATGAGCAGCGGCAGGCCGTTGCCAAAGTGCTTCCATGAGGTGCGCTGAATTCCAAACGATGGTGTTAAAGCGCGGCATACGCGTGCGCCAAGGCTCAATGTGCACCGCCTCCACCACCCTGGAAAACAAGCATTAAAGTCGCGCCCCCCCCGGCTTGTGATGAGGGATGTATCGTTGTGCACGCACCCAATTTGTTGATCATGGGTTACGTGCACGCCATGCTCTTGTCACGAGCGACTTTCCTCACTACGCCGCTCGTGAGCCACATCTGACATTGCAAGCTCCTGAAGGCGCATTAGCAAAATCTTCGCACATATACCCCCCTTTGTTGCATGAGCGCAACGCGTGGGGACACGAAAAGAGCATCGTTCTCAGCCTTTACTGACGGCGCTACCACGAGTTTACCCATTAGCAGTATCTGTGGTCACTGTTATCAGAAACGTCGAACGGCAACAACCCTCGAGGCGCGCGCGGGCACAACTCACGGTGGACGAGTGCCACGCTCAGCAAGACCAAGTCAGGTTCCCCCCGGCTGGAGCCATGCGCACCGCCGCACTGCCGCCCCGCTCGCGACGCTGCACACCATCAACGTCGTCGCACTGGCCAGCAAATGCGCCAACACAACACCGAACGTGTCGTGCGTGGTTGGCCATTCCGACACCTTCCACGCGAGATCGAAATTGCACCAGACGGCGGCGCCGGCGATTCCGATGAACCACTGCGGCGCTGAATGCGCGACGCGGGCGACACGCGCATGCCGCACAAGCATCGCCGCCACGCCGAGCGCGGTGAGGACAGCCATCGCGGCGCCGGTTCCAACGTAGGCGACTCGCAGGATCAGGGCGACAGCGGTCGCGGCGGCCGCAAAAATCCAGACCCATCGCAGCCAACGCGGCGTTTCGACTGCCTGCGGCGTCAGCGGCCAGTAGACGAAATAGAAGAACTGCAGCAGGGCCGCGCCGACAAGCGCGTACCCTACACCGCTGAGGGCATGCTCCAGCACAGAGACAGCATCGGAATGGTGAAAGAATGCACGCACGGCAGCGCGCGTGGCGCGCGTGACTGGGTCACCTAGTTTCGCCGCGCGACGTGCGCCCATGGCTGCGTCGTAAAGCTGGGACGTCACAGTGAACAATAGTGCGCTGAGCATCAGGTGACGCCAGCCGAACTGCCTTATACGCGCGAACCGGCGACGCAGCCGCAGGGCCAGCGGCATCCTTGGGTCGATCGTGTTCATGTCGGATCCTTATTCAAAGCTGTGCAGCGACGACACCGGATCTTCCTCGACCATTCCAGCGCTGAGTCAACTCGTGAACATCGACTTGCGTCGAAAGGATGTTGGAAAATCAGATTGAATAGCTATTCTTGGCATTCTCGAAGAACCCCTCGCCGTCCCCGCGCGGCTTCCTGACCTCTCGGCTCGCAAAAACGTTGAGGACAACCATTCCCCGCTTCGCCGCGAACTGCGCCAGACCCGCTTTGGTCAATGCTACGTAGCACCCCTCACCCCAGATCGAATCGTCATCGATATCCACCGGTCCTGCATCCCGCCACCAGACAACCCTTGCTACGATGGACCCACTGGCGTCGATGTAAGCTCCAGTGGCATCTGCGTGCGCACGCCACTGGAGTCGGCGCAACCAGTTGGGACAGAGCACGACGGAATAGGTCGCCGCGTCAAGGCCGAAGTCGATTGAACAGACTAGCCTTCTAATGAGTGTCGGCGCCAGTTCGTCGTCTAGCGGCACAACCCGGCTTATCCAGACAGCGGCAGGCAACTGCTGATAGCAGTCATCAAACTTCTCATCATCGATAGGAGCTTCTGGGGCGCGAATACGGTGAAGCAGAAGTTCTGCTTGCCGAGGCTTGTGGATTTTGAATCGTGAAACCTCTGCGACGACATGCTCGCCGGGCTGGGCTGACCAAATAGCGATGTCATCCCCAACGCCTTCCGTCCACTGTCTCTCACCCTCTGTCCAGCCAGCGTCCCGGGCGACGAGCGGCCGGCGCACTCCTATCGGGCGCACCTGCGGAAGCGATAGGGGTTGAGGCGGAGTTGGCGCATTCAGGCGCTCCAGAAGCATTGGCATGTCACGGGGTTTTAGCAGTCCTGCTTGGCGGAGCTCTCCTGCCACATGACGAAGCGCTATCACACCAATCATGGCATGGGGCTTCAGATATGTGATCTGCATGTCAAGGGCGTGCAACTGACCTTCAAGGCGCGTGACCGCCTGTGGCCCAAACGCTTCAAGGCCGCCCCATTCTTGGACGAACATGGCAGCCCTCCGCCGGATCGTCAGCTCGCTAACGTCTGCCGCTTTCGCGAGCGCCTGCGCAGTGTCGCGCAACATCTGCGTCCATCCGAGCTCTGACTCCACGCGCATGGCGCCCGTTCTTTCATCCGTCAACGTGCGGCCTCCCTCCAGTGAGCCAACGAGCTCGAGTTTGTAGAAAAGCGGCAGCTGTTGTGCATCCAACGAGACGGGAATACCCCAACGATTCGCTAGCAACGTAGCAGCTTCCGCCACTGCGAAATCCCTGTGGTTCACGAGTGTGGCCACGATGGGGCCTAGTAGGGGCGCGAGACGATCGAGCTTGCCCACAAGCATGGTCTGAAGTGCTTGCAGTGGCGCGTCCAAGTCGCCACCAAGGAGACGTCGGATGACTCGTTCGAATATCGCTTCGCCATGGGTCGATTGCACAGCCAGCTTCAGGGCGCAGTTTCGCGCGTGCCGTTGAACTTCGGTGACTGGCAGCCGCAGAGCAAAGTGCAGCAGCTCCTCCAGGATATCCTCGTCACTCAGCGGCTCTGCAGCCGGCTCGAAAGGTTTTCCAAGTTGGAACTCGCGCGTGCAAGCCATCTGCTCCGCCAATAGCGACCAGATTGCCGGCCAGTCCGGCGCCGCACTGATCACCGGCAAGATCGAATCAAGCTCAGTGAGCAGCGATTGCGTGTTCTCTTGGCCAGCCGCTACAGAATCCACAAGACTCTCAAATGCGGCGCGACGCATGCTCTCGCCGTCGAGCAGCCGTCGCGCCTCAAAGTAGCGGAACTTGCCGCCCCCCATCCACTGACTCCATGAGCTCCAGGGATCCTTGCTGTGCTCGTAGCCGAGCACCAGCTTCTTCGCATACTCAACGTCACCGGCCTCAACAAGCCGCTTAACCAGCAGAAAGCGGCAGCGCGCATCGGATTGCAGGCTGTCCCAACGCTCATACATTCGCTGGGCGAGATCGAGAGAAGCAGATTCAGCTAGGGCCGCAAAGCGGGAGGGAGCGTTGTAGTTCAACTCGTCGCCGTCTGCCTCAAACGCGCGCTCAAGCTCCTCAAGAGTCGCCGCCGAATCATACTTGCTCGGCGTATAGGAATGACGGGGCTCTGGTGCTTCTGACGACCAGCGCACCACAGCGGCATCCAGCTTGGCTGACTTCAAACCATGCTTGGCGGCGGCGGTGCGAAGACGTTGGAGCAGTGCGAGCCGCTCGTGCGCTCGGCCGGCCACTTCGATCGCGCCCAGCAGCATCTGTGTTAGCTGGGCAATTTGTCTCGGACCTGCTGCGTCGGCGGCGACGTCAATGAAGTCACCAATGTGGTCCGGGTCGCGGTAGTACGGCTCCATGTAGAACGGCAAGCACAGTCCACACCAAACCGTAGCGCATGCCATGAAGATCTCTGGACGTCGACGGACCATCCCGATCATCAGCAAGTCGACGCGGTTGGACCACGAGATCAAGTGCCAGTCTGCAAGCGACTTTGATACGTCTAACCCGAAGCGAGGACCAACTTGCATCGCTTCATCGATGAGCGACATGGTCATTCGATATGCTGCGGATGACCCTTCGGTCTCTGTCATGCCTGCGACCTGGCGCATGAGAAGTGAAACCCGCTGAGCCCGTTGCTCCGGATCAAGGCCGTTCGCAAGGACCATGATGTCCCGCCAGATGGCGTACTGCGGATCCTTCTTGGGGGGTAGCGCGTACCCGAGACATTGTTCGGGCACGGTTGCCAGTACAAGCTTTGCGCGTTCAACATCGCCGACCGCAACGAACGACATAGCCAGATCAGCCAATCCGTCGAGCTGCCCACTCGGGGTGTCTTCCTGAAGCTCCCCCGCGAGGGCGTCAAGCCGAGCTACTGCGGCTGCGCGGTCTCCGTCAATCCGATACGCCGCGACTGCCAACCTCCGCCGGAGGTACCAGGTACCGTTCAGAGTTGATGTCGCAATTGCCTCATCAATCACTCGAAGGACTGCACGGTACACCGACTCACCACATTTGGCCGCGACCTTGAGAAGGGCACGAGCAAACACCGGCATCGCCTTCACGGCTTGTTGGATGCGATAGAAGTCACCGCCCGCTTTGGGGCTTAGTCGCAATACGTATCCCATTGCGTTGCGGGCTAGCATCTGGACGTCGCCAGCGCACACTGAAGAACGATCCTTCGCGACGCGCCCAAGAAGTATGCCGACTTTGGAGGCGTACGTCTGGATAGGCTGCCAGGATGGATGCTTAGAGAGCGCGGCATACGGCAACGGTTGCTCAAGTAATGTGCATAGCCTCGCGTGATGCATCACCGCGCCTACCAAGTCACTCAGTCCTGAGAGATCAATGTCGTCGTCGCCCATTGAAACCATGGGCGCAACCAGTTTCTCGAATATGGCTGAGGCGAGTTCGTGGCGGCCTGACGTCACGGCAACAAGTGCCACGGAGCGACGCAGTCCGTTGGAAACTTCGTCAAATCCTGGTCGCTGTGAGGCCGCATCGAACAAAGCGAGTGCCTGCGCAGAGTTGCCGCGTTCATATGCGGCGAGCCCGGCGTGAACCATCACGGATGGCCTATCTTCAGCGGCAACCCCGAGCTTGTCGCAGAGCTCCTCAGGACCCGCCCCATCATGCAGAAGCATGGCCTCCGCAGCCTCTCGCCGAAGGTGCCGCTTTACAGCGGCGATTGTCTCTTCGGAGGCTGCCTCCGGCGTCTGCCTCATGCCTTCGGTGGCCAAGTGATCAATCGACTGCTGGATCTGTTCAGCATCTCGGAAGTGGATGGCACGCCGCGACCACTTCTCGAACTCTTTGACGTTGTGCTGGTCGCCGTGGTGCTGGAACTTCGACGTGTGCAGTTGCGATAACGGCTCGAGGGTCTCAAATAGATCCTTCGCACGGTCGAAATCGCCGCGCTCCAGCAAGGCGTCAACAACTTCGTAGCCTCTACTTGGGAAATCCTGCACGAAGGAGACGGCGGCGTCGAGGTCGCCGACAGCCAGCATTGCCAGCGGCAGCCGATCGGCATACTCCAGCGCATTCTCACGCCGGCCCACTTCATCACGGCATAGGAGGAGCCTCGTTAAGACGGTTGCATCGAGCGTCGAGCGGGCGGCAAATAATGCGAGGCTGATATCGGCGTAGATATCGGATATCGGGCAACCTGCTGCCAGTTGTTGCCGGAAGCGATCAGGCGTAGCCAACGTCAAGACATCGTCTCGGTCACCAGCGCGAGCCCGGTAGCGCAATTCAAGCCATCGTTGCGAAGACTCCGGCGGAGCACTTTTGACCAACTGTGCGAGGTCGCGGTAGATGCGTTGGGAGTAGTCAGCATCTATGCTGCCGAGCCGCATACGCGGCTGAGCAATCACAAACAGCCGAAAACTGTTGTGAAACACACTCCACCCTTGCGATGTTTCACGTAGCAGATGGCGTGCGACTACCAGAGCCCGCTCTATCGCATGCTCTGCTACGACCGTGGCCAACAGCTGTAGCGGGATAGGCGCTTCCGCTCTGGCGATGAAACCCAGCACGTCCATGGCATCGCTGTCGCCAGCGATCTCCCGCCAGGCGGACGTGTAGACAGACTCGATGTCCCCGTCGAACGCCATCCCGCCGGCGAGCAAGTGCTTGCGGCCCACATCGTCAGCGTGCAACAGCGCCTGAATCAGGTACCGAGTCGCCAGCGGATGTCCATGACTGAGGTTGCTCACAGCTAAGCGGGAAATCTCTGGCTCAAGGC
This sequence comes from Burkholderia sp. SIMBA_051, assembly GCF_046534915.1. Classification (NCBI taxonomy): domain Bacteria; kingdom Pseudomonadati; phylum Pseudomonadota; class Betaproteobacteria; order Burkholderiales; family Burkholderiaceae; genus Burkholderia; species Burkholderia sp. SIMBA_051. The sequence goes on along the minus strand of NZ_JAWRXS010000006.1, from coordinate 527,145 downwards.
CAAGTGCATCGGCCATTCGCGCAACCGCTTCACGACCGAGGGGCCGCATCCGAACAAGCCGCCCGCTCTTCTCCGCCTGCTCTTTGACCGCTGGCTTCAGATGCGCGAGATCCAGGCGCTGAGTGCCAAGCACGAACGTGACGCCAATGGGGATGGCAGCAGGAAGCGGCAACTCACTCAGCAATGAGTGCGTCGGCCGCTCTTCCCGCGGTACGTGATCGAGTCCATCAACGACGATAATGGTGCGTATCCCGTCTCTCTCGTAGCGTTCGCCAGCTTGCTTCAGGAGGACGCCAAACTGTTCCCGGCGCTCGTGCAGCGAGTTGTCGCGTAGACGCAGTCCGACCAAGCCACCGTTGCGCAATTGCGTGTCGACGTCCTCAAAGAAACTGTCGGCCTCGCCACGCCCCACGCCCTGAGCAGCACCCGGCACATAGGCTAGGTAGCGCACCAAGCGCATGTTCGGCTCTGTGGCCAGCGCTACCTGTAGCAGGGTCGACTTGCCCGAGCCGGGCGGACCTATGAGTAAAAGGTAACCTTGGTCGACGGCACGCAACGCCTCGAGCAAGGAGACCTCCGTGTCACGGTTGCGCTGCACGTAGGCTCCCACCGGAAACCTATGGATGTACAACGTCTTTGCCGGATCCCGCCATCCGAGCTCCTGCAGGAGTTTGTCTCGGGACCACCTGTCCTTGTCTCTGGTATCAGTAACCAGCTTCGGCAGCGTTCTGGCAATTTCCAAGGCCAGTCGAGACTGTTCGGCGCTAAGCTTGTGAGACTGAACGAAATCCGCCGCAGCGCCATGCACCACACGCAGGCTGTGCAGGAACCGTTCGAACTCGGCTTCGTTCAACCCCGACGCGCGTAGCAGCAGATCTACCAGGCGGCTCCAGCCGGAGAGCCGCCATTCCTGCAATGAGCGATAGGGGAAACGTTCAAACTCCTCCAGGAATGCTGCGCTGTGTGGGGGAGAGGCGTCGCCATGCTTGTCGTTAACTGACGGAATGTCATTCACGACCAGACGGATCTCGACGCGGGCACCAGGGTTGTCCTTGCTCAAACACCGCCAAGCATGGATCAGCGGCTTCAGCAGGCCGTCCGCCCCGGTAAATATTGTCTCGACCGTGAAAGTGCCTGGAAACTTGGAAGTCTTGAATTGGTGGCCGACCACCAACCCGTCGAATCCGAGCACCAAGTCGTCAGCGATACCCGCACTGCGATCGGCCACGCCAACCCACCGCAGTTGATTGCTCTCAAGCGCGCCGTAAATGGCTGCGCCAGCTTTCTCATACTGGCCAACATACCCTCGGAGGGCTCGTCGCTCTCCTTCAGCCGGAGGCGTCGCATGAACCTCTACACGCGACTTATTATTCGAATCCGCAGTTGCAGACATGCTGTATGAGTTCAAGCTGAGTTACAACGATTGTTTTCGTGATCACGATGCCCAGTCGTCACATAGACTGAAGGTCGAAACTCCGCGCACGACTGAGACAGCACAAACTTCGTCACAAGGCACCAGAAACGACAAAACCCGCTGCGCGGCTCTTAATCCAAAGCGGGTATCCGGGATTCGTTGCGGGGGCCGGATCAGACCGAACCCAAGTAGGCCAGGTACGGATACTCCGTGCCCCGCTCCGGCAGGGCTTTTTTCAATCAGACGGCTGTCTGCTCGTGCCGAATGGCTTCTAGTGCTGCACGAACAAGAAAGCCGCTACGCGTTTCCTTGTGGGCCTCCGCGAAGGCGTCAATCTGTGTAAGCACGAAGCGCGGCAAACTGATATTCACACGCTCTGGCTTCATATCAAATTTCGAAGGATCAATGTCTACGACAGCCCAAAATGAGCCGGCATAGTCCGGGTTGTCGCGAAGTTCCTCAAACGACGTGGGCTCGAAGCGAACTTCGTCCCCCGCCTCGACGGAAGTTTCAACCCATCCCTCGATAGCCTCTTGCGTGTTTTCGAGCGCTTGTTCGAGCGTCGTGCCCCATGAGTTGCAGCCCGGAAAATCCGGTACGACAACGCCATAATCGGTGCCCTCTTGCTTGTCGACAGCGACGAAAAATCTCACATCCAACTCCTTGTCTGGAACCCGCTGACCGGTTGCGGCCCTCGGGGTCCGTTGTAGCCACCGGCCTTACTGCCCGGTGAGTGTTAAACCAGATTGCCTCTCGATGCTTTTCAGCGTCGCAATCGTGAGGTCTTTCTCTGGATGCGGCACCGTTACCGTGCCTGGCTTGCTCGGGTGCCTGAAGTGATGATGACTACCCTTCACCCGCTTCTGTACCCATCCATCCTGCTCAAGCCGCCGTATCACTGTTCTCGAATCCATAACGCCGCACCGTATCCTTCGCCAAAGCTGTCGCCATACGCACCCCTTTTCGCCTCACCCGATGTGTAGTCTATACACACCGCAGAGAAATGCAAGGTAAAATTTGTGTATCCGGTGTGTAAAAACACCAGCGGAGTCAGCCCCGGAAGAAGCCTTTCCAACTCGTGGAGCGGCGCTGTACGGGCCATCATCTCCCGCAGGGATTCCCCCGCCTGCCTTCGGGGCGAAGGAAGTGCTGCCCTAGCTGAAAGTCCCCAGCGCTGCGTTGACTGCGACAAGCGGCGTGCAGCCGCTGACCCGTTCGCAGTTGCGTCGGGTGCCACGTCGTTGCTCATTCAGTTCGCGGATCTAACGGGGCGAGTGGGCCTCACAATCGCTGGTCCATACCATGACCGCGGTGGCCTTCGTTTGGCCTTCGTCGATCGACCTCACCCCTGACTTTATCCCTGTGATCGTGCTGCTCGATGACGCGATCTGGTGCCGCCCGGCATCCTGACCGCGCTCAAACTCGTGCCGCTTGGAATCGTGGCTGAACATCGCGCTGCAGTGCGCTGACCACCGAACGCCTCGTCAGCCGTGGCACGGCGGTGGTGATCGGCCTGAGATGGTTGGGAATACTCGCGCTGGCTGCCCGGTTCGAGTTCCGGTCTTACGGGCCGACTGTTCCCCGGGGCCGACTGGCCCGGCCCACGGCATCGGTTCGGGCCCTGTATCCCGCGTCCCCTCGCGCCGAGCGGCGGTCACACGGCCGCACCCACAACTTCAATCGAGCCTTAAGCGAGGCTTTAGTTGTGCGAGCGGCGAGCATAGGACTTTCGAATGATGTCCCGAAATGAAGGGTGACATAGTCCTTACTATGTTCCCCTTTAGTTCTCACGGCCAGGTTCAGCGGATCTGTCACCATTCCAAGTTTTAATTGGCGCAAGCCGATCGTTGATAGGTATCATCTGGCTGTGCCGACGTCTGCACTTTGTGCCATCCAATCCGTTTTTGCTCGCCTGCCTCACCGTCACGGCTACTACTCAAAACGCATCCACTGCATCTTGGATGCCTTGCCCTCGTCGATGCAGCCCTTACAAACTATGTGAGCCGCAATTCGGTTCAGAACGCTGCACCCTATCTTGCCTCTCGAATCAAATATGTCCCGTCTTTCTGTTCGACATAGAGTGGATAGATGGCCAATTTTTAAAGACCAATCTTGTAGCCAACTCGGTCACTTCGAACAGAAGACGGTGCTGCGCGTTCTCCTAGTAAGACGCTTCGTCATTAAAAAAGACTGATCTCGCCCTCTCCGGGGCTCGATAAGGTAGCGCTCCACGAGGAGGCCTCGTTCCGCTTGGAATATCAGTCGGTGACCTTCGAGGGTCACCGATCAAAGGGTAACGCTCCGCGACCGTGCCCTTATGGGCACATAGGTCGCTTCGCTTGTCTGATCGCTTCGTTTCACTCGCTCAGGGGGTGGACCTCTCACCAACTCCGTAGGTTCTTCCTCTCTCCAAGAATCAGGAAAGAGGAAGAATGCGATGCGCTAGCATCGCTACCTATAAGATAGACACCCGACACAATAATTTTTTGTGTGGTTCACGAACTACTCCTGTACACACTATCGGGCGCGAACGCCCTATCGTATGGATAGGAGTAGTTCGTGGACTTGCGGTTGTTCTACGCACGGGATCCTGTCAAGGCACGCATCATAATCGGGCTCTGCTGTGCCCCTTCTAAACAGGCCACAGGGCCCCCGATCGGCACTGGCAAGATGTCGCAGCAAGCCCGCCTTCGTCCACCGGGAATAGATCGTCCGTGTAACCTACCCTGAGCCTCGATGCCACCGTGGAGATCGACTAGCAACATGCAGGTCCTAGCTACTCTATAGATCCTCACAAGCAGCGACTGCTGGAATCAGTCGAGTTCGTGCTTCCACCATGAATCCGGAATGCATCTGAATTGCACGAAGTCACCACGAAGTAGGCCTTGGGATCCGGCAAAAATCCGCCGAATCTCGCTGAGATTCGCCGCGGATTCACAAAGTATCAAACAAGGTACGGACAGATCCGCTGAGACAGAACGCATGCCGGAAGCGTCGCGCAGCGTAGGCCTGCTGTTTGCGAACCGCACGCCTGCTTCAACGCACGCATATGGACGCGGCGCGCTCAGATGGCGCGCCGCTGTGCGATGCGGCAAAGTACACCGCTATACATAGAATGGTTATCGTGGCTGTCTTAGTACCTGTGATGGCCTTGACCGCACTCGTAGATGCCCGGTTGATACTGCGCTACATAGGGGGGAAATGAACGGAACCCACCGTCCGGCATCGACGCTGGCGCTCCCGGCAGATGCTGTGTCGTCGGAATGCCATAAGGGCGAGCGGCGGGGCCGCCCTGCTGCGGCATTCCTCCATTCACCTGATGGGGATTCCCGCGCGATGCCATTTGGAACGCAGACGCGCCGTACTGCTCCTGGTCAACCTGGTCGTACCATTGCCGGTCAATTTCTGCCTCCCTCATTCTCCGGATACGATTCAAGGCAGACTTCAATGCTGCCAACGAGCCCCGTACACCGTACGCTTGCGATAGGCCATGCGCGATCGCCTCCAGTGTGGCTCCGTCACGAATTGCCCTCTCGATAGCAAGGTGATGTGCTCGTACGCAAGAAGCAAAGGAGCGCGCGTCTTTCGTAACTGCACCCAAGTACGCAGTAAATTTATCGGCAGGCGAGCGGTCAGCGAGCTCATTCTGGTCAAAAGTATTCATAGTTGCTAGTCCAGTTATCTGAAAATTCGACGGGGTTTAGTTAAACGAGAGGCCTACGCGCTTCCCCAGCAATTGCTCAACAGCATTTACTGGCCAAAGAAGGCGACGCGAAGGCAACTTCCCGATAGGACGCACCCCGTGATACGAACCTGTCTGGCTATAGCGTTTGTGAATCGTGCGAGGCTTGCAACCGACCTGATCTGCAAGCTCTTCGGTAAGAAGCCCGAGCGTGGTCGGACTGATGGAAGAAAAGGACATCTTGCGCTCCAGTGTGTGCAAACGAAATCACGGTTTGCATTCGTGCGGTCAACTACTTCGATCGATATCGATCGCCGCAGATGACATGGAGCGCACTCTAAAACCCGGCACTTCAGCAAAAAAACCAGCCGGGTTTTTATTCTCAACAAATCAATCACTTACAAGCAATCGACGCTAATTTTCACTGGTTTCCATCCGGGGTTTTCCTGCGACTAGCGTCACGCTACTCAAACCTCGCCCTTCTGCTCTATCACCCAAAGCATCCAAGCTTGACGCCAAGGCTTCAGAGCATCCACGCCGACAAATCGCTCATTGAACGCCCTCCAGCGTCCATTGAAATCCTTGCTGACATATTTCTTTGCAAACTCGACAGGGTCCCATTCCGCCGACCTGCCCCGCCCCGGACCTCCTGGCGCGATTCTGATACGTTCGTTCATTGCCCAAGGTCGCAAACTTCCCTGCAAATACTGCAGCCATCCTGCGTGGTCCCGAGATGTCTTGTGTCGGTCATGAGCAGTGTCGCCGAATGCTGCCGCCATCTCATTTGTCGACAAGCCACGCTTTCTCTCACATTTGGCAGCATCCGAAAATTTTTGAATCAGCGAGTCAGAATTTGACAACCAGGGCCCTTGGCTCTCGGTCGATTCATCGCCATCGTCGCTCGACAACACCGCGACCTCGTCATCACCAGTCCCGTGATCCAATCCCGAGTTTTTAATTCCAAATTCCGCAAGAAAAATCACTATCTCTCGACGATCGAACATAATCTCATCGAACCGCTTATAGGCCTCAGCGCTACCGTAAAAACCTTCAATATGATCGAAATCGCAGTTTGGCCATCCATTCAACCGCCCCTCATGGAATGCCCGCTCATATCGAACCCACGATTTGGTCATATACAGCAATATCGACGTAGCCTCTTTATGTACATCATCGCTTCGTCTCGGCCTTCCCGTCACGCTCACGTCAAACCACCGCGGCCCTCGCTCTTGAGCATTCTGGAAATGCTGATCTAAAACAGCGGCTGCCTCCGAATATCGGAATGCATCCGATATAGTCGGCAAGAGCCCCCGCATCTTGTGTCGCTCCAGCCACTCCAACATCTCTTTCTGTACGGCAGAAGTATCGTGAACCTCAATGGGACGCCTATCCGCATCGTCCCACTGCCGCACCAACATTTCATAATTAGGAGGTGGCGCTATACAGATGGCAATCGCTTTAACAACCTCGGCTATCGAGACGTAACCCTGATGAAGATGCATCGGCCAATTTATTAAAATCGTTGAGAAATACGCCTGTTGCGAGTTTCCTGCCGCACAACCCAGCTCCGAGCAATCGATTCTAACGAAGATCGACGTGGATTGATGTTGCTCCCGGGCGCCTACATGGCGCCTACACATAAAGAAGAAGATAGCAATACAATTGAAATTGAAACACTCAACCCATTGAATTATATGAATTTACAAAATTCAAAGCGCCTTTACGCATCCGGATCCGGAATCCGGGCCGACTGAATCACGACCAGCGTATCGCCCGTCTCGATCCGGCATGGCGGATCCTCGTAGAACGACTGAATCTTCCCGCAGCGATCGAGCCCGACGACGATCGCGCCCGGCACGACGTTCGTCATGCAGCCGATCTCGTGCGGCAACGCCTCGCGCTCGACCAGCGTCGCCCGCCCGCGCGTCGACAGCATGTCGTTCACGAACGGCACGATGTAGCGGCTATGCACCGCATCGGCGAGCAGCAGCGCGCCGATCTTCGTCGATGACACGATCACGTCCGCGCCCGCCTGCCGCAACTGCCGCTGATACAGGTTCTCCTGGATCCGCACGACGATCTTCGTCTCGGGTGCGATGCTGCGCACCGACAGCGTCAGCAGGATCGCGGTCGGATCGTCGGTCACCGAGATGATCACGGCCTTCGCCGCCCGCACCTGCGCCTGCTGGAGCAAGTCTTCATGCGCGGGATCGCCGAGCAGCCCCGTCACGCCGAGTGACGTCGCGGCCTCGAGCGCCTGCTGCTGCGCATCGATCACGATGATCGTCGACGGATCGACGCCGCTCTCCAGCAGCTCGCGCACGGCGATCGACCCCGACAGGCCGTAGCCGCACACGACGATGTGATCGGACAGCTGCTTCTGCAGGCGTTTCATGCGGAATTCCTCGATGACGCGCTGGATCACGAACTGATACGCCGTGCCCAGGAAGATGAACCAGATGCCGATACGGATCGGCACGATGAAGAACGCATCGATCAGACGCGCGCGCGCGGTGACCGGCACGATGTCGCCATAGCCGACCGTCGCGACCGTGACCATCGTGAAGTACACGAGATCGGCGACGCTCATCGGCGTGCTCTTGGTCGAATCGCGCAGGCCGTCGCGATCGAGATACAGCACGAGAAACGCGAGCATGCACAGCGCCACGACCGCGCCGAGTCGGAACAACAGCGTGTGGTGCGGCGACGTCGCGGGGCGCGTGAACAGCGTGCGTGCGCGCGGCGCCCGCCACGGATCACGGGTACGACGCAGGCGTGAGCGCAACGGGCGACGTTTGGCGGAAGGCGTTGCCAACGGGGGATTCTCCTGAAGGATGCGGGCTCGATTCTACGACGGGAAGATGCGGGCGCGTCCGTAAGCGGTCCTCCGCTACCGGCCGTCCGCTACCGGCCCTCCGCTACCGCCCCTCCGCAACGGACGCTACAGCATGCTGCGCGGCCGGACCATCGTTCCGTCGACGAAACGCCGGGCACGGAACGCCGACAGGTCGAGCGACGGCTCGCCCGTATCGACCCATTCGGCCAGCAGCCGCCCGACGATCGGCCCCATCGCGAAGCCGTGCCCGCAGAAGCCGGTGGCGATCGCGAGCCCGGACGGCGTGCCGGGCGCGTCGATCACCGGAATCCCGTCGGGCAGCACGTCGATCAGGCCGCCCCATGCCTCGACGATCTGCGCGTCCTTCAGCGCGGGAAAGATCGCCTTCAGCTTCGCGAGCGCGCGCGGCGCATGCGCACGATTCGGCTGCGGCTGCGGATCGCGCGGCTCGATCGGCCCGGCCGCGCCGCCGATGCGCGCGCACGCATCGCGCCACGCCGCCGCATTCAGATGCAGCCGGAATTTCTCGCGCTGCGACCAGAACTGCGGCCAGAACAGGCTCAAGCCGCGCAGATGGCCGAGCGTCAGGTCGACGTCGACCTGCATGTCGTCGGCGAGATTGATCGTGCCGTTCCTGCGTTGCCGAATGCCGAGGCCGTGCCCCCAGATCGTCGACGCGGACACGTCGGGCAACACGTTGGTACGCATGCAGGTGCCGCGCACGGCCTGCTGCGGCAGCCGGATGCCGATGCCGTCGAGCAGCCGGAAGCTGGTCGCGCCGGCCGCGCAGATCACGCGCCGGGTGCGGATCGTGCCGCGCTCGGTCACGACGCCGACGACCGCGCCGCCAGCCGTCTCGATCGCCGTCACGCCGCAGCCTTCGAAGAAGCGCGCGCCGGCTTCGGTGGCGCGCGCCGCGAACGCGGCGGCCACGCGGCGCGGCTCGGCCTGCCCGTCGGTCGCGGTATAGAGCCCGCCGAGCGTACGCGCCTGCGTCGACAGGCCGCGCACGCGCTCGTCGATTTCCGCGCGCGTGAGCGTGCGCGTGTCGAGCCCGTGCTCGCGCGCGACGGCGAGCCACGCCTGGAACGACGCCCAGTCGTCGTCGTTGTCCGCCATATAGAGGCAACCGCCCTGCCGCCATTCGAGGTCGAAGCCGAGCGCCTGCTCGAGCCCTTCCCAGATCCGCATGCCGGCCATCATCAGCGGCACTTCGGCCGACTCGCGGCCCTGCTGCCGCACGAAGCCCCACGCGCGAGTCGATTGCTGGCCGGCGATGCGCGACTTGTCGAGCACCACGGCCTTCAGGCCGCGCAGGCCGAGGTAGTACGCGGCCGCGCAGCCCATGATGCCGGCGCCGGCGATCACGATGTCGGCTTCGGCCGGAAACGCCGTGTCGGCGTGCGTCAATGCATCGTGCAGCGGATAAGTTGTCGTCATTGTTCTCTGTTGGCGTCGATCCATCCGGCGCATCCATCGACGTTCGCGATGGCGGGCACCGGATCATGCTGTCGGGTTCCGGGTGTGGCTTGGGCGAACACGCGGGAAGGCCGGCGAGCGGTTCAGCCCGCCGGCCGCGGTCCGGCCGCCGGTCATTGTCGCCGATCGGCCGTCCCCATTTTTTCGCCTTGACGGCGCTATGTTACCGCGCGATAAACTGTATATCCATACAGTGTCGCTGCAACAGAAATGATCCTCCCCCCATTCGATCCCCCGAAGCTGAACGATCTCACCGGGTGGTGGACGAAGTGCACCTATGCAGACGTGCAGCGCCTGATACTCGAAGTGCAGCATCTTCGCCTAACGCTGTGGGAACTGAAGGCTCATGTCGCGGACGCCTCGCGCCGGATCCGCGTGCTCGACCCCGGCATGCTCGCGCATGGCTCCGCGCTGCGGCGGCTGAATTACCTGCTCGAAAACGAAATCGCGCGCGCGAATCCGATCGGTCGCTCGCGTGATGTGTATGCGCCGTTTTCAGACGAGTGGCGCGCGCGCGAGGCCCTGCGCTGTGCATTGCGCGCCGAGCCCGAGCCCCCGGAAGCGGGCACGCTCCCGCGCACGATTCCGGAATTTCAGCGCGTCACCTGGGCCGAGCTTCGCGATCGCTGGCGTCACCTGAGCGACAAGCAATCGAGCCGTCAGAACATCGAGCAACGCATGGTGCTCGAGATCGCGCGTCAGCGATCCGTGATTCTCGCGCGGGCAAGGAAACTGGTCGATGCCGCGATCGCCGAAGCGGCGGCGGAGGGAAAGCAGTTGTTCGCGCTCGATCAACTCCAGCGGCTGCTTTCCGTGGAGCGGGAGGACGGCGAGCCGTTCATGTATATGCCGGCGTAAGGCGATCGCATTCGGCGGCAATGGATCAATGATCGCGATGGAGCGCAATGCGCATCTCATTAGTACTTCACAACGTAAAAGATCCGCTGCTCGCCATGTAATCAAGGCCCTTGCGTCATTGCTGTCACGAGACGCCGGCCGCAACGTATCGACGATCGCCGATTACGAATCCAAGCGCGCGGTCACCGCGTATCGGCTCGCGGACGAAATGCTGAAGGCGCGATAAGCGAGGCTACGTGCGCACGATCGCGCTCGCGCGCAGCCCGTTGCAAATCGCAACCCGAGATCGATACGGAAGGTCGGAATGCGCGGCTCGCGTCGGGGCAGCCACCCCGCACCCCCGGCATCGGTGTGATCAGTGTGAATAATGCATTCGTGCGCGCGCCGCGCGATCGAACGGCTGCAGCCGAGCAAGCTGCTCGAGCGACATCGCGACGACTTCCAGCACATGCCGGGCGATTTCGTCGTCCGCCATACCGGCTTTGATGTACTGTTCGATGCTCATCGTGCGAGGCGGATGGCTGCCCGCGTCGCCATCGACGATGTCGATCCTGGCGGTACGACGCTCCAGCGACAACATGACCCGTACAGTTTTACCGTGAACGACGGTCTGCATGCACAACGTGCTCATTCGCAGTCTCCCATTGCGTTGCCGTCAATCGATCGTCAAACGATACCTCACAGTGTGGGGAATGAATCTACAAACTTCCCCGAATATTGACAACCGTCAGAGATGAATCGAAGACGGTCACGCGCCGCCATCCGCGAACGGCGCGCGTCGTCCACGCCGCGCAATCGGTGGCGTTCGTCGTGGTTTCGCTGTGAATGGGGCCGCCCGCGCGGGGGCCGCGGGACTCAACGCGCAGGCACGCGCCGGTCAGGCCGACGCCCGTCTTGCACGGGCAAATGTCGCGCTACGCGTAGCGGCTCAGCCATTCTTCGGAGAATTTTTTCGCATAGGCGACGGCTTCGGCTTCGGTATCGAATTCGCCCAGCTTGCGGAAGGCCGCCTCGCGGCTGAAACCCAGCTTCGTGACCTCGACCTGGGCGGCGTACTTGCCGTCCTCCGTCACGCGCGGTTCGCAGTTCATCTCGTACCCGCGCATCACAAATTTCTTCTGCATCGCATCAACGCTTTTTTGAGACGGCGAAATCGTAGCATGGCGCCCCGCCGCGTTCATGCACGCACGCTCCCGAAAAGGTATCCGCAGGGAATTCATTAGACTAAACCATCAAACGATCCGCGTATAAGATGCGGTTCCGCCCGACCGCATGACGCGCAGTGTGATGTAAATATTTGTCGACGGGAAGCGACCTGAGCGCGCGCTCCGGACCGCGAAACGCCCTGCGCTGGTGCATCCCGCGGGCCGCGTCGTAAGATTAGGCGCCGCCCTGCGAGGAATCGTGTCCCGGCACCGCGCGATCCGCGCCCGACGGTTGCGAACGGGCCATTGGCGCGCGATGGAAGCCGCCGGGCCGCCGTAACGTCGTGACACACCTTTCACACAAACGCACCTTTCGCGACATGGAATGGCCGTCGTTTTGCGGTAAAGTTATCTTTTCCGCGCGTGGCCGGTCGGCTCGCCACTGGACGTCGTCAAGACTGTCCGCCGAGACTGCCGCAAGGCGTCGTTCTGAACGTCAAGATCCGTTCCCGTAGCATGACCACTGAAGCAATCACCACGGATTCCCTCGCGGTTGCCGAGCGCGTGCGCGAGCTAATGACCCGCAACGGCATCGGCAAGCGCCAGCAGACCACCGAGCTGTGCCGCATCCTCGACCTGAGCTTTTCGCAAGGTCACCGCAAGTTGCGCGGCAGCAGCCCCTGGACGCTCGCGCAAATCAAGAAAGTCGCCGAAGCCTACGGCGAGCCCGCCGCACAACTGTTCGGCGCGCAAACGCTCGACCCCGGCATGGTCGGCGCCTATTCGCAGGAGGCGGTGCTGTACGCCGGCGTCGCCGAAATTCCGTGCACCGCATGGATTGGCGCGCCGCTCGAAGCGGGCGCGCGCCCCGAGTTCGTCGCCTATGAACAGAACGGCCGCTGGCGCGTGCTGCGCCATACGGGCGTGCTGTACCAGAACGCCTACGACGTGCACAAGATCGAGATCTATCCGCGTCGCGCGGAGAGCGACAAGCTCGTCGTCGCGGTGATCGATCCCGATCGCGTCAGCGCGACCGAGCTGTGCCGCTATCTCGAACGGCAGGGTTTCGCGACGGCCGCGTTCGACGGCCTCGCACCGTTCGTCGATGCGCTGCAGGGCCAGGCGTTCGACGCGGTCGTCACCGAATGGCTGTTCGACGGCAGCACGGCCGCCACCGCGATCAAGGCGGTGCGCACGTCCGACAATCCGGGCGCGCCGATCTTCGTGCTGACGGGCGACCTGCTCACGGGCCGCGCGAGCGAAGCGGACATCAGCGAAGTGATCCGCGCGTTCGACGTCGTCTGCTACGAAAAACCCGCGCGCATGGCGATCCTCAGCGCCGATCTCGCAAAACGGCTCGCACGCGGGTAACGCCCGCCCACTGCGCCGCCCGCCTTCGCATGGCCGGCGCCCGCGCGGCGCAGCGGTCGTGAACAGGTTCCTCAGTACAATAGCCGGACCCTGTTCACGACCGGCATCCGCCGCCCCTTCATGGCCCGCCTCATTCCCGACGACTGGAAAAGCCTCGCCGCCACCGGCGCGGCCGAACGCGAGCGCGAGACGCTCGCCGCCCTCGAACATGCGCTGCCGGACACCTACACCGTCTATCACGGCGTGCACTGGACGCGTGCCGATCAAGGCTTTTCGGTGTTCGGCGAAGCGGCGTTCGTCGTCGTGAGTCCGGCCGGCCGCGTGCTGCTGATCGAGCAGAAGGCCGGCTTCCTGCGCGAAACGCCGAAGGGGCTCGTGAAGGTCTACCTGCAGAAGGAGCGCAATGTCCCGATCCAGCTCGCGCGCACGCAGGAGACGCTGCACCGGCGGCTGACCGCCGCGCTCGGCGCGGGCGTCTACGGCGTCGAGGCGCTGCTGTACTGCCCCGACTACTCGATCCGGGAGACGGCGATTGCGGGCGTCGCGGCCGATCGCATCGTCGACGCGTCGCGCAAGGCGCAGCTCGCGCAGGTGATCCTGCAGATCCTGCCCGAGCACGACGAAACGTTGCCGAATGCGGCGAAGCTGCATCATTTCCTCGCGGACGAGCTGGCGCTCACGCCCGACACGAGTGCGCTCGTCGGGCAGGCCGGCACGCTGGTCACGCGGCTGTCGGGCGGCCTCGCCGAATGGGCGCGGCAGCTCGAGTTCACGCCGTTCCGCTTGCGCGTGACGGGCACCGCGGGTTCGGGCAAGACGCAGCTCGCGGTGCAGGCGATGCGCGACGCGGTCGCGGCCGGCAAGCGCGTGCTCTACGTCTGTTTCAACCGGCCGCTCGCCGATTACATCGCACGCATCGCGCCGCCCGGCGCGAAGATCGCGAACTACCATCAGCTGTGCGATTGGGTGGCGCGCGACGGCGGCTATACGCCCGACTTCGACGTACCGGGTGCGTTCGAACGGCTCGAGGCGCGCTTTGCTGAAGCGCCGATTCCGGAACGCTGGCGCTTCGACGTGCTGATCGTCGACGAAGGACAGGATTTCCACGCGCCGTGGGCGACGGCGCTCGAGCGCCTGCTCGCGCCGGACGGGGCCTGGTGGTGGCTGGAAGACCCGCTGCAGAACCTTTATTTGCGCGAGCCCGTCGCGCTGCCCGGCTGGGTCACGCTGAAGGCGCTGACGAACTACCGCAGCCCGCGTGACCTGCTCGAATTCGTGCGCGACATCGTCGGCCGCGTCGAGCCGCTCGCGCTGGAACTGCGCTCGGGCAGCCCGTTCGACGGTTCCGATCCGTCGGTGTCGTCATACGGTGAAGACGGCGCATCGGGCGACGCGCTCGCCGAAGCCTGCATCGACGCGACCAAGCGCGCGATCACGCACGCGCTGTCGCTCGGCTTCCGCAAGCAGGACATCGCGGTGTTGTCGTATCGCGGCCGCGAAAGCTCGGTGCTCGCGCCGCTCGACCAGCTCGGCCCACACCGCGTCAAGCGCTTCACCGGCAAGTACGATCTGTTCGGCAACCCTGAATATCGCGAAGGCGACGTGCTGCTCGATTCGATCTACCGCTTCAAGGGGCAATCCGCGCCGTGCGTGATCCTCACCGAGATCGACTTCGACACGCTCGATGCGCGCGCGGCCCGCAAGCTGTTCGTCGGCGCGACGCGCGCGACGATGAAGCTGCTGCTCGTCGCGTCGGCGCGCTCGGCCGCGCAGCTCACGGGCGGTTGATGCGGGGTTGACGAGGCGGGTGGCGGGCATGACGTTGAACTGACCGCCCTCCCGCGACTCCCCCGTCACGCCACCCGAAACGCCCCCACCGCCCGCCGCAACCCATCAGCCTGCTCCTCGAGCGACGCAGCCGCTGCCGCCGCCTGCTCGACCAGCGCCGCGTTCTGCTGCGACACCTGATCCATCTGCGACACCGCGCGGTTCACCTGCTCGATCCCGTCACGCTGCTCGTTCGACGCGGCCGCGATCTCGGTCATGATGCCCGTCACGCGGCCGATCGCCTGCTGGATGTCCTGCATCGTCGCGCCAGCCACGCCGACCAGCCGCGAACCCGTCGCGACACGCTCAACCGACTCGCCGATCAGCGTGCGGATTTCCTTCGCGGCCGAGGCCGAGCGCTGCGCGAGCGTGCGCACTTCCCCCGCGACCACCGCGAAGCCACGGCCCTGCTCGCCCGCGCGCGCGGCTTCGACCGCCGCATTCAACGCGAGGATGTTGGTCTGGAACGCGATGCCCTCGATCGTGCCGATGATGTCGGCCACCTTCTGCGAACTCTGGTCGATCTCGTTCATCGTGCCGATCACTTCGCCGACGACGGTCGCGCCGCGCGTCGCGATCTCGCTCGCGCTGTCCGCGCAGGCCTGCGCCTCGACCGCGTGATCGGCGTTCTGCTTCACGGTCGCCGTCAGCTGCTCCATGCTCGCGGCCGTCTCCTGCAGCGCGGAGGCCTGCTCCTCGGTGCGCTGCGACAGGTCGGTGTTGCCGGCCGCGATCTGGTGCGTCGCGGTCGAGATCGCTTCGGAACCCTGGCTGACCTGGCGCACCGTATCGGCGAGGCTGCGCTGCATGCCCGTCACGCCCTTGACCAGTTCGGCCATCTCGTCGCGCGACGACCAGCGCACTTCCGACGTCAGGTCGCCTTCCGACAGGCGGCGGAAATGCGACAGCAGCCGGTTCACCGGTTGCGTGATCGCGAAATGCAGGCCGACCGCGCAGCCGAAACACGCGGCGAGCCCGAACGCAATGCCGGCGAGCGCGCCCACGCGCATCCAGCTGTAGTAGGTCTGGGCGGTGTCGTAGACCTCCTTGCCGCGCGCGGCCTGATACGCGTCGAGCGCATCGGTCGCCTGCGTGAGCGCGACCGACAGCGGCGGCGCGACCGTCATCAACAGCCGGTCGGCATCGTCGCGACGTCCCTCGCGGATCGCGTCCATCAGCGGCTTCAGCGCCTGCCCGATCAGCGCCTGGCGCGCGGCGTCGAGGCGGGTCGCGAGCGGCCCTTCGTCGCCGTCGTGCGGCATGCCCGCGTAGGTGCGCCACGCGGCGTCGGCCTTCGCGAGGTAGCTGTCGGCCTTCTTGACGAGATCTGGCACGTCCGGCGCCTCCGGATGCAGCAGCGCGCGGTCGAGCGTGGTCCGCACGATCGTCAGGTTCAGGCTGGCGGCGGACAGCGCGGTCTTCGCGGACAGTTGGCGCGTATAGGCCTCGTCGAGCGCACGGTTCGAGCTCTGCATGCCGGTGAGGCCGATCAGGCCCGACACGACGAGCAGCACGGCGACCAGGCCGAGCGTGGAGAAAATCCGCGTACGGATCGAGAAACGGGAAAACAGGGCGTTCAGGTTCATGACGGGACGTGAGCGATGAAAGGTGCCGCGCCAATCGGCGCGCGGCACTCTGGATTACGGTTTGCCTGCGAAAAACTTGAGTCCGGCCCTCTTTCGGGCTGATCGCGATCAAATTTCTGCCCCCGCAAATCTTCTGTTACCAGTGCAACAAATCGAGCCCCGGCAGAAATTGACCAGTCAATCAATTGCCTCTATATTCCGGTCAATTCCCTGCCATGGCAGATATCTCGATGAGAACCGATACCCTTCTTGCTCCGCCGGCCGCCGAAGCGGCCCGCCGCGACACGCCGATCGGGCTGGTGATCGCCGCGCTGCTGCTCGTCATGCTGCTGTCCGCGCTCGACCAGACGATCGTGTCGACCGCGCTGCCGACGATCGTCGGCGAGCTCGGCGGCCTCGACCAGCTGTCGTGGGTCGTGACCGCGTACCTGCTGTCGTCGACGGTCGTGCTGCCGCTGTACGGCAAGCTCGGCGACCTGTACGGCCGCAAGATCGTGCTGCAGGCCGCGATCGTGCTGTTTCTCGCCGGCTCCGCGCTATGCGGCATCGCGCAGGACATGACGCAGCTGATCGTGCTGCGCGCGCTGCAAGGGCTCGGCGGCGGCGGGCTGATGGTCGTGACGATGGCCGCGATCGGCGACTTGGTGCCGCCCGATCGCCGTGCGCGCTACCAGGGGATGTTCGGCGGCGTGTATGGCCTGGCGACGATCGTCGGACCGCTGCTCGGCGGCTTCCTGGTCGAACACCTGTCGTGGCGCTGGATCTTCACGATCAACCTGCCGCTCGGCGCGCTCGCGCTCGCGGTGATCGGCATCGTGTTCCGGCCGCACACCGCGCACGTGAAGCACCGGATCGACTACATGGGCGCCGCGTTCCTCGCGACGGCCCTCACCTGCGTGATCCTGTTCACCAGCGAAGGCGGTTCGCGGCTGCCGTGGTCGTCGCCGCAGCTGTGGATGACGCTCGTGCTCGGGCTGGTCGCGCTCGGCGGCTTCGTCTACGAGGAGCGGCTCGCGGCCGAGCCGATCATGCCGCTCGAACTGTTCCGCCAGCGCACCTTCGTGCTGATGAGCCTGATCGGCTTCGTCGTCGGCATCGCGCTGTTCGGCTCGGTCACGTTCATTCCGCTCTATCTGCAGGTCGTGAAGGGCTCGACGCCGTCGCAGGCCGGGATGCAGCTGCTGCCGATGATGGGCGGGATGCTCGCGATGTCGATCGCGAGCGGCCGGCTGATCTCGCGGTTCGGCACGTATCGCCCGTTTCCGATCGCGGGGACGCTGATCGGCGGCATCGCGATGGCGCTGCTGTCGACGCTGTCGATCGACACGCCGCTGCACACCATGTACGCGTACATGGCGCTGCTCGGGATCGGGCTCGGCATGGTGATGCCGGTGCTGACGCTCGCCGTGCAGAACACGGTCGAATTCCGGCACATGGGTGTCGCGACGTCGGGTGCGACGCTGTTCCGCTCGATCGGCGGCTCTCTCGGCGTCGCCGCGTTCGGCGCGCTGTTCTCGCACGGGCTGCAGTCGCGCCTCGCGCAGGCGCTGCCGGCCGGCACGGAGCTGCCGCCCGCGCTCGGCCCGGCGGCCGTGCACCAGTTGCCGGAGGCGGTGCGCACTGCGTACCTGCACGCGTTCGCCGGGTCGTTGCATGTGGTGTATCTGTCGGCGGCGGGCATGATCGCGATCGCCTTCGTGCTCGCGTGGTTCGTCGAGAGTGCGCCGCTGCGCACGCATCACTGATCGACGGGCGGCAGCGGCGTGGCACCGCCGCGTGCCCGCCGGGCGACACGACTCTCGTCTCGACTTTCGGCAGCCGCCCGCTCGGCCGTCACGGCACCAGCACCACCGCGCCCGTCGTCTGACGCGACTCCAGCAACCGATGCGCGTCGGCCGCCCGTTCGAGCGGCAGCCGCGCGCCGATCTCCACGTGCATCCCGTCCGCGAGCCGCTCGAGCGTTGTGCGCGCCGCTTCCCGATACCCCGCGACGTCACGCGCAATGAAGCCGAGCACACTCGGCCGCGCCAGCGCGATCGAGCGGGCCGGGCCCAGTTCGTCGAGATCGATCGTCTGCCGCGCGCCGATCGCGGCAACCTGCCCGATGCTCGCGACCATCCCGAACGGCCGGACCGCGCCGAGCGTACGCGTGAGCACCTCGCCGCCGATCCCGTCGATCGCATAGTCGACGCCCGCGCCGCCGCCGAACGCGCGCGCCGCCGCGACGAAATCCTCCTCGCGATAGTCGACCACCGCTTCCGCCCCATGCGCACGCACCAGTGCGGCCTTCGCGGCGGAGCCGACCGTCCCGATCACCCGCGCGCCGAGCGCGCGCGCCCACTGCGTCGCCAGCAGCCCGACACCGCCGGCCGCCGCGTGCACGAGCACGGTGTCGCCGGCGCCGACCTGCCGGACGCGATGCAGCAGCATGTAGACGGTGATCCCTTTCAGCAGCCCGGCCGCGGCCGCGTCGTCGCTCACGCTGTCGGGCACGGGCACCACGCGCTCGGCGGGCAGCGTGCGCAGGCTCGCATAGCTGCCGGTCGGCAGCCCTGCATACGTGACGCGCTGGCCCGGCACGAGCGCCGTCACGCCGGGGCCGACCGCGTCGACCACGCCGGCCGCCTCGACGCCGAGCGCGTCCGGCAGCGCCGGCAACGGATGCGCGCCGGTCCTGAAATAGATGTCGACGAAATTCACGCCGATGGCGGTCTGGCGAATCCGCACCTCGCCGGCGCCGGGCTGCGAGACGGGCGCATCGACGCGGCGCAGCACGCCGGCGTCGCCGTAGCGGTCGATCCCGATCCGGGTGGCGGTGACAATTTGGGTCATGACGTTCCTCGCAATCGAATGAAGTGGCACGATCATCCCATCGTGCATAATCGATCGGAATTCCCGTTACACGCCCATCTACTGTGCAAAATTCGACCGATCCGACGCCGGCATCTCCGCTGCCGATGAGCTGGGACGACCTCCGCTATTTCCTCGCGGTGATGCGCGGCGGCAGCCTGTCGGCCGCCGCGCGGGCGCTGCAGGTCCAGCATTCGACGGTCGCCCGGCGCATCGACGCGCTGGAATCCGCGCTCGGCATCCGGCTGTTCGACCGGCTGCCGCGCGGCTGGCCGCCGACCGACGAAGGGCTGCATCTCGCCGAGCATGCGGCCCGCGTCGAAGCCGACGTGCATGCGTTCGCGCGCGCCGCGCAGGGCGCGGCGGCGCTCGACGGCGTCGTGCGCGTGTCGGCGTCGCCGGTATTTGCGAGCCACTTCCTCGCGCCGCGGCTCGCCCGCGCGCAACGCGCGTGGCCCGCGCTGCGGATCGACCTGATGGGCGAGATGCACGCGGCCAACCTGTACGCACGCGAAGCCGACCTCGCGGTGCGCCTGTCGCGGCCGAGCGAGCCGGGGCTGGCCGCGCGCCGGCTCGGAACGATGCGCTTCGCGCTGTGCGCGTCGCCCGAACGGGCCGCCGAGCCGCCCGACACCTGGGCATTCCTCGGCTACGACGACGCACTCGCGCAGATGCCGCAACAGCAGTGGCTCGAACGCTTCGCGGCCGGCCGCCGCTTCGCGTTCGTCGCCAACGATCTGGCCGCGCTGCATCGTGCGTGCGTGGCCGGCGCGGGGATCGCGTTGCTGCCGCGCTTTCTCGTCGACGCACCGGTAACGTACGCGGACGCCGGCGCGGACATGTCGGCCTCGGCCGATCCGTCGCTGTCGGCCACCGCGGCGCTCGTCGAACTGACGTCCGCGCCGCGCTGCGATGTCGAGCGCGAAATCTGGCTCGTCGTCCACCCGGACGTACGGCGCTCGCCGCGCGTGCAGCGCGTCGCGGATGCGATCGCCGACGCGGTGCGCGCTGCGGACGGCCACCTGTAGACCGGTAGGCGCGGCATGCCGAGCGCGCGACGCCGCCGATACCTTTACCGCACCGCCGAGCGGCCGGCATAGTAACGGTTTCGTCCGCCCGCTCCGCCACCATGTCCGCTGCTGCCGCCTGCGTCGTCCGCGACGCGACCGAGTCCGATCTCGCCGCCATTCAAGCGATCTACGTGCACCACGTGCGCCACAGCGTCGCGTCGTTCGAGGAGACGCCGCCCGACGTCGACGAACTGCGCGCGCGCCGTGACGCGGTGCTGCGTCACGGGCTGCCCTATCTCGTCGCGGAATGCGACGGCCGTATCGCTGGCTACGCGTATGCGACGCCGTATCGCACGCGCAGCGCATACCGCCACACGATCGAGGACTCGATCTACATCGACGACGCCCAGCGCGGCCGCGGCATCGGCCGCGCGCTGCTCGCGGCGCTGATCGCGCGGTGCGAGACCGGCCCGTGGCGCCAGATGATCGCGGTGATCGCCGACGGCGGCACCGGCGGCTCGACATCGCTGCACCGCGCATTCGGTTTCGAGCCGGCGGGCGTGCTGAAGGCGGTCGGTTTCAAGCACGGCCGCTGGATCGATACCGCGCTGATGCAGCGCGCGCTCGGCGACGGCGCACGCACGCTCCCCGCCTCGCCCGAGCCTGTCGCGTCGCGCTAGAATGGCCGCATGTCAAAACAGACTCCCCCCATGCAGGACGAGGCCGCCGCGAATTCCCGCAACGAGTACACGGTCGACGAACTCGCGCGCGTGTCCGACACGACCGTGCGCAACGTGCGTGCGTACCAGGATCGCGGGCTGCTCGCGCCGCCGGAGAAGCGCGGGCGCGTCGGCATCTACGACGACACGCACGTCGCCCGCCTGAAGCTGATCAACCATCTGCTCGCACGCGGCTACACGCTGTCGAACATCCAGGATCTGATCAAGGCGATCGATGAAGGTCACGACCTGCGCTCGATCCTCGGCCTGGAAAACGCGATCGGCGGCCGCTGGTCGCACGAACTGCCGAAAACCTATTCGCTCGCCGCCCTCGCGCAGATGTTCGGCCCGCAGACGGCGTCGCAACTGTCGCGCGTGACCGAGCTCGGGCTGCTCGAACGGCACGGCCTGTCGTTCGTCGCGAAAAGCCCCGCGCTGCTCGAGGCCGCGGCCGCGATGGCGAAGGAAGGCATCCCGCCGCGCGAACTGCTCGACGTGATCAGCCTCGCGCGGCCGCACTTCGACGCGATCGCGCGGCTGCTCGTCGATCTCGTCGTGAAGCGGCTCGACCGCTACGACGAAGGCACGCTGCCGCCGGTGACCGACGTGCCCGCGCTCGTCGATGCAATCTGGCGCCTGCGCCCGCTCGCGGCGGTGTTCGTCGAAGGCGAGACGAACCGCGCGCTCGAGAACGCGGCAAGCGCCTATCTCGGCGGGCGCGTCGCGACGATCCTCGACAAGAAGCTCAGCGACGAGGCGGCGCGGCAATCCGGCGCGACCGATACGTCCGATCCGCAGGGCGACGGCGGCAAAGCATAGGGCCGTCGCCGTCATATTCATATCGGCAATGCTTCGTTTGCGGGCGCGATCGCCCATGCGACGATTCTTCCAACCGGGCGGCACCGGCCGCTCGCCAGAAGACGTTTCGCATGGAGTTCGTTCGATGATTCGTTTCACCCGCTGGATCACCCGCACCGCCGCCGTCGCGCTCGTTGCGCTCTCCGCCACGTCGACCTTTGCGCAGGGCGGCGCCGACAAGGTCGTGCGCATCGGCTACCAGAAGGCCGGACTGCTGTCGATCATCAAGGCACAAGGCTCGCTCGAAGCCCGGCTCAAGCCGCTCGGCTATGGCGTGCAGTGGTTCGAATTCCCCGCCGGCCCGCAACTGCTCGAAGCGTTGAACGCGAACAGCATCGACTTCGGCTATACGGGCGCGCCGCCGCCCGTGTTCGCGCAGGCGGCCGGCGTGCGGTTCGTCTATGTCGGCGCGGAGCCGCCGGCCCCGCACAACGAAGCCGTGTTCGTGAAGGCCGATTCGCCGATCCGTTCGGTCGCCGAGCTGCGCGGCAAGAAGGTCGCGCTGCAGAAAGGCTCGAGCGCGAACTACCTGCTGCTCGAAGCGCTGAAGAAGGCCGGCGTGCGCTACGATGAAATTCACCCCGTGTATCTCCCGCCGGCCGACGCGCGCGCCGCGTTCGAGAGCGGCAACGTCGACGCGTGGGTCGTATGGGATCCGTACTATGCGGCCGCGCAGAATGCGCTGAAGGTGCGCACGCTGTCCGACTATACGGGGCTCGCGGCGACCAACAACTTCTACGAAGCGACGCGCGACTTCGCGCAGCAGCATCCGGACCTGGTCGGCGCGATCCTGAAACAGGCGCGCGAAACGGGCCAGTGGGTCAACGGGCATCCGGCCGACACGGCCGCGCTGCTCGCGCCGAAGGTCGGCCTGCCGCAACCGCTCGTCGAGACGTGGATCAAGCGCGTGCCGTTCGGCGCGGTGCCGCTCGACGACAGGATCGTCGCGGCGCAGCAGCGGGTTGCCGATGCGTTCCACACGGCGAAGTTGATTCCGCAAAAGCTGAGCGTCGCGGAGAATGCGTGGATCGACACGAACGTCGCGAGTGCGCTCGCCGCGAAGTAACGTCAACGCACTCGAACGAGGCCGACGGACACCCTGCCCGTCGGCCTTTTTTTGTCTTCTCGAATTGGCGGGAAACGCCGCCGCTCCCGTCGCGACTAATCCAGATAGGGCGCCAAGACGCCCTCGATCCAGTCCATGAACGCCCGCACGCGCGGCGACAGATTGCGCCGATGGGCCACCACGAGCGACGCGGCGAGCGGCTCGGGACGCAGGTCGGGCAGAACCTCGACCAGCGCGCCGCTTTCAATGTGATGCGCGAGCGCCGAATATCCCGCCTGGATCAGCCCGATGCCGGCAAGCCCGGCTGCGTGATAGGTCTGCACGCTGTTGACCTGCATTGCGCTGGGCAACGGCAGCGACGCATAGCCGTCGCCGTTCGGATATTCCCATCCGGGATGCCGGGCGCCGAGTGTCAGCGTGTAGTGGACCATCCGGTGCCCCTGGGTGCGCAGATCGTCGAGCGTGTGCGGTATGCCGTACCGTGCCAGATAGCCCGGGCTCGCCGCATTCGTCATCCGCAGCTTGCCCAGCGGGCGGGCAATCAGCGTGTCGTCGGTGATCGGACCCAGCCGGATCACGCAGTCGAACCCTTCCTGGACGAGATCGACGCGCCGATCGGTGCTCGACAGTTCCAGTTCGAGCTCGGGATGCGCGGCCATCAATTGCGGTAGTGCCGGAACCACGACGCTGCGTGCCAGTTCGGTTGGCATGTCGACGCGCAACCTGCCGCGCAGGCGTGTGCCGTTACCCGAGAACATCGATTGCAATTCCTGCACCTCGGCCAACAGGTCGCGGGCGCGGGAATAGAACGCGCGGCCGTCCTCGGTCAACTGCACACTCCTCGTGGTCCGATGCAGGAGCGCAACCCCCACGTCGCGCTCGAGCTTGCGGATCACCATCGACACACGTCCTTTCTGGATGCCCAGGCTTTCGGCCGCCCGCGTGAAGCTCGTCATTTCGGCGACCCGGGCAAAGATCAGGAGCGCGTCGAGGTTTTGCATTGTTCATCCTGGAAGTAACAGCACGTTCAATCGGTCGTCATTTATAACCCGGTTGCGACTCAGTAGAGTGCTTTCCCATGTCGTCACCCGACGACAACGTGAACGAAAGGGAACAATCATGACGCAACACACTTCTTCGGTTAAAGCGGTCGTCGTCTACCACTCCGGCTACGGGCATACCGCACGTATGGCAGCGGCGGTCGCCGAAGGGGCCGGCGCCGAGCTCGTCGCCATCGACGCCGACGGAAATATTGCCGCGCACGCGTGGGACATGCTCGCCGGCGCCGATGCGATCGTGTTCGGCTCGCCGACCTACATGGGCGGCCCGAGCTGGCAGTTCAAGAAGTTCGCCGATGCATCGTCGAAGGTCTGGTTCGACGCCGGTGGCGCGACAAGATCTTTGGCGGCTTCACCAACAGCGCAAGCATCAACGGCGACAAGCTCAATACGCTCGAATACTTCGTCCTGCTCGCCGGCCAGCACGGCGGGATCTGGGCGAGCATGGACATCAAGCCGGCGAACGTGAAAGCCTCGCTGCGTGACGACCTGAATCGCATGGGCTCCTATATCGCGCCGATGGCGCAGACGCCGGCCGACGCGTCGCCCGACGAGATGTCGCCGGGGGATCTCGAGACGGCCCGCCGGTATGGCGAACGCGTCGCAACGATCGCCGGACAGTTCCGGGCAGGACGCGCTCGAATCGGCTGAAATCCGGATGGGCGGCGCGCGCCGCCCTGCATGCGTTGGGGCTTTACCGCGGTATGATGACGCCTGCGCACCACGCCGGACCGGCCGCGCCGCCCCGCAGGGTCACATCGTTTCATCTGACAAACGGATGGCTCAATGAAACAGTTACAACATAACGATTGACGGCGGCACGGGCGGCGCGTAGTGTGTCGCCAGAAGTTCAAGAAGTTCGATTGCTGTTCATCAATTGTCGCTACCCAGCGATATTCGTGGTCCTCTCCCTCCTTGACGCTTCAAACGCTCTCTCGCAGAGCACATCTTTCTATTTTTTTCATCAAGGATTCTTCATGGATACCGGTATCGTCAAGTGGTTCAACGACAGCAAAGGCTTTGGCTTCATCACCCCGGACAACGGCGGCGACGACCTGTTCGCGCATTTCTCGGAAATTCGCGCCGACGGTTTCAAGACGCTGGCTGAAAACCAGAAGGTGAGCTTCGAAACGAAGCAAGGCCCGAAGGGTCTGCAAGCGGCCAACATCAAGCCGCTGTAAAGTTTGAAGGACCCGGCCTCCGGTAACGGACGCCGGGTTGCAGCGACATCCTCGCGGAGCTTCGACTCCCAAAGTTGGCGCGACTGCTCTTAGCTGCATCTGATTGATCAGCAGCTTGCCGAGCGCCACACGCCTCGTTGCACTTCATTCCCCCTCTGGCTGCAAGGCCCCTTTTCTGCTTTTCGACTGCTTCGGATTCAGCTCGCAATGGCTTTGAATCGGCGCACCTGTGCACATTTGGCACGGCACGCGCGCACTCGAACATCATTAAAATTAAAACGCAAATGCAAAACCAACGAATTCAACAGTACAACGGCTATGCCGTTCAACCCTCGGCACATCGTTTGCCCGACGGTAGTTTTTCCTCCAACCTGCTGCTCGAACGCGCCGAAGGCCGTTACCAGTTCTATTCGCTCGATTATTTCGTGAGCGAAGAACAGGCACTGCAGCACTCGAGCCGCTGGGCACGCAACTGGATCGACACGCGCGGCTGAAGCCAGCGCCCGCCCATCGTTCCAGCGATGCGCCGGCGCCCTGCGCCGGCCCGCTTTACTTCAACGCACCCGCCACCTTCTTCTGCCGCCACAGACACAGCAGATCGCACGCGACATGCGCGGCCGCGATTGCGGTGATGTCGGCGTGATCGTAGGCCGGTGCCACCTCGACGACATCCGCCCCGATCAGGTTCACCGCACCGAGCCCGCGCACGATCGCGAGCGCCTGCGCTGACGACAACCCGCCCGCGACCGGCGTGCCCGTACCGGGCGCGAACGCCGGATCGAGGCAATCGATGTCGAACGTCAGGTACGCGGGCCGCGCGCCGACGATATCGACGATCCGCTCGACCGCCGCGCGCGAGCCATGCTCGTGCACCCACGCGGCATCGAGCCGCTCGATCCCGAGAAAGTCGTCGTTCCACGTACGGATCCCAACCTGCACCGACGTCGCGGGATCGATCAGCCCTTCCTTCACGGCCTTGTAGAACATCGTGCCGTGATTGAGGCTGTCCGGTTCGTCGTCGGCCCACGTATCGCAGTGCGCGTCGAAATGAATCAGCGACAGCGGCTTGCCGTAGCGCTCCACGTGCGCGATCAGCAGCGGATACGTGATGTAGTGGTCGCCGCCGAGCGTCAGCATCTTCGCGCCCGAGCGCAGGATCGTGCGCGCATGCTCGACGATCGCCGGCTTGATCGACAGCGGATTGTGCGCGTCGAACCAGCAGTCGCCATAGTCGACGGCCGCGAGATCGTCGAACGGATCGAAGCCCCACGGATATGGATTGAGCTCCGCGAGTTGCACGCTCGCCGCGCGGATCGCGGCCGGCCCGAGCCTTGCGCCCGAGCGATAGGTCGTCGCGAGATCGAGCGGCACGCCGGAGATCGCGACGTCGACACCGTCGAGCGCACGCGAATAGTTGCGGCGCATGAACGACAGCACACCCGCATAAGTATTTTCGATCGAGGCGCCGTACGGCGTCGTGCGACGGATCGCACCGTCGCCGTGGAGAAGTTCGGTCATGGTCGGACCTGTAGTCATGGCGGCCGGGCCGCCCGTTTCGCCTGGTATTGGCGCACGGGCCGGACACGGCATGGATTCATCGGGCACGTATCGGCTTGCGCATCGTCGCGCAACCGGACGGGACAACGACATCGACAACGGCAATACCGCGGCGATCATAGCAAGCTGAATGGAACGCGTTGCCCCGGTTCAGCCGGGGCAACGCGCGGAAAAATCCGGCGGCGGCATCGCCGCCCATCGCCTCCTTTCGCCTCCGTTTCCTAGAAGGATTCGCCGGTTCTCGTGCACCCGTTATTTCGGATAATGGCCGGCAGCCGCGCCCGCGACGGCGCGCCATCCGCCACAAGAACCACAAACCGGAGACATTCGCCTTGATCGCCACGCTTCCCGCCGCCTATCGCCGGCTCTGGCCGCTCGCCATCGCCGCCGCGCTGCTGTACGGGCTGTCGCTCGCCGCCGCGCCCTATCCGGGCCAGACCGCCGCGAAAGCCGCGATGGGCATCCTGCTGCTCGCGGCCGGCAGCACGTGCGGCGCGCCGCGCGAACGCGCGTGGCTGTGCGCGGCGCTCGCGACCGCCGTGCTCGGCGACGTGCTGCTTGCACTACCCGACTGGCCGCTGTCGTTCGTGTTCGGCCTCGGCGCGTTCCTGCTCACGCACGTGTGTTATTGCGTGGTCTTCTTCCGATGGCGCGCGCGGCCGCACGGCTGGCGCATCGGCGCGCTCGTCGCGCTGTGGATCGCCGCGCCGGCGTTCTACGTGGCGTTCTTCCCGCACCTCGGCGAGCTGCTGGCGCCGGTCGCCGTCTACATGCTCGTGCTGTGCGTGATGGCGAGCTTCGCGCTCGCCGCGCGCACGCGCGGCGCGCTGGTCGCCGTCGGCAGCCTGATCTTCGTCGGCTCCGATACGCTGATCGGCGTCGGCCGGTTCCTCGGCGGCTTTCCCGGCATCGACTACTTGATCTGGGGCCTCTATGCGCTCGCGCAGGTCCTGATCGTGGCCGGGGTTTTCCAGGAGACGGCCGCCCGCTCGATCCGTCCCTGATACTGTTTCAAACAGACCGCCGCGCATCGGCGGTTTCGTTCATCGCCTCGCTCGCCCTGTCGACGGCCCTTTCCACGCCTCCCGCAATGCGGAAAGCACGCCGTTCCAAACCCCGCTCAGCCTTTTCCCGTCTGGTTTCCCGCCGTTAGAGCGTCGCTTCTAGCCGCTTGCGGTTTCCGGGCTCACCCACTATCGTTACATCAACCAATGTAACATTAAAAAATGAGCCAAATCGGAGACACCCGGATGAATGCTCGCACGTTGCCTTTCGGCCCGCCCGGCCACGATGGCCCGGACGAAACCATCGACATCGCCATCATCGGCACCGGCTTCGCCGGGCTGGGAATGGCGATCCGCCTGCGGCAAACAGGCATGACCGACTTCGTCGTCCTCGAGAAGGCCGCATCGGTTGGCGGCACGTGGCGCGACAATCATTACCCCGGGTGTGCATGCGACGTGCAATCGCACGTCTATTCGTTCTCGTTCGCGCCGAACCCGCGCTGGACGCGCATGTTCGCGCCGCAGCCGGAGATTCGCGCGTATCTGGAAGACTGCGTGCAGCGCTTCAGCATCGGCCCGCACCTGCGCATGAACCACGAACTGCGGCGCGCCGAGTACGACGAAACCGCGCAGCGCTGGCGCCTCACATTCGCGAACGGCAAGCTGCTGTCGGCGCGCGTGCTCGTGTCGGGCATGGGCGGGCTGTCGCGCGCCGCGCTGCCGGCGATCCCCGGCGTCGAAACGTTCCAGGGCCGCGCCTTCCATTCGCAGCAGTGGGATCACGACTACTCGCTCGACGGCAAGCGCGTCGCGGTGATCGGCACAGGCGCGAGCGCGATCCAGTTCGTGCCGCAGATCGCGCCGCGCGTGAAGGCACTCGCGCTGTTCCAGCGCACGCCGCCATGGATCATGCCGAAGCCCGACCGCAATCTGACCGGCTTCGAGAAATGGCTGTTCCGCACGCTGCCGTTCACGCAGAAGGCCGTGCGCAGCGGCATCTACTGGATGCTCGAATCGCGCGTGCTCGGCTTTGCGATCCATCCGTCGCTGATGAAGAACGTGCAGAAGCTCGCGCTGCGTCACATCCGCAAGCAGATCCCCGATCCGGAATTGCGCCAGGCCGTCACGCCGAACTACACGCTCGGCTGCAAGCGCGTGCTGATCTCGAACGACTACTATCCGGCGCTGTCGCGCAAGAACGTCGAC
The DNA here is from genome assembly GCF_046534915.1 of Burkholderia sp. SIMBA_051. Lineage (NCBI taxonomy): Bacteria > Pseudomonadati > Pseudomonadota > Betaproteobacteria > Burkholderiales > Burkholderiaceae > Burkholderia > Burkholderia sp. SIMBA_051. The sequence goes on along the minus strand of NZ_JAWRXS010000006.1, from coordinate 498,438 downwards.
GTGGTCACGACAGGCATCGACCACATCGAAGCGGACGCGGTCGTGACGACCGACGGCAAGCGTCATGAAGTCGACTGCCTGATCTACGGCACCGGCTTCCAGGTCGCCGATCCGTTTCCGCGCGGCGCTATCGTCGGCCGCGGCGGCCTCGACATCGTCGACGCATGGCGCGACGGCGCGCATGCGTACCTCGGCACGACGCTGCCCGGCTACCCGAACTTCTTCATGATCGTCGGCCCGAACACGGGCCTCGGCCACAACTCGATGGTGTACATGATCGAGTCGCAGATCGAATACATCCTCGGCGCGCTGCAGACGATGCAGCGCGAACGCGCGGATGCGATCGAAGTGCGCCCGCTCGTCGAGGCGCAGTTCAACAACGACCTGCAGGGCAAGCTCAAGAAGGCGATCTGGTCGACGGGCGGCTGCAAGAGCTGGTACCTCGACCCGCGCACCGGCAAGAACACGACGCTGTGGCCGGGCTTCACATGGCGCTTCCGCCAGGCGACCGCACGCTTCTCGATCGCCGATTACCACGCGTATGGCGCGCCGCGGCATGACACGGCCGCACGGCCCGCAGCCGCGTCAGCCGCTTCCGCTTCAACTTCCCCTTCCGCCGAAGCGGCCTGAGCCAGACAAGGAGCCACCGACATGAGAGATTTCGCCAACAAGGTCGCCGCGATCACGGGCGCCGGCTCGGGCATGGGCCGCGCACTCGCGGTCCAGCTCGCGCGGGCCGGCTGCCACGTGTCGCTCGCCGACAAGAACGGCGTCGGCCTCGCCGAAACCGAGCGGATCGTCCGCGCGATCGCGCCGAACGTGCGCGTGTCGACGCGCATGCTCGACGTCGGCGACCGCGACGCGATGTTCGCGTGGGCCGACGACACCGCGAAGGAGCACGGCAAGGTCAACCTGATCTTCAACAATGCGGGCGTCGCGCTGTCGAGCACGATCGAAGGGATGGAATACAGCGATCTCGAGTGGATCGTGAACATCAACTTCTGGGGCGTCGTGCACGGCACGAAGGCGTTCCTGCCGCACCTGAAGGCATCGGGCGACGGCCACGTGATCAACACGTCGAGCATCTTCGGGATCTTCGCGCAGCCGGGCATGAGCGGCTACAACGCGACCAAGTTCGCGGTGCGCGGCTTCACCGAATCGCTGCGCCAGGAACTCGACATGATGAAGTGCGGCGTGTCGGCGACCTGCGTGCATCCGGGCGGCGTCCGCACGAACATCGCGCAGTCGAGCTGCGTCGCGAAGAACATGATCGGCTTCCTGATCCAGAGCGAGCAGCAAGGCAAGGACAACTTCGAGAAATTCTTCATCACGAGCGCAGACGATGCCGCGCGCACGATTCTCGCCGGCGTGCGCAAGAACAAGCGCCGCGTGCTGATCGGCCGCGATGCGAAGGGCGCCGACTGGATGGCGCGCGTCATGCCGGCCGCCTACCAGGCGATCGTGGTGCTCGTATCGCGCCGCGAGGCCGCGAAGGCCCGCCGCGAGGCCGCCCGCTACGGCGCGCCGGCGGCCGCTCCGCTTCACGCCCCCTACAACAACGCAGGCAATCAGGCAGGAGAACAATCATGACGAACCCGAACATGATGCCGGTGCGGCGCGACATCCGTTTCGCGCTGCCGCCCGAACGCGCGAAGGACTGGCACGTCCAGGGCGTGCCGGTCACGCATTTCATGAACGCGCTGTCGCTGCTGTTTCCGGCGGGCGAGCGCTTCTTCATGGATTCGGTGCGCTACTACCGCGACCGCATCGAGGAACCGGAGCTGAAGAAGCAGGTGCTGGGCTTCATCGGCCAGGAAGCGATGCACACGCGCGAGCACATCGAGTACAACGACCTGCTGCAATCGGCCGGCCTGCCCGCGCACAAGCTCGACAAGCGGCTGTGGACGATCCTCGGCTTCTTCAGGAAGACGATGCCGCATTCGATGCAGCTCGCGGCGACCATCGCGCTCGAGCACTACACGGCGATCCTCGCGAACCAGCTGCTGTCGGGCCTCGAGCACCGGATCGACGGCTCGGTCGAAGGCTATCGGCAGATGTGGATGTGGCACGCGATGGAGGAAACCGAGCACAAGGCAGTGTCGTACGACGTATGGAACGCCGTGATGAAGCCGGGCCTCGGCAGCTATCTGCTGCGCACCGGCACGATGCTGCTGACGACCGTGATGTTCTGGACGATCGTGTTCGACTTCCACGTGCGGCTGATGCTCGCGCACCGTCGCAAGCACGGCAGGTTCGGCGGCATGTGGCGCCTCGTGAAGTATCTGTACAGCCCGAAGAACGGCGTGTTGCCGAGCATCGCCGGCGAATGGCTCGACTACTTCCGCCCGGGCTTCCATCCGTGGGACCACGACAACCATCAGTATCTGGAGGGCCTCGACACGCTGCTCGCGAACATCGACGCGACCAACGCGCGCTACGCGGCGCAGGCCGCCCCGCGCCGCGTGCCGCTGCATCCGGTTGCGCAGGCATGACGTCATGGCGCCCGCGCACGAGATGCTGACCGTCCGCTCCGGCGACGTGAAACTCGCCGTGTATGTCAGCGGCCCGCGGCGCGCGCCGCCGCTGATCCTCGTGCACGGCTATCCCGATTCGGCGGCCGTGTGGGCACCGGTGCGCGCGCGGCTCGCGAAACGCTACCGCGTGATCGCCTACGACGTGCGCGGCGCCGGCGCGTCCGATGCGCCGCGCCGCCGCGCCGATTACGCGCTCGCGCGGCTCGCGGAGGACCTGAAGGCCGTCGCCGACGCGACCTGCGGCAACCGGCCGTTTCATCTGGTCGGCCACGACTGGGGGTCGATCCAGTGCTGGGAGGCCGTGACCGACCCCGCGTTCCGCGGCCGGATCGCGTCGTACACGTCGATCTCCGGGCCGTGCCTCGACCACGTGTTTCGCGCGAAGATGCGGCTCAAACAGAGCCTGAAGTCGTGGTACATCGCGTTCTTCCACCTGCCGGTCGTGCCGTCGCTGGTGTGGCGGCTCGGCGGCGCCGCGCTGTGGCCGCGCTGGTTGCAGTTGACCGAGCGCGTGCGGCCCGAGCGCGATCCCGCGCAGTTGAAGAACGCGCTGAACGGCTTGCAGCTTTACCGCGCGAATTTCCTCGCCCGGGCGAGACGGCCGCGCGAGCGGTATGCGCAGGCGCCGGTCCAGATCCTCGTGCCGGTGCGCGACCGCTACGTGACGCCCGAGATGTCGGTCGATCTCGACCGTTGGCTCGGCGAGCATGTGCGGGAGGAAATCGACGGCGCGCACTGGATCGTGGTGCGCGATCCGGAGCTGATCGCCGCGCGGATCGACCGGTTTGCCGCGGCGCATGAAAGACCGGCCGCGGCGACCCCGGCGGCGGCCCCCGCGACGGCGAGCGCCCCGGTTCAGCGCAGCGCCGGCAGGCGCTTGAACAGCGTTTCGTAGTCGATCACGAGCCCGTCGGCATCGATGTCCATCTCCGCCGTGAAATTCCGGAAGATCCCTTCGTAGCGGTAGCGCCGGCCGGGCTCGATGCACGCGTAGGCCTGCTTGACCGGCGCGACGGTCAGATCCGGCGTCGAGATGTACGCGACGTCGATCGGCCGCCGCTCGCCGCGCGCGAGACGGAGGCGGCCGATCGGCAGCGAATTCGTGAACGGCGTCGCCGCGATGTCGATGTCGACACAGCCATCCAGTTCCGGCAGCGCGCTGCCCGAACCGTCGCGCCAGTGGCCGGCGCCGTCGCCATGCAGTTCGAGCGTGCCGCCGCCCATCACCCTGAGCACCGCATATCTGACCCGCCACTGCGGATCGCACTCGACCCGGTACGCAAGCCCATACGCGCGGCCGTACCGCTGGCCGACCACGGCACTTTCGACGACGATGCCGGTTTCAGCACGATCGAACGTCAGGTGTTCGATTCCGTCGCCCTCGAGCGACGCCCAGCGAACTTCTCGCATCGTTCCTCCGAAAACGCTAACGAGAGCGCAAATTTACTACCAGAGCCCGCAAATGTCGCGAAAACGCTAACGTCCGCCCCAATTCGGGGCGCCTGCCTCAAATCCCGAGTATCCAGAATTCCCTATTCCGGTGCACGGGAGAGTGTCCTATGCTCGCGGCTCGTCCTGCTCCACCGCCGCCATGCCTACCGCCCGCCCTGCCTCGCCGTCGATCGACCTGCGCATCCTGCTGCGCAGCGTCGGACAGATCGTGCTGCAGGCGAACGCGTTCACCGGCGCGATGCTGGTCGCCGCACTCGCGCTGACCGACCTGCGGCTCGCGTGCGCGGCGCTGGTCGGCGCGGCCGCCGCGAACGTGACCGCGGTGCTGACCGGCGCGGAACGCCGCGCCGTCGAACAGGGTCTGCACGGCTTCAACGGCGCACTCGCCGCGCTGGTGGCCGTCGTCTTTGCGCCCGCCCCGCTGGCGCTCGTGCTCGCACCGCTCGCCGCGATCGGCGCCGCGCTCGTGCAGCGCGCGATGCGCACCCCGCTCGCGAAATGGCGCCAATGCCCGTATTCGAGTCCGTGCCTTGCCGCCACTGCGCTATGGTTGCCGTTTGTCGCGATGCAGCATGCGAGCGGTGTCGCGACAGATCCGGCGCCGACGCTTTCCTCGGTCGCCGCCGCGCTGCTGTCGGGCGTCGCGCAAACCGCTTTCGCACAAGGCGCGTGGGCCGGTATGCTGATCGTTGTGGGCATCGCGATCGCATCGCGCCGCGCGGCCGCGTTCGCACTCGGCGGCGCGATCGTGTCGACCGTGCTGCTGGTCGCACTCGGCGCAGGCGATACCGGATTTACCGACGGCCTGCTCGGCTTCAACGGCGCGCTCGCCGCGCTTGCGCTGATGTCGCGCGGCACGCGCACGGCGCTCGCGGCGGTCGCACTGGCCGCGCTGATCCAGTGGCTCGCGATGCGCGCGGACGTCCCGGCGCTCACGGCGCCGTTCGCTCTGGCGTCGTGGATCACGGTGGCCGTCGCCCGCCGCTTTACCCTCGGAGAACCCGATGTCGTCATTCGCACACCGTCCTGACGCCGTGAAGCCCGGCGGCCCGGTCTCGGACGCCGAGCGCCGGCTGCGCGTCGATCTCGCCGCCGCGTATCGCCTCGTCGCGCTGAACGGCTGGGACGACCTGATCTACACGCACCTGTCCGCGACGGTGCCGGGCGAACCCGGCCATTTCCTGATCAATCCGTTCGGCCTCACGTTCGACGAAGTCCGTGCATCGAATCTCGTGAAGATCGACCTGACCGGCAACCGGATCGGCGACAGCGAGCATCCGGTCAACGTGACGGGCTTCGCACTGCATGCGGCCGTCCATGCCGCGCGGCCGGATGCCGTGTGCGTGATGCATCTGCACAATACGGCCGGCATCGCCGTGTCGATCCAGCGCGACGGGCTGCTGCCGGCATCGCAGCACGCGCTGCGGTTTTACGGCGACCTCGCGTATCACGACTACGAGGCGCTCGCCTTCTCGCCGGCCGAAGGCGCGCGACTGACCGCCAGTCTCGGCGCGAACTCCGCGATGCTGCTGCGCAATCACGGCACGCTGACGGTCGGCCGGACCGTCGCCGAAGCGTATGTGCTGATGGATACGCTGATCAAGGCGTGCGACATCCAGGTGCGCGCGCAGGCAGGCGGCGGACCGCTCGTGCTGCCCGAGCCGGCCGTCGCCGCGCGCACCGCCGAGCAACTGCGCGACGGCGGCGCGATCGAGGGCGAACTGGAATGGCCGGCGCTGCTGCGCCGCCTCGACCGCATCGATCCGTCGTATCGCGACTGACGCCGCCGGCGTCCCGACGAACACGAACCGATTCACCCCAACCATCGGAGCATCCAGTCATGCCGACTTTCAATATCCAGTTGTTCGAAGGCCGCACGGTCGAGCAGAAGCGTGCATTCGTCGAAGCGATCACGCGCGTCACGTGCGAGACGCTCGGCTGCGACCCGGGCTCGGTCGACATCATCCTCGCCGACGTGAAGAAGGAGAACTGGGCGACGGCCGGGAAGCTGTGGAGCGAGCGCGAATAAGCCGCTGCCGCGAACCATTCGAATCCACCGCTTGACGGGACGCAACGCGTCCCAGCCCCGCCCGCTCTCCCCGCTTCCCCGCCACATCGGCAAGCCCGTCGGCCTGCCGCCTGCCGTCAAACACCTGCGTCTTATCCCGAAAATTACCCATTGACGTCGATCAAAATCGATTGCAGCGCATGACGGACAATTGCGCTTGAATTCAATTCGTTCGAGCAATACCGAAAAGAGAGAACCGAGGGAAAACGCCGGACCTGCCGCGCACCGCCGCTCAATGGATTCGCGCGATTTTCATTTCGATTTTCCGATGTCCGGTTTGACACCCGATGATCGAAATCGACTCACTTCGGTTTCAAGCACCCACCCTGGAGAAACAATGAGAATGCTCGTCGACAATCTCAATCCGGACACCACGCGGAACGAGCTTCAGGGTTTTCTTCACAAATACACCGGAGAGACTTTCACGCACATCCTGTTCATCGGGCAAGCAAGCTCGAGGCCGGGTGCGTTGATCGACGTCGAAGGCGCCAACCGCGGTGCGCTCGGGGAAATCCGCAAACGCCTGAACGGCATGTACTGGAAGCGCCACCGGATTCGCATCTGGATCTTTTCATTCTGGGATTACAGCGACGCCGCCGAAGCCCGGCGTCAACGGGAAAGCCGGAACGAGCCGTCACGCGAAACGCCGGCCATCACGCTGCACCGATAACGGTCGCCCCCAGCAGTAAAAACCCATCCCCGCGCCGTACGCACCGCCGTACGCGCGGCGGCCACGTGCGCGCGACGACTTCGCGCACGCTCGTCGATTACAAGGAAGCCTCATGGCTGAACTGATTCACACCGATACTGCGCGACCCGCCACGCGCAAGCTGCCGCTCGGCGCGCTGACCGCCCTCGTCGTCGGCTCGATGATCGGCGGCGGCATCTTCTCGCTGCCGCAGAACATGGCTGCCGCAGCCGACGCCGGCGCGATCCTGATCGGGTGGGGCATCACCGCGGTCGGCATGCTCGCCCTCGCGTTCGTCTTCCAGACACTGGCGAACCGCAAGCCGCTGCTCGACGGCGGTGTCTACGCGTATGCGCAGGCCGGGTTCGGCGATTACATGGGCTTCTCGTCCGCATGGGGCTACTGGATCAGCGCGTGGGTCGGTAACGTCGGCTACTTCGTGCTGTTGTTCTCGACGCTCGGCTACTTTTTCCCGATGTTCGGCGAAGGCAACACGCGCGCCGCGATCGCGGCCGCTTCGGTGCTGCTGTGGGCCGTCCATTTCCTCGTATTGCGCGGCATCCGCGAAGCGGCGTTCGTCAACCTCGTCACGACCATCGCGAAGATCGTCCCGCTCGTGGTGTTCATCGTGATCGGCTTCTTCGCGTTCCGGCTCGACGTGTTCCGAGCCGACATATGGGGCCACGCGAATCCGTCGCTCGGCTCGGTGACGAACCAGGTCCGCAACATGATGCTCGCCACCGTCTGGGTGTTCATCGGCATCGAGGGCGCCAGCATCTACTCGGCGCGCGCCGAGAAGCGCAGCGATGTCGGCCGTGCGACCGTGATCGGCTTCGCCGGCGTACTGCTCGCGCTCGTGCTCGTCAATCTGCTGTCGCTCGGCATCATGACGCAGCCGCAGCTCGCGAAGCTTCAGAACCCGTCGATGGCCGCCGTGCTCGAGCATGTGGTCGGACATTGGGGCGCCGTCGTCATCGGCGTCGGCCTCGTGGTGTCGCTCGTCGGCGCGCTGTTGTCGTGGGTGCTGCTCTGCGCGGAGATCCTGTTCTCGGCCGCAAAGGACCGCACGATGCCCGCGTTCCTGCGCAAGGAGAACGCGAACCACGTGCCGGCCAACGCGCTGTGGCTCACGAACGTGATGGTGCAGATTTTCCTCATCATCACGCTGTTCGCCCAGGGCACCTATCTGTCGCTGATCTATCTGTCGACGTCGATGATCCTGATCCCGTACTTCTGGTCGGCCGCCTATGCGCTCCTGCTCGTCGTGCGCGGCGAAACCTATGGAGCCGACGCCCGCGCACGCCGCAAGGACGGCTGCATCGCCGCGCTCGCGGTGACGTACACGGTGTGGCTGCTCTACGCGGCAGGCGTCAAGTACCTGCTGCTGTCTGCCCTGCTCTACGTGCCGGGCGCGCTGCTGTTCGCGAAGGCGAAGCGCGAACTCGGCAAGCCGGTGTTCACGACCGCCGAAAAAATCGTCTTTGCGGCGGCCGCCGTCGCGGCCGTCGTCGCGGCCTATGCGCTCCATCGCGGTCTCATCTCCCTTTGATCGAACAGGTAACGAACATGACCCATGTCACGCCTCAAGTCGGTGTCCACTCCGAAGTCGGCAAGCTGCGCAAGGTGATCGTCTGCTCGCCGGGGCTCGCCCACCATCGCCTCACGCCCAGCAATTGCAACGAATTGCTGTTCGACGACGTGATGTGGGTGAACCAGGCCAAGCGCGACCATTTCGACTTCGTATCGAAGATGCGCGAGCGCGGCGTCGAGGTGCTCGAGATGCACAATCTGCTGACCGACACCGTCGCGAACCCGGCCGCACGCACGTGGATTCTCGATCGCAAGATCACGCCCGACACCGTCGGCATCGGTCTCGTCGACGAAGTGCGCGCATGGCTCGACGGCCTCGCACCGCGCACGCTCGCCGAATTCCTGATCGGCGGCGTCGCGGCGAGCGACGTGCCGGGCGGCAGCCAGTCGAAGGCGCTCACGTTGTTTCAGGACTACCTCGGGCGGTCGTCGTTCGTGCTGCCGCCGCTGCCGAACATGATGTTTACGCGCGACACGTCGTGCTGGATCTACGGCGGCGTCACGCTGAATCCGATGCACTGGCCGGCCCGCCGGCAGGAAACGCTGCTCGTCGCCGCGGTCTACCGGTTCCATCCCCAGTTCGCCGACGAAACATTCGACGTGTGGTACGGCGATCCCGACCGCGACCACGGGATGGCGACGCTCGAAGGCGGCGACGTGATGCCGATCGGTCGCGGCGTCGTGCTCGTCGGGATGGGCGAACGCACCACGCACCAGGCGATCGGCCAGCTCGCGCAGTCGCTGTTCGCGAAGGGCGCGGCCGAACGCGTGATCGTCGCGGGTCTGCCGAACTCGCGTGCGTCGATGCATCTCGACACCGTGTTCAGTTTTTGCGATCGCGATCTCGTGACCGTATTCCCCGACGTCGTGAGCCGCATCGTCCCGTTCACGTTGCGCCCGCGCGACGACGCGCGCAACGGCATCGACATCGAGCGGGAAGACAAGGCGTTCGTCGACGTCGTCGCGCAGGCGCTGGGTCTGAAATCGCTGCGCGTCGTCGAGACGGGCGGCAACGATTTCGCGGCCGAACGCGAACAATGGGACGACGGCAACAACATGATCTGCCTCGAACCGGGCACCGTCGTCGGCTATGACCGCAATACCTATACAAACACGCAGTTGCGCAAGGCGGGGGTCGAGGTGATCACGATCGGCTCCAGCGAGCTCGGCCGCGGGCGCGGCGGCGGCCATTGCATGACCTGTCCGGTCCTGCGCGATCCGGTCGATTTCTGAAACGGCGCGCACCGCGACGCACCGCCCCCCTTTTTCACGGAGAAACCCGATGAGCCTCAATCTGCACAACCGCAATCTGCTGAGCCTGATCCACCACAACGCGCGCGAACTGCGCTACCTGCTCGATCTCGCCCGCGACCTGAAGCGTGCGAAGTACAGCGGCACCGAACAGCCGCGCCTGATGCGCAAGAACATCGCGCTGATCTTCGAAAAGACCTCGACCCGCACGCGTTGCGCATTCGAGGTCGCCGCATACGACCAGGGCGCCAACGTGACCTATATCGATCCGACTTCGTCGCAGATCGGTCACAAGGAAAGCATGAAGGACACGGCGCGCGTGCTGGGCCGAATGTACGACGCCATCGAGTATCGCGGTTTCCGCCAGGAGATCGTCGAAGACCTGGCCCGCTACGCGGGCGTGCCCGTGTTCAACGGACTCACCGACGAATACCATCCGACGCAGATGCTGGCCGACGTGATGACGATGCGCGAGCACAGCGACAAGGCGTTGCACGACATCAGTTACGCGTATCTCGGCGATGCGCGCAACAACATGGGCAATTCGTTGCTCCTGATCGGCGCGAAGCTCGGGATGGATGTGCGGATCGGCGCACCGAAGTCGCTGTGGCCGGCCGCGGAGCTGATCGCGCAATGCGAGGCGTTCGCGGCCGAAAGCGGCGCGCGGATCCTCTTGACCGAAGATCCGCATGCGGCAGTCGAGGGCGTCGACTTCATTCACACCGACGTGTGGGTGTCGATGGGCGAGCCGGTCGAAGCATGGGACGAGCGGATCGCGGCGCTGCTGCCGTATCAGGTCAATCGCACGCTGCTCGAATCGACGGGCAACGCGCGCACGCGGTTCATGCACTGCCTGCCGGCCTTCCACAACAGCGACACGACAGTCGGCCGGCAGATCGCCGAACGCTATCCGCACCTGAAAGACGGCATCGAGGTTACCGACGAGGTGTTCGAATCGCCGCGCTGCATTGCGTTCGAACAGGCCGAAAATCGCATGCACACGATCAAGGCCGTCCTCGTCTCGACACTCGGCGGCATCTGACGACCCGCACGCGCAACCGGATGGTGCGTCGCATCGCACCGTCCGCACTTCAAGGAGAAACACGATGCGCATCGTCATCGCATTGGGCGGCAACGCGCTCTTGCAACGCAATCAGCCGATGTCCGAGGCGCGGCAACGACAGAACGTGAGAATCGCCGCCGCCGAGATCGCCCGGATCGCCCCCGGCAACGAACTCGTGATCGCGCATGGCAACGGCCCGCAGGTCGGGCTCCTCGCGCTGCAGGCTGCCGCCTACGCACCGGTCGAGCCGTACCCGCTCGACGTGCTCGGCGCCCAGACGGAAGGGATGATCGGGTATCTGATCGAGCAGGAACTCGGCAACCTGCTGCCCGCCGACATGCCGTTCGCCACGCTGCTGACGCAAGTCGAAGTGGACCCTGCCGACCCGGCGTTCGACCGGCCGACCAAGCCGATCGGCCCGGTCTATTCGCGCGCGGAGGCCGAACGGCTCGCGCACGAAAATGGCTGGCACATCGCGCCGGACGGCGACGCGTTTCGCCGGGTCGTGCCAAGCCCCCGACCGCACCGCATCTTCGAGATCCGTCCGATCAAATGGCTGCTGGAAAAAGGCGCGATCGTGATCTGCGCGGGCGGTGGGGGCATCCCGACGCGCTACGATGCGAACGGCAAGCTCGCGGGTGTCGAAGCCGTCATCGACAAGGATCTGTGCGCGTCGCTGCTGGCGCGCGAATTGCAGGCGGACTTGCTGCTGATCGTCACCGACGTCGACGGCGCATATGTGGACTGGCGCCTGCCGACCCAGTCGCTGATCGAAGCCGCGCATCCGGACGCGCTCGATGAGCTCGGCTTCGCGGCCGGCTCGATGGGGCCGAAGGTGCAGGCCGCAATCGAGTTCGTACGACAGACGGGCCGGGACGCGGCCATCGGCTCGCTCGCCGATATCGCCGCGATCGTCGCGGGTCGAGCCGGCACGCGCGTCACCACGAAGGTGAACGGCATCCGTTGCAGGAAACCGCGATAGCGGAGATGTGCGGTGCCGCAATATCCGTGCCGATGCGTTCGGCCGGCGTGCCGTCGATCAGTGCAATGCGTCACGGACACATCGATCACGCGCGTCACGGTTCGGCGTCGCCGGAACCTCCCCGCGCGATACGCGCTCGAACCGCGGTAACGCCCGACCGAGCGCGCCGCACGCCGCGGCGCCTGAAGGAGACCGCATGATCGACGACAAACGTATCGCCACCGCACTGAACGACATGATCGTGTCGATGGGTGGGCAACTGGATCAATCGCTGCGGCAGGTCCAGGAGACCTGTCCGCCCCATGAATTCGTCGCCTATCGCGAATTCGTGTCGCAAGTATTGACCACGATGCTGCTCGACTTCATGAACCCGCTCTACGCCCGGCATCCCGACCTGAAGCCGCCGGACCTCGCCTGACCCGCCCGCGCAGCGCCGCCCACGCGCGCTGCGTGCGCCTCTTCCTTCCCTGCTCCCCGTTGTGCGCCCGCACATCGCTCCGTCACGCAATCGGCGCATAATGCCGAACACACAACGCAGCAGCCAATGGCCAGCCGATCAGGAGACCGCCATGGAAGCGAAGAACGAAGAAGTCGTCGCACACCTGCTCTCGGATGTCGTCGAATTCGCGCGCGGGCGCCTGCCCGAAGCCACGTTCCGGATCGTCGAACCGTTCCTGCGTCATTACTACGACTTCGTCGACGCCGACGATCTGCAGGATCGCAGCATCGCCGACCTGTACGGCGCCGCGATGGCGCACTGGCAGACCGCCCAGAAATTCGTGCCCGGCAGCGAGCGGCTGCGCGTGTACAACCCGATCGTCGAGCAGCACGGCTGGCACTCGGACCACACGGTGATCGAGATCGTCAACGACGACATGCCGTTCCTCGTCGACTCGGTGACGATGGCGGTGAACCGCCTCGGGCTCGCGCTGCACTCCGCGCTGCACCCGGTGTTCCGCATCTGGCGCGGCGGCAACGGCGGGATCGAGCGCGTCGACGCCGGCGGCGCGACGGCCCCCGACGGCCAGTCGCAACTCGCGTCGTTCATCCATTTCGAAGTCGACCGCTGCGGCGACGCCGCGCTGCTCGACACGCTGCGCGACGACATCGCCCGCGTGCTCGGCGACGTGCGCGCGTCGGTCGAGGACTGGCCGAAGATCGTCGACATCGCGCGCGCGACAATTAAGGACATGAAAGCCCGCGAATCCACCGCGGAAGACATCGAGGCGCGCGCGTTCCTCGAATGGATGGCCGCCGACCACTTCACGTTCCTCGGCCAGCGCGACTACTCGCTGGTATCGGACGCGTCGGGCTTCGGGCTGCGCGGCGTCGAGGGCTCCGGCTTCGGCCTGCTGCGCGAATCGCTGCGGCCGTCGGGCGCGCCGGACGTGACGCCGCTGCCGCCGGCGGCCGCCGAGATCATCACCGGCCCCTGGCCGATCTTCCTGACGAAGGCGAACTCGCGCGCGACCGTGCACCGGCCCGGCTACCTCGACTACGTCGGCGTGAAACTGGTCGGCGCCGACGGCAAGGTGATCGGCGAGCGCCGCTTCATCGGGCTCTACACGTCGACCGCGTACATGGTGTCGAGCGCCGAGATCCCGATCGTGCGCCGCAAGTGCGCAAACATCGTGCGGCGCGCGGGCTTCCTGCCGAAGGGGCATCTCGGCAAGTCGCTGGTGACGGTGCTCGAAACCTATCCGCGCGACGAACTGTTCCAGGCCGACGAAGACCAGCTCTACGACATCGCGCTCGGCATCCTGCGCCTGCAGGAACACCAGCGCACGCGCCTGTTCGTGCGGCGCGACCGCTTCGACCGCTTCGTGTCGTGCCTCGCGTTCGTGCCGCGCGACAAGTACAACACCGACCTGCGCCGCCGCATCGCGAAGCTGCTCGTCGACGCATACAACGGCGTGAACGTCGAATTCACGCCGCTGCTGTCGGAATCGGCGATCGCGCGGATTCATTTCGTCGTCCATGCCGAACCGGGCACGATGCCGGACGTCGACACGCGCGAGCTCGAAGCGCGGCTCGTGCAGGTCGCGCGCCGCTGGCAGGACGATCTCGCGGACGCATTGCTCGACGCGTTCGGCGAAGAGCAAGGCAACCGGCTGCTGCAGCGCTATGCGGAATCGTTTCCGGCCGGCTATCGCGACGACTATCCGGCGCGCACGGCCGTGCGCGACATCGAGCTGATCGAGCGCGTGAAGGAGTCGGGCCAGCTCGCGATGAACCTGTACCGCCCGATCGAGGCCGGTCCGCGCGCGTTCCGCTTCAAGGTGTATCGCGCGGGCGACCCGATCGCGCTGTCGCGCAGCCTGCCGATGCTGGAGCATCTGGGCGTGCGCGTCGACGAGGAGCGGCCGTACCGGATCCAGACGCAGGATGCCGCGCCCGCGTGGGTGCACGACTTCGGCCTTGAACTCGCCGACGATACCGAGTTCGACATCGAGCGCGTGAAGGGCCTGTTCGAGGATGCGTTCGACCGGATCTGGAGCGGCCGGATCGAGAACGACGACTTCAACCGCCTCGTGTTGCGTGCCCACCTGAGCGCCCGCGAGGTCACGATCCTGCGTGCGTATGCGAAATACCTGCGGCAGGTCGGCTCGACGTTCAGCGACGCGTACATCGAGCGCGCGTTGACCGGCAACCCGGCGATCGCACGGCAGCTCGTCGAGCTGTTCCTGCTGCGCTTCGACCCGGCCATCGGCGGCACGCGCGACGTGCAGGCCGAACACCTGCTGAAGGCCATCGAGACGGCGCTCGACCAGGTGCCGAATCTCGACGAGGACCGGATCCTGCGCCAGTTCCTCGGCGTGATCAACGCGACCGAGCGCACCAACTATTTCCTGCTCGACGCGAACGGCGAATCGAAGCCGTACTTGTCGTTCAAGTTCAATCCGGCGAAGGTGCCCGGCCTGCCGGAGCCGAAGCCGATGTTCGAGATCTGGGTGTATTCGCCGCGCGTCGAGGGCGTGCACCTGCGCGGCGGGCGCGTCGCGCGCGGCGGGCTGCGCTGGTCCGACCGCCGCGAGGATTTCCGCACCGAGGTGCTCGGGCTGATGAAGGCGCAGATGGTGAAGAACGTCGTGATCGTGCCGGTCGGCTCGAAAGGCGGCTTCGTCGTGAAGAACCCGCCGCCGCCGAGCGATCGCGAAGCGTGGATGCGCGAAGGCATCGCGTGCTATCAGACGTTCCTGCGCGGCCTGCTCGACCTGACCGACAATCTCGCCGGCAACACGATCGTGCCGCCGCCCGACGTGGTGCGGCACGATCCCGACGATCCATATCTCGTCGTCGCGGCCGACAAGGGCACGGCCACCTTCTCCGATTACGCGAATGCGATCTCGCACGAATACGGCTTCTGGCTCGACGATGCATTCGCGTCCGGCGGCTCGGTCGGCTACGACCACAAGAAGATGGCGATCACCGCACGCGGCGCGTGGGAATCGGTGAAGCGGCACTTCCGCGAGATGGGTGTCGATACGCAGACGACCGACTTCACCGTGGTCGGCGTCGGCGACATGTCGGGCGACGTGTTCGGCAACGGGATGCTGCTGTCGCCGCATATCCGGCTCGTCGCGGCCTTCGATCACCGGCACGTGTTCCTCGATCCGAACCCCGACCCGACGACGAGCTTCGCGGAGCGCGAGCGGATGTTCGCGCTCGAACGCTCGAGCTGGGCCGACTACGACACCTCCGTGATCTCGCAGGGTGGCGGCGTATACGCACGCACCGCGAAGACGATCCCGCTGTCGCCGGCCGTGCAGGCCGCGCTCGGCATCGACGCGCACGCGCTGCCGCCGACCGAGCTGATCCGCGCGATCCTGCAGGCGCCGGTCGACCTGCTGTACAACGGCGGCATCGGCACCTACGTGAAGGCCGCGCACGAAACCCACCAGCAGGTCGGCGATCGGGCGAACGACGCGGTGCGCGTGAACGGCGCGGACCTGCGCTGCAAGGTCGTCGGCGAAGGCGGCAACCTCGGCTGCACGCAGTTCGGCCGCATCGAGTTCGCGCAGCGCGGCGGGCGCATCAACACCGACGCGATCGACAACTCGGCGGGCGTCGATTGTTCGGACCACGAAGTCAACATCAAGATCCTGCTCGGCCTTGTCGTCACCGACGGCGAGATGACCGAGAAGCAGCGCAACGCCCTGCTCGCGGAAATGACCGACGAAGTCGGGCTGCTGGTGCTGCGCGACAACTACTACCAGACGCAGGCGCTGTCGATCGCCGGCCGCTACAGCGTCGAGCTGCTCGACGCCGAGGCGCGCCTGATGCGCTGGCTCGAACGGGCGGGCCGCTTGAACCGCGTGATCGAGTTCCTGCCGACCGACGACGAGATCGCCGAACGGCAAACCGCGAAACAGGGCCTGACGTCGCCGGAGCGCGCGGTGCTGCTCGCGTACAGCAAGATGTGGCTGTACGACGCGCTGCTCGACTCCGACGTACCGGAAGATCCGCTCGTCGCCGCGATGCTCGTCGACTATTTCCCGACGCCGCTGCAACAGCGTTTCAACGAACCGATGCAGCGCCATCCGCTGCGTCGCGAGATTCTCGCGACGCACCTGACCAATGCGCTCGTCAACCGCGTCGGCTGCGCGTTCGTGCACCGGCTGATGGAGGAAACCGACGCGAAGCCGGGCGACATCGTGCGCGCGTGCATCATGGCGCGCGACGTGTTCGATCTCGGTGCTGTGTGGCGCGACATCGACGCGCTCGACAACCGTGTCGCCGACGACGTGCAGGCGCGCATGTTCGTCGACGTCGCACGGCTGCTGGAGCGCGCGGCGCTGTGGTTCCTGCGGCAGCTGCAATCGGGCGCGGTCGCCAACGGCGGCGTCGCCGGCTTGATCGCGCGCTGCCGCGACGCGGTGCAGCGCCTCGCGCCGCAATTGCCGGCGCTGCTGCCGACGAGCGATCTCGAAGCGTTGTCCGAGCGGCAGCGCGTGCTGGTGGACGCGGGCGTCGACAGCGCGCTCGCCGGGCGCGTCGCGAACGGCGACATCTCGGCCGCGCTGCTCGACATCGCCGAAGTGGCCGCGACCTGCGATCGCAGCCTCGAGCTGGTCGCGGGCGTGTACTTCTCGCTCGGCACGCTGCTGAACTACCGATGGATCGGCGAACGCGCGGCCACGCTGCCGGCGCCCACGCACTGGGACATGCTGGCGCGCGCGGCCGCGCTCGCGGAAATCGCGCGGCTCAAGCGCACGCTCGCCACCAGCGCGCTCGCGGAATCGGCCGACTCGACGGCGCCGGAGACGATCGTCCACGCGTGGCGCGAACGCCGCGAAGCCGCGCTGGAGCGCTACGAGCATCTGCTCGCCGACTTGCGCGCGTCGGGTGGCGCAAGCCTCGCGGTGCTGCTCGTGATCGTGCGCGAGATGGCCGTGCTGGAACGCGCGTGACGCATGAGCGCGGCGTTACACCGTCGCGACCAGCAGCTCTTCCGCGTTGTTCGGCGGACGCAGGCCGTCGGGTCGATCGGCGAAGTAGCGGCGCGTAAGCTCGGCGGCCGACACATGCTCGGCCCGCGCGAAGCCGGCCTGCGCCGCAAGCGCGCGGATCTCCGCCGGCATGAAGAAGCTGATGAACGGCGTGCCGCTCGCGGCCGCGCCCTTCGCGGCCATGTCGAGCGCCGGACGCACGTCCGGATCCGCATGCTCGAGCGGCAGCAGGAAGGTCATCGCGAACGTCGAACCCGGCGCGAGCGACGCGACTTCGCGCAGCGACGCCGCGTTCGCGTCGCGCGTCAGGTACATGCTGACGCCGGTGGACACCACGACCGCCGGTTTGCCCGCATCGAAGCCCGCGCCAACGAGCGCGTCGCGCCACGACTGCTGCGCCTCGAAATCGACCGGCACGAACCGCAGCCAGTCCGGCACGCCGAAGCCGAGCTCGGTCAGGCGGCGGCGCTTCCACGCCTGCGGCGCGGGCGGATCGACTTCGAAGACGGTCAGGCGCGATGCCATCTCTGGCCGGCGCTGCACGAAGCTGTCGAGTCCCGCGCCGAGGATCACGTACTGACTCACACCCTGCGCGGCCTGCTCGATGACGAGATCCTCGATGAAGCGCGCCCGCGCGACGATCGATGCGCGAAACGGCCGCGTGAACCGCGGATCCATGTCGCCGCGCTGCTGCCAGCCGGGCGCCGGTGCGAGCAAGCGCAGGCCGACTTCATCGGCGAGCACGTGCGGCGGCGCATCGAGTTCGACGTGCAGCGCGCGCCACAGCGCGACGCGGGCGGCGGTGCTGTCGGGGGCGTCCTGATGGTCTTGATGGTCCTGATGGAGGCCAGTCATCGCCGCGGCCTCATGCAGCCGATGTGCCCGGCGCCTGCAAGCGCCACACGCGACCGTCGGGGTCTCGCACGGTCATGTCCCGCGTGCCCCAGTGCGTATCCTCGAACGGCGTGACCACGTCGACGATCGGCTGCGGCCGGACCGACTGTTCGTCCGGCACCGTCAGCACGACCTGCATGTCCGGCGTCTCGCTCGTCGGCACTTCGGCGATGAACAGATACGGGCCGTCGCCGCGCCTCAACTGGCCCGACGCGTGATCGGTTTCGAATTCCAGCGTGAAGCCCAGCGCCTGGAAGAACTTCGCCGACTTGCCCCAGTTGTGCGTCGTCAGGTACACGGCTTCGATTCGCCCGGATGACATGTCATTCCTCCTTGATGGACGGCCCGGCTCCCGGTGGCGGAGCGGCCAGATACGCGCGCAATGCGTCGGCCACCAGCGCGGACAGCGACTGCTCCGTTTCGATGGCGCGATGCTTGACCTGCCGGATCAGGCTCAGCGGCAGGTACACGTTGAACTGCTTCACTTCTTCGTCACTCATGATTACTAGTATGCTAGCAAAATAGCAAAAGTCAAACACGCAACGGAATCGGCGGCGTGGCGTGCGGCGGACGCCGACGCCGGCCATGCCGCCGCTCGCTACGCGCTCACGTCATGTTGGCCCGCGCCGCCACCCGTGCGAACAGCGCGTCGAGATCGAAGCCGGTCGTATCGATGCCGATGGTGTCGCGCAGGCATGCGCCCCACGCCGCCGCGTCGTCGAACGTGACGGTGCGCCCCGCGCCCGCCGCGTCGCGCAGCGTCAGCACGGTGTTGAACAGCGCCGCGCGGCCGTCCGGCAGCACGCGGCACGCGATCAGGTCGTTCACGAAGATCGATTCGGGATACGTCGACGTGAACCAGTTCGCGGCCTCGTAATCGATCCACTCGGCCCGCTTCAGCGAGAAGCGATAGGTCGTCTGCCAGCCATCGGGAATCTCGAACTGCATGTCGAACTCGCCGTCGACCGGCGCGCCGACCACGCGAAACGCGCCGTGCGGCGTCAGTTGCCGCTCGTCGGGCACGAAGCGCAGCGGCGCGGTGAGTGTCGCGCTGCCGAAGCCGATGTCCGCGAGCCACGTCGCGCCGTCGAGATCGATGCGCAGCAGCATGTGCGTCTGCGCGGTGACGACGTCGGCCGGCCGCATCCAGCGCACACGCGCGATCAACGGCGTCACGCGGAAACCGATGTGCGTGAGCACGGTGTAGAACAGCTTGTTGAGTTCGAAGCAGTAGCCGCCGCGGCGGTGCGCGACCACCTTGTCAACGATCGCCGGCACGTCGAGCGCGACACGCGCGCCGGTCAGCGGATTGAGGTTTTCGAACGGGATCGCCTGCGGGTGCAGCAGATGCAGCCGGCGCAGCACGTCGAGCGTCGGCTTGGCCGGGCCGTCGTAGCCGATGCGGGCGAAATAGCGCGGGAGGTCGAACGAGTCAGTCATGAACCGGCACCGGGAACGGGGAACACGCACGATAGCATCGAGCGCAATCCCCATGTTGCGCGGGGCCTTCCCGGCGCTGTGCGCGCGGCGCGGCTACCAGCACCGCGGCGCGCGGCGCCGATAACGTTACGGCAGCAGCTTCAGCGCGGACGACGCGACCGACGGCACCGAGATGCCCTGGCTCGTCGCGAACTGCACGGCCTGGCTGAGCGTCGACGCGAGCGACTGCAACTGGCTCGGCGCGCTTTGCGCGATATACGTCGCTGCCTGCATGTTCTGCGGATTCAGGCCCGCCTGCAGCAGCGATGCTGCGCTGGTCGAACCGAGACTACCGAGCCCCGACTGCAGTTGCGAGTACTGCGTGAGGCCCTGGCCGAGCGATGCGAGGCCGTTGCTGAACGCCTGCTTGTCGACCGGGCCGTGCGTCGCACCGCCGCTCGCGAACGCCTGGCCGAGCGCCTGCGACACCGACTGCTGCGCGCCGCCCATCTGCGACAGCGCGGCCGGCGTCAATGCGTTGCCGCCGCCGAGCAGGCCGGCGGCCTGCTGCGCCTGCCCGGCCGCGCCGGTGAGCCCCATCGCCGAAGCAAGCGACGACTGGCCGGCCAGCACCTGCTGGTTCGCGCCGACGTACGCCTGCAGCAACTGCGCGACGCCGCCCTGCGACGGTGCGGCCTGCTGCTGCCCGCCGCCGAGCAGCGACGATCCGATCGCCTGCAGGTCGAGTTGCGCATGCGCGCTGCCGTTGACGCCCAGCAGGATGCCGAATGCGATGCCTGCCGATGCGAGGTGCTTGCCCGTCGCGCGAATCTGCTTCATCTGTTTCCCTCGTGCCCGAATTATTGATGCGGATATTGTCGAAGCGCGTCGCGCGCCGCCGCAACGACTGAAACACATCGAAACGAAATCGCGCGCCGCGGCCGCTTGCAATTCCGCCGCCGTCCGGGCTCGCCGCGCGCATTCGTCCGCATTTGCCGCGCGATCTCGGCGGCGCATCGGGATTCGTTCCTTGCCTGCATCAATATTGCTGGTCGCGGGCGCCCGGGATCGAAGCCGCCGCGTGCGTCACGCAGCCATCCAGGCCGGCAGCCGCCGGCCGACCCAGTCGGCCGCCTGCTCGTAGCCGCGCGCGAGTTGCAGCACCGCGAGATCCGCGCGCGGCCGGCCGATCAGCTGCATCCCCATCGGCAGCCCCGCATCGTTGAAGCCGACCGGCACGCTGATCACCGGGCAGCCGGCCAGCGTCCACGGCACCACCGTTTCCATCCAGCGGTGGTAGGTATCCATCGCGCGGCCCGCGATTTCCTTCGGCCAGCGCTGTTCGACGTCGAACGGGAACACCTGCGCGGTCGGCGCCGCGATGAAGTCGTAGCGATCGAAGAAGCTCAGCACGGCCTGATGCCACGCGGTGCGCTCGATGCTCGCGTCGAACACGTCGGCAGCCTGCATCGCGAGCAGCCCTTCGACCTCGTAGATCGCCTCGGGCTTGAGCAGCGCACGCCGTGCCGGGTCGCGATAGTGCGCGAGCAGCCCGCCGCCGGACAGCAGATGCCGATGCGTGAGCCAGAGGCGCCAGATCCGGTCGGGCGCGAACGCCGGCAGCGCCGCATCGACGTCGCAGCCGATCTCGCGCAGCGTCGCGAGGCCCTTTTCGCACTGCGCGAGCACGCCCGGCTCGGTCGCGAGATAACCGTTCCAGTCGCCGACCCACGCGATGCGCTCGCCGCGCAGGTCCTTCTCGAGCGACTTCGTGAACACCGCGGGATCTTCCGCGAGCGACAGCGGATCGTTCGGGTCGTAGCCGGCCTGGATCGACAGCAGGTGCGCGACGTCGCCGACGGTGCGGCCCATCGGCCCTTCGATGCCGAGCTGCTGCATGAACACGTCGACGGCCGGCCAGCGCGGCACGCGGCCCTGCGACGGACGCAAGCCGTAGATGTTGCAGAACGCGGCCGGATTGCGCAGCGAGCCGCCGAAGTCGCTGCCGTCCGCAACCGGCAGCATGCGCGCGGCGAGCGCCGCCGCCGTGCCGCCGCTGCTGCCGCCCGCGCTCTTCGTCAGGTCGTACGGATTGCGCGTCGCGCCGTGGACTTCGTTGAACGTGTGCGAGCCGAGACCGAACTCCGGCGTGTTGGTCTTGCCGATGAAGATCGCGCCCGCCGCGCGCATCCGCCCGACGCCGACCGAGTCGGCCTGCGGCACGTTATCGCGGAAGATCGGCGAGCCGTAGGTCGTCCGCAACCCTTTCGTCATCGCGATATCCTTCGGCGCCTGCGGCATCCCGTGCAGCCAGCCGTGATATTCGCCGCGGGCGAGCGCCGCGTCCTTTTCCGCGGCTTCGGCGAGCAGCGTCGCGCGATCGCGCAGCGAGACCAGCGCGTTCACTGCACCGTTCACGCGCTCGATGTGATCGAGATACGCACGCATCGTCTCGACGCAGGAAACCGCCTTGCTGCGGATCGCCGATGCGAGTTCGCCGGCCGACAGGCGCACGATCGGGTCGACGGTGATGGAAGCGGGAGCGAGAAGCTGCGGGGCGCCGTGCGGCATGCGAGGTCTCCTGGAATCGGAAGGGAATGGCGGGCCGCGTGGCGGCGGTACGCCTCCCGAGCGGCCGGCAATGGGCCTGGAAAGGGCTGGAGAGGCCGCGCCGCGACCGATGCCCTACTCTACGCGACGCCCGCTGGCCGACCTTCGATATTTTCCCGCGCGATTCATTGAGGATCCGACTAAATCGGCGTGCCGCATGGCGGCAGGACGGGGTTTGCCGACCGGCCGATGAAAACGTTTATGCGCATAAACTTAAATTTCTTATATTTCTAATAGGCGCAACACAACGCGACGGCCGGCGTTGACGGCATTTTTACGTGGCCGCCCGATTTCTTTAGATCGAGCGATCCGGCGGCGCGCTACGCTGGAAACATCTCGACTTCGGAGCATCGTCCATGCTCAAGCTGCTGGTTCCTGTCGGTCATTCGCCCCGTTCGCTGCAGGCGGTCCGCCACGCGACCTTCCTGTATCACGAACGCTGCGCGTCCGAGATCGTGCTGATCAACGTACAGCCGCCGCTCGAAGCGACGCGGCTCGAGGCGTTTCACCCGCTGTCGCGGCTGCGCTCGATCGAGGACAAGTTCGCGTGCGAGGATCTGGCGATGGCCGAGCGGGTGCTGCGGGAAGCCGGAGTCCGGTACAGCGTCGTGAAGAAGGTCGGGCCGGTGGCCGACACGATCGCGGCCGTCGCGGCCGAGATGGGCTGCGACGAAATCGTCGTCGTCGCGCCGCGGCTCGATCCGGTTCATACGATGCTGTCGATGTTCCGCCGCAGCGTGATGAGCCGGCTCGTGCGGATTTCGAATGTGCCGGTGACGGCGGTGCGATAAGCGGCTGATCGCCGTCGTTTCGCCGTCGTGTTGCGCGGCACCGCGCGGTCAAGCTCGATGCGTGCACCGGCGGGACGAGGCCGTCATGGACCCGCTCAGGCGGGTCGTTTCATTCGCGTCGATTCAAGGACGCGCATAGCACGGCGCAAAAGCCGTCGTGCGCAATGTACCGATACTGCGACGCACACGCGTGCGTTGTCGCGCAGCATCGACCGGCTTACTTGATCGCCTTACGCCAGAACACGAGATAGGCCGCCGCGGAAGACGCGCCCAGCAGAATGACCCACAACGGCGCCATGCTGATCAGGACCGAAGAGACGTTAAGCATTTGGATTCCTCACTATTTCGATAGCGATGTTCAACACGTACCTGCTGCATTCGGAACCGCCGCGCCCATCGCTTTGCCGCGCATCGCGTTCCGCCAGAACATGCATTCATGCTATCGCTGCGACCGGCCGCGCGACCGTCTCGCCCTGCCCGCACCCTGACATTCGTCAAACTCGCATCGATTGCGCGCCGGTCCGGCCGCCTGCCACTCCTTTCCCCGTTACGATGGACAAAAAGGGACGTCATTACGTCGGCCCACGGGCATTTCAGCAGACGATTACCCGGGGAAGCCCCAATGCTTCGCAACACGTGTCCGCGTTACGCTTGAGCGACGAGGAGACGAATCATGAGACGAGTGGTACACATCGCTTTTTTCGCGCTGCTGGCCTACCTGATCGGCGATCGGGCGCTGCTGCATGCGCAAGGCCGCGACGCCAGTCCGACCGCGTGCTCGCAAGGCGCCGAGCAGGTGAAATACGACGCACTCAGCCGCGGCTTCGGCAACGTGGCAGCCAGCAGCCAGAGCGAGGCATTCATGTCCGGCTGCCTCGTGACCGGACGTGGCAATCAGGATGCCGCGATGGCCGCGCGTTGAGGTCGAACGGGCGCTGCCGTGTCGGCTGTGTCCATGTCGCGCCGCGTCGCCGGGAGCGGCCGAGACCGGCGCTTTCCATCCTTTGTGCTCCGCGCGACCGGCCCTGACGTGCCGGTAGCCGCCAATACGCCGTCAATACCGCGCTCGACGAATCGATGAGCAGCCTGCGCGACACTTCAAGCAAGCTCATGCCATAGCGCCCGGGCAAAATCGCCGGGCAACGCCCGTCGATGTCCCGATTCGGATGCGCTCGTTCACGCACGCGCCGTCCATCCAACTTCCCCTATCCCCGCTTCCCGCGCGCCGCCCGTAGCGGCTTTCCGCTGCGCTGGGCTGCGCGACCGAAAACCTATTCCGCCCGGGCACGCCGATTGCGACTTCCCTGTCCTTCATCACGGGCCGCCGCCAACATGAACGACCAAGAGTCCATCGATTCCGCACAACCTCGTCCGTCCGCGACGACGTGGCTCCGCCGCCTCGGGCCGGGGCTCGTCACCGGCGCCGCCGACGACGATCCTTCCGGCATCGGTACCTATTCGCAAGCGGGCGCGCAGTTCGGCTTCGAACTGCTGTGGTCGCTGCTGCTGACCTATCCGCTGATGACGGCCATCCAGCTGATCAGCGCGCGCATCGGCCGCGTGACCGGCAAGGGCCTCGCGTCGAACATGCGCACGCACTATCCGCCGTGGCTGCTCTATTCGACCGTCGCGCTGCTGACCATTGCGAACGTGATCAACATCGCGGCCGACCTGTCGGCGATGGGCGCGGCGGTCAAGCTGCTGCTGCACGGCCCGCAAGAGCTCTATGTCGTCTGCCTGGGCGGCGTGTCGGTCGTGCTGCAGATTTTCGTGCCGTACGACCGCTACGCCCGCCTGCTCAAATGGACCGCGCTGACCCTGCTCGCCTATGTCGCGGTCGCGCTGATCGTGCCCGTCCCGTGGCACGAGGTCGGCCGTGCGATCGTGCTGCCGCAGATCCAGTTGAACGCCGCGTACCTGACGACGGTCATCGCCGTGCTCGGCACCACGATCAGCCCTTATCTGTTTTTCTGGCAGGCGTCGCAGGAAGTCGAGGAATTGCGCGCGGCGCCGAACCAGCGACCGCTGCGAATCATGCCGCACCAGGCGCCCGCGCAGTTGCGCCGGATCAGCGTCGACACCTGGGTCGGCATGGGCGTGTCGAACATCATCGCGTTCTTCATCACGCTCACGGCCGCGGCGACGCTTCACATGCATCACATCGACGTGAAGACGTCGGCCGATGCCGCACGGGCACTCGAGCCCGTCGCCGGGCACTTCGCATACGTGCTGTTCGCGCTCGGGATCATCGGCACCGGCCTGCTGGCGCTGCCGGTTCTCGCGGGATCCGCCGCGTATGCGGCCGCGGGCACCTTCCGCTGGCGCAACAGCCTCGCGTTGCGGCTGGGTGTCGCGCCCGAGTTCTACGGCGTGATCGCATTGGCGACCATCGGCGGCGTCGCGATCACGTTCATGCATTTCGACCCGATCCGGGCGCTTTACTGGAGCGCGGTCATCAACGGCGTGACGGCGGTGCCGATCATGTTCGTGATGATGCTGATGGCCGGCAGCAGACGCATCATGGGCGAATTCGCCGTCAGGGGCGTGCTGGCATGGGGCGGCTGGCTCGCGACGTCCGCGATGGTGATCGCGGCGATGGGCGTGCTCGTGCCGGATTGAGCGGCCCCGCCGCGCCGCCGTGTCGGCGCTTCGCCTCGCCGGAATAAACCGGCATCGCGCGGTGCACGCGCACCGGGAACGCATGCCGCGGATGGAAGGAGGATGCATCGTGGCCAAGAAAACCGCCGGATCGGCCAAGCTGCCGGCCTGCGACCAGCGCGCGCCCATTCTCGCCAGCCTGCGCAGCCGGAAGATGGCGCGCTCGATCCACACCTATACGCGCGGCAGCGCCGAGCACTTTTACGCATGGCTGGCGGACCATCGATCCGGCACCGTGCCCGACGGTCCCGCGATATGGATCGGCGGCGATTGCCATCTCGGCAATCTGGGGCCCGTCGCGTCGAAGACGGGTGAAGTCGCCGTGCAGATTCGCGATCTCGACCAGAGCGTGATCGGCAATCCGGTCCACGATGTGCTGCGTCTGGGGTTCTCGCTCGCCACCGCGGCGCGCAGCTCCGACCTGCCCGGCATCATCACGTGGCGGATGATCGAGGCGCTCGCCGACGGATACGAGCAGGCGTTCGACAGCCGCCGCCGCGACGAACTCAGCCACATGCAACGCCCTCACGAGGTGCAGATCGCGATGAAGGCGGCGCTGCATCGCTCGTGGCGCAAACTCGACCGGCAGACGATCATGAACACCGCGCCGCACATCCCGTTGGGCAAGCGCTTCTGGCCGCTGTCGGAACGGGAGCGCAGCGCCATCCTCACGCTGTTCGAAACCGCGCCGGTTTCGACGATCGGCGCGGCGCTCAGCCGCACGGCGCGCTGCGACGCCGGCATGAAGGTGCTCGACGCCGCGTTCTGGGTGAAGGGCTGCAGCTCGCTGGGCCGACGCCGCTACGCGGTGATGCTCGATATCGACGACGCATGTTCCGACGGACATCCGCCCTACCTGATCGACATCAAGGAAGCCGCGGCCGCCAAGGCGCCGAAATACCCCGGGGTACGCATGCCGGGCGATGCCGCACAACGCGTGCTCGAAGGCGCGCGGCACGTGTCGCCGATGCTGGGCAGCCGGATGTGCGCGGCGCGCCTTGACGGGCGCGCCGTCGTGATGCGCGAATTGATGCCGCAGGATCTGAAACTGGAAGCAGAACGGCTGTCGGAGGCCGACGCGGTGAAAGTCGCCCGCTACCTTGCGCTGGTGATCGGCCGCGCGCATGCCGCGCAGATGGACGACGCGACGCAACGCGCGTGGCGCGCCGAGTTGCGTCGCCAGCGGCCGAAGACCCTCGACGCGCCTTCATGGCTGTGGAAAAGCATCATCGAACTGATGGCCGCGCATGAGCAAGCGTATCTCGAGCATTGCCGGCGCCATGTGCTCGGCAAGGCAGTCCGCTGAATCGACGCACCGGTCATGCACCGCGAACGCTCCGTGCGCTCAGCGCCTGTCCGGGCGAATCACCAGCTCGTTGAATCCGGTGCCCGCGTCGGGTTCACGCGAGAAACGATGCGCGGGCAACAGCACGAGCAGGATCTCGGCGGTCGTACGCACCACGCAGCCGCTCGCGACGTGCCCGCCCGAGACGCGGCCTTGCGCGTCGGAAACCGACATATGCAGGTGCGCGCCGTCCGGCGAGACCGAACCGGCCAGCGTCAGGATTTCGAGGTCGCCGCGCAGTTCGGTCGGCGCGTCGACGCCGGCATAGCGCAACTGCGCGACGTTCAGGCTGCCGATGCCCTGGATCACGAATGCCGCGTGTGCGCGAAGCCCGCGCAACGCGTGCTCGATGGCGGCGCGCAGATCGTCGCCGGGGGAAAGACGCAGAGGATGGGCTTGCATGGTCGATCACCTGCTGGTGGGCCTGGGTGTCGACAAAGCGTACGTTCGACCAGGCAATCCGGCAAGCCTGCGCCTGCCGGATGGAACCTCGTCGCAGCAACATCCGGCGCTCACGTTACACGGTGAACCGCTCGCTCGCGACCTGCGCGTCCGGCACGCCGGCGGCGATCGCGACTTCCCGCGCACCTTCGACGAGCGGCGGCGGCCCGCAAACGTAGACATCCGGCAGCACCGGCGCGTGCGCCAGCGCCGCGCGCAACGCGTCGACCGGCGTGCCGCGCAGCCCGGTCCATTCCACGCCGGGCCGCCATACGCACACATCGACCCGCAACTGCGGCAACTCGGCACGCAAGCGTTCCAGTTCGTCGAGCATGAACAGTTCGCTTTCCTCATTGACGCCGAAGAACAGCCGCGCGTCGTCCGTCTCCTGATACTCGGCCATGCGCCGCAGCATCGACAGGATCGGCGCGAGCCCCGTGCCGCCCGCGACGAACCAGCGCGGCCGCAGGCTGTCGGCGAAGAGGCCGAACCCGCCCATCGGCACACGCACGGTCAGCCGATCGCCGGGCCGCGCGCGTTCGCGCAGATAGGTAGAGAACCAGCCGCCCGCCCGCAGCCGGATCAGGAACTCCATCCGGCCATCCCAGTTGCTCGTGTTCGCGAGCGAATAGGGCCGGCGCAGGCCGCTGCCCGGCACTTCCAGCTCCGCGAACTGGCCGGCTTCGAACTCCGCCGCCACGCCGAACGCATCGTCGGGCTCGATCTGCAGCTCGACGCGCATCGTGTCGCGCGCGATCGCGTCGAGCGCGGCGATCCGCGCCGTGCGCACGGGCACCGGCTGCAGCAGCACCTTGGCGCGGTCGTACGGCGCCACAACCCGCAGATCGCCGAGCGGCGTCGTCCGGCACAGCAATACCGCGCCGGGCTGGCCTGCGGGCAACGCGTCGGCGCTGTGCGCCTGCATCTCGTACGGGCCGTCGACGACGGTCGCCTGGCATGCGCCGCAGCTCCCGCGCCGGCATTGCGACGGCAGCGTGATGTCGGCTTGCGCCGCCGCCGCGAGCAGATCCTGGCCGGGCTCGCAGTCGAAGCCGAACGGCGCGCCGTCACGCGTCGTGATCTCGATCCGGTAGCTCATCGAACGATCCTGCTCATGCCGCCCGGCGCGCGAGCGCCGCGGCGAGGTCCGCGCCGGCGTCGCCGATCGGCTGGATTCCGAACTGATCGACCAGCACCGCGAGCACGCCCGGCGTGACGAACGCGGGCAGCGTCGGCCCGAGCCGGATGTTGCGGATGCCGAGCGCGAGCAGCGTCAGCAGCACGGCCGCTGCCTTCTGTTCGAACCACGAGATGACGAGCGACAGCGGCAGGTCGTTCACGCCGCATTCGAACGCATCGGCGAGCGCGGTCGCGATCCGGATCGCCGAATAGCTGTCGTTGCACTGCCCGATGTCGAGCAGGCGCGGGATGCCGCCGATATCGCCGAACGCGTGCCGGTTGAACCGGTACTTGTTGCAACCAAGCGTCATCACCACCGTATCGTCGGGCGCCTGCTCCGCGAACTCGGTGTAGTAATTGCGCCCCGGCGCCGCGCCGTCGCAGCCGCCGATCAGGAAGAAGTGGCGGATCTGCCCGGCCTTCACCGCGTCGATCACCTTGTCCGCGACGCCCAGCACCGCATGCCGGCCGAACCCGATGGTGATGGTTTCCTCCGGCGCCGTGGCCTGAAAGCCCGGCAGCGCCTGGGCGGCGCGGATCAGCGTCGGAAAATCGTGATGTTCGAGATGGCGCACGCCCGGCCAGCCGACCGGCCCCGTCGTGAAGATGCGCTGCCGGTATTGCGGCAGCGGCTCGATGATGCAGTTGGACGTCATCAGGATCGGCCCGGGGAAACGCGCGAAGTCGCTCTGCTGGTCCTGCCATGCGCCGCCGTAGTTGCCGGCCAGATGCGGGAAAGCCTTGAGCGACGGATACGCGTGAGCCGGCAGCATTTCGCCATGCGTGTAGACCTGGATGCCGGTGCCCGCCGTCTGTTCCAGCAGCGCGTGCAGATCGCCGAGATCGTGGCCCGACACGAGGATCGCCTTGCCCGCCACCGGCGACACGCGCACGGCGCTCGGCTGTTGCGCGCCGAAGCGACCGGTGTTCGCGTTGTCGAGCAGTTCCATCACCGTCAGGTTCAGCCGGCCGAGATCGAGCGCGTGCGCGAGCAGTGCGTCGACGTCGGCCGGATTGGCCGCGAGGAACGCGAGCGCCGCGTCGACGCCTTCGTAGATGTCGTCGCGCTCGTAGCCGAGCACCTGCGCATGATGCGCATACGCGCACACGCCCTTCAGGCCGTACAGCACCAGCGCGCGCAGCCCGACGATATCCGCGCCCACCGTGTCGAGGCCCGCGTCGATGCCGACGCTCGCCGCCTGCTTCAGCAAGCCCGCCAGATCGTCCGCCGGCTGCCACTCGGCCGGCCCGTGCAGCACCGGCGGCGCCGTGCCCGCGGCGCGTGCGTGCGCTTCGCAGGCGGCCTTCACGCGATCGCGCGTCTGCGCGGCTTCACGCAGCAGCGCGACGAAGCGCGCCGCATGGAAGTTCACGTTGGTCAGCGTGGTGAACATCGCGTACAGCACGAAGCGCTCGGCTGCGCGGTCGGGCTCGCCCATCGTGCGCGCGATCGCGCCGTACTGGGCAATGCCCTTCACCGCGTGAACCAGCAGGTCCTGCAGGTCGGCCGTCGTCGAATCCTTGCCGCAATTGCCTTTCGCCGATGCACAGCCGGGCCGCGCGCCGGTCCGGTCGGTCTGTTCGCATTGATAGCAAAACACGGTGCTCTCCTTTGTCGATCATGGGGGCGCGGGTCGATGCGCAGGGCGGCCGGACGCGTGTTCCGGGCCGCCGGGCCGCTCGCCCGCTTAAAGATGCTTCTCTGATGCATCTTTTTCATGATGTTTCGGCACGCGCTTCGCGACCGTGATGCAGATCAACAAACGGGACGCCGGCCGGTGAGGCAACTTGTCGCTAGGATGGCCCGCCGGCTTCAGGCGACGGCGCGGACGGTGCGCTTGCGTCGTCGGCATCCGCGCAGGCGATGCCCCAGTCGCCGTATCGATACCAGTCGTCGCCGAGCAGTTCGCTCGGGTGCTGGGTCCGGCTGGAGCCGTTGCCGCAACGCATCGACTGCGTCGGGCAATAGTTGTCGCATCCCCAGCAGATCCGCTCCGGATGCAGGGGATGCAGCGGAAATTTCTTGGCCATGATGCGTGGTCTTCCCGGTGTCGGTTCGTTCGCTACCGTTCGACTCTAGTGCACCGGGGAGCGACGCCGATGCGGCATTCGTTCGCACGTCGCCGGTGTCGCTCCGAAAACGAAAAAGCCCGGACATACATCGTCCGGGCCTTCCGTATCCGCGGTTGCAGCCGTATCGGCCCGCCGTGCCTATGCCTCCAGCGCCTCCAGCACCTTGCCCTTCGTCTCGATCCCGACGAAGTGGACGGTCAGCGCCGCGATCAGCGGCACGATGCCGATCAGGTAGAACGCCGGCGCGAGATTGCCGCCGATGATCGCGTGCGGCACGATCATCGGCGCGGCGAACGATGCGATCTTCAGCCATGCGCTGCCGAGCCCGCAGCCGGACGCGCGGATGCTCGTCGGATACTGCTCCGGCGTATAGACGTAGGCCGTGATGAAGCCCGATGCCATCAGCCCCAGCGACAGCGAACAGAAGAACGCGACGACATACACCGACGACGCGTGATACACGCCCGCCAGCGCCAGCGACAGCGCGCACAGCACGAACGACCAGACGATCACCGGCTTGCGGCCAAGCTTGTCGACGAGCAGCGCCGACGCGAGCGAACCGAGCACGCCCATCACCGAGCCGATCACCGCGAGATTCAGCGCGAGCTGCAGCGGCGCATGATAGAAGTTCTTGTAGATCGTCGGCAGCCACGTCGACAACCCGTACTGGATGAACCCGCAGGTCGCCCACAGCGTCGCCACCGCGAGCGTGCGCTTGCGATACGCGGCGCTGAACAGGTCGCTCATCCGGCGCTTCGGGTGCTGGCGCACCATCTCGTCGAACGCGGCCGCTTGCGTCGCCGGCGGCAGCTCGCCGCGTACCGACGCCTCGAACACGCCAACCGCACGCCCCGCTTCCGCGAGTCGCCCGCGCGACGCGAGCCAGCGCGGCGATTCCGGCACGAGGCGCGTGAGCACCAGCGCGAGGATCAGCGGCAGCCCGCCGACGAAGTACATGATTTCCCAGCCGAACCGCGGCACGAGCCACGCGCCGAGCGCCATCGACACCAGCAGGCCGATCGGGAACACGATCTCGTACAGCAGCACGAAGCGGCCGCGGCCGTGCGCACGCGTGATCTCGTTGATGTAGGTCGCGGCGACCGGCAGCTCGCCGCCCAGCCCGAGCCCCTGCAGGATCCGCAGCAGCACGAAGATCTCGAACGTCGGCGCGAAGCCGCACGCGATGCTGGTGACGCCGATCACGGCTGAACTCCACGCGATCGCCTTCACGCGGCCATGCTTCTCCGCGAGCGCGGGAAACAGGAACGCGCCGATCAGCTGGCCGATCGCGCCGGACGCGATCAGCATGCCGATCTGCGTCGGCGACAGCCCCCACTTGTGAATCAGCAGCGGCAGCGTCGCCGCGATCGTGATCACGTCGAAGCCGTCGAAGAACGTCGCGGTGCCGATCAGCACGCGCGCGCGGATCTGCATCGCGTTGGCCGGAAGCCGCTCGAGCCGCGCGATGATCGCGCCGGGCGTGGAGGCGGCAGCTTCCATCGTGGCCCTGCCGGCCACGACGTTGTCGAAAGTGCTCATGCGGGGAGTCTCCTGGATCGTTTCGCCGGTCAGGCAAGCGCTTTGGTCGTGTCCGCCAGGGCTTCCGTATCCACTGCCCGGCCCTGGTTCATCCACTTGCGTGCGAGCTTCAGCTCGCGTGCGTTGTTGATGGCGATGACACCTCTCACATGCCCATCGCCCAAGAAAAACAGCGTCGCGCGGCGCGCGGCGAGATCGCCGCGCACGACAAGCTGCGCATCGGCCGGCAGATCGCCGAGGATCTGCAGGTTCACGTCGTACTGATCGGACCAGAACCACGGAATTTCCGCATACGGCGCACGCACGCCGAGCACGGCCTTCGCGGCCGCGATCGCCTGGTTCTGCGCGTTCGCCCACGATTCGAGCCGCACGCGCCGCTTCAGCCAGCCGTTGTGATGATTCGCGACGTCGCCGCACGCGAAGATCGCCGGGTCGCTGGTCGCGCCGAATTCGTCGACCACGATGCCGTCGTCGAGCGCGAGCCCCGCGTCGCTCGCGAGCGACGCATTCAGCGCGAGGCCGATGCCGGCCACCGCGAAATCGGCGTCGATCGTCGTGCCATCGGCCAGCGTCGCGCGCACCTTCGATGCGTCGTCCGGCTGCGCGTCGAGCGACGCGAGCGCCGCGCCGAGACGCACGTCGACACCGTTCGCACGATGCAGGTCGAGCAGGAAGTCCGACACGATCTGCGGCACCGAGCGCCCGCACAGACGCGGCGCGCCTTCGACGACGACGGCCTCGACACCGAGCTTGCGCGCGGTTGCCGCGACCTCGAGACCGATCCAGCCGCCGCCGATCACGAGCACGCGCCGGCTCGCGCGCAGCTTCTCGCCGAGCGCGGCCGCCTCGTCGAGCGTGCGCAGGTAGTGCAGGTTCGACGTGTTGACGAGCGCATCGGGCAAGCGGCGCGACGTGCCGCCGGTCGCGATCACGAGGCGGTCGTATTCGACCTCGCGGCCGCTTTCGGTCTTCACCACGCGGCGCGCACGGTCGATCGACGCCGCGCGTTCCGGCTGCCATGCCTCCACGTTCAGCGTGTCGAATTCGTCCGGACGCACGACGCGCACGGTCTCGATGTCGGCGTCGCCGGCCAGCACGGCCTTCGACAGCGGCGGACGCTCGTACGGCAGGTGCGGCTCGTCGGCGATCATCACGAGGCGGCCCGCGAACCCTTCCGCGCGCAGCGTCTTCAGCACCCAGCCGGCGGCCTGGCCGCCGCCGATCACGACGACCGTGCCGGGCGCGGGCTGCTCCAGTGTGTTTGCTTCGGTCATGGTTTGCGCTCCGTCATGAACTTGCCTTCCGGCGCCTTCGCGTTCTTCTGCCGGCGCGTGTTGCCGTCGAGGCCGCCATCGACGGCCCATTCGGCGAACACGGTCGGGCCCGGTTCGAATTCGCGCGGCTGCCAATGCGGTGTCAGCACGTCTTCATCCGCGTAGTACTCGATCAGCGCGCCGGCCGGATTCTGGAAGTACCAGAAGTACGCGGAGGACACCGGGTGACGCCCCGGGCCGAGCTGCGTTTCCCAGCCGCAGCGGTCGATGTGCATGCCGCCGCCGAACACTTCGTGGATGTCACGCACGGTGAACGCGACGTGGTTCAGGCCGCGCTTGCCGTTCGGCAGCGCGAGCAGGAACAGGTCGTGGTGGCCGCCGTGCGGCGCGCAGCGCATGAACGCGCCGCGGCCCGGATAGCGGTCCGACGTCTCGAAGCCGAGCAGGTCGTGATAGAACGTTTCCTGCGCGTCCAGGCAGTTCGTGAAGAACACGACATGCCCGACCTCGACCGGCTCGGCGCGCGCATAGATCGGGCTCGGCTGGTCGACGCGCGCCGTCTGGCCCCACACGTTCGACGGCGAGCCGGTGATGTCGAGCGCGCGCTTGCGCGTCACCTCGATGCGGATCGCCATCCCGTTCGGATCGATGCAGCCCACCGCATCGTCCTGTGCGTAATAGCCGGGCTGGCCGGCCAGCTTCGTGCGCAGCGCGTCGAGTGCCTGCCGCGTCGCGACGCCCCACGTGACTTCACGCAGCGTCGGGCCCGCTTCGAACGCGGGCGGCAGCGACGGATCGTCGGCCTTCACGACCAGCACGGTGCAGCCGTTCATCGTCTCGAAACGTGCGCCCGTGTCGTCGTGCGCGACTTCCTTCAGCCCCCAGTCGGCGAAAAAGCGCCGGCACGTCGCGAGGTCGTCGACACCGTACGTGATCTGCTCGATACCCAAGATGCTCATTGCGTCATTCCCCTTCGCTCAGTTCGCCCACGGCAGCGGCGCGTCGTTCAAGCCCCAGTAGAGGCTCTTCTGCTGCATGTACTCGCGGATCCCGAGACGTCCCTTCTCGCGGCCCATCCCGCTCTCCTTCCAGCCCGAGAACGGCGTGGAGATCGAGAACAGCTTGTACGTGTTGATCCACACGGTGCCCGTCTCGAGCGCGCGCGCGATGCGCCACGCGCGCTTGTAGTCGCGCGTCCAGATGCCGGCGGCGAGGCCGAACACGCTGTCGTTCGCCTGCGCGATCAGCGATGCTTCGTCGTCGAACGGCATTGCGACGAGCACCGGCCCGAAGATTTCTTCCTGGCAGATGCGTGCGCTGTTCGGCAAGCCTTCGAGAATCGTCGGCTGGTAGAAGAAGCCGCGCTCGCGTCCGTCGCCGGACGGCCGCTCGCCGCCGCACAGCAGGCGCCCGCCTTCCTCCAGCCCGAGCGCGACGTAGCGCTCCACCGATTCGCGATGCTTCGCGCTGATCAGCGGGCCCATCTGCGTGTCGGGCCGCGTCGGGTCACCCACGCGCAGCTTGCGTGCGCCGGCGACCAGCCGCTGCATGAATTCGTCGTACACCGCGCGCTGCACGAACAGCCGCGAACCCGCGATGCAGGCCTCGCCCGACGAGCTGAAGATGCCGTACAGCACGCCGTTGACCGCATGATCGAGATCCGCGTCGTCGCATACGATCGTCGGCGACTTGCCGCCGAGTTCCAGCGACACGGGCATCAGCTTTTCCGCCGCGATGCGCGCGATGCCGCGGCCCACTTCGGTACCGCCGGTAAACGACACCTTCTTCACGAGCGGATGACGGACCAGCACGTCGCCGATCACCGAGCCCTTGCCCGGCAGCACGCTCAGCACACCCTTCGGCACGCCGGCCTCCTCGCAGATGCGGGCCAGCGCGAGCGACACGAGCGGCGTGACTTCGGCCGGCTTGAGCACCACCGCGTTGCCGCCGGCGAGCGCCGGGGCCAGCTTCTGCGCGTCGGACGCGATCGGCGAATTCCACGGCGTGATCGCCGCGATCACGCCGATCGGCTCGTGCACGCTCATCGTCAGATAGTCGCCGCGTGACGGCGTCAGTTCCTCGTCGAGCGTCTCGAGGCATGCCGCGAAATAGCGGAACGTGTTGGCCGCGCTCGCGACCAGCACGCGCGTCTCGCCGATCGGCTTGCCGTTGTCGCGGCGCTGCAGGTTCGCGAGCGCCTCGTGACGCTGCATGATCAGCTCGGCGATCCGGTACAGCACCAGCGCGCGTTGATGCGGCTTGAGTCCGGCCCAGTCGGCGCGGCGCCAGGCGGCGTCGGCGGCCACGACGGCGTCGGCCGCGTCGTCCGCGTTCGCCGTCGATACTTCCATGTTCAGCGACTGGTCGGCCGGATAGATGCTCGTGTAAGGCGCGCCGCGGCCGCGCCGCCACTCGCCGCCGATCAGGATGTCGCCGTTGGGTACGAGGCTCGTATCGAATGGAGTCATGTCACAAGTCCCACAAATCTGTCTCTGCCAGCCGCCCGCGCCGTGGCGCAGGCGGCCGTTCTATGGCCCGAATGAGCGGAATGGCCGCGTCGTCCGCTCAGATCACGCAGCGGGCCGCGCGGTTGCGCAGCGCGCGGATCGCGCAGTACGCGGTCAACGCGGACGTCTTCGGGTTGTCGGGCAACGGCCTGCCGCTCATTTCGAGCGACATCTCGCCGAATGCGCCGCGTGCGGTGATGCGGTGCACGTTGCGCGTGACGGCCGGGTCGGCGATCAGGCGCACGCGCGTCGCGTCGAGGCCGAGGCCGGCGAGCGCGACGGTTGCCGCGACGTTCGCGTTCTTCGGATACAGCCGCGCGGCGTCGCGTGCGGTGCCTTCGAAGATCACCTTCTCTTCGGTCATCGCACGCAGGTCGCACAGCTCCTCGGCGGGTGTGCCGAGCCAGCCGAGCGGCGGCTTGCGGCCGACGTACAGCACCTCGTCGAGGCCGCCCTGCTTCGCCGACGCCAGCGCATCGATCCCGCCGATCGCGCCGGACAGCAAGGTGAGCGTCGCATCGCCTTCGTCGGCGGCCTGCGACAACACGTCGAGCAGCGCGAGATCGGACAACGCGCCGATCGACGCGACCGCGCAGTCGGTGCCGGCCTTCAGCAGCGGCACGACGTGATCGACGAGCGCGCTGTGACCCGCGCATTCGAGCGCGAACTCGGGACGGCGGGCCAGCGCGTCGACCGACGACACGACCTCCACCGCACCGCCGAGCTCACGCTGCACCGCGTCGCGCTGGTGCTCCGGCACGATCACGTGCGCGACGCGCAACGATGCATCGTGCTCGACCGCGTGATACACGGCCGCACCGATCGCGCCGAAGCCGATCATCGCGACGTCGACGGGCGCATGCCCGTGTGCGTGTCCGTTACGCATATTGCCGCTCCGACGGCTCTTCCTTCTTCACCGGCGGGCCCGCGAAATTCGATGCGAACGCGCCGACCGACAGCATGTCGACCTCGACCATCACCGGCCCTTCCTTCGCGATCCCTTCGCGCACGATCGCTTCGGCCTGGTCGAGCGACGTGATCCGGTAGTGCGTGAGGCCGAAGCTCGCGCAGAACTGCGCGAAATCGGGCTGGTGCAGTTGTACGAAGCAGCGGCGGCCGCCGTACTGCGCGTCCTGGATGTTGCGGATCACGCCGTAGCACTGGTCGTTCATCAGCACGATCATCACGTTCGCGTTTTCCTGCACGGCCGTCACGAGCTCGCCGACGTTGACCATCAGGCCGCCGTCGCCGACCAGGCAGACCGTCTTCGCGGCCGAGCCGGCCAGCGCCGCGCCGATGCCCATCTGGATGCCCTGGCCGATGCCGCCGCCCAGCGCATGCACGCCCGCGCGCGGCTCGAAGATCTTCAGCAGGCGGTTGCCCCACGTGCTGTTCGAGATCGTCACGTCGCGCACCCAGTTGTAGTCGCGGCCGACCGCCCCTTGCAGCGTATCGACGAGCTTCTTGTAGGGCCCAAGGCCTTCCGCCACGCTGGCGACGGCCTGCTCGCGCGCCGCAGCCAGATCGAGCGAGAACTGCGGATCGACGGACAGGCGCCCCTCGAGGCGATCGGCCAATTCGGCCAGCACGCGCTTCGAATCGCCGTGCACGAACAGCTCGTTGCGATAGCCGCGGTTGTCGGCGAGCGCATCGGCGTCGACGCGGAACAGCGGCTGCGGCAGCGCGAGCTTGTACTTCAGCGTCTCGTTGCCGCGCAAACGCGAGCCGACCACGACGAGCGCGTCGCAGGTCTTGTAGAACGCCTCGACAGACGCATGCACGTTGAACGCGCCGAGCGTCGCCGGGTGATCTTCCGGCAGCACGCCGCGGCCCTGCACGCTCGTCACGACGCCGAAGCCGAGCTTCACCAGGCGTTCGACTTCCGCCCGCGCATGGCGCGCACCGCCGCCGAGCCACAGCAGCGGACGGCGCTTGGCCGCCAGCGCGTCGGCGAGCTTCGCGACGCGTGCGTCGTCGTGCTCGCGCACCGCGACGTGCGCCGGCGCGAGGTCTTCCGGCCATTCGATTTCGGCGGCCTGGATGTCGATCGGAATCTCGACCGACACGGGGCCGGTCGGCGTGGTCTGCGCGATACGCACCGCTTCGCGGATCGTCGGCAGCACGGTTTCGACGGTGCGCACGCGGAACGCGGCCTTCGAGATCGCGTCGAGCATCGTGAGCTGGTCCGGCGCTTCGTGGATGTAGGCCAGGTCCTGGTCGAGGTACGGCGTCTCGATCTGCCCGGTGATGTGCAGCAGCGCGGTGCCTGCCGTCAGTGCCTCGACCATTGCGCCGGCCGCGTTGCCCGCCGCCGTGCCGGTGCTCGTGAATGCGACGCCGAGGCCGCCCGACACGCGGGCCAGGCCGTCGGCCATGTTCACCGCGCCCGCTTCACCGCGCGCACCGACATACCGGATGTTGCCGCGCGAGTTGATCGCGTCGAGGATCGGCATGTTGTGGATCGAGATGACACCGAATGCGGTTTTGACGTCGCACTGCTCGAGAAAGGCGGCAATCAGCTCGCCAACCGTGGTTTTTTTAGACATGGCGTGCAAAGCCTCCAGAAACGTCGATATGGCTGCCCGTCGTGTAGGACGACAGATGCGTTGCGAGATAAAAAAGTGCCCAGGCTGCCTCGTCGGGCTTGCCGAAGCGGTTCAGCGGAATGTTCTTCTTGCGGGCGAGCGCGCCCGTCCAGTCTTCCCAGCTTTCGCCGGCCTGCGCCTGCGCTTCGTAGCGGCGGCGCCACTGACCCGACTCGACGATGCCGATCAGGATCGAGTTCACGCGGATGCGCTGCGGCGCCAGTTCGGTCGCGAGCGACTTCACGAGGCTCAGCACACCCGCGCGCGCCGACGACGTCGCGACCATGTGCGGCTCCGGCTGCAGCGCGAGCAGCGAGTTCACGCAGGTGATCGTCGGCGCCTGCGCGTCGCGCAGCAGCGGCAGGAACGCGCGCGTCGGGCGGATGATGCTGAAGTACTTCAGTTCGAGCTCTTCGCGCCATGCGTCATCGGTCGTATCGGCGAAGGTCGACACGCGGCCCTGGCCCGCGTTGTTGACCAGCATGTCGGCGCGGCCGAAGCGGTCGGACACGGCTTGCGCGAACGCGGCCACGTCGGCTTCGTCGAGCACGTTGCAACGCACGGCGAGCAGCTGAGCGCCCGGGTATTTCTCGCCGAGCATCGCTTCGGCGCGCGCGAGGCGTTCGCCGTCGCGGCCGCAAATCGCGACCGACGCGCCGGCCTGCAGGAACCGTTCGGCAGTCGCGAGGCCGATGCCGGACGAACCGCCCGTCACCACCGCCACCTGCCCGGTCAGATCGATCTGGATCATCGGAGTCCTAAAGCTTTGAGAAACGTGTGCTCGTCATCCGAGCGGTAATTGAGCCGCCGCGACAGTTCCGCCGCCGCGCGCTGCACCTTGTCGAACAGGCCGTCGGCGATCAACGCCTCGTCGATCTCGGGCCGCGGCACCGTCACCGTGATGCACGCGACGATCTTCTGCGTGTCGTTGCGCACCGGCGCCGTGACCACCGAGATACCGCGCTCGAACGACGAATTGCTGATGCCGTAGCCGCGCAGCGCATCCTCGCGGATCACTTCGTACAGCGCGTCGACCGTTTCCGGCGTCGCGCTCGTCATCCGGCTCAGCGTGCCTTCCGGATACAGCGCACGCAGCTCCTTCAGCGACAGGTCGCCCATCAGCACGTGGCCGTGGGTCGTCGCATGCGCGGGCAGCCGCGTGCCGACGTTCACGCGAATCGCGCTGAATACCGGCGACTGGCACTGCGCCTTCGCGACGAACACCACGTCGCGGCCGTCGCGGATCACGATGTGCGTCGTGAAGCCGGTCGCGTCGCGCAGGCTCTCGAT
Organism: Burkholderia sp. SIMBA_051; assembly: GCF_046534915.1. NCBI lineage: Bacteria > Pseudomonadati > Pseudomonadota > Betaproteobacteria > Burkholderiales > Burkholderiaceae > Burkholderia > Burkholderia sp. SIMBA_051. The sequence continues at coordinate 458,755 of NZ_JAWRXS010000006.1, read as the reverse complement.
CACCGGCAGGCCGAGATCGGTCAACTCCAGCGAACTCAGGTATTCGAAGCCGAGCCGCAGCACCGCGATGCCCAGCTTGTAGTTGCGATCCTTGTCCGCCCGCTCGAGAAAGCCGAGCGATTCGAGCGTCTGCAGCAGACGGAACACCGTCGTGCGCGGAATGCCGAGGCGCTTGGACAGCTCCGGCGCGCCGAGCACCGGCTCGCGCGGCGAGAATTCGGCGAGGATCCGCAGGCCGCGTTCGAGGCCCGGCACCACGTAGCCGGCGTCGGCCTTGGTGCTGTCGGATTCTGGTTGTTGCAGCGGTTCGCTCATGCCATGCCTCGCTGCGTGTCGCACTGACGACAGAACGTGTCGATGAGCGACGAATAGACGGCCGGCGCTTCCACGTAGCCGGCATGACCGGCCTGCGGAATCACCTGCAACTCGACCTGCGCGGCCGCGGCGATCCGCTCGCACGCGGCGGGCGGCGTGATCGCGTCGTTCGCACCGGCGGCCACGGCCGTGCGGCCGCGAAAGCCGGCGAGATCGGTCGCGAGATCGGCGTTCGCGAGCAGATGCGTGGCCTGCGCATAGCCGGCCGGCACGATGCGCGCCATGTTCCAGCGCACCCACGCACGCGCATCCTCGCTCGCAAAACCCGACAGCATGTTGCCGCTGCGCTGCTCGGCGAGCCCGGCCGGGCCGAGTTCGTCGAGCATCGCGAGGCGCGCGTCGCGGCGCGTGTCGCGCGTTTCGGCGGGCGCGCGGCCGTAGCCGCCCGCGGGCGAGATCAGCAGCAGGCCGGCGATCCGCGCGGGCATCAGGCGGCACAGGCCGCCCGCGATGATCGCGCCGAGCGAATGCCCGACCAGCACGCAGCGTTCGATGCCGAGTGCCTCGAGCCACGCGTTCAGCGACGCCGCGTAATCAGCGGCGGTCGGCGACGCGCCGTGCACGGGGGTCGACACGCCGTAGCCCGGCGCATCCCACGCAAGCACGCGTCGCGACGCGCCGAGCGTGTCGAGCTGGCACACCCACGATGCGGCGCCCGAGCCGATCCCGTGCAGCAGCACGACGGGCAGCGCGTGGCCCGCATGCTGCGCGCCGGCCTCGCCTGCGCCAGCCTCACGGTAGCCGATCGTGCCCGCCGCGCCGGCCGCGCAGCGCTGTTCGGGAAACTGCCCGAGCAGCGCGGCGAATGCCGCGGTGCGGTCGCGTTCACGTTTGTCGATGACACTCATTGCTTGGCTCCGCCCCGTCTCAGCGCTTGATCTTCGCGAGCGGCGAATCCGGCGGATAGGTCGGCGTGATGGGCTTCGCCGAACCGAGCATCACGCACATCAGCGCGTCTTCCTCGCCGATGTTGATTTCCGTGCGATACACGCCCGGCGGCACCGAGATCAGGTCGCGCTCGCCGAGGATCGCTTCCCACGTCTCGCCGTCGCGCTCGCAGATCACCTTCATCTTGCCGCGCAGCACGAAGAAGATTTCCTCGACGTCGGTGTGGATGTGGCTCGGGCCGATGTTGCCGGCCGGGATGACCATCGTCGAAAACGTGAAGTTGCCGGCCGGCACCGTGTTGACGTCCTTCGCGACGCCCGTGCCGCCCGTGCCGACGTAGCGCATCTGCGCACGGCGGTACTTCGGGTCGTAGTCGGCCTGGAACTTCAGCGCGTCCCAGTCGTAGCGCCGCGTCGCGTAGCGCGCGACGCGCCCTTCCATCCAGTCGCCGAAGCTTGCGTCTTCCGGCTGGTCCCACGACTTGCGTTCGAGATCTGCATCCGCCATCGTCCTCTCCTTCATTCAGAGTGAAAACTTCAATTCAAATCAATTCATCACGAAGCCGCCGTTCACCGGCAGCAGCTGACCCGTCACGAAGCGCGCGCCGTCCGACAGCAGGAACAGCACGGGGCCCGTCACGTCGTCGGGCACCTGCGCGCGCGTGAGCGCACGGCCCTGCATGTAGAACGCATGCCGTTCGGCCGGCACGTAGGCCGTCGCCTCGACTTCGGTGAGCCCCGGCGCAATCGCGTTGACCGTCACGCCGTGCGCGCCGAACTCGCGTGCCAGCGCATGCGTCATCGCGATCACGGCGCCCTTGCTGGCGACGTACGCGAGCAGCTTCGGCGCACCCCACAGCGCGGTGTCCGATGCGAGGTTCACGATCGCGCCGCGGCCCGAGCGCGCGAGGTGCGGCAGCGCCGCATTGCTGACGAGCCACACGCCGCGCACGTTCACGTTCATCACGGCATCCCAGGTCGGCACGTCGAGTTCCGTCGACAGCCTGCCGCCCGAGTTCGTGATCGCCGCGTTGTTGATCAGCGCGTCGATGCCGCCGAGCGCCGCCGCACTCTGCGCGACGAATGCGTCGACGCTCGCCGGATCGGCCAGATCGAGCGCGAAGAAATGCGCGGTATGGCCGGCTTGCGTGAGTTCCGCAGCCAGCGCGCGGCCCTCTTCGGCGAGCACGTCGCCGAACGCGACCTGCGCACCCGCCGCGACCAGCGCCTTCACGAACGCCGCGCCGAGACCGCGGGCGCCGCCCGTGACGAGCACGCGGCGCCCCGGCAGCGACACGACCGGAGCGAACTCAGCCATTCGCGGGCTCCGCCGCGGCGTGCGCCGCACGTTGCGCGTCGAGCGCGGACAGGTGTTCCTGCGCGCGCTGGCGCAGCATCCGGCGCACGCGCGTGATGCCGACGTCGTGCTGGTACAGGTATTCGTGATCGCGTGCATGCGGCGCGAGGCTTTCGAGGACGTAGCGGTCCTGCTCGAGCACGTCCCAGTGCAGGCCCTCGAGGCGGTTGCGGTACATGAAGCGCCATACGTCGCGCTGCCAGCCGCTGACCTTGCGGGTGCGCCAGAAGTAGACCTGGCAGTTGTCGTCGTCGACCGGCGTCGCGAAGCCGATGATCCCGAAGTTGCCGCCCGGGCCGAACTTCTGCTTGTACGGAATCGCAAGGCGCATCCACAGGCAGCCGGTTTCGCCGAGCTCGACCCAGTCGAAGTTCACGTCGCGCTGGCCGATCTTCTCGAACATCAGGCCCGTTTCCGTCTTGCGCACGCGCATGTCGGCCTGCTTGTCGCCTTCGGCCATCGAGTGCGACGTCGCGTGCAGGTACGCGCCGTGCATCGGGTCCATCACGTTGTCGATCGCGTACTGGTAATTGCACTTCCAGTTCGACACGCAGAGAAAGTGGCCGTACTCGGCGTCGACCAGTTCTTCCGGCAGGTTCAGCGGCGCCGGCTCGCCGTGCGCTTCATCGCCGAACCACAGGAAGATCGCGCCGGCCTTCTCCTCGACCGGATACGACTTCACGCACTTCATCCCTTCGAGCGGACAGTTCGACACGGCCGGCACGCGGTTGACCGTGCCGCCGCCGTCGATTTCGACGCCGTGATACCAGCAGGCGATGTTGCCGCCGAGGTTCCAGCCGAGCGACAGGCGCGCGCCGCGGTGCGGGCAGCGATCCTCCAGCGCGTGGACCTTCCCCTCGTGATCGCGCCACAGCACGATCTGCTCGGACAGGCGCGTGAGACCGACAGGCGCATTCGACACCTGCCAGCTCGGGGCGACGGGATACCAGTAGTTCTTGATGCCGCGGTCGAGATAGGCGCGGACCGGGTCGTGTTGGACTTCGTGTTGTGCGGGGGATGTCATCAATGTGCTCCGGATGCGGTTGTCGTCGGGTCGGCGGTCACGCGGCTCGCGCGCTCATTCCGCCAGCGCGGCCATTTCGGCGCGGAAGCGCTCGGGTGTCCACGCCGTGCCGTCCGGCGCACGGAAGCCGATGCGGTTCAGGCCCGCGACGACATCGTCCAGCTCGGTCGCGCCGCTCTCGAACACGCGTTCGAGCGCATCGCCGAGATCGTTCTCGTACTGGGTCGGCGCGGCCTTGCGGTTCTGCCAGACCTGGTTCTCGACCTGGCCGGGGATCTCGATCTGCCCCTTGCCGGCGACGTTGTTCGGCTGCGGCGCCACCCACGGCTTCAGGAAGGGATTGAAGTTGACGGTCGCTTCTTTCATGTCATTCCACCTTGATCTGGATTTCCTCGCCGGCCAGGCGCACCGCGTACTGCTTCAGCGCGCGCCCGCCCGGGCCCTTCAGGCATTCGCCCGTCTTGATGTCGAACACGGCCTCGTGCAGCGGGCACTCGACCGTGCCCTCGTCGACGAAGCCCTGGGTCAGCAGCGCGTACGCATGCGGGCACACGTTCTCGAGCGCATACACCTCGTCGCCGACGCGGTAGATCCCGATTTCGACGCCGTCGGTCCGCTTGAACTCGATCGGCGCGTCTTCCGACAGCGCGCCGGCGTGTCCGGCGCAAATCCATTGTTCAGACATCTCAAACCCTTCCTTCTGATCGACTCTCGGTTCGCTCCGGAATTGTTCCATATCCGGAACAGCAGTTTATGGATGGTGATTATAGAAGCGACTTTCCACGAGCAAAACAAAAAGCTGCATGTCCTAGGGAAAACACTGACCGTTGAGTCGACGCTCTCCGCCGCAACGCTCATCAAATGTAATTTTGTGTTTGCCGCCGGGCATTTAAGTCCGTTTTTCCGGATTCTCCAACCCGTGTTGCGGATCATCCTCATCCCCATCCGGCCCGATAAATTTATTTTTGATACGGCGCGCGACACCTCTATACTCCATTCCATCAGAGGCACGTTGTTCCTTATATGGAACACAAAGAATGCCCGCCCCAGTGGCAGAAACGCGCGACGGCCGGCCGTCCCCGCGCCCGCCGCCACGGCATGTTTTCCGTCAGGTTTGGAGAGTCAGGAGATCAAATGGTCAAGCAAGCGGTAGCAGCAGCAGTCATCGGAATGAGCGCCGTGTCCGGCGCGTGGGCGCAGAGCAGCGTGGTGCTGTACGGCAGCATGGATGCGGGCGTCGCGTACGTGAACAACGTCGGCGGCCATGCGAAGTGGGCAATGATCCAGGGCAACACGCAGCCCGACCGGTGGGGCCTGAAAGGCAAGGAAGACCTCGGCGGCGGCCTGTCGGCGATCTTCCAGCTGGAAAACGGCTTCTATACGAACAACGGCCAGTTCGCGACCGCGAACACGATCTGGAACCGCGCGGCGTTCGTCGGGCTCAGCTCGGAGCGCTATGGGACGCTGACGCTCGGCCGCCAGACGCCGCTGACGTTCGACTATCTCGATCCGCTCAGCACCGCGTATCTCGCGATGAGCTGGTATGCGTTCCACCCCGGCAACATCGACGGGCTCGCCGCGACCGGCAACGTGCCGTACAACAACGCGGTCAAGTACCGTTCGCCGAGCTTCGGCGGCTTCTCGGCCGCGGCGACGATGGCGCTCGGCAACACGACGAACTTCTCGACCGGCAAGTCGGTCGGCGTCGCGCTGAACTATGCGAACGGGCCGTTCAAGGCGTCGGCCGTCTACTCGAACGAGCACGACCGCGCGATCCTGATCAGCCAGACGGGGATCACGTCGTTCCAGGGGCAAAATACCGCGAACGGCTATCTGGCGAACAAGGTCGAGAACATCGGCGCGGGCGCGTCGTACCAGATCGGCGACTTCCTCGTGCACGGCCTCTACACGCGCGTGAAGATGCAGTCGAACGGGTTTTCCGACACGTTCCAGAGCTACGACGCGGGCGTGAACTATCGCAGCAGCGCGTTCAACACGATCGCGGGCGGCGCGGCGACGACGACACTCGCCGGCCGCCGCTGGACGCAAGTCGAGCTCGGCGACATCTATTCACTGTCCAAGCGCACGCAGCTCTATGCGAACGTGCTGTTCGAGCACGGCTCGGGCGGTGCAAAGGCCGCGTTCTTCACGGCCGGCACGTCGAGCACCGCGAACCAGGTGATCGTGCTGACCGGCATTCACCACTCGTTCTGAGCGGCGACGGGCGCACGCGCCCGATCGCGAAAACGAAAAGAGCAGCCCTTGGGCTGCTCTTTTTTGCTGGCGAAGCCGTGCGATACGGCGGCCTGCTCGACAGGTCAGAACATCGCGACCCGATGGCGCGCGTGCGCGAATGTCGGGTCGCTTTCGAGCGGCCGGTAGTTCAGGCGCTGCGACAGGTCGACGGCCGCGCCGCATACCGCTTCGACGAGCCGCTCCTTCTCGCCGGCCTCGCCGATTTCCGAGCGCGGCACCGTCGCCGTGATGGCCGAGACGATCGCGCCCGAATGGTCGCGCACGGGCGCGGTGACCGCCGAGATGCCGCTCTCGAACGCGGCCTCGCTCACCGCGTAGCCGAGCCGCGCGTAATGACGCACGCGCTCGTACAGCTCGTCGACGGTGCCCGGCGTGCGCTCGGTGAACTGCTCGAGCCGCTTTTCCGGATACAGCTGGCGCAGCGCGTCGCGGGTGAGGTCGCCCATCAGCACGTGGCCGTGCACGGTCGCGTGCGCGGGCAGCCGCGTGCCGACGTGCACCTTCACCGAACCGAACATCGACGTGTTGCTCTGGGCCTTCGCGACGAACACCACATCGCGCTGGTCGCGGATCAGCAGGTGCGTCGACAGGCCCGTCGCGTCGCGCAGCCGTTCGAGCACGGGCGCGCCGAGGTCGGTCAGTTCCAGCGAATTCAGGTATTCGAAGCCGAGCCGCATCACGCCGACACCGAGCCGGAAATAGCGGTCGCCGTTCACGCGCTCGAGAAAGCCGAGCGCTTCGAGCGTCTGCAGCAGACGGAAGGTGGTGGTGCGCGGGATGCCGATGCGTTTCGACAACTCGGGCGCGCCGAGCACCGGCTCGCGCGCGGAGAATTCGGCGAGGATCCGCAGCCCGCGTTCGAGGCCCGGAACCAGATATGACGACGCGCCGCCGGACGATTCGTCGTCGCCCGCAGCCGGCTTCGACGCGTCGTGGTCGGCGTCGTCGCTCGCTGTCGCGCGCGGCGCGCTTGCCGGCTTCGCCGGCGATTTCGGTGCACCGCTCATCGTTGGATTGACCCTGTGCACATGGACGGAATGGAAGCGTTCACGAAAGACCCGCAATGCTTGATTATGGATTTTCGACCGAGTCGGATCAACACGATCCGGCGCAGGCGGCCGACGGCCCGGCGCGCACGATCGGACAGCCGACTGTCATATAGGCTGATGCGATCGAAAGGATAACAGTGATAGACAGGACTGCCCATCGGAACGTCGCCGGGTGCGGCGGGCGAACGCGAGCGCACCGCACGCGATGTCGCATACGGATGGATTCGGGCAAGTCGGAAAGGAGGGAAAAGGAACAGGAAGACGCGTGAAAACGGACGACCACGCCGATCCGCGAACGGGATCGGCGCGACGGCGTCAGGCCGTCACGGTGTCGGCATACTCGGCGCGCGCGCGCTGACCGGCGGCATAGGCGTCGGCTTCACCGCGAAAGCCGTCCGTGCTGAATGCGACGACTTTCACGCCAACGCCGGACGCCCGCTTTACCGTCAGCGCCCATTGCCATCCGCCGTCTTGTTCAAAGACGTGCAGCGAGGATTCGAGGGATGAGTCCAGTACGGTCACGGGTTATGCTCCTGCCTTACGCGTCCCTTTGGCTACGCGTCGGGCATGTCGAAAAAATGCGCCGGTTCGCGGCGCGTTTCAGCTATTCGACAGTCTAGTCAAGGAATGTTGCGACGCACCATCAGGGCTTACACTCGCCTATCGGAACCAGGCGGTCGATCGAATCCGCCTGAAACCCTTATCGCACGGGCCTCTCCGGGATATTTTCGCCACCCGATACCCCACTCGTGCGGCAACGTGCCGCATGGACGACTGAGGGATCGTATCGGTCGAAAAACGGGTCACGATCGAACGCGTGCGCGTCACTCGGCCGACATGGCCGCCGATTAACGAGTCGCCGCCGCCGACACCACCCGCCGGAACGTCAGATTGATACGCTCGCCCTGCACGGCCGGCGCCTTCGGCACGCGATGCTGCCATTCGGCCTGCGTGCGGCCGCGCATCACGAGCAGGCTGCCGTGCGTCAGCCGGTACGCATGCACGACGCCGGTCGCGCGATGACGAAGATCGAACACGCGCATCGCACCCAGGCTGACCGACGCGATCACCGGGGCGTCGCCGAGTTCCGGCTCGTTGTCCGCATGCCAGCCGAGGCTGTCCTGTCCGTTGCGGTAACGATTGAGCAGCACGCTGTTGAAAGTCTCGCCGCACGTGAGCTCGACTGCACGCTTCAGATCGAGCACGGCCGCCGTCCACGGCGCGGGCACGTTGCGGATTCCCGAATACACGTAGACGGCGTCCGGTTCGCCCTGCCACGCGGTGAGCCGCGGCAGCGGAATGCGGCCGCGCGGCGTGCGGATCGTGTCCTGTTGCCATGCGACTTCATCGATCAGCGCGGCCAGCACGCGATCGGCGTCGGACGGCGCGAGCCAGTCCGGGTACCAGTCCACGTCGGGCGCGGGCGCATCGGCGAAAAGATCGGGCGTCGACATGTCGGAATCAGGCGGAAAGTGGGCGGTGCGGATGGAGCATGTCTGCATGGTAGACAACGGCGACACGCGCCGCCATGCGCTGTCATTCCGCCGCGTGACGCGGACGCCCGCGCGAGCGGCGAGCGGCGAGCGGCGAACGGCGAGCGGCGAACGGCGAACGGCGAACGGCGAACGGCGAACGGCGAACGGCGAACGGCGAACGGCGAACGGCGAAGCATTTGCAGCGTGTCATACCGTCATCGCGGCGCACGTCGATTTCGACGCTATCGCGCGCCCGTCACCCTGTCGCGCCCATCACCCAGTCGCGCGCGTCAACCGGATCAGCGTGATTTCGGACGGCACGCCGAAGCGATTCGGCGGCCCCCAGTAGCCGGTGCCGCGGCTCGTATAGAGCCACATCGCGCCGAACCGGTTCAGCCCGCCGATCACCGGCTGCTGCAGACGCACGAACGGCGGCCACGGCAGGAATTGGCCGCCGTGCGTGTGGCCGGACAGCTGCACGGTGAAGCCGGCGCGGCTCGCCGCTTCCGCGCTGCGCGGCTGGTGCGCGAGCAGGATCTTCGTCGCCACGTCGGGCGGCGCGCCCGCCAGCGCCTGCTCGGGGTCGCTGCGATGCGCGGGATCGAACCCGCCCGCCGTGAAATCGGTGACGCCCGCGAGCACCGCGCGCGCACCATCATGCTCGATCAGCACGTGCTCGTTGAGCAGCACCGTCAACCCGATTCGCCGGAATTCGTCGATCCACGCGTGCGCGCCGGCGTAGTACTCGTGGTTGCCCGTCACGAGGAAGCTGCCGTGCCGCGACTCCATGCGGCCGAGCGGCGCCGTGTGTTCGCGCAGCCGCTTGACCGAGCCGTCGACCACGTCGCCGGTGATGACGACCAGATCCGCATCGAGCGCATTGACCGCCCGCACGATCCGCTCGATATAAGGCCGCTTGATCGTCGGCCCGACGTGAATGTCCGACAGTTGCACGATCGTCAGCCCGTCGAGCGCGGCCGGCAGCCCGTCGAGCGGAATCGACACGCGCTTGACCGCCGCCGTGCGGCGCGCGCCGACGAAGCCGATCGCGGTGACCAGCACCGCGGCCACCAGCACGCCGAGCGCCGTGTCGGCGCTCGCGCCGCTCCACGCGCCGTCATGGCCGAGATGCCGCAACGCGACGACGCCGAGCAGCACCAGCTCGCGCAGGAACGTCAGCACCAGCAGCGACGAGAAGAAGCCCATCGCGAGCGCGCCGGCCCAGCCGACGAGCGTCGCGGCCCAGCCTTCGTCGAAGCGGCGCGAGAACATGCCGACCGGGATCAGCACGACGAAGCTCGCCAGGACCAGCGCCGCGATCGTGCGCGCGAGCGGCGACGCGAATGCGCCGGGAATGATCCGCATCCCGACATACAAATGGAACAGCACGCCGATTGCGATGAACCGGACAAAGAAACTTCGCATGGAACACTCATCCTCGTTGCGCTACCACCGTCGCGCGGCGCGTCGGCCGGGATCGTGACGTCAAGTCTCGTCATGCCCCGCGCCACGCACCGCGTCCTTCGCACGATGGTACACAGATACCGGCCGACTCGACCGGACGCGGATTCGCAACCGCTCGCACAGCAATCCGGCGATCCCTGCCGCGATTCCCGCCCATCGGCGAACAAACGTGGGCGGCGGGCTTCCGTCTGACGATGCTTTACAGTCCGTCGGCACCCATGCGAAAGCATGCGCTGGCAGAATCGCGGACCGCGCCACGACCGTCCCGAGCACCTGCCGGACGCCCGGCGCGTGCTGCGGGCGCGTGCCGCATCGCTGGCGGTCCGCATCGCGCTGATTTATGATCGGCTCCGTATCGCGGAATCGTCGTCGCGGCAACGAACCGCATTGCGCCGTGCCCGGCATCAACCCCAACGTCGAGCTCGTCCACACCATAAGAAAAACAACGCCGCGCGTACCCCTGCGCGCCGCCGCCGTCCTGGTGCCAGCCCTGCCGCTCGCGGGCTGCACGTCGCGCGGCGCACCGTCGTACGTCCTGTTCGGCGCGTATTTCCCGCTCTGGCTCGTCAGCGCGATCGTCGGCATCGTCGGCGCGATCGTCGCGCACCGCGTGTTCGTCGCGACCGGCTGGGCCGCCACGGTGCCCTACCAGCTCGCCGTCTGCACCGCGATCGGGCTCGTGGTCGCCGTGATCGTATGGCTCACCGGCACGGGGCCGTTTGCATGAAGGCCGCCGGCATCACCCGCCCCTCCACGAAAGGCCGCGTGATCGCGCTGGCGATCGTCGCGCTCGGCATCGCCGCGCTCGCGTACGCGTACCACCGCACATCGGCCTACCCGTCCACCGACGACGCGTCGATCGACGCGGACCTCGTCCACGTCGCGTCGCCCGTCGGCGGCCGCATCGTGCGGCTCGCCGTGCACGAGAACCAGCGCGTCGCGAAAGGCGATTTGCTGTATGAAATCGATCCGGTGCCGTACCGGCTGACGGTCGCGCAGGCGCAGGCCGATGTCGAGCTCGCGCGCGCATCGCTCGACACGCGCCGCCGGTCGCTGATCGGCGAGCATTCGAACGCGGCGGTCGCCGCCGAGCAGGTCAAGCGCGCGACGCAGAATTACGACCTCGCGACGCGCGACGTGAACCGCCTCGCGCCGCTCGCCGCGCAGGGCTACGTGAGCGCGCAGCAGTTCGACCAGGCGAAGGTGCGGCAGCGCGATGCGGCCGTGTCGCTCGCGCAGGCCAAGGAACAGCAGCGATCGTCCGCGCAGACGATCGGCGACGATGCCGACGCGATCGCGACGCTGCATGCGCGCGAAGCCGCCCTCGCCCGCGCGCAGCACGCGCTCGACGATACGGTCGTGCGCGCGCCGCACGACGGGCTCGTGACGGGCCTGACCGTGCTCGCCGGCGAAACCCTCGCGCCGAACCAGTCGATCTTCACGCTGATCGACGCAAGCGAATGGTTCGCGGTCGGCAATTTCCGCGAGACGTCGCTGAATCGCATCGCGGTCGGCGATTGCGCGACCGTCTATTCGATGATCGACCGCAGCCGTGCGCTGACCGGCAAGGTCGTCGGCATCGGCGCGGGCATCGCGGACAGCGATCGCATCAACCTGCCGCGCGCGCTGCCGATCGTGCAGCGTTCGGTGAACTGGGTGCATGTCGCGCAGCGCTTCCCCGTGCGCGTGAAGCTCGACGAACCCGACGGCAAGCTCGTGCGTGTCGGCGCGAGCGCGATCGTCGAGGTCCGGCATGGCTCAGCCTGCCGCTGACGTCCGCGCGCCGGGCCCGCGCGAAATCCTGCGACTGCTCGCGCCGTTTCCGGGGCGCACGTCGATCGCCGTGCGGGTCGCGCTGATCTGCGCGCTGACCGTGCTCGTGACGAGCGCGTACGGTACGCCCGAAGCCGCGCTGTCCGCCTACGTCGTGTTCTTCATGATCCGCGCCGACCGCGTGACGAGCATCGTGCTGGCGGCGGCGCTGCTGCTGATCGTCACGATCGTGATCGGGCTCGTGCTCGGCATCGCGATCTTCAGCATCGACTATTCGATCCTGCGGGTCGCGTGCATGGCCGTGCTGTCGGTCGGGCTGCTGTACCTGACGTCGGCCAGCAAGCTTCGCCCCGTGGGCGCGATCCTCGCGATGATCGTCGGCTTCGGGCTCGACCAGCTCGGCCTCGCGCCGTTCGGCGAAGCCGCGACCCGCGCGCTGCTCTATATCTGGCTGACGATCGCGATCCCGGCCGGCGTCGCGATCGTCGTCAACCTGCTGATCGCGCCGTCGCCGCGCCGGCTCGCGCTCGCGCAGATCGCCAAGCGCCTGCGGCTCGCCGCGCGGCGGCTGCGCGACGACGACGCGCGCGCAGCATTCGACGCCAGCCTGCGCGAAGGCGACAAGCAGTTGCTGACGTGGCTCAAGCTGTCGAAACTCGAAGGCTCGTCGAGCGCCGCCGACGTTGCGGCACTGCGCCAGACGATTGCGTCGAGCACGGCGCTGATGGTCGGCGTCGCGCTGGCCGATCGCGAACCCGACGCACGCCTGCCCGCTGCGTTCGCCACACCGATCGCGGCCACGCTCGACGAGATGGCGGCCATTCTCGAGCGCGGCGGCTATCCGGTCGACGTGACGCTCGCGCTGCCGCCTGCCGATGCGCTGCCGCCGCTCGCGCGCGTCGCCGCGACCGATCTCCATGCGGCGATCACGCGCTTCGCGGAACCGGGCGCGACGGCCGATACGACTGCAGCCGCGCCGGCGGCGCACGTCGGCGCGTCCGCTGCCGCTCGCCCCGAGCCCATCGCATCGCCCGCACCGGCGCCGCGCGGCGGCTTCTTCCTGCCGGATGCGCGCAGCAATCCCGATCACATCCGCTATGCGCTGAAGACGACCGCCGCGGCCATCTTCTGCTACCTGCTGTATTCGCAGCTCGACTGGTCGGGCATCCATACGTGCGTCGTCACCTGCTACATCGTGTCGCTCGGCTCGACCGCCGAGACGGTCGAGAAGCTCACGCTGCGGATCGTCGGCTGCATCGTCGGTGCGCTGCTCGGCACCGCGGCGCTCGTGTTCGTCGTGCCGGCGCTGTCGTCGGTCGGTGAGCTGATGGCGCTGGTGTTCGCCGGCGCGTGGCTGTCCGCGTGGGTCGCGTTCGGCTCGCCGCGCATCGGGTACGCGGGCTTCCAGATCGCATTCGCGTTTTTCCTGTGCGTGATCCAGGGCGCCGGCCCCGGCTTCGACCTGACGATCGCGCGCGATCGCACGATTGGCATCCTGCTCGGCAACGTCGTCGTGTATCTCGTATTCACGCGCATCTGGCCCGTCAGCATCGGCAAGCAGATCGACGTCGCGCTCGCCGCGCTGCTCGAGCAGTGGCGCCGCGTCGTGCAGATCGCGCAGCCGGCCGAACGCCGCACGCTCGCCGCCGAAGCCTTCGCGCGCCACGGCGCGATCGCGCAGGAGCTCGGCCTCGTCCACTACGAACCGTCGTGGGTACGCCCCGCCGCGACGTGGCTCGCCACCCGGCGCCGCGCGCTCGCCGAACTCGGCGCGCTCGAAGGCCCGCTGTTCCTGCTCGCCGAGCGCGCGCCGGGCGACGCGGCGATCGGCGCGCGGCTCGCGCGCGTGGCCGCGCTGCGTGACGGCGACCCGGCTGCCGACACCGCTGCGCCAGCGCCGCCGTCGACAGCAAGCGCGGCAACCATGCCGGCCGCGCCACCGGCCGCCGCACCCGCCGACCCTGCACGCGACGCGCTGCTGAACCTGATCGACATGCGGCTCGCGCACATCGCCGACGCCGCGCGTCACGCCACCCCGAAGGAGCCTGCCCCTCATGCGCGTCCCTGAACCGCCGGCCGCGTCGATCGCCGCCGCCGCGCTCGCGACCGCCGTCGCGCTGGCCGGTTGCGCAACGTCGTCGATCGATCTGGCGCCGGACGCACCCGATCGCCCGTGGCAGCCGCAAACGTCGGCCGCGGGCGACATCGTGCCGGCCCCGCCGCTCGCGTCCGCGCAACGCGCACCGCACGACTACACGCTGCCGGCCTCGCCCGCGCTCGCATCGGTGTCGCCGCCCGTCGCGCTCGATACCGCGCATTCGTACACGCTGCCCGAGTTGATCGATCTCGCCGAATCGACGAACCCGCTGACCCGCATCGCGTGGAACGACGCGCGCAACGCGGCGCTCGCGGTCGGCATCGCGAAGGCCGCGTACCTGCCGAACCTGTCCGCGACCGCGATGGGCGCGTACCAGACGAGCCACGGCTCGACATCCACGATCCTCGGTGACGCGTCGAGCAACACGACCGTGCACGGCACGATCTCGGCGCTGTCGCTGCAATGGCTGCTGTTCGATTTCGGCGGCCGCGCGGCGCGCGTCGAGGCGGCCGAGCAGGCGTCGGTCGCGTCGAACGTCGCATTCACGGCCGTGCATCAGCAGGTGATCCACGACGTGACGGTCGCGTACTACCGCTACGAAGCCGCCCGCTCGCGCGCGGCCAGCGCGCAGCAGGGCCTGACGAACGCCGATGCGATCCTCGCGGCGTCCCGCGCACGGCTCAAGCAAGGCGTCGGCACCGTCGTCGAACTCGCGCAGTCGACGCAGAACCGCGCGCAGGCGAATCTCGCGCTGGTGCAGGCGAACGGCGCGCAAAGCGACAGCTACCTCGCGCTGGTTTCCGCGCTCGGCATCTCGCCGCTGTCGAAGCCGTCGATCGCCGCGCTGCCGAAGCGGCTGCTGCCGCCCGCGCTCGCTTCGTCGGTCGACGCGATCGTGTCGGACGCGATCGCGCGCCGTCCCGACCTGCAGGGCGCGTATGCGCTCGAACAGGCCAACCGCGCGAAGATCAAGGCCGCGGAAGCCGCGTTCATGCCGAAGGTCTTCCTGTCCGCGTCGACGTCCTATGCCAGCGGCGGCACGGCGATCACCGCGCTGCCCGCGATCGGCGACCAGGCGCCGACCGTCAACCTGAACGGCAGCCGTTACGGCGGCGGCGTGTTCCTCGGCGTGACGATCCCGCTATACGATGGCGGCCTGCGCTCGGCAGTGCTGATGCAGGCGCGCAACGATGCGCAAAGCGCGTCCGCGCGCCTCACGCGGACCAAGGAGGAAGCCGTCCGCCAGATCGTCGCCGCGCAGAATGCGGTGCAGACGAGCCTCGCGTCGCACGATGCGGCGAAGGCGCTCGTCGATGCCGCGCAGACGAGCTACGACGCGGCGCTGACCGCGTACCGGAACGGCGTGGGCTCGGTCACCGATGCGACGATCGCGCAAAGTCAGCTGCTCGCGGCCCGCAACGCGGAGGTCGACAGCTACGCCGGCGCGCTGTCGGCCGCCGCCGCGCTCGCGCTCGCGACGGGGACGATCGGGTCGTCGCAGGCACCGTCGCAGTAACCGTCGCGGTAGCGTGCAGTCACCGTCGCAGTGAGGCGCCGGCCGTGCGCGGCCGGCCGCCCAGCCGGTTGACGGGTGCGCGGGCGGCCGACTAGAATGCCGCCCATTCTTCCTTCAGGAACCATCGTGGACAGTTGCAGCACTCCGTTGCGTGCGCCGCTTGCCGCCTGAACGCCTGTCCGACGCAGTTCTCCTGCCGCGGCTCGCGTTCCGCGAGCCCGCACGCCTCCCGTTTCACACTGAATGACGCATTCGCGCGGTACAGTGCCGCGCGATGACGGCCATCGTGCCGCGTTCGGCATCGCGCCGACGCGACGCGGGCCAGCATGCGCTCATTGCACGGCAGGACACTCATGACTCTCGATTTCGCACTCCGTCTTTTCGTCGCGTTCGCCTGCGGCGTCGCGATCGGCCTCGAACGCCAGATGCGGCAACGCACGGCGGGCCTGCGCACGATCACGCTCGTCGCGAGCGGCGCGTGCCTGTTCGTCACGCTCGGCGTGCTGACCGGCAACGGCGTGGCCGGCGTCACGCAGATCGCCGCCTACGTCGTGTCGGGCGTCGGCTTTCTCGGCGGCGGCGTGATCATGCGCGACAAGGGTTCGATCCAGGGCATCAACACGGCCGCGACGCTGTGGTGCTCGGCCGCCGTCGGCGTGCTGGCCGGCTCCGGCCACTTCGTGCCGGCGCTGGCCGGCACGGGCGTGGTGCTGCTCACCAACACGGTGCTGCGCGGCGTCAGCCAGGCGATCAACGCGACTCCCGTATCGAATGCCGATCTCGTGCGCGAATACCAGATCACCGTGATCTGCCTCACCGCGGACGAAGTGCACATCCGCACGCTGCTGTCGAATTCGATGTATGCGAAACCGCTGTCGTTCCAGAGCCTGACCAGCGAGGACGTGCCCGAGCAGCCGGACCGGCTGAAGGTGACCGCGACGCTGAAGCTGCATCCGAAGGATCAGCAGAAGCTCGAGCAGATCGCGAGCCGGATGAGCATGGAGAAGAGCATTTCCAGCGTGAGCTGGACCGCGAAGGAAGCGGAGCCGCTGATGGAGTGAGCGGCAGCAGCCGCGCGTGCGATCCGGCGGCAGGACCGCCCTGCCGCCGGTGCCACGTCAGGGCGTGTCGATGAGTCCGGCCCCGATCGCCTTGACGACCGCCTGGACCTTGTTCGTCGCGCCGAGCTTCTCGAGAATGTTGTTCACGTGGAAGTTGACCGTGCGCTCCGAGATGCTGAGGATCTGGCCGATCTCGCACGCGGTCTTGCCTTCGGCCGTCCAGCGCAGCACCTCGCGCTCGCGTGCGGTCAGCGTGACGCTCGACTCCGGCGACAGCTTCGGCACCATGAAGCGGCTCATCAGCGAATGCGACAGGTTCGCGAGCCAGTTCGTCTGCAGCGTCAGCATGTTGATCTCGGCCGGCGTGAGCCGGTCCGCATGACGGGCGATGCTCAGCAGCCCGAACGCGCCGCGCGCCGCCCAGCTCGACTGCGCAACGCCCACCGACAGCCCGTAGTCGCGCGCGTCCTGCCACAACGGGCACGGGTCGATCCGGTCGACGTCCGGCCACACGATCATGTTGGTGCTCATCGCGCCGTCGCGGACCGTCGAATCGATCTCGATGTAGTTCTGCGCCTGGTAGCGCGCCATCCAGCCGTCCGGATAGGTATTGAAGATCGCGACAGCCGGCTTCGATACGGGCAGCGGCACGCGAATGCCGTAACAGCAATATTCGAAGCCGAGGCGTTTAGAATAGGCAGCGATCCGCTGGAAGAGCTGCTGCTCGTCTTCCGCGGCACTGAATTGTTGGTAGGCATCCTGCCAGCGTAATTCCATTATTTCTCCGACAACGTCACGCTGTCATACCTGTCAGGTGCCAGCGCCGGTTCGGGGCTGATACATTCCGCGCATGACTTCACCTTTGTTGCACCCGGTCCGCGGCCCGTCTCCGGACGGCTACGTACGGCTGTCCGAAAACGCACTGGCCGCGCTTGCGCTCGACCATGTCGCCAGCGACCTCGATGCATCGCTGCTCGCGGAACTGCGCGACAGCGCCATCGACGCGCGCCTGGCCGGCTATACCGAATGGCACCGCCCGGCCAGTGCCGGCGTCGCATACCTGACGGTCGGCTGGGACTGGTATCTCGAACGTGCAACGGGCACGTTCGTGATCGCGGGCGGCGACGTCCGCAGCAACATCATGGCTGTGGACGCCAACGGCGCCGACCTCGGCATGTTCCGCACCGCCGCCGCGCTCGTCGCGCGGCTCGCTGGCATCGACTGGCCCGCCGCCGTCGCATCGTCGCTGCTCGGCCGCAATGACACCTATCATGCCGGTCCCACGCTCCAGTGACAATCTGCCACGCTTTCCTCTGACATTTCCTCAAGACTGGCGCTCTTTATAAGCAAAAGCCGCCCGTATTTCAATCCCGCCGATCAAGAAACCGTTACCACCGGTCAAATCGCGTCGGCGCACGTCTACCTGTAAGAGTTACCAGTTACCGCCTCCTCGGGACGCGCGCTGTAATGCGTGCATACAAAGATCAATCCGAGGACACCATGCGAACCTTCGTTCACGAGGAAGGGCGGTTGCCGCACGAACTTGCAGCGGATTTAGGGCGCTATCGGCGCCGTGTATTCGTCGAACAGCTCGGTTGGGCGCTTCCGTCGGCGAACGAGAGTTTCGAGCGCGATCAGTTCGATCGCGACGATACCGTCTACGTGTTCGCGAGAAACGCCGGCGGCGACGTGTGCGGATGTGCGCGCCTGTTGCCGACCACCCGCCCGTATCTGCTGAAGTCGCTGTTCGCCGACCTGATCGCCGAAGACGTCCCGCTGCCGCAATCGGCCGCCGTCTGGGAGCTGTCGCGGTTCGCGGCGACCGGCGACGAAGGCGGTCCGGGCAATGCCGAGTGGGCCGTCCGCCCGATGCTCGCCGCGGTCGTCGAATGCGCGGCGCAGCTGGGCGCGCGGCAGCTGATCGGCGTGACGTTCGCGAGCATGGAGCGGCTGTTCCGCCGGATCGGCGTGCACGCGCACCGGGCAGGACCGCCGAAGCAGGTGGACGGTCGTCTGGTTGTCGCGTGCTGGATCGACATCGATCCGCAAACGTTTGCTGCACTTGGAATCGAGCCGGGACGGGCCACCCGGCAAGCCATCGCCGCCTGAGCCGGAACGCGCGTAGTCCGGCCGCGGCATCGTAACGAAGGAGAACCACCTTGGACCAGTCTCAGGTCTTTCGCGCGATGATGCCCGGCTTGACGGGTGCCAGCGGCGCCCGCATCGCAGTCGCCTACCCGTCGTTCCCGCGGCCGCTGCCGCTCGTGCGGCTCGATCGCCGCGGCCTCGTGTTCCGGGCGGCCGGCGCCGCACCACTTGTCTGCGGGCTGCCGCGCGCGGCGACGCTGCTGGTCGCCGACGAGCCGCTCTGCTCGCTGCGCCTCGTGATCCGCGACATCGCCGCGGTCGGCGACAGTCGGCACGACCTCACGATGCAGCCGTCCGGGGCCGCCGGCGACGAACTGCTGTGGCACGCGTTACGCGAGCGCGAACCGTACCGGCAGATCGGGCAGCCGCTCGCGCCCGTCGATGCGGCGGTCGCACCGATCGGCGAGCCGCAGGCTGCGGGCGACACCGCGCAGCGTCCGTCGCGCAGCGCGGCGTTCCGTCTGCGCAGCCACAGCGATGCGCTGTTCTTCGCCGACTGGCTCGAATATCACTTCGACGAGCTGCGCGCGCTGTCGCAGCGGCATGGGCCACAACTGCAGCTCAACCAGTTGCAGCGGCAGGTCGCCGACGACGAGGTTGGCGTGCGCTTCCTCTACGACATCGATGGACACGCGACGCGGCACGCGCTGACCGACTGCGCGCGCGAAGCCTGCGCGTGGATCGAGATGGAAATGCGCGACAAGTACGCGGTGCCGGTTGCGCAGGAGCGGTTTAGCGCATTTGCTGCGCATGCGCGGGCTGGCGGCATGTGAGCAGGTGAGAGTGGCGGGAGCCCGCGGATACGCGTCGATCGGTGGGTTGAACGGCAAATGTGCCGGGCAGGACATGGCGGAATGCCGGATCGCGGGAAGAGCCGCGATACGCAGTGCTCTCCTCTTGCCCGGAAAGCAGTTCGCGCTGCGTTGCACAATTACAACTAGGGCTTGCCATCCCTCGGGTTTTCCCTTAAAGTTACATCTGTCTCCTCCATGTCTCCAAACATGGATTCAGCCCGCTCCCAGGAGCGGGCTTTTTCTTGCCTGCGTGGTTTAGCGGGGACATATCAAAATTCCGTGCTTGCGGCACATTCACCGTGGGCCCTGCGGCTTATCATCGGCGAACCGTTACGCACCGCCGACGTCGTCATGCACGCCCATCTGCGCATCGCCCGCCCCGTCGCCGATCTCGCCCGAACCGAGCGCATGTACCGCGACGCGTTCGAATTGTCGGTACTCGCGCGCTTCGACGATCACGACGGCTTCTCCGGCGTCATGCTCGGACGCGAAGGGCTCGACTACCACTTCGAATTCACGCGCTGCCCGGCGCATCCGGTCGCACCCTCCCCCACGCCCGAAGACTTGATCGTCTTCTATCTGCCCGACCACGGCGCCTGGGAAGCCGCATGCGCACGCGCAGCCGCGCACGGCTTCATGCGCGTGGCGTCGTTCAATCCGTATTGGGATGCATCCGGACAGACTTTCGAGGACCCCGATGGCTACCGGATCGTCCTGCAGAACGCGGAATGGCGTTGACGGGCAGGCATGCCAGAACCGTTACGCGCTGAGATCGGCGGCGGGACGAATAGTCAGCACGTGCGACAAACGCGAGCATATGCCGTCGCAGCGCATGTCCTTGCGGCTACGCAGGATGACTGCCGAGATTGCTCGCGTGCGTCGGATTGCGCTTCGAAGCGTGCGATGGTTGCCCGTGCATCGGCAGGCAACCCAGATCGGCCACGCGCGAGCCATGCGGTCACGGCGCGATCTGAACGCATCGCCACCAGCGCGCCAGCATCGTCCGAGCGTCGGCGACACAACGTCAAACGTTCGGTTTCGATCTTCGACGAAGCGGTCAACCGTGATCGGGATGTACAGGGAGCGCGGGATGCGTCAGCCCGCACGGGTGCGCTTTTGATAGCGCAGTAACGAGCCCGAATGCAAAGCGAAGGAGTGACGCAATCGCGATCGTTGCCTGAACCGGCAAGAAGCGTCGACGGCCACCAGCACCGACGACGAGAATTGAATGCAGCGGGACGCATCGCCCTGCCCGGCGCTCGCAGAATGCGCGCGGCGTCCGTCGGGGACCCGCGCGTCGAACACGCTTATTCGTTCTCTTCGAAGTAATGCCCGAACTTCGCCTGCTTGGTGCGGATATAACGCTCGTTTTCCTCGCGCATCGGCACCGCGAGCGCCACGCGTTCGCAGACGGGAATGCCGTGCTTCACGAGCGTGTCGAACTTCTTCGGGTTGTTGCTCATCAGACGCACCGACGTCACGCCGAGGATCCGCAAGATCGCGGCGGCCGAGTCGTATTCGCGGGCGTCGTCGGGCAGGCCGAGGTCGAGATTGGCCTCGACGGTATCGCGCCCTTGCTCCTGCAGCGCGTATGCGCGAATCTTGTTGCTCAGGCCGATGCCCCGTCCTTCGTGGCCGCGCAGATACAGCAGCACGCCGCGGTCTTCCGCCGCGATGTAGCGCAGCGCGAGATCGAGCTGCTCGCCGCAATCGCAGCGGTAGGAGCCGAACACGTCGCCCGTCAGGCACTCGGAATGCAGCCGCGCCAGCACGGACTGTTCGCCGGTGACGTCACCCATCACGAGCGCGAGATGTTCGGCATCGCTGCCCGATACGCGGAAAGCGTACGACGTGAACGTACCGTAGCGCGTGGGCAGCGACGCGGTGGCGACGAGCGTCACGCACTCGTCGGCCTGGCCATTGCCCGGCGTGGGCGATTGGGGACGCGAAGACATCATGAATTGAGTCGAAACGATCAGGAATGTAGGAGTTGTGTGGATAGTGCGTGACCGGAGTTTACCGCTAATCTGGAAACGTCACGCGACTGCCTCAGTCGGCCCGGCTATACTGGGCCCATCGGGTGCCGCGCATCACGCCCTGCCTTCCCTGCATCGTCCCGCACACGGAGAAAGCAAATGAGCACGACTGTCGCGCAAATTCTCAAGGCCAAGCCGGATTCCGGCCGCACGATCTACACCGTCACGAAAAACGATTTCGTCTACGACGCCATCAAGCTGATGGCCGAAAAGGGAATCGGCGCGCTACTGGTCGTCGACGGTGACGACATCGCCGGCATCGTTACCGAGCGCGACTACGCGCGCAAGATCGTGCTGCAGGAGCGTTCGTCGAAAGCCACCCGCGTCGAGGAAATCATGACGGCCAAGGTGCGCTACGTCGAACCATCGCAATCCACCGACGAGTGCATGGCGCTGATGACCGAACACCGGATGCGCCACCTGCCCGTTCTGGACGGCGGCAAGCTGATCGGCCTGATCTCGATCGGCGACCTCGTGAAGAGCGTGATTGCCGACCAGCAATTCACGATCAGCCAGCTGGAACACTATATCCACGGCACCCCGTCGGTCACGTCCGTCTGATCCACTCCAGCGAAAAAGGCCCAAACGCGCGAGCGTCTGGGCGGGAAAGCCGCCGGAGTGCGGCGACGGAGGTTCTGCTCTGCTGACGCGGACGCGCGCTAGCGGCGCGCGCCCCGTCGGTCACATGCTGTGCTCGGGCAGACCCGGGATGTTCAGTTGCCGAAGTAGACGGAGTTCACGGGATTCGGGGCTTCACGCGTGACGCGGCGGCCCGACTGGCCTGCGCTCATCGCCACCGCACCGTAGCCGCTCGTATCGGCTTGGGCGAGCATCGGCTGGCTCGGCTGAATCCGTCGTTCCGCGGCCTGGATGTCCTGCGGATATTGCGAATCGCTCGCGACCGGCTTGTAGCCGTTCTGTTCGAGTTGCACGAGATCGGCCCGGACCTGCTCACGGGTCAACCCCTGCTCGGACTGTGCGAACGATGCGATCGGGGCGGCAAGGACGGATGCAGCGATCGCTGCGTAGATGATCGACTTCATGATGGACCTCCGAAATATGTTCTCTTTTGGCGTCGCTCCCGGCAGGACTGTCTGAAGCGATGGAAACAAGTGTAGTGCTCGCGATACCAAGGGGAAACCCTTGGTTTGAACATACAGCGTTGCGTTTTTGGAAAAAATCCATCGATGTCGCGTCACTGCATCGCCATCACTTAAAGCATTTCCACAACAATGCCTGACGGAAGGCCGACAGCCTAATCGCCGATCCGAAGGTTGTGTTGTAGAATCGTAAGGCTTTATTCATCCGTCGGTACCCTATCCACCATGCACGCGCCCACGCCTCTTTCGGTTTTGCCGTCCGGCCCCGCCGGCGTGTGCATGCGCGCCGGTCAGCCGGCGCCCACCTGCGTTCGACGCACGGCCCAGGCACCGCTCGCCCCTGCCCGGCGCCTGATCTGACGGCACGGTCTCCTCCCGGAGCCAGGTCAGACAGGCTCCGGGCGATCCTCATAGGCATGCCACGCCTGCCCCCGCCGATCATTTGGAGAACTGCCATGAAACAACGCCTTTACCAGCTGAGCGAAGTCGACGTCGCTCGCCTCGAGAAGCACGCCGAACACAACCCGCGCTTCCAGGCGATGCTCGACACGCTGCTCGAGCGCGCGGACATCGTCCAGCCCGACGCCATCAAGGCGAACGTCGTCACGATGAACTCGCAGATCACGCTGCTCGACGAAGCATCCCAGGAACAGGCCACCTGGACGATTGTTTATCCGGATGCCGCTAATCTCGAACTCGGGCGCCTGAACGTGTTCTCGCCCGTTGGCATGGCGCTGCTGGGTACGCAACGAGGTCAACTGGTGAAGGTGCTGCAGCCGAGCGGCGCCGAAAAGCTGATGAAGGTTGCAGCGATCGTGTTCCAGCCGGAAGCCAACGGCGAATACACGCGCTGACGCCGCTGCGGGCCGGCAGCGTGCCTCGGCCATATCAAACAAAAAGCGAGGCCCTGAGCCTCGTTTTTTTGCGCCCGGACGATACGCACCGTCGTCGCGACCCGCATAGCCGCATTCGACAGGCGAAAAAAAGGCGCCCGAAGGCGCCTTTTCGATACTGCGAAGCGGGTTACCCCGCTTGTCACGCTTAGAAGCGGTGACGCAGACCAACCGTTGCTGCGGTTTGGTTGATCGACGAGCTCGGCAGGTTGTTGCTGAAGCTGTCGCCGTTGTAGATCGATGCGCCAATGCCGTTCTTCGCTGCACGCTGGTACACAGCTTGTGCGTAGACGTCCGTGCGCTTCGACAGCGAGTAGTCAGCTTGCAGGCCGAACTGGTTCCAGTGCGTGCTGCCGTTGTTGATCTTCGCGTTCGTGTACGTGTAAGCAGCACCCAGGCCGAGAGCCGGCGTCAGGTTGTACTTTGCGTTGACTTCGTAGTTGTCGGTGCGCAGCGTGCCCAGACCAACTGCGTTGTTGTCGAGACGTGCTTGCGTCCATGCAGCGCCGACTTGTGCCGGGCCGAATGCGTAACCAGCAGCAGCACCGTACGTGCGGACGCGGCCTTGGCTAGCAACGCCACCGATTGCCGACGACGTCGCGCCGTTTGCGTTCGTACCGTCACCCAGGTTCGCTTGCGAGTATGCACCCGCCAGCTTCAGGCCTTGGAACTGGTATGCAACGCCTGCGCTGTACGCACGGTTGTTACCGAAGTTCGTGTTGTTCGAGAACGAGTACGTGCCGCCGAATTGCAGGCCAGCGTAGTTCGCGCTCGTGAACTTGATGGTGTTGTTCGCTGCGACGTCACCGGTCGTGCTCAGACGGTCGAGGTTCAGCGGGTGCGCGAAGTACGTGCCGCCCCACGAGCCCGTTGCCGTCAGCGGCGCCAGGTAGTCTTGCGTTGCGTCATACTGCTTACCCAGCGTGACCGTGCCGTACTGGCTCGACAGACCGACAAATGCTTGACGGTTGAACATGCCGCCGTTGTTGCCCAGCTTGCCGTTACCGATGCCGAAGCCGCTTTCCAACGTGAAGATTGCCTTCAGGCCGCCACCCAGGTCTTCCGAGCCACGCAGGCCGAAACGGCTCTGGTCAATGCCCGAACCCATCGCCCAACGCGACTTGCCAGCTTGGCCGAGTGCCGGCTGGACGTTGCTCGTGTAGGTGATGCCTGCGTCCAGCACGCCGTACAGCGTGACGCTGCTTTGCGCGTGAGCGACGGTAGCGAACGATGCTGCAGCTGCTGCAACGATCAGAGTCTTGTTCATTCGTGGAGCTCCCTTCTAAAAAGAGGCAGGTCTCGCGACCTTGTTCATAAACGGTCTGCAACCGCCCGGGAGCGCCATCGGTCCTGCTGGCGGCGCCCGGATAGTTGCCCGTTTGGGAACCGTGAGTTTAGGGGTGTACCCTAGGGGCGCGATCTGCAAATAAAGAAATAAGCTTTTCCATAACTAGAAATAATGAAAGTGGGGACGAGTTATAAGTATTTGTTTTTACGTATTTTTTTGACTTCTTGACGACGGTTTTTTGGACCCTTCTATCCCACCATTCCTTCGTGTCAGCGTCTTGACGGTTGCATAGAAACAACAAGCGGAATCCGTAAATCGCCCGAAATAGGTAATTTTTACCTAAACAAATCTCAAATACCGGGCCGCGCCGCCTAAAAACCAACCGGCCAAACGGTAAACACACATCCGCGCGGCCGTTGCTGGTGCCTGCGCCGTCGGCACGGGGCTGCAACGGGAGATCGCCCGCTCCAGCGGACGAACAACGTGCCCTCGTGACATGCAGTAACAGCCTTAACGGCCTGCGTAACCCGGCCACGAGACCGGGAGGCTAATGTACGGCGGACCAACTACATATAAGAGGACCCGCCATGAATCGACGCTCGTTGTTGCGCGCCATCGGACTGACCGCCGCCGTCGCGGCCACCGGCGGCTGGCTGCGTACCGCTTCGGCCCAGCCAGCACCGCCGGGATACCGGCCGCCCGGACCGAACCAAGGGCCCGGCAGGCCGCCTTATCCCGATCGCCCGGGCTTCGCGCCGCCGGCCCCGCGGCACGATCGCCGTCCGCCGCCGCCGCGGCCGCACGGCTATGTCTGGACCGATGGCTACTGGCGCTGGCAGCGCGGCCACTATATATGGGTGTCCGGCCGCTGGGTCGCGCGACGCCCGGGGCGTCGGTGGGTGCCCGGCTACTGGCGGCGCCAAGGGCCGGTGTGGATCTACGTCGACGGCACGTGGCGATAGACGGACGCCCGCGCCGGCTTTCGGTCGGCGCAACGCCGTACGGCGGACGACCCGGCGGCGGTCGACGATAGAAAGACGGCGCGCCGGCGTGCGAGGTGGCTAATCGGCGCCCGAATCGGCCCCGGACCGCAGCCGATCTCAGTTGCCCCGCTCGCGGCGGATCGCTCGCCTCAAGTCCCGATCGTCCCGTGCTGTTCCTCGCATCCGACGAATCCGCGTACTGCACGGGCGCGGAATTCATCGTCGACGGCGGGATGCTCGCGGGCAGCACGTTTCACTGATCCGTACCGCAGCCGACATGCGACGCGGTGCTCAGTGCCCATTCGGCTGGATCACCGGGGCGCCGACACCGCGCGCCACCTGCTTGCCACCGCGCACAAGGAAGCGGCCGCGCGATGGGCTGTATACGCCTTGCGCTTCCGGGTACACCGTCAGGAGCACGAAATACAGCAGCCCGAATAACGCCAGCAGCAGTGCGCAGGCCGCACCCAAAGGCGACGTCCTGCGTAGGGATAAGAGAAGCATGACGCCTCGCGACGGGTTAAACTGCCGCGCAGCATAAAAGTTTAAGTTAACTTGAAGTCAAGCTTTCCCGGAGGGCATCATGGGTATAGACGAAACCCCGCAATGGCCGCTGATGTCGATCCGCGAAGTGGCCGCGCGCAGCGGCGTGCCGGCGTCGACGCTGCGCTTCTACGAGATGCGCGGGCTGATCAAGTCCCACCGTAACGGCTCGAGCCATCGCCACTATTCGCGCGCGGTGCTGCGGCTGATCGCATTCATCGTGTTCGCGCAGAAGATCGGCTACTCGCTCGACGAGATCGCCGAGCAGCTCGTGAGCCTGCCGGAAGACACCGCGCCGACCAACAAGGACTGGCAGCGGCTGTCACGCGGCTGGAAGCAGCGCGTCGCGAACCGGATCGAGGAGCTGCAGCGGCTCTACATCAACCTCGACGAATGCATCGGCTGCGGCTGCCTGTCGCTGAAGCGCTGCAAGTTGACCAATCCCGAGGATCGCGCGGGGCGCAACGGCCCCGGCGCGCGGCGCTGGCTCGGCGATACGCCGCCCGATCTCGACTGACGCATGCGGCCGGCGCGACGCCCCGCCGCCGCGCTGCCGTTCCGCGTCATCCGACGCGCCAGCCGCCGTTCACCGCGATCGTCGCGCCGGTGACGAACGACGCGCGCGGCCCGGCGAGCCACGCGACCGCGTCCGCGATGTCGTCCGGATGGCCGGCGCGGCCCACAGGCGTCTGCTCGCGGATCGTCGCCGCGATGGCCGGTGCGACGCCGGCATCGCCGAACAAGCGCGTATCGGCGATATAGCCTGGCGCGACCGTATTGACCGTGACACCGCGCGGCCCGAGTTCACGCGCCAGCGCGACGGTAAACCCTTCGACGCCCGCCTTCGCCGCCGCATATGCGAGGCCGCCCGGTAGGAGGCTGCCGGCGCGCGCCGCGATCGATCCGATGTTCACGATCCGCGCGGCGCGCTCGGCCAGGTGCGGCAGCACGGCCAGCGTCGTGATGAACGTGCTCTTGAGGTTCGCGGCGAGGACGGCATCCCATACGGTTTCGGCGTCGCCCGCTTCGGTGTCCGCGCCGACCCGCCCCGTCTGCCCCGCGTTGTTGACCAGCATGTCAATGCGCGGCCACTGCGCGACGATCGCCGCGACCGCCGACGCCGCGTCGCGCCGCACGCTCAGGTCGGCCGCCTGCCCGATCGCCGCGGTGCCGAGCCGCGCGACGGCCGCCTCCAGCCGCCCCGCGTCGCGCCCGACGATCGCGACGCGATACCCGTCCTCCACCAGCCGCCTCGCGATCGCGAAGCCGATTCCGCTCGACCCGCCCGTGACGATCGCCGTACGTTGCTGTTCGCTGCCTGTCATGTGCTGCCCTCCTTCCTCGGTGTTGACGATTGATGACATTGGCAGTCTGGACAATGCACGGCGATAGGTAAAATACGAATTCGATGACCATCCGATACGCGAAAGGTATCGCAATGATCGATTTGCGCCAGTTCCGGCAATTCATTGCCGTCGCCGAAACGCTCAGCTTCCGGCGCGCCGCCGAGCGCCTGCACATGGCGCAGCCGCCGCTCAGCGCGGCCATCCGCAAGCTCGAGGAAGAGTTGGGCGTCGCGCTGTTCGAACGCGACAACCGCGGCGCGACGCTCACGCCGGCCGGCGATGCCTTCCTGCTCGAAGCGCGCCGCGCGCTCGAGCAGGCCGAGCGGGCGGTCGCCGTGGCGCGACGCGCCGGCGCCGGCCTGGGCGGCACGCTGCGGCTGCGGTTCGTCGACAGCACGGTCAACGCGCTGCTGCCGCTGATCCTCCGCGCGTTCCAGGAGCGGCATCCGGACGTCGATTTCCAGCTGGAAGAAGGCACGACCGCCGAGCAGGTGCTCGCGCTGCGTCAGGACCGCACAGACGTCGGCCTCGTCGTGCTGCCGGTGGCCGATGCCGGCGACGTGCACGTCGAGCCGCTGCTGCGCGACCGGATGGTCGCCGCGCTGCCCGACGGCCACCGGCTCGCGCGCCGCCGCCGCATCGCGCTGGCCGAGCTGGCGGCCGAACCGTGGGTGCTGTTTGCCGCGCATCACGGGCCCGGCATGCATGCGCGGATCGTGACGGCGTGCGCGCAGGCCGGCTTCGCGCCGCGGGTGGTCCAGCAGCCGCGTCAGATGCAGACGACCGCCGGACTCGTCGCGGGCGGCATCGGTGTCGCGCTGATGCCGCGCCTGTTCGTGCCGATGCAGCCGCAAGGCATTACGTTCTGCGAACTGACGGGCGCGGGCAGCCCGCTCGCGTACGAACTGGCGATCGCGTACCGGACGCCGTCGCCGCTCGTCGACGCGCTGCGCGACAGCGCGCGGCACGCGGTTGGCACGCTGGGGCTGGTGGCTGCGACGTGACGGCGACGTGATCGCGCGCGTCGCGCCCACGGCGCTCAGTCGAGCAGGAAGTTGAGCGCGACGTCGAGCACGGCCTGCCGGAACGCATCCTGCCGCGTGGGCAACGACGTGAACTCGAGAATCAGGTGGCTATACGACACCGTCGTGCCGACCGCGCTCGCGATCATGAAGAACAGCACATCCGGATCGACCGGGCGGATCGCGCCGGCGTCGACGGCCTCCGCCAGCAGCGGAAACATCGCGTCGTGATACGGCCGCACGAGCCGCTCCCGCAGCCGATCGAGCCGCGCGCCCTCCTCGGTCGCTGCCGTCGAGAAGAACATGCCGATGTCCGGCTCGTCGAATTCGTGATCGACGCACAGCTCGATCGCGCGCCGCATGCGCTCGCGATGCGGCAATGACGACGCGCGCAGCGCACGCAATGCATCGAACATCGGCTGGGCCAGCTCGGCGATCTGCTCGACGACCGCCAGCCACAGCGTTTCCTTCGTGCCGAAATGATGGGCGATCAGCGCCGCGTCGATGCCCAGCTCGCGCGCGACCTCACGCACGCTCGTCGCATCGTAGCCGCGCTTCGCGAACGTGCGGCGCGCGGCTCGCAATATCACGTCCGGACCGACGGACGCGTCCGCCAGCGGCCGCCCGCGCGTGCGTCGCTTCGACGGCGCGCACTCAGTGACTTCAGCCACGTTTTCCTGCTCCTGTTGATTGATTCGAATGCCCATGTTCGTGCCCCGGTTTCGCGTCGCCCGGGCCGGGCCGCCTGCCCCGCTCCGTTGACACGCGAAGCCGGGAAGCGCTAGGATCATACCTTATTCATCACGTGATGATTTATCCATGACAACCCTTACTCGCCCTGCCCGCATCGTCATCGTCGGCGGCGGAATCGCCGGCTTGCAGCTCGCGACCCGCCTCGGTGAACGCCTCGGCCGTAGCGGGCGCGCGCAGGTCACTGTCGTCGACCGCAGCCCGACCCACGTGTGGAAGCCGATGCTGCACACGATCGCGGCCGGCACACGGGACGTGCAGCAACAGCAGGTGATCTTCCTCGCCCACGCGCGCGACCACGGCTACACGTACCAGCCCGGCGAACTGAAGGGGCTCGATCGCGCGCGCCGCCGCGTGCAGCTCGCCGAGATCCGCTCGCCGGACGGCGAACTCCTGCTCGACGCGCGCGAGCTCGAATACGACGTGCTGATCCTCGCGCTCGGCAGCCAAGCCAACGATTTCGGCGTGCCGGGCGTGCGCGAGCACTGCTACTTCATCGACAGCCAGCAGCAGGCCGAAACCTTCAACGAAGCACTGCGGATGCGCGTGTTCCGCAGCATCGCGCGCGACGAGCCGTTTCGCGTCGCGATCGTCGGTGCGGGCGCGACGGGCGTGGAGCTGGCAGCGGAGCTGAGCCGGCTGCTGGAAGTCGCGCAGGCGTATGGCGATGCGACGGTGCGCGAACGGCTTCAGCTGACGCTGCTCGAAAGCGGCCCGCGCATCCTCGCCGCGTTTCCGCCAAGGATTTCCGCGTCCGCGCAGCGCCGGCTCGAACAGATCGGCATGCACGTGCTGACGTCGACGCGCGTCACGTCGGCCGATGCGAACGGCTTCCACTATGGAGACGGTTCGTTTGCCGAAGCGGATTTGATGGTGTGGGCGGCCGGCGTGAAGGCGTCGGATTTCATGCAGGCGCTGGGCGGGCTCGATACGAACCGTGCGAACCAGATCATGGTCGGGCCCACGTTGCAGGCCACGGCCGATGAACACGTGTTCGCGATCGGCGATTGCGCGAGCCTGCAACCCGACGGCCAGGAGCGGCCGCTGCCGCCGACCGCGCAGGTCGCGACCCAGCAGGCCGAGCATCTCGCGAAACACCTGCCCGCATGGCTCGACGGCAAGCCGTTGCCGCCGTTCGCGTTCCACGATTTCGGCGCGCTCGTGTCGATCAGCGACTACGACGCATTCGGGACGCTCGGGCAATTCGGGTTCTTCCGCGGCGGCTTCATCCAGGGGCGTTTCGCCCAGTTCAGCCATCTGATGCTGTACCGGCGGCACCAGCAGGCGCTGCACGGATTCTCCAAGGCGACGCTGCTGTGGATCGCCGAACGGATCAACGGCTGCGTGCAGCCGCGCATCCGCCTGTCTTGATACATTGCGTAACGTTTCGAGGAAAGCAGACATGAGCAACAGTGCAGCCGCCTGGCTCAGGACCGTCGCCGCGATCGGCAGCTTCGACATGCCGTCCGTCTCATGGGCCGCGCCGCGCAGGCGCAGCGTCACGCGCGACCGCTTGCCGTCGTGGGACGCGACGAGCCAGCCGACCATCAGCGTGCTCGAGCGGCCCACCGCCGACACCGTGATGATTTCGTGGCGCGACGCGTGCACCGGTCACTACGGTTACCAGAAGTGGCGGCTGTTCACGACGCGCAAGCGCGGCGTCTGCGCGCTGTCGGGGCGGCCGATCGCGCCCGGCGACAGCGTCTATGCGCCGCAACTGCTCGGCTCGGCGCCGGGCAACGCCGCCGCGATGGTGCTGGCGGCGTCCCTCGACGCGGCGTACGCCGCTTAAGCGGACGTCGCCCGACCGGCGCCATAGGCCGGATCGCCGTTCTGCCGTTCCAGTTCCGCGTCGAGATGCGCGGCATGCGCCTTCGCTTCGGACTCCGACATCAGCTCGCCTTCCCACTTCGCGACCACCGCGCTGGCGATCGAGTTGCCCACCGCATTGGTGGCCGAGCGCCCCATGTCGAGGAACGTGTCGACGCCGAGAATCAGCAGCAGCCCCGCTTCCGGAATGTCGAACTGGTGCAGCGTCGCCGCGATCACGACGAGCGATGCGCGCGGCACGCCGGCCATCCCCTTCGACGTCAGCATCAGCACCAGCAGCATCGTGATCTGCGTGCCGAGCGACAGATGGATGTTGTACGCCTGCGCGATGAACAGCGACGCGAACGTGCAGTACATCATCGAACCGTCGAGGTTGAACGAATAGCCCATCGGCATCACGAAGCTCGAGATCTTGCGCCGCACGCCGAACCGGTCGAGCGCGTCGAGGATCTTCGGGTACGCGGCTTCGGAGCTGGCAGTCGCGAACGACAGCATGAACGCTTCCTTGATCAGCGCCAGCAGCTTGAACACACGACGGCCGAGGAACAGCAGGCCGGCGGCCACGAGCGTGCTCCACAACAGGAACAGGCTCACGTAGAAGTCGCCCATGAACACCGCGAACTTCAGCAGGATCGACAGCCCGTTGATCGCGACGGTCGACGCCATCGCGGCCAGCACCGCGAGCGGCGCGAGCTTCATCACGTAGCCGGTGATCTTCAGCATCACGTGCGCCAGTTGGTCGATCGCGGCGACGAGAATCTTGCCGCGCTCGCCGAGCGCCGACAGCGCGACGCCGAAGAACATCGAGAACACGACGATCTGCAGAATCTCGTTGTTCGCCATCGCCTCGGCGATCGACTTCGGCACCATGTGACTGACGAAATCCTTCAGCGTGAACTTGGACGTCGCGAGATGCGCGGATGCGCCAACATCCGGCAGCGGCAGGCCGAGGTTTTCCCCGGGGCGCAGCAGGTTCGCCATCAGCAACCCGAGCAGCAGCGAAATCAGCGATGCGGTGACGAACCAGCCGAACGCCTTCACGAACACGCGCCCCACCGACGATGCGTCGCCCATGTGCGCGATGCCGACGACCAGCGTCGAGAACACCAGCGGGCCGATCACCATCTTGATCAGGCGCAGGAACACGTCGGACACGAGCGAGATGTAGCCGGCGATTTCCGTCGCGGACTGCTTGTCCGGAAACTGCGTGTAGATCATGTAGCCGATGAAGATGCCGGCCGCCATTGCGAGCAGGATCCAGACTGCCGCGGACATTCGTTTGTTCATAACGGTACTCGACGCACGGTGCAGGAATGGAAGAAAACGCCGCGCCGGTGCCGTGCCACGGTGCGCGTTGCGGGCCGGTCATGCGCCCTGTCGCTGCTCCGGCGCTCGCGCGATGGCGAACGCCGGTTGCAACGGTTCAATGTGATGCGATCAAACCGGATCGGTGAGTACCCGATCAGTAGCCGATCGCCGACCCCGCCGGGCGGCGCGGATCGTTGACGCCATAGATGTAACCGACGCGTACATTGCCGGATACCGACGAGTCGTTACCGGAACTCTGGTGGCTCGTCGCTTCGGTGCCGGGCAGGCCGACCATGATCAGCTCGGCGGCGCCCCACGGCGTCTGCTCGACCATCTTGTAGCCCATCTTGTGCAGGATCGCGAGCGTGTCGGGCGACAGGCCGCGGGTCTCGTAATAGACCTGGTCCGGCAGCCATTGATGATGGACGCGCGGCGCGCCGACCGCATCCTGCGGCGTCATCCCGTAGTCGATCACGTTCAGCACGGTCTGCAGCGTGATGGTGATGATGCGCGAGCCGCCCGGCGAACCGACCACCATGAACACCTTGCCGTCCTTCTTCACGATCGTCGGCGCCATCGACGACAGCGGGCGCTTGCCCGGTGCGATCGAGTTGCGCGTGCCCTGCACGAGGCCGAACAGGTTCTGCGCGCCGACCTTCACGGTGAAGTCGTCCATCTCGTCGTTCAGGAAGAAGCCCGTGCCCGGCGCGATCACCACGGCGCCGAAGCGGCCATTGACGGTGTATGTGGTCGACACCGCGTTGCCGTCGTGGTCGACGATCGAATAGTGGGTCGTCTCCGGCTTCTCGTGCACGCCGACGCCCGGCTGCACGTCGACCGACGCAGTCGCCGTCTCGCCGCTGATCTGCTTGCGGATCTCGGCCGCATACGCCTTGCTCGTCAGCTTCGCGACGGGATTGTCGATGAAGTTCGGATCGCCCAGCAGCGTGTTGCGATCCTCGTACGCATGGCGCATCGCCTCGGTCATGTAGTGGACCACCGACGCCGACTGGTAGCCCATCTTGCGCAGGTCATAGCCTTCGAGGACGTTCAGCGTCTCGCACATCGTCACGCCGCCCGAGCTCGGCGGCGGCGCCGACACGAACTCGTAGCCGCGATACGTACAGGTCAGCGGCGTAACGTCCTGCGCGCGATACGACGCGAAATCGGCTGCCGTGATCAGGCCGCCGCCGCGCTTCGCGGCCGCTTCGACGATCTTCGGGATCTCGCCGTGATAGAACGCCTCGGGGCCCTGCTCCGCGATACGCTCGAGCGTGCGCGCCAGGTCCTTCTGCACCAGGCGGTCGCCCGGCTGCAGCGGCGTGCCGTCCGGGCGCAGGAAGATGCGCGCGGCTTCCGGATCCTTCTTGAAGCGCTCGATCGTCGTGTCGAGGATGTCCGTGTCGCCGCGCGTCAGCACGAAGCCGTCGCGCGCGAGCCGGATCGCCGGCTCCATCACCTGCTTGCGCGTCAGCTTGCCGTACTTGCGCTGCGCGAGGTCGAGACCGGCGACCGTGCCCGGCACGCCGACCGCGCGATAGCCGTACAGGCTGTCGTCCGGAATGACGTTGCCCTTCGCATCGAGATACATGTTCGCCGATGCCGCGGCCGGCGCCGTCTCGCGGAAATTGATGAAGCGGTCGCGGCCATCGGCCAGGTGCACGGTCATGAAGCCGCCGCCGCCGATGTTGCCGCAGCACGGATTGGTCACCGCCTGCGCGTAGCCGACCGCCACCGCGGCGTCCACCGCGTTGCCGCCCTTCTTCAGAATGTCGACGCCGATCTGCGACGCGTAATGCTGCGACGACACGACCATGCCGTTCTTCGCTTCCACCGCGGGTTCCGAAGCGGCGAGCACGCACGCGCTCATGGCAGACAACAGGGTGAGTACTACGAGCCGCCTCATGACGGAATCCTCCAGACAATAACCGGGCCATGCGGATGCGATCCGACATGTAATGAACAGTACATTCCAGCGAGGCCGCGATCATATCACCGGGGTTTTTATTCAAAAACCTAGGGTTATCACTGAATTATTCCGCTATATCGGAAGGATTCGCCGTCGCTTTGAATGTTTGTTTTATTACACATGTGAATGATCGGAGCGGAGGCGATGCGGCCCTCTAATCTGGAGTCGCACACGGCCCGCGGGCCGTCGATCGGCTAACATGCGTGGAGTCGCCGGCAGACACAGGTCTGCCGTTTGTCATTCAGATACGAGCAAGCCGGAGTGCCCGATGGGGACAAGCATCAGGGCGTTGCTGCTATCCCAGATGGATAGCTTCACGCCGTCGGAACAGAAGGTCGCGCATGCGCTGCTGGATCGCTATCCGAGCCTCGGTCTCGGGCCGATCGCCAGTTTTGCGAAGCAAGCCGAAGTCAGCGACCCGACCGTGTTTCGCTTCGTCGTGCGGATCGGCTTTCCGAACTACTCGTCGTTCCAGCAGGCGTTGCACGACGAGATCGACACCGCGATGAATTCGCCGCTCGCGCGGATGGATGCGTTCCACTCGGAATCGGGAATGCGCGACAGTCATTCGGCGATCTTCCAGCGGCTCTCGCAAGCGCTCGCCACGACGATCGACGAGCTCGACGCGGCGGCGTTCGACGAAGCGGTGACGCTGCTGGCCGATCCGGATCTCCGCGTGTTCTGCGGCGGCGGGCGTTACACCGCGCCGCTCGCGTCGCTGTTTTCCTTCACGCTCGCGTATGCGCGCCCGCATGTACAGTACGTCGAGCCGAACGTGAATCTCGCGTCGGTCACGCTGACGGACATGGGGCCTGCCGACGTGCTGGTCATCTTCGATTTTCGCCGCTATCAGAAGGACAGCATCCGGTTCGCGCAGGCTGCGCACCAGCTCGGCGTCAGGGTGCTGCTGATCACCGACGAATGGCGCTCGCCGATCAGCGCGTTCGCCGAGATCGTGCTGCGGATCCAGGGACGCCCGTTCGCGATGCTGCAGACGAACGTGCCCGCGCTCGCGCTCGCCGAAGCGCTGGTGATCGGCGTGACGAACCGGCTTCCCGAGCTGGCGCGGCAGCGGATGGAGAAAATCGAGCGGCTGAGTACGGGTGGGGTCGAGCGGGATGCGAATCAGTGGGATTTGCCGGAGTGACGGTGATCGTCATTCGGGCATGAGCTTTCAGCTATCGACGTCGTCGGGCACCCGTACGTGTCTACTCGCAGTCTTCACGACTCCACATCCTCAAGACTAAACACCTCCGTCTTGTCGTTATACGAAAAGACTTCGCCGTAACGCCCCCAGTCGATCACCGCGTCGAGCGTCTCCTCGGCCGCACCGTCCGACAGAAAATCCTCCAGCTCCTGCTCGAAGCGCACGCGCGGCGCGCGATGGCCCGGGCGCTCGTTCAGCACCTTCTTGATCCGCGCGGCGAGCGGCACGTGCTTGAGCAGGTGATCGGCGAACATCAGCTTGCGCTCCTGCGTGCCGAACTCCGCGAACACGCGTGCAGGCGGCGTCAGGAACACGTCCCCTTCCCGCACATCCGCAAAACCAAGGTACTGCAGCACTTCGGCGATCGGGAACAGCTCGTCCACTTCCAGATGCAACGTACGCGCGATTTCCGGCATGTCGGCGCGGCCGTGGTACGGCGCCATCGCGAGCGTCTCGATCAGGCCGGCCATCAGGTTGGTCGACACCCGCGGCAGCCAGCTGCCAAGCTCCAGCCCCTTCTTCGTCGCCTCGCCGGTCTGGCGCGCGGTCATCTTCGCGTAGATGTCGTCGACCAGCTTGCGGAACTCGGTGTCAAGCCGGTTGCGCGGATGCTTGAACGGCACCTTGATCTCGGCGATCACGCGGCCCGGGTTCGACGACAGCACGAGGATCCGGTCGCACATGAACACCGCTTCCTCGATGTTGTGGGTGACGATCAGCACCGACTTGATCGGCATCCGGCCTTGCGTCCACAAATCCAGCAGGTCGGTACGCAGCGTTTCGGCCGTCAGCACGTCGAGAGCCGAAAACGGCTCGTCCATCAACAGGATCGTCGGATCGACGACGAGCGCGCGCGCGAAACCGACGCGCTGGCGCATGCCGCCCGACAACTCGCGCGGATACGCGTTCTCGAAGCCGTCGAGACCAATCAGGTCGATCGCGGCGAGCGCGCGTTCGCGCCGCTCGCGTGCGCCGACACCCAGCGCCTCCAGCCCCGCTTCCACATTCTGCAACACGGTCAGCCACGGGAACAGCGCGAAGGTCTGGAACACCATCGCGACGCCTTCGGCCGGGCCGCGCAGCGGCTTGCCGAGATAGGTCACTTCACCGCCGGTCGGCTCGATCAGCCCGGCGATGATCCGCAGCAGCGTCGACTTGCCCGAGCCCGAACGGCCGAGCAGCCCGACGATCTCGCCTTCGCGCAGCGACAGGTTCGCATCGTCGAGCACGAGCAACTCACCCTGCGTCTTGTTGAAGCCGCGGCAGACGTGATCGACACGCAGGATTTCCTCGCCGAGGCGCGGCGGCTGCAACGGCTGGGACGTCTTGACGGGGGCGTTGATAACGGTCGAATTTTGCATCGCGCTTACTCTCAATCGAGACGGAGCCGGGATTCCGCATAGGCGTACATCGGACGCCACAGCAGACGGTTGAACAAGGTAACGAACAGGGACATCACGGCAATGCCCAGGATGATCTTCGGGAAGTCGCCAGCGGCAGTAGTCTGCGCGATGTACGAGCCGAGGCCGTGCGCGACGACCTTCGTGTCGCCCCACTGCACGAACTCGGACACGATGCTCGCGTTCCACGCGCCGCCCGACGCGGTGATTGCGCCGGTCACGTAGTACGGGAAGATGCCGGGCAGGATCGCCTGGCGCCACCACTGCCAGCCGCGGATGCGGAAATTCTTCGTCGCTTCCTTGTAGTCGTTCGGATAGGACATCGCGCCGGCGATCACGTTGAACAGGATGTACCACTGCGTGCCGAGCACGATCAGTGGCGACAGCCAGATGTCCGCGTTCAGGTGGAAGTGGACGATGACGATCACGAACACCGGAAACAGCAGGTTCGCCGGGAACGCGGCGAGGAACTGCGCGAGCGGCTGGATCTTCTCGGCGAGCGCGGGGCGCAGCCCGATCAGCACGCCGAGCGGCACCCAGACCACCGACGCGATCGCGATCAGCACCAGCACGCGCAGCAGCGTGATGAGACCGAGCACGAGTACGTGGCCGACGTCGGCCATCGTCACGCCGGTCGCGACGAAGCTGACGACGCGCCATGCGACATACACCGTGATCAGGATGACGAACGTTCCCCACACGATATCGCCGATGCGCGACGAACCGCGCATCGACGCAGCGCGCGAGCGAGCGCCGTTCCGCGACGGCGCGCGCAACGGAATCCGCGCGGCCTGCGACAGCAGCCAGCCGGCGGGCACCAGCAACTGATGGATCAGGTGCGTACGACGCATCATGTCGAGCAGCCACGATTGCGGCGCATCGCCCGACGCGGTGTTCTCCATCCGGAACTTGTCGGCCCACGCGACGAGCGGACGGAACAGGAACTGGTCGTACGCGAGAATCACGACCGACATCGCGACGATCACCCAGCCCACCGCGCCGAGGTTCTTGTCCGAGATTGCCTGCGCGAGATATGCGCCAATTCCCGGCAGCGTGATCGTCTGGTTGCCGACGGTGATGGCCTCCGATGCGACGACGAAGAACCAGCCGCCCGACATCGACATCATCATGTTCCAGATCAGCCCGGGCATCGAGAACGGCACCTCGAGCTTCCAGAAGCGCTGCCACGACGTCAGGTGAAAGCCGCGCGACACTTCGCTCAGGTCGCGCGGCACCGTGCGCAGCGACTGGTAGAAGCTGAATGTCATGTTCCACGCCTGGCTCGTGAAGATCGCGAAGATCGCCGCGAGCTCGGCGCCGAGCACGCGGCCCGGGAACAGCGCGAGGAAGAACGTGACCGTAAACGAGATGTAGCCGAGCACCGGCACCGACTGCAGGATGTCGAGGATCGGGATCAACACCATGCCGATGCGGCGGCTTTTCGCGGCGAGCGTGCCGTAGACCAGCGTGAACACGAGCGAGGCCACCATCGCGGCGAGCATGCGCAGCGTGGTGCGCAACGCGTATTCGGGCAGGTTCGACGGATCGAGCGAGATCTTCTGGCTCTGCAGGGTCGCGATCGGCGCCAGCGTCTGATGGAAGCCGACGATCGCCATCGCGAGTATGCCGATGATCAACGGAAATGCGACCGCATCCCAGCGATTGGGGAGCACGCGCCACGCGGATGCGTTGGCGGTGCGATTCGGGTCGAAGAAACGGATATCCATCGGTAGCGTCTTGGTCGAATTGAAAATCGATGGGGGGCGGCCGACCGCCGCGTCAGCGCGTGCGGCCCGGAACAAATTCCCAGGCGTCGGGCGGACGATTGCCGGCAACCTGACAAGGCAGCGCCAGGCTGAGGATGCGCGTGCGATGACTGGCCGCACCGCTGGCTTCCGTAGCCGCGAGATTCAGCATGAGGGGCTCCGGAGAAGGTGATTCGGTGTCGCAGGCTATCGGGCGCGGATGACGCAACTGTGACGTGTCACTTACAAGACATTGACACGTCATGCGCCGGCGCTTCGTCATCGCGCCGCAAGCCGTAAGCAGCGGCGCACAACGTCGTAACACGCGGGAATAAATCCGTCGCCGCGCCGGTATGGCATGCGAATGCGCCGGCATATTCCAGGACGATCCGGCCGTCCGGTTACGTCATACGATTGCGAGGCTCCCATGTCTTCATCGACCCCAACCCGCCCGTCGCGCCGCAAGGCCCTGCAATGCATGGCGTTCGGCGGACTCGGCACGCTGTTTACGTTGTCGGGCGGCATCCTGACGCCGTTCGATCTCGCGCTCGCGCAAAACGGCGCCGTCGTCCCCGCGAAGGCGGGCCGGCCACTGTTCGTCCAGATCAGCGACACGCATATCGGCTTCAACAAGGACGCGAATCCGGACGTCGCGGCCACGCTGCGGCAGACCATCGATCTCGTCAACGGAATGTCCACCGCGCCCGCGCTCACGATCCATACCGGCGACATCACGCACTTGTCCAAACCGGAGGAATTCGACCATGCGTCGCAGTTGCTGTCCGCGCTGCGCGTGCCGGAACTGCACACGGTGCCCGGCGAACACGACGTGACCGACGGTTCGGGCGCCGAATATTTCAGCCGGTTCGGCAAGGCGTCGGACAACCGCGGCTACTACAGCTTCGATCATGCGGGCGTGCACTTCGTCGCGCTCGTCAACGTGATGCACTTCAAGCCGAACGGGCTCGGCAGCTTCGGCGACGAACAGCTCGCATGGCTCGCGCAGGACCTGAAGGGCCAGTCGTCGAGCACGCCGATCGTCGTGTTCTCGCACATGCCGATGTGGACGATCTACGAGCCGTGGGGCTGGGGCACCGGCGATGCGCCGCAGACGATGGCGTTGCTGCGCCGCTTCGGCTCGG
This sequence comes from Burkholderia sp. SIMBA_051, assembly GCF_046534915.1. Classification (NCBI taxonomy): domain Bacteria; kingdom Pseudomonadati; phylum Pseudomonadota; class Betaproteobacteria; order Burkholderiales; family Burkholderiaceae; genus Burkholderia; species Burkholderia sp. SIMBA_051. The sequence goes on along the minus strand of NZ_JAWRXS010000006.1, from coordinate 418,916 downwards.
TCACCGTGCTGAACGGGCACATCCACCAGATCGTGTCGAAGGTCGAGGGCAACGTGACGTTCCATACCGCGCGCTCCACCGCGTTCCCGCAGCCGACCGCCGGCAACGGCCCGGGCCCGGTGCCGCTCACGGTGCCGCGCGACCGGCTGCCCGCGATGCTCGGCGTAACGACCGTCGATTTCGCCGGCCATCCCACGACAGCATCACTGCGCGACACGACGCTCGCCTGATCCGGATACGCAAGGAGACCGACATGACCTTCTTCAAGCCCTCGATGCTGCCGGCCGCGCTGATCCTGTGCGCGGCCGCCGCCGGCACGCCGCTCGCCGCGTTCGCGCAAACCCCGGCCGGCCCGCTCGTGACGATCCGCAATTTCATGTTTTCGCCGATGTCGACCACGATCAAGGCCGGCGCGACGATCACGTGGAAGAACCTTGACGCGGAACCGCACACCGTCGTCAACGACGCGGGCATCTTTCGTTCGAAAGCGCTCGACCAGGACGAGACCTACTCGTTCCGCTTCGACAAGCCGGGCGTCTACAAGGTGTTCTGCGGGATTCATCCGTACATGAAGGAGACCATCACCGTGGAATGACACGGCGCGCCGCGGCACGCGCAACGATCCGGCATGACGGACGGTGCGCGTCGATCGCCTACACTGGTTCCATTCGGCCGGAACCCGCCGGCCGTCACCGACTGCGAGGAAAGCGATGACGGCAAGTCAACCCGCACATCCGAAACTGCCGGGCCAGGTCGTGCTCGTGCTTCAGGGCGGCGGCGCGCTGGGCGCATACCAGCTCGGCGTATTCGAGGCGCTGGACGCGTCGGGCATCCAGCCCGACTGGGTCATCGGCACGTCGATCGGCGCGATCAACGCGGCGCTGATTGCCGGCAACGCACCCGGACACCGCGCGCAGCGGATGGCCGAATTCTGGCGCCACGTGACCGAACGGCCCGCCGTGAACGTGCCGGGCTTCCCGACGACCTGGGACAAGATCGGCGCCGAACTCGCGGTCATCAGCGCCGGCATCCCGGGATTCTTCCGGCCGAATCCTGCCGCATGGCTGGGGCCGCTCGCGCGCGTCGGCGTGGAGCACGCGTCCTACTACCTGGTCGAGCCGCTGCGCGACACGCTCGCGTCGCTGGTCGATCTCGACCTGCTGAACGCGCGCCGGCCACGGCTGACCGTCGGCGCGGTCAACGCGTGCACCGGCACGATGCGCTATTTCGATTCACGCGACCGGCCGCTCGACCTCGACCACGTGATGAGCTCGGGTGCGCTGCCGCCCGCGTTCCCGGCCGTGCGGGTCGACGGCGCGCCCTACTGGGACGGCGGCATCTATTCGAATACGCCGGTGGAGGTCGTGCTGGACGACGCGCCGCGCCGCAGCTCGATCATCTTCTCGGTGCAGATGTGGAATCCGGTCGGGCCCGAGCCGCAAAGCATCTGGCAGGTGTCGGAGCGGCAGAAGGACATCCAGTATGCGAGCCGCACGGACAGCAACATCGCGCGGCAACAGCAGATTCACGGGCTGCGCCACGTGATCAAGGAACTGGTCATGCGGCTGCCGGAGGCCGAACGCAAGTCGCCCGACGTGCAGGCGCTCGCCGCGTGGGGCTGCCAGACCACGATGCACGTGATCAAGCTCGCGGCGCCGCGCCTCGACGGCGACGATCAGTGGAAGGACATCGATTTCACGCCGGACGGCATCGCGGCGCGCCGCCAGGCCGGGTTCGACGCGACGATGCAGGCGATCGCCGCGCGCCCGTGGGAGCTGCCGCTGGACCCGACGCAAGGGCTCAGCGTCTGGAGTCCGGAGGAGAACAGGATCGGCGAACGGCACAACTGATGCCGCGGGCGGCCATCTGCCCGCGCATCGTCCCGCCGTGGATCCGGCTTACAGCGCGCGCACGATGCCGCCGTCGACCCGAATGTTCTGCCCGGTGATGTAGCCGGCGCCGTCCGACAGCAGGAACCTCACGGTCTGCGCGATCTCCTGCGTCTTGCCGAAACGGCCGACCGGAATGCGGGCAACGATCTCGGGCGTCTCCGGCCAGCTGTCGATGAAGCCCGGCAGCACCGAATTGATGCGAATGTTGTCCTTCGCATACCGATCGGCGTACAGGCGCGTGACCGAACTCAGCGCCGCGCGCAGCGCGGACGACACCGGCATCGCCTGCTCGGGCGCGTCGGCCGCGAAGCTCGAAATATTGACCACCGCGCCGCCGCCCTGCTTCAGGAAGACGGGCGTCACGCGGCGCAGCACGCGAAGGACGTTGAGCACGATCAGGTCGAGCCCTTCGTGCCACTTGTCGTCCTCGATGGCGAGCAAGTCGCCCTTCGGCGGATGTCCGGTGTTGTTGACGACCGCGTCGATACGGCCGTACTTCGCGAGCGTCTCGTTGACGAAACGCTCGATGTCGGCGTCGTCGGTAACGGACCCGGCAACGCCAAAACCACCCAGTTCCTGCGCCAGCTCGACCGCGCTGCCGGACGGCGACATCAGCGCGACGCGATAACCGTTGTTCGCGAGGTCGCGCGCGATTGCAGCGCCCATGCCCTTCCCCGCCGCCGTCACCAAAGCCACTTTCTCTACAGTCATGCCGCTCTCCCGGATAGGTCGGCTTGCGCCGCGATCATCGTTCCAAAGCGCCCACTCTAGGGCCCTATAATCGGCTTGTCGAACGATGATTTCTCCATCCACCCTGCAGAATTTCTACTGAATGACCGCTCTGTTGCGTACCCGCCGGTTCCCGCCGCTCAATGCGCTTCGCGCGTTCGAGGCCGCCGCGCGCCACCTCAATTTCCGGCTGGCCGCCGACGAACTCGGCGTGACCCAGGGTGCGGTCGCGCAGCAAGTCCGGCATCTGGAGGACGTCGTGGAGGTTCAGCTGTTTCGGCGCTTGCCCAGGGGGCTTGCGCTGACACGCGAAGGGCTCGAGTATTTTTCGTCGGTCCAGCGCGCGCTGCAGATCATCTCCGACGCCACGGACGCCCTGGGCGAGCGCCCGACGGTGCTGGCGGTCAGCACGACGCCGTCGTTCGCGTCGAAGTGGCTGATTCCGCGCCTGGCGGACTTCGGCCGGCTGCACCCCGACATCGAGGTTCGCGTCATCGCCGACGAAAGGCTTGCGTCGTTTCGGGCCGACGGCGTCGACATCGCGATTCGCCTCAGCAAGCCGCCATTCCCGGCCGGCCTCGCCGCGGAGTTGCTGGCTCCGCTCGACATCTTCGCCGTCGCCAGCCCCACACTGCTCGACGGCGGCCCGCCGATCCGCACGCCCGCGGACTTGTCGACGCATGCGCTGTTGCACGACGCGCACGATCTGTGGCCCGAGTTCATCGAGAAGCTCGGTGGAAAGGGTCAGGCCGATCCGACGAAAGGGCCGAGATTCAGCCAGTCGCTGCTTGCGATCGACGCCGCGGTCGCCGGTCAAGGCATCGCGCTGACCAGCGAGCCGCTCGTCGAGCGCGACATCGCGGAAGGCAGGCTGCGCCGCGTGTTCGATTTTTCGTTTCCGATGTCGCTCGGGTTTTACGTCGTCTTCCCGCAGGCCAATGCGCATTCGGAAGCGTTGCAGGCGATGCGGCGCTGGCTGTTTGCGCAGTACGGGAAAGCGTGATCGGCGGGCACCCGCAGCGATTGACGAACGACAAGGAAGCATCGCATGCGATAGCGCCGATCCCGCGCCTTCCGGCCGCGAGCCTGCATCAACCGCTGTTCAGCAGCGCCGCAAACTTGTCGGCCAGTGTCGGACGCGAACGATGCGGCCAGATCGCGCTGAGTTCGAAGAGCGGCAGCGCGTCGCCTTCGCGCACTTCGCACACGCGCACGCCCGCAAACTGGATCGCCTTGACGGATCGCGGCAACAGTGACGCGCCGCAACCGGCGGCCACGCATGCGAGCACCGTCAGCGATCGATTGGCATCCTGAACGACATTGGCTTCGCAACCGAACTTGCGAAACGCACTGAGGATGCCGGCCCGCACCACCGGCAGCTGTCCGTGCGGAAACCATACCAAACCCATGCTCGCCAGTTCCGCGAGGCCGAGCTTGCCATCCTCGCCCAGCGGATGCGACGCCGGCACGACCGCGTGCAAGCGTTCGCGGACGATCAGCTTTTCGCGCATCCGGCCTCGGACCGCAACAGGCGTATGCAGCAACCCGATATCTATTTCGCCGGATTCCAGCGCGCTGGCCTGCTCCGCGTTGCTCATTTCCCGCAACGTCAGCTCGACATCGGGAATCGCGTCACGCAATGCGGCGATCGCGCGGGGCATGACCTCGAACAGCGCCGCTGACGCGAAACCGATGGTCAGCCTGCCGCCACGTTGCGCGCCGATATCGCGGGCCCGCTTTTCCGCCGCCTCGATCCTCGACACACTCAGGCGAATGTCCTCCGCGATCGCTTCGCCCGCGGGCGTCAGCGCCGCGCCGCGACGCGTGCGCGCGAGCAGCTTCGTGCCGAGATCCTTCTCCAGCCGCGTCATGGCCTGGCTGAGCGCCGGCTGCGCTATCCCGAGCTGCGCCGCCGCGCCGGTGACGCTTCCCGCATCGACGATCGCGAGAAAGTATTTGAGCGTGCGAATCGATTCCATGATCGCCTTCCATATCAAGATGCTATGAATGAACAACGTTTTCATAGTATGCACGCGTTCCTGACGTTCATAGAATGGCGTCAAATCGATCAACAGCGGCCGCCCGTCCAACTTCGCAGCGGCCTGCACCAGGAGACGACCATGCGCTGGTATGAGGAAATCACGCCCAACGAGCGGCGAACACTGTGGAGCTGCTTCGGCGGATGGGCGCTCGACGCCGTCGATACGCAGGTCTTTTCCCTCGTGATCCCGGCGCTTCTCGCCACGTGGGGCATCAGCAAAGGTCAGGCAGGATTGATCGGCGGTGCGACGCTCGTGGCCGGCGCGCTCGGCGGATTGCTCGCCGGCATCCTGTCCGATCGCGTCGGCCGGGTTCGCGCACTGCAGATCACGGTGATCTGGTTCTCGCTCTTCACGTTTCTGAGTGCGTTCGCGCAAACCTTCGAGCAGCTGCTTGTGCTGAAGGCGCTGCAAGGCATCGGCTTCGGCGGCGAATGGACGGCGGGCGCCGTCCTGCTCAGCGAAACGATGAACCCGCGGCATCGCGGCAAGGCGATGGGCATCGTGCAGAGCGCGTGGGGATTCGGCTGGGGCGCCGCGGTGCTGCTCTATATGGCCGTGTTCTCGCTCGTTTCGCCGCAATGGGCCTGGCGCGTTCTGTTCGCGATCGGTCTCGTGCCGGCCCTGCTCGTTCTTTACCTGCGCCGCAACGTGGCCGAGCCGCCGCGCGAGCCGCAAACTGAAACCGACGATTCCGCGCGCCGCGGCGTATTCAGCATTGCCGCCGGCATTTTCGATCCTGCGGTGATACGCACGACGATCGTCGGCGGCCTGATCGGACTGGGCGCGCACGGCGGCTACCATGCGATCACGACGTGGCTGCCGACGTATCTGAAGACCGAGCGCCATCTCTCAATCCTGGGCACCGGCGGTTATCTCGCGGTCGTCATCGTCGCATTCATCATCGGATGTTTCGTGAGCGCCTGGTTGCAGGACCGCATCGGACGACGCTGGAACGTGATCCTGTTTGCCGTCTGCTGTGCGGTGATGGTCAACGTCTACACGTTGCTGCCGATCAGCGACACCACGATGCTGCTCCTGAGCTTTCCGCTCGGCCTCTTTTCAGCCGGCATTCCCGCGACGCTCGGCGCGCTCTTCAACGAGTTGTATCCGCAAGGCGTGCGCGGCACCGGTGTCGGCTTCTGCTACAACTTCGGCCGCATCGCATCGGCTGCATTTCCGGTGCTGATCGGTCACATGAGCGGATCGATGTCGCTCGGTGCGGCGCTGGGCATCGACGCGGGCGCCGCGTACGGCCTCGTCGTCGTCGCCGCGCTGATGTTGCCAGACACTCGGCGCCGGCTCGTCGCGTCGCCGCACGAGAACGGCGCGCAGGCCATCTCGCGCCACTGAGCGCGCGGCACGCGTACGTCGATGCATCGCTCCAACGTCAATTTGATTTCACGCACCCGACACGATGGACCGCTTCCCGCCCGCACCCCCGGCCGCTCCCTTCGACGGCCTGTCCCCCGCGTCCCTGGCTTGGCTCGACGAAACCGCGACAGGCATCACCGGGGTCGACGCGCACGCGCACATCTTCGTGCAAGGCCTGCCGCTCGCGGCACACCGCCGTCACGCGCCCGACTACGATGCAACGCTCGATCAATATGTCGCGCAGCTCGCGGCGCACGGTCTCTCCCAAGGCGTGCTGGTGCAGCCGAGCTTTCTCGGCACCGACAACGGGTTCCTCCGCGCGGTATGCGAGCGCTATCCGCGACGCTTTCGCGGTGTTGCCGTTGTCGCGCCAGAGGTCACGGATGCCGAGCTGGAAGCGCTGGACGCCGCACATATCATCGGTGCGCGGCTGAATTTGATAGGGGTTGCACTGCCGGATTTCCGCGATGGCCGATGGTCCGCGCTCCTCGCACGCTTGAACGCACTACGTTGGCATGTCGAAGTTCAAGCGAATGCGGATGCTCTGCCGGTCGTGCTCGATGCGCTGCTTCGACACGATTGCACGGTCGTCGTCGATCACTTCGGGCGGCCCGATGCGCGGCTGCGCGCCGCGGATGCCGGCTTTCGCCATTTGCAGTCGACGGCCGCCTCCGGCAACGTTTGGGTCAAGCTCTCCGCCGCCTATCGCAGCGCCGAAAATTCGAACGGCATCGAGCACGGACGCGCGCTTGCCACCGCGCTGCTCGATTCGTTCGGCCCCGAGCGCATGGTCTGGGGTAGCGACTGGCCTCACACGCAGCATCGTCATCTGATCGACTATGACGGGGCCCTGAACGCATTGGAATACTGGATTCCCGACCGTGCTGCCAGAGACAGAGTGATGACGACCTCCGCGGCGGAGCTTTTCAGGTTTTAGCGTGCACGAATACGCACCCCGCAGTAGAAGGACGCCGCTCGACGGGCCGTGCCCGGAGACCGATAAACAACCCCACTCGCGGCAGTGCCTTCCAACGTATCGTCTTTTCCCGATATATGATTCGCCCATCGACGATACCTGTTTGCGCCGGTGTTCCCAACGAACGCCGAAACACCACGCCCTTTCCATGCCGACCGAACTCGACATCGACGCGATCCTGAAAGCGCTTTCGAACCCGCTGCGCCGGGAAATCCTCGTCTGGCTGAAAACGCCGGGCGCGCATTTCCCCGAGCAGACGCTGCCGTACGACCACGGCGTCTGCGCCGGGCAGATCGACGCGCGCTGCGGGCTGTCGCAGTCGACCGTCTCCGCGCACCTCGCGACGCTGCAACGCGCGGGGCTCGTGACGTCGACGCGGATCGGCCAGTGGGCGTTCTTCCAGCGCAACGAGGCCGTCATCGACGCATTTCTCGACGCTCTGCGCCGCGAACTCTGACCCAGGCCATGCGGGCCACCGCCGCGCACGACGCGACGGCCACCCCGCCTTTCGTGAAGAGGTTATTTGCCATGCCCACCCTGTTCGACCCCGTTACCCTCGGCGACCTGACCCTGCCGAACCGCATCGTGATGGCACCGCTCACCCGCTCCCGCGCGGGCGCGACGCGCGTGCCGAACGACCTGATGGCCCGCTATTACGCCGAGCGTGCGTCGGCCGGCCTGATCATCAGCGAAGCGACCTCGGTCACGCCGCAGGGCGTCGGCTATGCGGACACCCCCGGCATCTGGTCCGACGAGCAGGTCGAAGGCTGGAAGCGCGTGACCCAGGCCGTGCACGCGGCCGGCGGCCGCATGGTGCTGCAGCTGTGGCACGTCGGCAGGATCTCCGATCCGATGTTCCTGAACGGCGACCTGCCGGTCGCGCCGAGCCCGATCGCCGCGGGCGGCCACGTCAGCCTCGTGCGCCCGCAGCGTCCGTACGTGACGCCGCGCGCGCTCGAACTCGATGAAATCCCCGGCATCGTCGCCGCGTACCGCAAGGGCGCGGAGAACGCGAAGAAGGCCGGTTTCGACGGCGTCGAGATCCACGGCGCGAACGGCTACCTCCTCGACCAGTTCCTGCAGGACAGCACCAATCACCGCACCGACGCGTACGGCGGCCCGATCGAAAATCGCGCGCGCCTGCTGCTCGAAGTGGTCGACGCGGCGATCGACGTGTGGGGCGCGGGCCGTGTCGGCGTGCACCTCGCACCGCGCGGCGATGCGCACACGATGGGCGATTCCGATCCGGCTGCAACGTTCGGCTATGTCGCGCGCGAACTCGGCCGCCGCAAGATCGCGTTCATCTTCACGCGCGAGTCGTATTCGGGCGACCACCTGAGCCCGCGGCTGAAGGAAGCGTTCGGCGGCCCGCTGATCGCGAACGAGCAATTCACGCTCGAATCCGCGCAGGACGCGCTCGCCAGCGGCAACGCCGATGCGATCGCGTGGGGCAAGCTGTTCATCGCGAACCCGGACCTGCCGCGCCGCCTCGAAATCGGCGCACCGCTGAACAAGCCGGTGCCGGAGACGTTCTACGCCGAAGGCGAAACGGGTTACACCGACTACCCGGCGCTCAGCGACGCGGCCTGACGGCCGGCGACACGTTCATGCGCGCACGTCGGCGCGCATGAACACGCGCTGCGTCTCGTCGAGGCCGCGTGCAACGTGATGTGCGCGAATCGCGTGCAGTGTGTGGTCGAGCGCTGCGTCGTCGACGATGTGGAAACCGAGGCGCGCGTAGTACGGCGCATTCCACGGTGCATCGCGGAACGTCGACAGCACGACCTCGACAATGCCGTCTTGCGCGGCGCGCGTCATGATCCGTTCGATCAGGCGCGCGCCGATCCGCTGCCCCGCATGCGACGGCGCGACATCCAGTTCCTCCAGATACAGCCGCTGCGCATCGAGCAGCCGGTAGAACGCGAAGCCCACGCACGTCCCTTCATCGTCCGTTGCGACATACGCGCGACCGTCGTCGATGCGCGCGAGCACGTCGGCCGCATCGGTCGGTTCGCCTTCGGCGATATCGACCATGCCGATGGCGCGAAAGCGCTGGGCGGCGGCCACTTCCACGGCGGCCATGGCGGCCGCGTCTTCCCGCGTGGCGGGACGAATCCGGATCGATGCTGTCATCACGACGAGATAGGCGGGGGAAACGGCCGTCACTATAATCGAAACTTCATACCTTTCGAACGTCCCTGCCTACGAGGTTCGTCATGACGCTGTCCGCGCTCGCCGTATTCGCCATCGCCCTGCTCGTCACCGCCGGCACGCCCGGCCCGAGCGTCGCCGCGCTCGTCGCGCGCGTGCTGACGAACGGCGTGCGCGACGTGCTGCCGTTCCTCGCCGCGATGTGGATCGGCGAGGCGCTGTGGCTCACGCTGGCCGTCGCCGGGCTGTCCGCGTTCGCGCGCACGTTCGCGACGGGCCTGCTCGTGTTGAAGCTGCTCGGCGTCGCGTATCTGCTGTTCCTCGCGTGGAAGATGTGGACCGCGCCGACCGATACGCAGGCCGACGACCTGCCGCGCGGCCAGTCGCCGTGGCGCATGTTCGTCGCGGGCACGCTAGTCACGCTCGGCAACCCGAAGATCATGCTGTTCTATCTCGCACTGCTGCCGACGATCGTCGACCTGACGCATGTCGGGGTCGTCGCGTGGGCCGAGCTCGTCGGCACGATGCTCGCGATCCTGATCCTCGCTGATTGCTTCTGGTCGCTGCTCGCTTCACGTGCGCGCGCGTTCCTCACTTCGGCCCGCGCGAAGCGGATTGCGAACCGCACGAGCGCGACCGCGATGGCGGGTGCGGCGGTGGCGATCGCGACGCGTTGAGCGGCGCATTCGCACGACATTTCGTCGTCGCGGAACGGGCCGGGCGGGCGGCGAGCCGCCACGCCCGCCGCCGCCGCCGCACACCACAGCACGTTACGGCGTTCCGGCGCTGCAGCAATAGGCCAGCAGGAACGTCGCGGTGCCCGCGTCGCCCTGCACGATCGCGCGCATGTCACCGTTCAGCTTCGCCATTGCTGCGGTCACGTAATCCGGCGCGGGCAGCTTGGCCGTATTGAAGTCGTGCACCGCAACCGCGACCGGCCTGTTGTCCTTCGTCTTCGGCGAGGCCAGCGCCCGGTCTTCCGCGGCGAATCGCTGATCTCGCGTGGCGACCGCGCCGACCTGCCCCGCGCAATAGCCGTGCGTTCCCGACATGATGTGAATCGTGTGCCCATCGCCGCTCAGCCCGGCCGCGATGGTATTGAGTGCCGCTGCGACGTCCCTGACGGTGCAGCGGTCGTGAAAGCCCCAGATCTGCACCGCATTCGGGGTGTCCTTCGTGATGTTGACGAGCGTTGCCATGACCTCTCTCCTTGCAGTCTGCGTGGCGGAAGGTTCGCGTAGCCGCCGGCGCGGCTTTCCACGAAGCCATTCCCGAGCCGGCGCGAGCCTGGCACGCGGTGCCCGTCGCGCCCCGCCGAGTTGAAAAACATGCGGATATCCGCCGACGGGCTCGATCGAACCGCGCACGCCCACGGACGGTTCAACCTTATCCGTCGGCATCGGTTCGCAACATGGACCGCGCGTCACACATTCGGCAACGGGCCGATCTTCACGGGAGCCGGTCGGTACTAGCAGCCCATCGACCTGCACCGCTCGCCCGACGCAGGCGCGTGATCGTTGCACGCCACCAGCGCCCGCACCAACGCCCAGTCATCGTCGTCGCAGAAATCGAGCAGCACCGCGCCACACGGGCCACGCAGCTCGCGCAACCGCTCCGCGAGCCGCGCGTGAATCCCCTGCACCCTGCCATCGCCGCGCGCGACCACCGAAGGGTTCGCGCCCATCCCCGTACCGCTGCAGAAATTGATCGCCCAGCGGCCGCTCTCCGGCGACGGCATGCCGGTCAGCAGCGCGTCGATCACGCGCCACTTGTAGTGGATCGACCCGACGACGGGCACACGGTATTCATCCTGAATCACGAACGCCGCATCGGGATGATCGATCGTGAAGGTCGCATTGTCGGGCCACGCGGTCAGGTCAATGCCGAGCGGCCGGCGGCTGCGAAACCGCCGCAACAACACCACCGCGCCGCGCACGGCGCCGAGCGCTGGCAGCGCGCCGCCTGCGTGCCAGCGCAGCTGCGGATGCCGCGCGCAATGCGCATCGAACGTTGCCTCGAAACCGCGCGTGCATGCGTGCGCGGGCCACTCGTCCTTCACCGACATCACGATGCATTCGCGCGGATGCGCATCGAGAAAGCGCGTGCAATCCGCGAGCACGTCGTCGAACGACATGCCGAGCGCGATCCCGCCGTGATGAATGTCGAACGTATCGCACCGATGCCGGCACCGGATGTCGAGCAGGCGCACGCCGTGCGCAAGCTGCGCGTCGAGCGGCGCGCGCTGCGTGCGCACGAGCGGATCGTCGACGGTATACGCACAGGTGTCATGGCTGCCCGGTAGGGTCAGCGTAGGCAGCGGCCGCGCGTCGTCGAGCGCCGACATCCAGTCGGCCAGCGGCGTGGGGGCTTCGAGTCGCGAAGGGATCATGAATCGATGACTGACAAGGAAAGAAAAACGTGGGTGACGGCATCGGATGTCGCCGTGCGGGCCGGCGTGTCGCGCTCCGCTGTGTCGCGCGCGTTCTCGCCGACGGCAAGCATCGCGCCCGAAACGCGCGAACGCGTGATGGTGGCCGCGCGCGCGCTCGGCTACCAGGTCAACCTGATCGCGCGCGACATGATCACGCAGCGCAGCAGCATGATCGGCGTCGTGACGGCCGGGTTCGAGAATCCGTTCCGTGCGCGGCTGCTGTCGGACCTGATGGCGGCGCTCGGCCAGCGCGCGTTCACGCCGCTCGTGACCAACGCCGACGACCCGCATCAGGTCCGCCAATCGCTCGAACGTTTGCTCAGCTACCGGATCGCGGGCCTCGTGATGACGTCCGCGTCGCCGCCGCTGTCGGTCGCGCGGCAGTATCTCGACCACCGGATTCCCGTCGTGATGATCAATCGCGACGCGAACCTGCCGGGCGCGGATGTCGTCGTCAGCGACAACGCGGCGGGGGCCGCCCACGCCGCGCAACGGCTCGTGCGGGCCGGCGCGCGCCGGCTCGCGTTCGTCGGGCCGCGTACCACGAGCTACAGCGCGCGCTCACGCGCGGATGCGTTCGCGCAGGGGCTGCAACGCGGTGACGCATTCGATGCGGCGCTCGTCCGCGTGATCGATACGCGCTCCGACACGCATGCGTGCGGCATCGATGCCGCGCGGCAACTGTTCGCATCCGGCGAGCGCCCGGACGGCGTGTTCTGCTCGTCCGACCTGCTCGCGCTCGGCGTGGTCGACGCCGCACGCGACGCATTCGGCCTGCGCGTGCCCGACGACCTGCGCGTGATCGGCTTCGACGACATCCCCGCCGCCGCATACGATGCGTATCGGCTCACGACATTGCGCCAGGATACGCAAGGCCTCGCGCACGCGGCCGTCGACCTGCTCGCCGACCGGATCCAGAGGTTCGACGGTGCATCGCGCACGCGCGTCGTCCCGGTTACGCACGTGGTCCGGCATAGCTGCGCGTAACGCGTCGGGTCACTTCAGCCCGCCGGCGAAGCCGCGCAACAGATAGCGCTGCACGTAGCCGGCCACGGCGAGCGTCGGCAGCGACGCCAGCAGCCCCGCGCTCATCAGGTCGCCCCAGTCGATGCCGTTCTCCGTCACGTAGCCGGCAATCGCGAGCGGCAGCGTGAAGCGGCTCGGCGTCGATACGAACAGCAGCGCGATCAGGAATTCGTTCCACGCGGCGATGAACACGAAGATCGCGGTCGCGATCAGCCCCGGCGCGCACAGCGGCAGCACGATCTGCACGAGCCGCCGCGCGAGCCCCGCGCCGTCGATGCACGCGGCTTCCTCGTATTCGACCGGCACGTCGCGCACGAACGCGAGCAGCATCCAGATCGCCATCGGCAGCGCATAGATCTGGTAAGCGAGCATCAGCCCGAGCGTCGAGTCGAGCAGATGCAGCCGCTTCGCGAGCGCGAACAGCGGCACGGCGATCGTGATCGGCGGCATCAGCTTCAGTGCCAGCACGAGCATCAGGAACAGTAGGTCGAGCCGCGCGGGAAACCGCAGCCGCACGAGTGCATACGCGGCCGGAAACGCGAGCGTCAGCGCGAGCAGCGTCGTGCCGAATCCGACCAGCAGCGAATTGGCGAGCGGCGCGCCGATGCCGTTCGACCACACCGACACGAAATGCTCGAGCGTCGGCGCGGCCGGCCAGATCCGCAGCGGATGATCGAGGCGCTCGAGCGTCGGCATGAACGCCGCGCCGGCCATCCACAGGCACGGCAGCAGCAACAGCGCGAGCGCGACGACGCGCAGCGCCCACGGCACCGCGCGACCGAATGCGGCGCCCGTTCGCGCGTGCGCGATGCCTGCGGATCGCGCCGTCATGCGCGCCGCTTGCGAACCGTCTGCCATACGTACCCCGAAACAAGCAGCGCGGACGCCGCGAGCATCAGCACCGACGCGGCACTCGCCGGCCCGACGTTGAAGAAGCGGAAGCCCGTGTCGTAGATGTAGGTCGACAGCGTCTGCGTCGCGTTGCCGGGGCCGCCGCCCGTCAGCGCATAGACCTTGTCGAACAGCTTGAACGTGTCGATCGAGCGCAGCAGCAGCGCGAGGCCGATCTGCGGCGCCGCGAGCGGCAGCGTGATGTCGCGCAGGCACTGCCATTCGCTCGCGCCGTCGGTGCGCGCGGCTTCGTACAGTTCCTGCGGGATCGATTGCAGCCCGGCCAGCACGATCAGGAACGCCATCGGCGTCCACTGCCACACGTCGACGAGCGCGAGCGACCACAACGCAAGATGCGGATCGGACAGCCAGCGCACGCCTTCGATGCCGAACGCGGCGAGCAGCGCGTTCAGGAAGCCGTCGAAGTTGAGCCAGTTGCGCCAGATCGCCGAGCACACGAGCGTGGACAGCATCATCGGCAGGATCGCGAGCGGCAGCGCGATGCGCCGCCCCGGAAACGCGCGCACGAACAGCAGCGCGAGGCCGAAGCCGAGCGCGACTTCGGCGAGCGAGGCCACGATCGTGAAGCGCAGCGTGTTGCCGAAGCCGGCTGTGAACGCATCGTCGCCAAGCACCGCGCGATAGTTCGCGAGCCCGGCGAACGTGCGCCGGCCGGCCGCATAGTCGACCCGGCAGAACGAGTCGACCAGCACCTGCGCGACCGGGTACAGCGCGAGCGCGGCCAGCACCAGCAGCGCGGGGCCGAGCAGCGCGACGAACGGCAGGCTGCGGCCGAGGGCTTTCATGCGCGGATTCCGGGCGATGCGCGACGGCGGGCCGTCACTTGCCGGCCGCGGCCATCGCCTGCGCGATCTTCTGCTGCGCCTGACGCAGCGCGGCGTCGGGTGCGGCCTGCCCGGTTAGCGCGAGCTGCAGCTGGTCGCCGAGAATGCTCTCGACCTGCTGCCAGTCCTTCACGCGCGGCCGTGCACGGCCGGCCTCGAGCGCCTTCAGCTGATCGGGATACCAGCGGTATTGGCGCACCAGCGCAGGATCGGCGAACACGCTGCGGCGCGTCGGCGGAATGCCGATTCCGGCGAGGCGCGTCTGCGTGTCGCGCGAGCTCAGGTAGCTCAGGAATTCCTGCGCGAGCTTCGCGTGCGGCGCATCCTTCGGAATGCCCATCTGCCAGATGCCGAGCATCGGTGCGGGGCCCGCCGTCTGCCCGGGCGGCGGCTGCAGCGCGATCTGCCCGACCACGCGCGACTGCTTCGGATCGTCGAGCGCCGGAATCCACGCCGGCCACACTTCGATCGACTGCGCGGCGGTGCCGCGCTGCAGCGCGTCGCGCACTTCGGCGGCGCCGTACACGTCGACGTCCTTCGGCGCGGACGCCTTCAGCGCGAGGAAGGTCTTCAGCGCGGCCTGCGACTCGCGCGAATCGATCGTCACGTTGCCGGCACGGTCGAACACGTCGCCGCCGTAGGCCCACAGGATCGGCAGGAAACCCGTCACGACCGGGTTGCCCTTCGTGCCGCGGAACACGACGCCGGACACGCTTTTGTCCGCCCCGCCGACGGTCTGCGCGATCTTCAGCACGTCGTCCCAGTTGCGCGGCGGCTGCAGCTTGTACTTCGCGAGCAGATCCTTCCGGTAAGCGAACATCTCGACGTTGCCGACGATCGGCAGCGCGTACAGCGCGCCCGCCGCGTTGCGGCCGAGCGCGACCGCGGACGGCACCAGATCGGCATCGGCGAGCGACGCCGGCAGCGGCTTCAGCCAGCCGTTGCCGATGAATTCGTGCGCCCACGTGTCGTCCATCATCACGAGGTCGTACGTGCCGGTGCCTTCGCGCATCGACAGCTTCAGCTTCTGGTACAGGTTCGCGTTCGGCAGCTTGAGCAGCTCGATGTCGGTGCCCGGATGCAGTTTGGTGAAGCCGGCGACGGCGTCGGCCAGCCCCTTGCCGTAGATGTCGTCGCGGCCCGCGATGACGAGATCCGCCGCGAAGGCGTGCGAGGCGGCAAAGGACAGCGCAACAGCGGCGGACAGCGCGCGCAGGCGGCTCAACAGGGTCATGAGGTCTCTCTCGATCGGCGTGGTGGCGGGTCGGCCTTGCGTTGCACACGTGTGCAACGCGGGCGACGCTTCGGGCGGCCTGAAGCGAACGCCATTGTTCACGTCGATCGTTAAGAATTTGTGGCACAGGGCGGGACCGGCCACCGGCGCGGCTCGCCGCGTCCGCCCGGGCCGCCGCGCGCGCCGTCAGAAGTTCACGCGGATCCCCGCCATCACCGCGAGCTGGCGGCTCGAATTGCTGTTCGCGAGCACCGGGATCTGCGCGTAGTTCGCGGCGTTGCCGTTCGCGTCGGTGCCGAGCCCCGCGCCGCTCGCGATCTGGCCGATCGCGAGCGCGTACAGCGCGGTGCGCTTCGACAGGCTGTAGTTCGTGCCGACGTTGAGCTGATGGAAGCGCGTCGTGCCGCGCCCGTCGGTGTGCGCGGCGTTGAAGATATACGCGACGCCACCCTGCAGCGCCGGCGTGAACATGTACGTGACGTTCAGCTCGCCGATGTCGAACGTGAACGCCTGCGTGCGCGGCTGCGCGTCGGTCGAGAAATAGCGGCTGTCGCCGACGCGCGTGTGCGTATAGGTCAGCGCGAGCGTTGCCGCGCCGAGCGTCACCGAGCCGCCCGCGCCGAACGCGCGCATCGAGCCGGCATCCTGCAACAGGCAGTACATCGCGCCCGGGTTGCTGCACGCGAAGTCGCCGATATAGCCGCTCGCGCCGCCGAGCGCCGCGTCGAGCGGCTGGTGCAGGTCGAGATAGCCGACCGAGAACGCGATCGGCGCGCGGGTATAGGTCGCCGCGACCGCATAGCCGCGCTTCGCGGAAAAGTCGCCGGCCTGCCCGCCGAAGCTGAACGTGCCGCCGACCGTCAGGCCGTGGAAGTCCGCGCTGGTGAACTTCACCGCGTTGTTGAAGTTGAACGCGGCATTCAGGTTGTCGACGTCGCCGAGGTGCGAGCCGTACGGCGTCGCCCAGTTGTTGCTGGAGACATACGCGCCGAGCATGTCCGTGTACGAGTCGTATTGCCGGCCGAGGCCGAGCGTGCCGATCCCGTCCTGGCGCAGCCCGACCCATGCCTGTCGGCTGAACGCGGTGCCGCCCTGCAGCGCCTGCCCGTTCGCGGACAGGAACTGCTGCTCGAGCGAAAACACCGCGTCGAGCCCGCCGCCCAGCGGTTCGGCGCCCTGGAAGCCGAAGCGGGACGGCACGAGGTTGCCGCCGCCCATCTGCCACGCATGGCCGCCGCCCGTGCTGCCGTCGGCGCGCGTGAACTGCTGGTTCGTCGAATAGATGATGCCGGTGTCCACGGTGCCGTACAGCGTCACGCTGCCGGAGGTCTGCGCGTGTGCGTGCATGCAACCCAGCGTGGCCGCGGCCGCGGCCAGTCGTCGTCCGATCTTCATGTCCCGCCCCTCTGTTGTCATCGATTCGCAGTGCAGATCGATGGAGTTGTCGATATGGGTGACAGGACTCTATCCAGCGAAAATTCGGGACCTCTATCCCAAATCAGCAAACGGTGAAGCGATCGGGTATCCCACGAGGGCGCGCGGCGTCACCGTCGCGGCGCGAAGACGTCATTCGGGACGCAAGGTCTGCGACGGCAGCTCGCCGAACAGGTCGCGATACTCGCGCGCGAAATAGCCCAGATGCGTGAAACCCCAGCTCGCGGCGGCCTCACCGACGCCCAGCTGGTGCGCGCACGTGGTGCGCAGCAGGCGCCGCACCGCGTTCAGCCGGATCGTGCGCAAATAGCCGACGGGCGTGACGTCGGCGACGCGCTGGAAGCTCGTCTGCAGCGTACGTCGGCTGCAGCGCAGCGCGCGGCACAGTTCGAGCACGGTGACGGGTTCCTCGGGCCGGTCGCGCAGATGCTTCTCGCAACGGCTGACGATATCGCTGTAGGTCGCGTGGGTGATGTCGCGGCGCTCGACGCCGATGCCCTGATCGAGCGCATCGAGGAACATGCCGAGCATCGCGTCGCGGAACATCTTGCGGGTGGCCGCGTATTCGAGGCAGCCGGGATTGCGCTGCGCATCGTCGATCAGCGACGACAGCCGCGCGCCGAGCGCGACGCCCTGCTCATCCGACAGCCGCGTGACGTGCCGCAGCTTGCGCGCGCCAGCCGCGCCGAACTCGGCTTCGCACAGCTCGTCGATCATGTCCGATGCGGCGCTGATCCCGACCAGCCCCATCCCTTCCGGCGTATGGAATTCGAAATCCTCGCCGGCGCGCAGCGCGAGCAGCGCATAGCCGTCGACCGGCTGGCCCTGGAACGTACCGGCGAGCGGCACCGACAACGGCACCGCGAGCGACGTGCGCTGGGCCGGCGCGAGGCCGGTTTGCGCGACTCGCCGGTTGGTCGTCTCGCGGAAGAAATGGAAGTCGTCGTACAGCACCTGCGTGACGGTGCCCCTGAACCGGCCCGGCGTCATCTGGCGGTAGACCTGATGCCAACCGGCGATCGCGAGCCCGTGGTCATGCACGTCTTCGTGTGAGCGTGACTGGAACAGCATCGGCGTCTCCGGTAAAACCCTGAATCCACGTTGCGGCCGTACGGGTCGCAACGGCACAGCTTACCCCCGCAAAATTCCGCGCAGTGCGGCTTCGAATGCAAGACAGGCCGCCGACAGCGCGGTGGCCTGCTCGCCGGTGAGGCGGACATAGCGGCGAAACGACGGCATCCGGTTCACGACCTCGCTGCCGCCGAACGGCACGACGGCAAGCGTCCAGCGTCCGTCGTGCGCGACGATCGTGCAGTCGGTCAGGTGCAGCGGGCGCAGCGCGTCGGCAAGCGACGGCTGCGCGACGAGTGCGGCCACCGCGCGCGCGAATCCGGGGTCGCATCCCGGCTCGGGTTCGGCCGCGACGCCGGTGCGCCGCAGCCAGCCGGTCTGCAGCACGCGTGCGCGGCCCTTCCCGGCCGGACCGCGCGCGGCGACCATCACCCGCACGCTGACCGTATGCATCAGGAACTGCCGCTCGACGCGCTCGTCGACGCGCACGTGCACGCCGTTCGGCAGCCGGGCCACGGTGTCGGCCGCGGCGCCGTTCGCCGCGCGTACCGCACCGAGGTCGGCCAGCACGCGCGCGACGATCGCGCCGGGCCGGTGACCGGGCGGCGGGGTATCAGGCGCCGTGCGCCACCGGGCGAACGCGAGCTTCACGACGCGACGTGCTCGCGGCGCAGCACTTCCTCGACCGGCACCGGCTTGAACGGATGCCGGCGCTGCACGACGACCGTCCAGAACAGCGCATACAGCGCGGTGAGCCCGAGCATCGCGCCGAACGGCACGTAGATGTCGCGCGCGTTCATGCCGGGCGGCGTGATGTACCAGATCGCGAGCACGATGCCGACGCTCGACACGATCTGCGGCAGCGGGAACAGCGGCGAACGGTACGGGCGCGGCAGGTCGGGACGGCGGATGCGCAGCATCACGACCGACGCGGTGACGAGCAGGTACGCGGTGCCCCATGCGCAGGTCGCGGCGAGCACGAGGTGCAGGATGCTGTCGAGGTTGCCGTGGATCAGCCATGCGTGCGCAATCGGCACGATCGCCGCCGCGACGATGCCGACCACCGGCGTCTTGAAGCGCGGATGCAGATACGCGAAGCAGCGCGGCAGCGCGCCGTCGATCGCCATCCCGTACAGGATGCGCGGCAGCCCGGCCATCAGCGTGTTGATCGTCGCGGCGCCCGCGCACAGGAACGCGATGCCGAACCACACGCGGCCGAACGGCCCAAGCACCTGCAGCGCGAACGCGGGAATCGCGCCCGGCGTGTCGAGCAGGTGCGTCAGGCCGTCGGGGCTGACCGGCACGTTCGCGACCTGGCGGCGGATCGCCGCGCCGTACAGGAACATGCAGATCGCGACGCCGACGAGGCCGAGCGCCATCGCGCGCGGAATCGTGCGGCCCGGCGCCTTCATTTCCGGCGCGAGCGGCGTGACGAACTCGCAGCCGACGAACATGAACATCGCCATCCCGACCAGCGACAGCACCGCCGGCACCGACGTGCCGACTGCCGAGCCGCCGAACCAGCCGTCGAGATGCACGGCGGGCGCCGCGACGAGGCCGAGGATCCCGAAGATCATCAGCGACAGCCACATGCCGGCCGTCAGCACGATCTCGAGCTTGCTGAACACCTTGATGCCGATGATGTTGGTGATCGCGAACGTGACCACGAGGCCGACGCCGACGAGCCACGAACTGTTGTGCTTCTCGAGCGCGGCGTTCAGCGACTCGAAGTTCACGAGCGCCATGATCCCGCTCAGGATCGTCTCCGCCGTGCCGGCGAACACGTGGACGAGGAAATACGCGGAAATCGTGCCGGTGATCGCCCAGAAGCGGCCGAGCCCGCACGACAGGTAATCGTAAACCGAGCCGGCCGTCGGCAGCATCGCGGCGGCTTCGGAGAACGTCGTCGCCTGCGCCTGCATCATCACGAACGCGATGATCATCGCGACCGCGAACGCCCAGCCGCCCATCCCGAAGCCCGACGTCGCGGTGAGGATCACCGGGCTCGCCATGATGAGGCCGACGGCGCTCGCCAGCGCGGTCGGAAAACCAACCGCGCCCGCCGTCAGCACCGTGCCGCCGCCCGCTTCAGCCGGCGCACCGGCGGGCGTTTCGCCCGCGGCGCCCGTCACTCCAGACCATCCCGACATCGTCGTCTCCTTCCTGTTTCGGCCGGCGCCGCCGCTGCGGCGGCCGTTCCGTTCCGTGCTTCGCGGCCGGCCCGGGGCAGCGCGTCAGCGCTTCGACCCCGGGCCACTGTCGATCAAACTCGATCCGATGTCGAAAAAATACGCAGGCAAAATTGTTCGGTCATAGCGCAAATCGGCAAAACGGCGGTGGGGAGCGGGTTATCCCGCCCTCCACCGCCGGTTTGTCGTCATGCGCTCACGCGGTCACGACAGCACGCCCTTACGGCCCTTACACCCTCACGCGAACGGCACGCCCTCGAAGCCCGCCGCGAGCGCGTCGACGATCCGGTCGAGCGGCTCGCGCTGGATCACGAGCGGCGGCGACAGGATGATCTTCGTGCCGACCGGACGCACCAGCACGCCGTGCTCGCGCGCCACTTCCGCGACCGCGTTCGCATAGCCGGACAGCGGGTCGATCGGCTCGCGGGTCTGCTTGTTCGCGACGAGATCGAGCGCGAGCATCAGCCCCTTGCCGCGCACCTCGCCGACCGCCGCGAAGCGTTCCGGAAACGACCGCAGCGCTTCGAGCAGATACGCGCCCTGCTTCGCCGCGTTCGCCGGCAGGTCCTCCTTCACGACGATGTCGAGGCTCGCGATCGCGGCTGCGCACGCAACCGGGTGCCCGGCGTACGTGTAGCCATGCATGATCGCGCCGCCGAAGTCCGCGTTCGCGGCGAATGCGTCCTCGATCCGCGCGTTCACGGCCGTCGCGCCGAGCGGCACGTAGCCGGACGAGATCCCCTTCGCGAGACACATGATGTCAGGGCGCACGCCCCAGCCGCGGCTGCCGAACATGCTGCCGCTGCGGCCGAAGCCCGTCACGACCTCGTCGGCGATCAGCAGCACGCCGTAGCGGTCGCACACCTCGCGCACGAGCGGCCAATAGTTGGCCGGCGGCACGATCACGCCGCCCGCGCCCTGCACCGGTTCGGCGATGAACGCGGCAACCGTGTCGGGGCTCTGGAACTGGATCTCGCGCTCCAGCATTTCCGCGCAGATCCGGCCGAGTTCCTCCGGATCCTGCGTGAACGGGTTGCGGTACAACCACGGCGTCTCGACGTGGAAGCAGCCGGGCAGGTTCGGCTCGTAGTTGCGGCGAAACACCGTATTGCCGTTCACCGACGCGCCGCCGAAGTGCGTGCCGTGATAGCCCTGCTTCAGCGAGATGAACTTCGTGCGGTCGGCCTGGCCGCGCACCTTCCAGTACTGGCGCGCGATCTTCAGCGCGGTCTCGATCGAGTCGGAGCCGCCCGAGCTGTACAGCACGCGGCGCATCCCTTCCGGTTCGAGCATGTCGATCAGCTTCTTCGACAGCTCTTCCGCGCGCGGATGCGAGATGCCGTCGAACAGCTGGAAGTATTCGAGTTCGTCGAGCTGACGCACGATCGCGTCCTTCACTTCCTGGCGGTTGTGCCCGACGTTCACGTTCCACAGGCCCGCGACGCCGTCGACAAGCTTGCGCCCCTCTTCGTCGAACACGTAGCAGCCGTCGCCGCGCGCGATGCGGATCGGCTTGCGCTGTTTCATTTCGTTCGGGTGCAGCATCGGGTGCCAGAACTTCGCTTCGTTGTAGCTCATTGCAATCTCCACTTTCGGATCGGTTGAACCTCGATCGCCCGGGTTCGAGGTGGTCGGCGTTCGCGCCGCGCGTCAGTGCGCGATGCAGACGGATTTGGTTTCGGTGAAGCCTTCGATCGCGTATTGCCCGAACTCGCGGCCGATGCCCGACTGCTTGTAGCCGCCGAACGGCATCGACGGATCGAGCGGAATGTGACAGTTCACCCACACGGTGCCGGCCTCGATCTGCGGCACGAGGTTCATCACGCGCTTCAGGTCGTTGCTCCAGATGCTCGCGGCGAGGCCGTACGGCGACGCGTTCGCGAGCCGCACCGCGTCGGCCGCATCATCGAACGGCACGACGACGATCACCGGTCCGAACACCTCGTCGCGCACGATCGCGCTGTCCGGATGCGGATCGGCGATCACGGCCGGCTTCACGTAGTAGCCGGGCAGATCGTCGGCCGGCGTGCCGCCCGCGAGGAACGTGAGGCCTGCGCGGCGCGCGCCTTCGATGTGCTGGACGACCTTGTCGCGATGGTGCGCGGAGACCAGCGGGTTGATCTGCGCGGTCGTGTCGAGGCCCGCGCCGAGCTTCATCGACTGCGCGACGCCCGCGAGGCCGTCCGCGAGCTGCGCGAACTTGCTGCGGTGCACGTAGATGCGTGATGCGGCCGCGCACACTTGCCCCTGGTTGAAGAACGCGCCGGCGGCGACGCCGTCGAGCGCCTGCGCGACGTCGACGTCGTCGAGCATCACGATCGGATTCTTGCCGCCGAGTTCGAGCGAGAAGCGCGTCATGTTCTGCACGGCCGCCGCGCCGACCAGCTTGCCGGTCGCGGTCGAACCGGTGAACGAGATTTTCGCGATCGACGGGTGGCTCGACAGCGCGGCGCCGCACGTGCGGCCGCCGGTGACGACGTTGAACGCGCCGGGCGGCACGCCCGCGTCGCGGGCGAGTTCGGCGAGGCGCAGCGCGGTGAGCGGCGTTTCCGGCGACGGCTTGAGCACGATCGTGCAGCCGGCCGCGAGCGCCGGAATCAGCTTCCACACCGCGATCATCAGCGGGAAATTCCACGGCACGATCGCGGCGACCACGCCGACGGGCTCCTTGCGCGTATAGGCCGTATAGCGCGCGCCGGGCGGGAACGGGATCGATACGTCGAGCGTCTGGCCGGTGATCTTGGTCGCCCAGCCGGCCATGTAGCGCACGTATTCGACGCTCGCGCCGACCTCGATCGCGCGCGACACGTGGATCGACTTGCCCTGGTTCAGCGTTTCGAGCTGCGCGAGCGTCTCGGCGTCGGCTTCGATCAGGTCGGCGAGTTTCAGCAGGATGCGTTCGCGGTCCGCCGGGCGCAGGCCGCTCCACACGCGGGTGTCGAACGCGTGTTTCGCGCTCGCGACCGCGCGATCGACGTCGTGCGCGTCGGCATCCGCGACCGTCGCGAGCCGCTCGCCGGTGGCCGGGTCGTACACGTCGAGCCGCGCGGCCGAGTGCGCGGGCTGCATCGCGCCGTCGATGAAAAGGCCGAAGTCGCGTGCGACGAAGGTGCGCACGGTGTCGCTGACGGCGACGAAGTTCGTGGTGCTCATGGGCGTCTTCTCGATGTTTATCGTGGCTGGGCCGCGTGCGCGCGGGCATGCGGGCGTCGAACCACTGTATCGACGGGGGATCGCGCCCGGTGAGCGCAAATTGGCAGCGCGTGGGGGATCGAAACGCGTGGGGCTCGGGAATGGGGAAACGGCGGCGTGGGAATGCCGCGCTATCGTCGGATGAATTGTGCGGCGTGAAGGCGTGAAGGCGGAAGGTGGAACGCGGAGGCGAAAGCGAAAGCGAAAGCGGAAGCGGAAGCGGAAGCGGAAGCGGAAGCGGAAGCGGAAGCGGAAGCGGAAGCGGAAGCGGAAGCGGAAAAATTACAGGAACAGCGCCCCGACCAGCTCCGTGCGGTTCGACACGCCGAGCTTCCGGTACATGCGCATCAGATGCGTCTTGATGGTCGGCTGCCCGAGCGCGAGATCGCGTGCGATCTCCTTGTTCGAGCGGCCGTCGCGCACGAGGCGTGCGATCTGCTCTTCGCGGTAGGTCAGCCGCTCCTCGCAGTCGATGCGGTGGATCCCGCGCCGCGCACGCAGCAGCGGAGCGAGCGCCGCTTCGGCGACGGGCTGCAGCCGCGCCAGCGCGTCGACCTCGCCCGGCGCGAACCGGCCCGCCGTGCTGTTGCCTGCCGCGTCGCCTTTTCCGAAGCGCAGCAGCGAAAACGCGCCGACGGTGCGGCCCGCGTCGTCGCGCAGCCAGATCTCGACGACATCGGCGACATCGTGCTGCCGCAGGAAACGCGTCCAGTACGCGGACGCGGCACGTCTTTCGTCAGGCAATTGCGAAGCGAGCGTCACGACCGCGCGCGTGCCCGCCGCGCAGCGCGACGGATGCAGCGGATCGAGCATCCGGTAGCGCGCGAGGTACGTGCGATGCATCGACTCCGGCATCCCGAACAGCTCGAAATCGGCCGGCTCGCCGCTCAGGTCGAGCCGGTAGAACACAATCGCGGACGGGCTCGCGAATGCATCGAACGCAGCGACGCACGCATGCAGCGCGCGCTGCCAATCGGCGGCTTCGTGGTCGGCGGGAACGGATGGGGTCGGCATGATGGGAGCGGCCGGCGGCCGAACGCGTCGAAGTTCGGGCCAGCCTACCGGGGCCGAAATGGGCCGGTGAGCACAAATCGGCAAATCGTCCCGGTTCGGCTGGTGCAGCCGATTCGATCGGGACGATGCGCTCGCGCGACGGGGCGCGCGCCGACTTTCAATGCGCGTTCGAGGCGAACGTGTCGCAGGCGCTCACTTCACCGGCTTCCATCCCGCGCCGCAGCCAGTACATGCGCTGTTCGCTCGTGCCATGCGTGAAGCTTTCCGGCACGACGTAGCCCTGGCCTTGCTGCTGCAGCCGATCGTCGCCGATCGCGGCCGCCGCCTTCAGCCCCTCCTCGAAATCGCCGGGTTCCATCAGCCGCTGGTTCGCGCGCTCCGCGTTGTTCGCCCATACGCCGGCGAAGCAGTCGGCCTGCAGTTCCATCCGCACCGACAGCGCGTTCGAGCGCGCCTGGCTCGACCGGCGGCGCGCGGCATCGACCTTGTCGGAAATGCCGAGCAGGTTCTGCACGTGGTGGCCGACTTCGTGCGCGATCACGTAGGCCTGCGCGAAATCGCCGCCCGCGCCGAACCGCTTGCGCAATTCGTCATAGAAACCGAGATCGATATACACCTTGTGGTCGGCCGGACAGTAGAACGGCCCCATCGCGGTCTGGCCGGTGCCGCATGCGGTCGGCGTCGAGTTCGTGAACATCACGAGCTTCGGCGCCTCGTACTGCGCATGCAACTGGGTGTTGAACACGCCCGTCCACGTGCGCTCGATATTGCCGAGCACCTTGCGCGTGAACACCGCGCCGGGATCGTTCGCCGGCGCGCCCTGGTGCTGCGTGGGCGCGGGCTGCGCCTGCTGCTGCCGGCCCTGCAGCGCCGATGCGCCTTCGAGCACGACGCGGGGGTCGATCCCGAAGAAATACGATGCGGCCAGCGCCACCACGATCGTGCCGATGCCGATCGTCGCGCGCCCGCCGAACCCGCCGCCGCCGCGTCGATCCTCGACGTTCGCGCTTTCTGTTTCGTCGTCCAGCCTCATTGCCGGCTCCTCCCTGCTCTTGTCGATGGTCCGGCCGCGCGATGCGCAACCGGGCGATCCGCCGCCGCGACAGGCGCGATCGGCGAACGCGATGGATCCGTATTCGTATCTGGCGCACGCTCGCGCCGATATCGCCGCCTGCCGTTCCGCTTGCACGACGGAATCGGCCGGCGCGCCGCGCCGGTGCGCGGGCTCGCCCGCGCTACGCCCGTACTATTTTGCCGGGCTTTTGCGACTTATCGCAAAAATACGGAGGATAGAGCGATTCGGCGCCGACGATCGTCAGCCTTTGCAAAATGGCCGGGAACCTGCCGGCTGGCCCGGTGCCGCGCAATCCTCGGCCGTCCGGCCGATAGATGTTCATCCTTTCGGCGGATACCGGCGTGCGTCGACGCCACCTAAAGTGACCGGAAACGACACCCTTCCGGAGAATGACATGACGCACCCGCAACCCCGAACGATCGCGATCACCGGTGCAGGCACCGGCATCGGCGCCGCGTGCGCGCGCCGCTTCGCCGCCCGCGGCGAGCGCGTCGTGTTGATCGGACGACGCCGGCCACCGCTCGACGCGCTCGCCGCCGAGACGGGCGGGCTCGCCCTCGCCGGCGACGCCGCGAGCACGGCCGACTGGGCCTGCTTCCTGCCGGAGATCGCCGGACGGTTCGGCCCCGTCGACGCGCTCGTCGCGTGCGCGGGCGGCCACGGCCTCGGCCGCGCGGACGAAACCGACGACGCGCAATGGCGCGACGCGATGCACGCGAATCTCGACACCGCATTCGTCAGCGCACGCGCGTGCCTGCCCGACCTGATCGCGCAGCGCGGCAGCATCGTGCTGGTCGCGTCGATCGCCGCGCTCGCGGCCGGGCCGGGCGTGTGCGGCTATACGGTCGGCAAGCATGCGCTGCTCGGGCTCGCGCGGTCGCTCGCACGCGACTACGGGCCGCACGGCGTGCGTGCGAACGCGGTGTGCCCGGGCTGGGTCCGCACGCCGATGGCCGATGCGGAAATGGCGCCGCTGATGTCCGCGCATGGCGACACGCTCGACGGCGCGTATGCGCGCGTGAGCGCCGACGTGCCGCTGCGGCGCGCGGCCGATCCGGACGAAATCGCGGCCGTGTGCGCATTCCTCGCATCGCCCGACGCGTCGTTCGTGACGGGCGCGACGCTCGTCGCCGACGGCGGCGCGATGGTCGTCGATGTGCCGACGCTCGCGTTCGACAAGCTTTGACTTCGGGGGCGAAGCGTCCGCACGATGCGTTCCCGAATGCGAGCGCGCGACGTGCCCGTGCCGCACACGTCGTCTGGCACGGCCTCGCCCGCCCCCGGCCCTGCGCACGCGCTGCACGCGCCCCGCTCGTTTCCCGCCCCGGAAATCCGCTAACATCGACCGATCCCGCCGCCTTCGTGCGGCACCGCCTCACCGTTCGGAATTCGATGAACATCCGGTTTCTTGAAACCTTCGTCTGGCTCGCGAAGCTGGAGAACTTCCGGCTCACCGCCGAGAAACTGCACACGACGCAGGCGGCCGTGTCGAGCCGCATCGCGTCGCTCGAAGAGGCGTTCGACGTGCGGCTGTTCGACCGCAACACGCGCTCGGCCACGCTCACGCCCGCGGGCCGGCGCATGCTTGCGTACGCGGAGCGGATCGTGCGGCTCGACGGCGAGATGCGGCGCGACATCGACGCGGCGAGCGACGCGGGCCTGATCCGGATCGGCGTGATCGAGTCGATCGTGCACAGCTGTTTTCCGGCGCTGATGGCGCAATTGCGCGAGCGCTATCCGCGCCTCGACGTCGAGATCACGAGCGACACGACGCTGCACCTGATCCGCCTGCTCAGCACCGACGGCGTCGACCTGATCCTGCAGACCGACCCGGTGCCCGGCCCCGACTTCACGAACCTGCCGCTGTGCGAATTCCCGGTGCGCTGGGCGGCGAGCCCGCGTCTCGGGCTCGGCGGCGAACGGCTCGACGTCGCGCGGCTTGCCGCGTACCCGATCATCAGCTTCTCGCGCCACTCGGGGCCGCACGCGACGATCGAGCGGCTGTTCGCCGCCGTCGAGCGGCCGGCCAGCATCAACTGCATCACGTCGGTCGCCGCGATGATCCGGCTCGTCGCCGACGGTTTCGGCGTGGCCGCGCTGCCGCCCGCGATCATCGGGCGCGAACTGCAGGAAGGCGCACTCGAACTGCTCGACGTGGAACCCGAATTCCCCGCGCTGCCGCTCGTCGCGTCGTATCGCACGCAGGGCCAGCCGGTCGCCGCGCGCATCGCGGAGTTGGCGAGCGAAGTCGCGCGCGCAATGCCTGCCGCCGCGAGCCATGCGAAGCCGGTCGCATCGGCAAAGGCCGACGCCGAGGCCGATTCCGTCGGCAAGGCCGCCGCTGTCCGGCCCGCGACAAAAACCGGCACCGCGGCGGCAAAACGCACGCCGAAATCCACGCCGCCCGCTGCTGCGGCGAAACGCCGTCCGCGCCGCTCATAAGAAAACCTGTTCACCGCGAATTTGTTTTCTTGTTGGACGGGCGCGGCCCGTCTTCGGGACACTGCGGTTCCTGACACCCCCCGTCACGAGGAACCCGCAATGACCCGCCTTTCCCTTCCGCACGGCCAGCTCTGCGTCTGGACGGATATCGACCCCGCGCACGAAGCCGATTTCAACGCGTGGTACGACCGCGAGCACATGCAGGAGCGTGTCGCGATTCCCGGCTTCACGCATGCGCGGCGGTTTCGCGCGACCGACGGTGGCCCGCGCAAGTATCTCGCGCTGTACGTGACGGACACGCTCGACGTGTTCCGCGGCGACGCCTACCGGCGCGCGTTCACGCAGCAGACCGCATGGTCGCTCGCGAACTTCGAACGCATGACGGGCACGCAGCGGCGGGTCGGCGACCTGACGATCGAGGCCGGCGATGGCGAAGGCATGCATCTCGCGCTGTTCGTGCTGCCGCCCGAACGCATCGACGTGCCGCATCTGCGCGAGCGCTTCGACGTGGCGCTGCGCGAACCCGGCATCCATGCGGCACGCCTGTTCCGCACCGCGCCGGACCTGTCCGCGCCGATCGGCGCCGATGCGGCCGCGCGTCCGGCCGCCGACGCGCTCGTGCTGATCGAAGGCAGCGACGCCGCGGCCACGCGCCAGGTTGCCGCCGCCATCGCCGGTCACGACGACGTGCGCACCTTCGATCTGATGTGGCGCGCCGCCGCGCCGCTGCCGGTGGCACGCGCCGAAACGCAGCCGGCCGCCGCCCTGCCTGCCTGAACGCCGGCTTCGCCACCGGCCGCGGCGTCAGTCATCCGTACACGGCCGGCGCATCGGCCCGCACGCGTCACCCCCGTCATCCTTCACGACATGCCCGACACCATGAGCACTCTCGCCCAGCCCGCCGCCCACGCGCCCCGCCGTGTCCGCAACAGCCGACTCGCGTCCGCGAGCATGATCGGCACGTCGCTCGAGTGGTACGACTTCACGATCTACAACACGCTCGCCGCGCTCGTCTTCAACCACCTGTTCTTTCCGTCGGTCGACCCGCTGGCGGGCACGATCCTCGCGTTCTCGACCTATGCGGTCGGCTATGTGTCGCGCCCGCTCGGCGGCTTCGTGTTCGGCAACCTCGGCGACCGCATCGGCCGCCGCGCGGTGCTGATGCTCACGCTCGTGCTGATGGGCGTGACGACGGCACTGATGGGCGCGCTGCCGACCTATGCGCAGGCGGGCATCCTGAGCCCGATCCTGCTCGTCGCGCTGCGCTTCGTGCAGGGCGTCGCGCTCGGCGGCGAATGGGCCGGCGCGGTGCTGCTGTCGGTCGAGCACGGCGACCAGAAGCGGCGCGGGCTGTCCGCGTCGTGGACGCAAATGGGCCCGTCGTTCGGCACGCTGCTCGGCACCGGCTGCATCGCGCTCGTGACGCTGTCCACCACGTCGGGAGACTTCCTGTCGTGGGGCTGGCGCGTGCCGTTCGCGGCCAGCGCGCTGCTCGTCGTGTTCGGCTTCTGGCTGCGTCGCGGCGTCGACGAAACGCCGCAGTTCGAGCAGCTCGCCGAGTCGCACGCGACCGCCGAAGTCCCCGTCGCCGAAGTGCTGAAATGCCACTGGCGGCGCCTGCTGATCGCCGGCGGCTCGCGCATCGGCTCCGACGTGCTGTATGCGCTGATCGTCGTGTTCACGCTGACCTACGTGACGACCGTGCTGCACCTGTCGCGCCCCGTCGCGCTGACGGCGGTGATGGTCGGCACGGCGTGCAACGCGCTCGCGGTGCCGTTCTTCGGCGCGCTGTCGGACCGCTTCGGGCGCCGGCCGGTGTACCTCGCCGGCGCGATCGCCGGCATCGTGTGGGCGTTCGTGTTCTTCACGATGCTCGACACCGCGCGGCCGGGTGCGATCGTCGCGGCCGTCGCCATCGGCCTCGTGATCCACGCGGTGATGTACGGCCCGCAAGGCGCGTTCGTCACCGAGCAGTTCCCGACACGCGTCCGTTATGCGGGCTCGTCACTGGCGTACACGCTCGCCGGCATCGTCGGCGGCGGCTTCGCGCCGCTCGTGATCGCGACGCTGTTCCGCCAGACGGGGACGACGACGGCCGTGTCGCTGTACGTGACCGCGGCGCTCGTCGTGACGTCGATCGCGCTGCTCGCCGCGCGCGAGACCGCGCACCGTCCGCTCGCGGACTGAGCGCTACGGTCGACCACCTCATTCATTCGCCTCATTCATTCGCACTTCAAACGGATACCCGCATGCAAGCCCTGTCGTTCAACGTGATATCCCTGCAACACGCACCGGCACAGGTCGACGTCGAGATCGAACGCGTCGTGATCGCCGGCTGGGCAGGCCGCGATCCGGAAGCGATCCGCGCGCACATCGACGAACTCGCGGCGCTCGGCGTCGCGCCGCCGTCGACCACGCCGTGTTTCTATCGCGTGGCGTCCGCGCTGCTCACGCAGGCGCCGTCGATCGGCGTGCTCGGCGCGCGTTCGGGCGGCGAGATCGAGTGCGTGCTGATCGACAGCCCGGCCGGCACGCTGGTGACGGTCGGTTCCGATCATACGGATCGGGAAGTCGAGGCTTACGGCGTCGCGGTGTCGAAACAGGTATGCGCGAAGCCGCTCGGCCGCGATGCGTGGCGCCATGCGGACATCGCCGATCACTGGGACGCGATCGAGATGCGTTCGTGGCTGGTCGGGCCCGGCGACGAACGCGTCGCGTATCAGCATGGCACGCTCAGCGCGCTGCTCGCGCCGGATGTGCTGTGGCAGCGCTTCGACGACCGGCGCACGATGCCCGCACGCTGCGCGATGTTCGGCGGTACCGTCGCCGTGCACGGCACGATCGCGGCGATGGGCGACGGTGATGCGTTCGAGATGGAACTGCACGATCCGGTGCTCGGACGCAGCCTGCGGCACCGGTATGCAATCGAGGCGTTGCCGGTCGTGGCGTGACGAAGCGTGCCGAGTGCGCCGGCAATGAAGGGCATCAACCGCATGCGAGCCTGCCACTCGCCATCGCCGCCCGCCGTCATCGCAAGCACCCGAGCCCCGTCAGCGCCGCCTCCACCGCCGTATCGAGCGGCGTCACCGGCTCGCGGCCCAGTACCGCCGTCACACGCGCATTGTCCATCCGGAGCGGCTCGCGCCACAGATAACGCATCTCGATCATCTCGCGCATCGTCGTGACGAACGGCGCGGCCGCCCACACGAGCCACCACGGGAAACGCCGCACCGTCGGCCGCATCCCGTGCCGCTGCGCGACGCGGCGCACGGCCTGCGCCATCTGCGTGCCGTCCGCGTCCCAGTGACCGCCGAGATGAAAGCGCGCGAACGGCTCCAGCGTGTCGCGCCGCTCGATCAGTTCGACCATCGTGCGCGCGACGTCCGGCACGTACGCCCATTGATGGCCGACGCCCGGCCGGCCCGGCACGCTGATGGATGCAACCGGCCGCCCTGCCTTGACGAGCCCCTGCCCGAACCAGTTGTTGCCCGCGTGCGCGCCGAAGAAATCGCCGGCCCGCACGATGATCGTGCGCACGCCCTGCGCGGTCGCCGCCTGCAACCGCTGCTCCAGCTCAACCCGGATCGCGCCCTTGCGCGTCGTCGGATGCTGCGGAGCCTCTTCGCGCAATACCGGAAACGCGTCGGGACCGTAGTTGTAGATAGTCCCCGGCAGCACGACGGTCGCCTGCGCCGCCGTCGCCGCCGCGATCGTGTTGTCGATCATCGGCAGCACCTGCCCGCTCCAGTTCCGGTAGCCGGGCGGGTTCACCGCATGCACGATCACGCTGCAGCCGCGCGCCGCGCGGACCACCGTCTCGCGGTCGAGCGCGTCGCCGCGTATCCATGCAATCCCGTCGCGCTCCACCGTCGCGACGTCGAGCCCGCGCTTGAGCGCGCGCACCTGCCAGCCGGCATCGCGCAGCTGACGCGCGACCTCGCCGCCGATGCCACCGCTCGCGCCGAGCACGAGTGCCGTTCGTTGCGTCCCGCCTGCGTTCGCCGTCATTGCCGTTCTCCGTGTATGAACCGTTGACAGCACGCATTCTGGCGCCCGGCCGCCTAATAAGGAATTGCCGAACCTAATGGATCAGCTATACATTTATGCATGACCATCGATCTGAACTGGGAACGCTACCGCACCTTCCTGGCCGTGCTGACGGAAGGCTCGCTGTCGGGCGCGGCGCGCGCGCTCGGTATCACGCAGCCGACGGCCGGCCGCCACGTCGCTGCGCTCGAGGCCGCATTCGGCCAGACGCTGTTCACGCGCTCGCCGTCGGGGTTGCTGCCGACCGAGGCGGCCCTCGCGCTGCGCGGCCATGCCGAGGCGCTGCGCAGCGCGGCGGCCGCGTTCGAGCGGGCGGCCGCGAGCCATGGAGCGGGCGTGCGCGGCACCGTGCGGATCTCGGCCAGCGACGTGATCGCGGTCGAGGTGCTGCCGCCGATGCTCGCGCAGTTGCGGCGCGACCATCCGGGGCTCGTGATCGAACTGGTGCCGACCGACCGCATCCAGGATGTACTGAACCGCGAGGCCGACATCGCGGTGCGGATGGCGCCGCCCGCGCAGGACGCGCTCGTCGCGCGGCGCGTCGGCGAGATCGACATCGGGCTGTATGCGCGCGACGACTACCTGGCGCGCAACGGCACACCGTCGACCACCGGCGAACTCGCCCATCACGCGCTGATCGGTTTCGATACGGTCACGCCGTTCATCCGCTCGGCCGGGCGCGGGATGCCGTTGTGGAAGCGCGATGCGTTCGCGCTGCGCACCGACAGCAATCTCGCGCAACTCGCGATGATCCGCGCGGGCTACGGGATCGGCTTCTGCCAGAACGGGCTTGCGAAACGCGATGCGCGGCTCGTGCGCGTGCTGCCGGACGGGCCCACGATGAAACTGGAAACCTGGGTGGTCATGCACGATGATCTGCGCACGAGCCCGCGTTGCCGGGCCGTGTTCGATGCGCTGGCGAACGGGCTGCGCGCGTATGCCGACGGGACGGCCGACTAGGCCGTTCAACCCCGCCGCGCACGCCCCGCTTCACGCTTCACATCAGCAACTGCCGCGACAGCACCTCGCGCGCCTGCGTGACCGTCTCGCGCTCGCCGGGCATCGGCGGCGTCAGCGAGAACACCGCGTCGGGCAGCGCCGGCAGCCGGTATTTCGCGCCGAGCCGCACGAGGCCCTCGCCGATCGCCGACGCGCACAGGCAGCCGACACCGAGCCCCGCCGCGAGCATCGACTGCAGCCCCGCGACGCCCGACGCGCTGTGCACGAGCACGTACGGCGCGTGCTGCTCGTCGAGCGAGCGCACCGCGATCTGATGCATCATGCAGTCGTCCGGCAGCAGCACGAGCGGCAACGGCTCGGGCAACTGCTCGGCGAGCGCCGGCGACGCGACCCACGACAGCGGCTCGCGCCGCAGCACCCAGCGCGTGTCGGCCGACGCGGGCCGGAACGGACCGCTCGACAGGTTCATCACGACGCCGAGGTCGATCTGCCCGCGCGCATGCGCGGCTTCGATCTCCGCACTCTTCATCGCGCTCACGTGCAGGCTCAGTTGCGGGTAGCACTCCCGCAGCCGCGCGAGCAGGCCCGCGACTTCGTGCGTGCGGTAGTAGTCGGTGATCGCGACGCGCAACTCGCCCTTGATCGCCTGTCCGCGCAGCTCGTCGAACGCGGCCTCGTTCAGCGCGACGATGCGCCGTGCATGCTGCAACAGGCGCGTGCCGGCCGGCGTCGGCTCGACGCCGCGCTTGCTGCGCACGAACAGCGGCACGCCGGCGCGCGATTCGAGCTTGCGAACCTGCTCGCTGACCGTCGACTGCGACAGGTGCAGCAGCGGCGCGGCGGCCGTCAGGCTGCCGGCGTCCGCCACCGCCGCGAATGTGCGTAACTGATCCAGGTCGAAACCGCGCATCGCTCTCTCCATCCATCTGATAACCCGATGGATGCTACCACCAATTCCCGCTTTTCCGAATCCTCGACCGTCCCCAGAATATCGGTTCACCGGGAGCCTGAGTTTCCTTTTCGACGGGATTCAGGAGGCAGCCCTCATTCTTTCGGACTTGCGTTTATGAGCGACAACACCCTTGCCCCTTGCACCCCGGCCGGGGCGGCCGCCGCGGCACCGCCGCGCAGCCATCACGGCTGGGCGCTCGTGGTCCTGCTGGTCGGCGCCATTCTGCCGCCGCTCGACTACTTCATCGTGAATCTCGCGCTGCCGGCCATCCGCGACGGCATCGGTGCGCGCCCGGCCGAGCTGCAGCTCGTCGTGTCGGCCTACGCGTGCGCGAACGCGGTCGTGCAGATCACCGGCGGGCGGCTGGGCGACCTGTACGGCCGTAAGCGGATGTTCATGGTCGGGATGGCCGGCTTCGTCGTCGCGTCGGCGCTGTGCGGGCTCGCCGGCAGCGGAGCGGTGCTGGTCGGCGGCCGCGTGTTGCAGGGCCTGTTCGCCGCGATTCTCGCGCCGCAGGTGCTCGCGACGATTCGCAGCGTGTTTACGCCGCAGGAGCAGGTGCGCGTGATGGGCTTCTACGGTTTCGTGTTCGGGCTCGCGGCCGTGATCGGCCAGCTCGGCGGCGGTGCGCTGATCAGCCTGCATCCGTTCGGGCTCGGCTGGCGCGCGATCTTCCTGGTCAATGTGCCGATCGGCATCCTCGCGCTGCTCGGCAGCTGGCGCTTCATCCCCGAGAGTCGGCCGCCGCGCGGCCAGCGCATCGACGTGCCCGGCACGGTACTGCTGTCGCTGTTCCTGCTGATGCTCGTCTATCCGCTCACGCACGGGCGCGAGGCGGGCTGGCCGCTGTGGATGGTCGCGTGCATCGTTGGCGCGCTGCCGATGCTCGGCGCGCTGCTGGCGGTCGAAGCGCGCCGGCTCGCCGGCGGCCGCGATGCGCTGCTCGACGTGCGCCTGCTGCGCAATCCGGTGGTCGCGCTCGGGCTCACGCTCGCGTTCCTGTTTTATATGCTGAGCGCGTTCTTCCTGAGCTACGGGATCTATCTGCAGGGCTGCCTGAACTGGTCGCCGCTTGCGTCGGGGCTCGCGATCCTGCCGCTCGGCATCGGCTTCCTCGCCAGCCCGTTGCTGATGCCGCGCCTCGTCGCCCGGTTCGGCGGTTATCGCGTGCTCACGCTCGGCTTCGCGCTGCTCACCGTCGGCGTCGCGACCGCCGCCGCGCTCGCCGGCGAACATGCGCCCGGCGCGGGCTTCTATGCGGGCATCGCGGCGATCGGCGTCGGCCAAGGGCTCGTGCTGCCGTCGGTCGTGCGGATCGTGCTCGCGGAAGTCGATGCGGCGCGCGCCGGGGTCGCGTCCGGCATGGTCACCGCGATGCTGCAGATCGGCGCGGCCGTCGGTGCGGCGACGCTCGGCGGGTTATTCTTCGCGCGGCTCGGCGCGCAGCCGGCGGCGCTCGACTACGTGCAGGGATTCAGGACGGCGATGTGGGCGCTGACGGTCGTGCTGCTCGGGTGCGTCGCGCTGTCGGCCGCGTTGGGGCCGATGCATCGGCGGGCGCATGCCGGCGCGTGACGGCGGCGGGCGCGTCGCCCATCGCCGGCGGCAACACGGAAACGGTGCATGCGCGACCGCTCGCCGGCATCGGGCTCACGGGTGATGCTTGCGCGACGCGTGGCGCGCTTCCCATTCGGCCAGTTCGACGCGATAGCGCGCCAGCGCTTCGTCGTACAGGTCGAAAACGCACGGCGAGCAGCCGCTGTTGCAGCAGTCTTCCAGTTCAGGTTGTTCGGGCGGGGTGGGACGCGGATCGTCGTCCGGCGTATCCGCGGTGGCAGGCTTGGTCACGTCGTCATTCGGTCACATGATGCTGAACGAACAGTATACGGTGATGGACTGCGACATGCAGGCACCCCGCCCCGCACGGGACCCTGCGTTCGCGCGTCGACGACCGACCAACAGGAGCCGCGTCATGGCCGAAGCAGTGAATCCGCCGGAACTCTGGGCGCCGTTCGGCGCGTTCTCGATGGCCGTGGTCCAGGGTGACGGCCGGATCGTCCACCTGAAGGGACAGGTCGCACTCGATAAGGACGGACACGTCGTCGGTGCCGCCGACATGCGCGCTCAGGTCCGGCAAACGCTCGGCAACATTCGCGACGTGCTCGCCGCGATGGGCGGACAGATGCAGGATGTGATCTCGCTGGTTCACTACGCGACCGACATCGACGCGTTCCTGCAGGCCGGCGACATCCGCGAGACGTTCTTCGCCGAACCCTATCCGGTGACGACGACCGTCCAGGTCGAACGTCTGTACCGCCCCGACCTGCTGATCGAAATCGCGGCGATCGCGGAAATTCCGCGCGCGCGATTCCGCATGCGTTGACGTCGTGCGCGGGCGCGACAGCCTGCCACCCGCTACGCCACGCGCCCGCTCACCGGAATCGAGGCGCCGGTGATCGCCTGCGCATCGGTCGACAGCAGGAACCCGATCGTCGCCGCGAGCTGTTCGGGACGGACCCAGCGCGAGAAGTCCGCGTCGGGCATGTCCGCACGGTTCGGCGGCGTGTCGATGATGCTCGGCAGCAGCGCGTTCACGGTCACGCCGCGATCGAGCAACTCCGCCGCCAGCGCCTCGGTGAGCCGGGCGACGCCCGCCTTCGCCGCCGCATACGCGCCCATTCCCGCGCCGGCCTTGAATGCCGCGCCGGCCCCGATGTTGACGATACGGCCGGCCGGACTCGCCACCAGATACGGCAGCGCGGCCTTCGACGCGTTCAGCGCCGTCTTCACGTTCAGTTCGTACATGCGGTCCCACGTGGCTGCGTCGCCGTCGGCGATCGTCTGCCAAGTGAACGCGCCCGCGATGTTCAGCAGCGCGTCGACCCGGCCGAATTCGCGATTCACGGTGTCGAGCGCGCGCGCGGCCGCCTGCGGATCGACGAGGTCGATACCGCCGATGCGCAGCGCATCGGCCGGCACGCCGGGCAACGCCTGCGCGTCCGGCGCCGCGCCCCGGCCGATCAGCGCGACGCGGGCGCCGCGTTGGCCGAGCCATGCGGCCGTGGCGACGCCGAGATGACCGAATCCGCCGGTGATCGCGACTGCCTTGCCGTTCAGGTCGTGTTCCATCGATGTGCTCTCCTTGGGTCCAGGGATGATTGATGATGCGTAGTTAGGGGGCAATGCCGGACGCGCCCGGCCCGGCCGGCGTTTCGACAGCGTAGCGCCGTTCACGCATGCGTGGGCACTACGACGCATGCTTGGATACGGGCCACGTCAGCGAGCCGACACGCCGGCACTGCATGCATGCGCCGCACTCGGGCGGCATAATGCCCGATCACGGTCCGCCGCGCGATGAATCATGATCGCGCCGGCCCGTTGAGCGGCCTGCGCCGTTTCCGTATCGAAACCCCGAACCTCAACCCGTCTATCCCATGCAAGTAATCGTCGTTGGCACCGGCAAGCTGGCAACCGAACTGCTCGGCTCGCACCGGCTCGATCCGTCAACCTGTCACGTGATCGCCTGGTCCGAACATGCACGCACCGAGCTGCAACGTAGCGATGACGCCGGACGTAGCGACGCCCGACGTATCGACGCCCGGCGTATCGACGCCCAATCGATCGTCGTACACGCCGGGTCCGGCCGCGAACTGCCCGCCGCGATCGCATTCTGCCAGGCAACCGGTTCGCCGCTCGTCGAGCTGTCCACCGGATCCGACCTCGAAACCGGATCGCACGAATTTCCCATCGTGCTCTGTCCGAATACGAACATCCTGATGCTCAAGTTCATGAGCATGCTGGAAACCAGCGGCCATCTGTTTCGCGACTGCCGCATCAGCGTGACGGAGTCGCACCAGGCCAGCAAGACATCCGTGCCCGGCACCGCGGTCGGCATCGGTCAATCGCTCGGCATTCCAGCGCAGGACATCCGCTCCGTACGCGACCCGAACGAGCAGCGCGACGCCTTGCAGATTCCCGACGATCAGCTCGGCCGCCACGCGTTCCACCGGATCCGCATCGAGGACGACGCGTGCAGCCTGCAGTTCGAATCCCGCGTGTACGGCGCGGCGCCTTACGCGGACGGCGTGTCGCGGATCGTCGAGGCCGTCCGGCAGCACGCGCTCGAACCTCGCCGGTATTCGATCGTCGAGTTCATTCACAACGGCTGGCTGTAGACGCTGCACGCGCGACGACGTGCAGGCCGACCACCGACGCGCCTGCCGGCCCGCGCGACGGCCGCAATCGCGCCATCGTCGACGCTCGCGTTACGCGTCCCCCAGCACGACCCCGCTCTCGGGCAACGTCGCGCCGCCATCGACGACGATCGTCTGCCCGGTGATGTACGCCGCGTCGGCCGACGCGAGAAACAGCATCGCATTCGCGATGTCCTCCGGCTCGCCCATCCGCGCGAGCGGAATGTCGCGCGCGATCTGGGCGGCGACCGACGCATCGCCGAGATTGCCGGCCGCCGGCGTGCGGATCATTCCCGGCTCGACGCCGTTGACCGTCACGTTGCGGCGCGCGAGTTCAAGCGCCGCCGCGCGGATGAAGCCGTTCACGCCGGCCTTCGACGCCGCGTAGTGCGCGAGCCCCGGATAGACGACGCGCGGCCCAGTCACCGACGACGTGGTGAGCAGCCGCCCCGCCCCCACGCGCTCGAACGCCGGCAGCGCGGCCTGCGCGAGCCAGAACAGCGCCGACAGGTTGACCGACAGCGTCTGCGCGAGCGTCGGCTCGTCGATCTGCGCAAACGGCGTGAGCGGAAAATACGCGGCGTTGTGGACGACGACGTCGAGCCGGCCGCCATCGCGTTCGACCGCCGCGACGAGTGCACAGAGTTCATCGCGACTCGCGGCGTCGACGCGATACGCGCGCGCCTCGCCGCCCATGCAGACGAGCGCGTCTGCCTGCGCGGCAGCCGCATCGGCGTTGAGATCGGCGAGCGCGACGAACGCATCGGATTGCGCGAAACGACGCGCGATCGCGGCGCCGATTCCCTGCGCGGCGCCCGTGACCAGCACGACTCGTCCGCTGAAATCGGCACGCAGGCGGCCGCTGCCCGGCACGGGGTTCATCGCTGCGCCCCGCCGCCGAGCGGATGCACGGTTTCGTTCAGTACCTGCGCATGCGCGCCGACCGGGAAGTTCGACAGCGTGCCGAAATCGCCGCCCTGATAGCCGAAGATCTTGCCGTCGGTCTTGCGTTGCGCGAGGTCGATCAGCACGACGCCGAGCGTCGGCACCACCTTCTCGCGCCACACGAACAGATACAGTTCATCGGCGATCCTGAAGTAATGGCAGCGGTCCACGTCGGCGAGCCCGTCTTCGACGCCCTGCAGGCATTGCCATGCGTAGAAGTTCTCGTTCAGGTAGATGTGCTCGTAGCATTCGGTCGGGCTGTAGCGATACATCGTCCGCTTGCCGATCAGTTCGCGCGTGGGGCCGTGCAGCGGGCCCGGCTGCGCGTGGCCGCCGAGCGTGCCGTGCCGGAACGCCGCGTCGACGCCCGTGAGCTGCAGCCCGCGGGCGACGCGCGTGAACGCGTCGATATGCGTGTCGGCCTCGGTCGGCAGCGTGCCGACCACCGACGTCCACACGCCGTTGCCGACGTCGATCACGAGGCTGACCGACGTCGCGCGTGCTGCCGGATCGATGTAATCGACGAAGTACAGCGCGTCGCGCAACCGCGTCACGCGGCACGGTGCGCGGCCGCCCGTATCGGTCGCCGCGTCGCGCCATTGCAGCGCGCCCGCCTCGAACGTATAGACGCGCCATGCGCCGGCTGCGTCGCCGAGGGCCAGCGAGCGCCCGGCGAGTGCGTTCACGGGTGCGAGGATGTTAGCGTCCGGCGCGAAACCGTCCGCGAGCGCGCCAACCTGAATGAATACCGGATCCTGTCGTTCCACCTGCCGTCTCCCGCGCAGCTTCAGGCCCGGCGGGCCATGTACGCTGCTCATGTGCACATGGTGCGGGCTGCGCGCGCCGCGCGGTATCGGCCAAAAGGATGAAGGGCGCGCGGCGCCGGAACGCGCTAGAGTGCACGTGACCCGCGCCGCTGCCGGCGCAAGGAGCGTACATGCATCGCATCACCCACTACCGACGGACCGACGAAGGAATCGAGGCGATCAGCCTCGAGTCCGATCGCGCGTTTCCGCGGCACGCGCATGACGAATTCGGGGTCGGCGTGATCGTCAGCGGCGCGCATCGGTCGTGGAGCGGCCGCGGGCACGTCGACGCGCTGGCCGGCGACGCGATCATGGTCAATCCGGGCGAAATGCACGACGGGATGCCGATCGATGCGGGCACGGGCCGGCGCTGGCGGATGCTGTACCTCGCGCCCGCGCTGGTGGCGGCGGTCGCGAGCGAAGAAGGTCTTGAAGGCGTCGAGCTCACGCATCCGGCCGTGCGCGACGCACGGCTCGCCGCAGCCTTCGGCCGGTTGCATGCGCGGATCGTCGCGGGGGAAATACTGCCGCTCGCCCGCGACGAGGCCCTCGTGACGCTGGTTGCCGGGCTGCTCGCGCGGCATTCGAACCGCGCGCTGCCGGCCGCCGGCGTCGCGCCGGCGATCCGCATGGCCCGCGAGCGGCTCGATGCGGCGCCCGCCGCACCCGTTTCGCT
This sequence comes from Burkholderia sp. SIMBA_051, assembly GCF_046534915.1. Classification (NCBI taxonomy): domain Bacteria; kingdom Pseudomonadati; phylum Pseudomonadota; class Betaproteobacteria; order Burkholderiales; family Burkholderiaceae; genus Burkholderia; species Burkholderia sp. SIMBA_051. The sequence continues at coordinate 378,332 of NZ_JAWRXS010000006.1, read as the reverse complement.
TGCCGAACTGGCCGGCCTGAGCGGCGTGAGCCGTTTCCAACTGCTGCGCGGGTTCGCGCGCGAGCTCGGCATCACGCCGCACGCGTATCTGCTGCAATCGCGCACGCGACTGGCTCGTGCGCTGCTTGCAAGCGGCCGTCCGATCGCGGATGCCGCGGCCGAAGCCGGATTCGCCGACCAGAGCCATCTGACGCGCGCATTCGCGCGCCAGTTCGGCATCACGCCGGGGCGATTCATGCAGGCCGGCTGACGGGGTTGGTTGTCCCGAGGGAACGGTTACGGGGCGATGCTGGCTGCGGCGCGGCGCGGCACGGCATGGCACGGCACGATGCGGCGCGGCACGGCACGGCCCGGCCCGGCATGGCATGGCATGGCATGGCATGGCATGGCACGATGCAACGCGGCACGGATAGCTCCCATTTCGCGGCATTCCCCAGCGGCAGCGCTCGATGTCTGCGTGACCGCCCACCGCGAGACCGTAGACGCAGCCCCCCACCCCGCGCCCTCCCCCCCGCCAGCCTCCCTGCAATTTCGTTCAAGACGCCCGCGCCACCGCACGGCACGATGCGGCGCATGAAGACACGACTGATCGGCTATCTCTATCTCGCCGCCGCGATGGCGGGCGTCGGCAGCACCGTCATCGCGAGCCGTCTCGCGGCCGGCGGCCTGCCGCCGTTCGCGGCCACCGCGCTGCGCTTCGTGATCGCGACCCCGCTGCTGTACGCGCTGATGCGGGCGCAGCGAATGCGATGGCCGCGTATCTGCGCGCGCGACGCCGTCCTGCTGGTGGTCCAGGCGGCGGCGGGCGGAGTCGGCTATACCGTGCTGCTGATCAGCGGCACGAAGCTGTCGTCGCCGATCGATGCCGGCGTGATGCTCGGCACGCTGCCGGCGATGTCGACGCTGATCGCGGCGCTCGTGCTGCGCGAGCGGCAGACGCCGCGCGACTGGGGCGCGGCCGCGCTCGCCACCGCCGGCGTGCTGTTCGTCACGTTCGCGCCCGGCCAGGCCATGCCGTCGCTGCGGACGCTCGCCGGCGACGCGCTGGTGCTGGCCGCCGTCGCATGCGAAGCCGTGTTCATCCTTCTCAACCGGCGGCTGTCGACGCCGTTGCCGCCGCTCGCGCTGTCGACGGCGATGTCGGGCCTCGGCTTCATGCTCGCGCTGGTGCCGGCCGCGTTCGAATGGCACGCGCTGGCGACCGGCTGGACGGTCGGCGCGGTATCGGCGATCGCGTACTACGCGCTGATCCCGACCGTGCTCGGCTATCTCTGCTGGTATGCGGGCTCGGCCCGCACGAGCGGCACCGAAGCCGCGCTGTTCACGGCGGTCGCGCCGGTCTCGGCCGTGCTGTTCGCCGTCGCGCTGTTCGGCGAGACGCTCGGCGGCACGCGGCTGCTCGGCATCGCGCTGGTCGTCACGGGGATGCTGGTCGGTGCGACGCGGCGACGTGAACCGCCACCACGCGAAACGGACGCCCGGTCGACGTTGCCGACGGGGCCGGCGGCATCCACGTCGACCGCCAGCGATTGATCCGCACGAGCGACGACTGTAGGAATGTGTCCGCGCGCGGCAAAACCGTTGCGCACCGTCGCGCAAGATGCAATATTCGCGGGGCCGGGCCATTTGACAACCATCGAACAATAATTCGCATCGCCATGAACAAGAAGGAAGCCAGAACGAGAATCGCCGCGCTGCTGTCCGCGGGCGCAAGGAAGGCCGACGTGCTGGCCGAGCTGGCCGGACAGGGCCTAAAGGATCAAGTACTCGCACGCCTGATCGCGTCGCGGCCCGACCCCGAGCTGTGCAAAAAGAACAAGGTGCACACCTGGATCCTGATCGGGCTCGGCATCGCGCAGTTGGTGATCAGCCTCGCACTCGGCTATTTCATCGCGGCCGCCGCCAGCGAATCCGGCGACACCGGCATGCTCGGCAACGGCCTTGCGGTGCTGTTCCTCGTGCTGACCGTGCCGCTGTCGCTGCTGTTCATCTGGGGCTTCGCGACCCATCGCGTCGGCGCGTATCACGCGTTCATCGCGCTTTCGCTGCTGCAGCTGCCGAAGACCATCGCCGATCTCGCACACGATCCGTCGTCGGCGCTGCCGAGCCTCGGGGTGACGGTCATCCTGATGGGCTACGTCTGGTTCGTCCGCAACCGGATGTTCCCCGACTTCGGCTGGTTCACGCCCCGCAAGATCGACGGCCGCTACGCATTCGTGGAAAGCGCCTGACGCCGCGTCCGCCCGCATCGCAAACCACGAAAAAAGGCGCCGGGCCGCCCCGCAATCGCGGGACGGCCCGGCGCCTTCTGCATTCCGGAACCCGGTGGCTTACTTCGCCTTTTCAGCCGAGTCGCTGATCGCCTGGCCACCCTTCGAAATGTCCTGCCCCACACCCGCAACGGTATTGCAACCGGCGAGCGCGGCAGTCACCACCAGCAGCACTGCAGCAATCGTACGCGTCATTCTCATTCTCCTTCGAATCAACAAGCCCGACCGGGCGAATCGTATGCGGCGTGGCGCCCTGCGGCGCGCAGGACACGGGGCCTGACCTGATTATACGGAGACGGCCGCCGCACGCCAGTAGTGGCTCCAGCCGCTGTCATGCGGGCCACACAGCGGTAGCGCGCAGATTTTCCTTGACTTCGCCGGCTCGCAAACTAATATACGCACCGCGTACATTTTCCATCAGGTGCTGCCGATGACCGTTCCCCAGCAAGCCTTCCTGCGCGACGCGATGCGCCGCCTCAACATGACCCGCGAGGCGTTCGCGAATCGCATCGGCGTAAGCCGTCGCGCGCTCGATACGTGGCTATTACCCGACGACTCGCAGGAATCGCGCGGAATGCCCGAGATCGTCGAGCGCTTCGTATCGGAAATCGTCGAACGCTCGGCCCCGGACGGTGGCGAATATACGCAAAGCGTAGACAAACAAGGGCTCTCGAAGCAATTCCTGTTCGAAGGCAAGCCGCAGCTGATCTCGGTAGACCAGTTCTCGCGCGATTCCGTCGAAGCGCTGTTCCGCGTCGCCGACGTGATGCAGCCGATCGCGCGCCGCCACAAGATTTCGCGCGTGCTCGAAGGCGCCGTGCTCGGCAATCTGTTCTTCGAAGCCAGCACGCGCACCCGCGTGTCGTTCGGCGCGGCCTTCTGCCGGCTGGGCGGCTCGGTATGCGACACGACCGGCTTCACGTTCTCGTCGATGGCCAAGGGCGAATCGATCTACGACACGAGCCGCGTGATGGCCGGCTATGTCGATGCACTCGTGATCCGCCACCCGGAGAAAGGCTCGGTTGCCGAATTCGCCCGCGCGACCAACCTGCCGGTGATCAACGGCGGCGACGGCCCGGGCGAACATCCGAGCCAGGCGCTGCTGGACCTCTATACGATCCAGCGCGAATTCTCGCGACTCGGCAAGATCGTCGACGGCGCGCACATCGCGCTCGTCGGCGACCTGAAATACGGCCGCACTGTGCACTCGCTCGTCAAGCTGCTCGCGCTGTACCGCGGGCTGAAGTTCACGCTCGTATCGCCACCGACGCTCGAAATGCCGGCGTACATCATCGAGCAGATCGCGACGAACGGCCACGCGATCGAGCAGACCAACGACCTCGCGGCCGGGCTGCGCGGCGCGGATGTCGTCTACGCGACGCGGATCCAGAAGGAGCGCTTCACCGACGAGTCGTTCGAAGGCTATACGCCGGATTTCCAGATCAACCAGGCACTCGTCGATTCCGTGTGCAAACCCGACACGCTGATCATGCACCCGCTGCCGCGCGACAGCCGGCCCGGCGCGAACGACCTGTCGGTCGACCTGAACCGCGACCCGCGTCTCGCGATTTTCCGGCAGACCGACAACGGCATTCCGGTGCGGATGGCGATCTTCGCGGTGCTGCTCGGTGTCGAGAATCTCGTCCAGCACTCGATGCGCGACGCGACATGGCGCCCGCCGGCGTACCTTGGGCCGGAGGATGCGGTGTTTCACGGGATCGATTGAACCTCAACCAATGCCGCGCGGCCGCCCTTGATCGCTTCAATTCAGGGGCCGCGCGCCGACATGACGCACGACGCGCCGCCTTGCACGGCGCGTTTTCATTTTCGGCGCGGGTAATGCGCGAGCGGCCGGCACGGCGTTACCCGGCCCACGGATCGATCACGCGCAAGCCCGCCGCTTCGAACGGCGCGACGTCACGCGTCGCCACGATCAAGCCGTTCGCCGCGGCTGTTGCAGCGATAAATCCATCGGCAGACGCCATCGCGTTGCCCGTGGCCCGAGCCTTCGCGCGAAGGCTCGCATAGGCTTTACTGGCCGCATCGTCGAACGGCAGGATCCGGCCGCGAAACAGCGGCACGACGCGCTGCTCGATGCTTTGGTGCAGCCAGTCCCGCCTTCGCCCTTCCGGCAACGCGGCCACGCCGAAACGCATTTCCGCGAGACTGATCGCGGCAAGAAACAGCGTCTCGACATTCTGCGCATCGAGCCATTCGATCACGGCCGCACTCGGCTCGCGCCGCAGCGGCTCGGAAATGACGTTGGTATCGACGAGGATCATTCGAAGCTCATTGGATCGGTTGGCGAGCTCTCGCGCGGATTCTCGAAATCGACACCGCCCGCCTCCCGCCCGATTTCGGCCAGCAGCGACCCCAGCTTCGCCCGCCCGGTGGGCCGAACGGCTTCCTCGAGGATGGCGCGCACCTCCGCTTCGGTACTCCGACCATGTTGCGCCGCACGGATGCGAAGCGCTCGATGCACCTCGTCGGGCAAATTTCGAACGGTAATCACCGGCATGATGCACCCCGCCACAATTGCTTTCAATGCAGTCATGTTATCACCTTGCTGTCACGATGGACGAATGAAAAATGCAACCACTGTAGCCCGGTCGACATGCCCTGCACATTCGGCCATTCGGCCATCTTCCCCGCCCAGCAAACCCCGCCGGCCTCCGTGACATTCGTCAACGTTCTCCCCGCAAATGCGAACAAGAACGCTTCTCATTCACCTGAAAATTACATAGAATGCCCGGCTGAAAACAAATCGTAATAATTCCGGGCAGCATGCACGTTTGCGTAACGCGCCGTTCCCGGGCCACACCGCGAGGTCGAAGCGCACCATGAAGTCCCGTCCTGACGAGTTGAAGCTCGGCAAATTCACCACCCTGTGCAGCGTGCTCGCCGCGAGCCCCGCGTTCGCCGACGGCACGCCGCCGCCCGCCCCGGTCAGCACCGAAGGCCACCTCGCACCGATCGAGATCCAGGGCAAGACCGAGCACAGCTACAAGGCCGACTTTTCCGCCTCCGCGAAATTCACCGCGCCGCTCGTCGACACGCCGAAGTCGGTGACCGTGATCCCACAGGAACTGATTCAGAACAGCGGTGCGGCGACGCTGACCGAAGCGCTGCGCACCGTGCCCGGCATCACGTTCGGCGCGGGCGAAGGCGGCAACCCGCTCGGCGATCGTCCGTTCATCCGCGGCTACGACTCGCAGGGCAGCATGTTCGTCGACGGGATGCGCGACACGGGCGCGACCACCCGCGAGATCTTCAACACCGAGCGCGTCGAGATCACCAAGGGTTCCGACGGCGCGTACGGCGGCCGCGGCGGCGCGGGCGGCAGCATCAACCTGATCACCAAGGCCCCGCACCTCGGCACGACGGCCGCCGCGAGCGCGGGCCTCGGCACCGACCGCTATCGCCGCTTCACGGCCGACGGCAACTGGCAGTTCGCCGATCACGCCGCGTTCCGCCTGAACCTGATGAGCCACAACAACGACGTCGCCGGCCGCGACGTCGTCAACAACGAGCGCTGGGGCGTCGCGCCGTCGATCGCCTTCGGTCTCGGCACGCCGACGCGCGTGACCGCGAGCTACTACCACCTGTCGACCGACGACATGCCCGACGGCGGCATTCCGTACTTCTACACGACGTCGAACAAGCCCGCGAACGTCGACACGATCTATCCGGCGCCCGTCGACCGCCACAACTTCTACGGCCTGATCGACCGCGACTTCCGCAAGACCACGTCCGACATCAGCACGATCAGGATCGAGCACGACATCACGCCGGGGCTGACGGTGCGCAACACCACGCGCTATACGGAATCGACGCAGGACTACATCTGGACGCAGCCCGACGACAGCCAGGGTAACGTGGTGAACGGCAAGGTCTGGCGCCGCAACAACAACCGCGACAGCTCGATCAACAGCCTCGCGAACCTGACCGAATTGTTCGGCGAATTCCGTACCGGCCCGTTCAAGCACAGTTTCACGACCGGCATCGAACTGTCGCGCGAATGGGGCAAGCGCGATTCGTACACGGTGGAGACCGACACCGGCAAGATCTGCCAGAAGGGCATCGGCGCCGCATCGGGCTACAACTGCACGAGCCTCTGGTCGCCGAACCCGAACGATCCGTGGGCCGGCTCGGTCACGCGCAACAACGATTACGCGCATGCGCGCACCACGACGAAATCGATCTACGGCTTCGACACGATCGAGATCACGCCGCGCTGGCAGGTGAACGCCGGCGTGCGCGTCGACGACTACTCGACCCGCTTTACCGACACCAAGGCCAACGGCGGCAAGACCTACACGCGCGACGACACGCTCTTCAACTGGCAGGCCGGCCTCGTGTTCAAGCCCGCGCAAAACGGCAGCATCTACGCGTCGTATGCGACGTCGTCGACGCCGGCCGGCATGCTGCTCGGCGAAGGCAGCGAAACGCAGTCGCTCACGCCGGGCCGCGGCGGCGTCGGGCCGAACGCCGACCAGATGGCGCCCGAAAAGAACCGCAGCATCGAGCTCGGCACGAAGTGGAACGTGCTGAACGACCAGCTCGCGCTCACCGCCGCGCTGTTCCAGATCGATACGACGAATGCGCGCGTGACGCTGCCGAACAACCAGTACGCGATGGTCGGCAACAAGCGCGTGCAGGGTCTCGAGCTTGGCGTCGCCGGGCAGATCACGAAGCAATGGCAGGTGTTCGGCGGCTACACGTACATGAAAAGCGAGTTGCGCGACAACGGCAAGGACGCCGCGAACGACGGCCACCGCTTCCCGAACACCCCGAAGCACAGCCTGACGATGTGGTCGAACTACGACGTGACGCCGAAGTTCACCGTCGGCGGCGGCGCGTTCTACATGTCGGAAGTGTTCGGCGATCCGGCGAACCTGCGCGCGGTGCCGTCGTACTGGCGCTTCGACGCGATGGCACAGTACCGGATCAACAAGAAGCTCGACCTGCAGTTGAACGTCAACAACCTGTTCAACCGCACGTACTTCGATCAGGCGTATCCGGCGCACTACGCGTCGATCGCGCCGGGCCGCTCGGCGTTCATCACGCTGAACGCGCGCTACTGATCGATGGAAGCCGTCTCGCTGAAGGCGCTCGCGTCGGTGTCGCCGCGGGCGTTCGCCGACATCCTGGCCGGGCCGCCCGAGCGCGCCGCCGCGTGGGTCGCGGCGGCGGCCGAGCACGGGATCGTCGACGCGCAGGCCGTCTACGGACAGTATCTGCTCGACGGACACGGCGTCGCGCGCGATCCGGGCGCCGCGTTCGGCTGGTTCGGGCATGCGGCGCGGGCCGGCCATCCGATGGCGATGAACATGCTCGGGCGCTGCTACGAGTTCGGCTGGGGCACGGCCGCGTGCGCGCCGGTGGCCGTGTATTGGTACCGGCTCGCCGCACAGGCAGGGCTCGACTGGGGCATGTACAACTACGCGACGGCGCTCGCGCTCGGCAACGGCATCGACGAGAACCGCGCCGACGCGCTCGACTGGTTTCGCCGCGCGGCCGCGCTCGGCCATGCGAAGTCGATCAACCTGATCGGCGGCTTCTACGAGGATGGCTGGGTCGTGCCCGCCGATGTCGACACCGCGTTAGATCACTATCGCCGCGCCGCCGAGGCCGGCGACTTCCGCGGCCAGTTCAACTATGCGCGGCTGCTCGCCGAGCGCGGGCGCATCGACGACGCACTCGTCTGGCTCGCGCGCGTGCCGGCCACCGCTACGCCGGCGTTCGTCGCGAAGATGCGTGCGTATCTTGCGTCGTCGCCGCTCGCGGCGTTGCGCGCGGCGGCGCGGCGGCTGCCGTCTCACGGCATGGAATTCGAATCATGATGCTTCATATCCCCGGCGTGCTGACCAACGCACAGGTCGCTCAATGCCGCGAGCTGCTCGATGCTGCCCACTGGGTCGACGGCAATGCGACGTCCGGCGCGCAGTCGGCGCTCGCGAAACGCAACCGGCAGTTGCCGGAAGGATCGCCGGTCGCACGTGCGGTCGGTGATGCGATCCAGGATGCGCTCGCGCGCCATGCGCTGTTCTTTTCCGCAGCGTTGCCGCTGAAGGTGTTTCCGCCGCTGTTCAATCGTTATGCAGGCGGCGAGACGTTCGGCACGCATGTGGACAACGCGATCCGGCTGCTGCGCGGCACGGATTTCCGCGTGCGCAGCGATCTGTCGGCGACGCTGTTTCTCGAGGAGCCCGATGCGTACGACGGCGGCGAGCTGTGCGTGGAAGATACGTACGGCGTGCATCGCGCGAAGCTGCCGGCCGGCGATCTCGTGCTGTATCCGGCGTCGAGCCTGCATCACGTGACGCCTGTTACCCGTGGCGAACGCGTTGCGTCGTTCTTCTGGATTCAGAGCATGGTGCGCGACGATGGGGACCGCACGCTGCTGTTTCAGCTCGATACGCAGATTCAGGCGTTGTCTGCGGAAAAAGGCGCGAAGGATCCGGTGGTCATTGCGTTGACGGGGATTTATCACAACCTGTTGCGGAAGTGGGCGGATGCGTAGGGGGTAATGCGTTCGCGCTGTCGATCGCGTCCCGCCCGTCGCTTGCATCAGGTCGCCACGCCGTTCTAAAATGACCATCGTCAAATGACCATGCTCATATCATGATGCCGCACGCTCCCGTATCGAAATCCGAATTCAAGGCTCGCGCACTCGAATACTTCCGGCTCGTCGAGGCGTCGGGCGAGAGCCTCATCGTCACCGACCACGGCAAGCCGACGCTCGAAATCCGGCCGTACCACGCGCCCGAAGCCCAGCCATTGGACATATTGCGCGGCTCGGTCATGCGCTACGACAATCCTCTCGATCCGATTGCGGAAGATGATTGGGAGGCGTCGCGGTGATCGTGCTGGATACGCATGCATTGGTGTGGTGGGTGGCGGGCGATCCGTCGCTCAGCAAGAAGGCCCGCAGCGCGATCGATCGCGCGCGCGGCGAGGGCGCGCTCGCGGCTTCCGCGATCTCCGCATGGGAAATCGCGATGCTCGTGCGCAACGAACGCCTCGCGCTGACGATGGACGTCGATGCGTGGCTCGCGACGGTCGCGCAAATCGACGGCATGCGCTTCGTGCCCGTCGATGCCGACATCGCCGCGAAGTCCACCGCCCTGCCCGGCACGTTTCACAAGGATCCGGCCGACCGCATGATCGTCGCCACCGCGCGGCGGCTCGGCGCGCCGCTCGTCACCCGGGACGAAAAGATTCGTGCGTATGCGCACGTGAAGACGCTTTGGTGACCGTCATCCACCCGTCGGCCGAATCACGACACCGACGGAGCCGGTCTGCGGTCGACAAGCGATTCGTCTGACCGAACCGATCGCGACGCTCGCGCGAAACCGTCAGCTACCGATCGACACGCCGCCCCATACCGGTTCACGCATTACCCATGCGAAGGGTGGCATTGGCAGCGCTACGACCGCCATTGCGTCGTGATGCAAAGCGAATCGCTCGCCCTATCCAGCCCTGTCGAGAAAACCCCGCTCGACAAAACAGCCCGCGGACATTCTTTCCGGCGGCAATGCGCACGTTGTCGGTAACATCGGCACTTGCCGATCCCCGCCCACTCCCGCACAATCGGCCCACCTGCCTTCCTCCCCCCGCGCCGATGTCCTATGCGTCACTCGCCACCGGCGTCCTGCTCGCCGGCGGTCTCGGTCAACGCTTCGATCCAAGCGGTCTGCACAGCAAGCTGCTCGCGCTGCTTCCCGACGGCACGCCGGTTGCGGTCGCGGCCGCCCGTCGTCTCGCGGCTGCCACGGCGGACGTGATCGCCGTCGTGCGCCCCGGCGCCGAAAAACTCGCGATTCTGCTGAACGAAGCCGGCTGCCAGGTCGTCTACGCGCCCGACGCGATGCGCGGCATGGGCGCGAGCCTCGCGGTCGGTGTCCGCACGACGCCCGAAGCGACCGGCTGGCTGGTCGCGCTCGGCGATATGCCGTGGATCGCGGCGTCCACCTACGAAGTGCTCACTCGCGCGCTCGACGCCGACGACGCGTCGATCGTCGCCCCCATGCATCGTGGCGTGCGCGGCCATCCGGTCGGTTTCGCCGCGCACCATTACGATGCACTCGCCGCGCTCGACGGCGATACGGGCGCCCGCGCGCTGTTCGCCAGCGCGCCGGTGAACCTGCTCGACGTCGACGATCCCGGCATCCTGCGCGACGTCGATACGCCGGCGGATCTGCGCTGAGACCGGCGCGCGCCGGCCGCGCAGCGCATTGCCCATACGTGCCACCGCGAGATCCGGGCGCGATACCTGCAGACACTCGACTATCGCCGGCAATCGGGATGCCGCCGTGAGAATCCCGCTGCAAACGCTCGCCCGATTGCCTATAACGAAGACGAGGCGCGCCCGCCGCGCCACCGTCGTCACGCATTGCACGAGCGCTCCATGGACCACACGACCCCGATGCCCGAGCCCCCGGCCGATCCGAACCGCGATCCGGAAGACGACCCGTTGTCGCCACCGCCGCCGGGACATCCGCACGACAACCCGCAGCAGCCCGACGGGCCGCCGAGCAAGGATCCGGTGTAGGCGGCATCGACCCGCGCAGCGCATTCGGCCGCATCATGTCATGCGGCCTGTGCCGGCATGCGCGACGACGTGCGACGACATCGCGACGACGAACGGCAACCCCTCTGTCGCCCAGCGTCACCCGAGCGCCCGCTACCGCGCCGTATACCCGCCATCGATCGCCAGCGACACCCCGCTGATCATCGACGCCGCGTCGCTCAGCAGGAACAGGATCGGCTCGACCACTTCGTCCGGCTCCGCGAAGCGCCCGAGCGGAATCGCCGCGAGCATCGGCGCGCGCTTTTCCGGTTCGCTCCACGCGAATTGCGCCATCGGCGTCAGCGTGACGGTCGGGTTCACACTGTTCACACGAATCCCGTGCGCGCCGAGTTCGATGCACAGCACACGCGTAATCGCGTCAAGCGCCGCCTTCGACGCGCAATAGCTCAGATGCTCGGGCAAGCCGACGAGCGCGGCCTGGCTCGATACGTTGACGATGCTGCCCCGCGCACGCACGGCGCCGCGCCCGTCGCGCGCGATCATCTTCCGCGCGACGGCCCGTGCGACGAGCGCAGCGCCACGCGCATTGACGGCCATCACGCGATCGAAGTGCTCGGCGCTGATCTCGAGCGCCGGCTCGAGCGATGCGATGCCCGCGCAATTGACGAGCGCATCGAACGCGTCGTACGCGGCAAGCGCCGCATCGATCGCCTGTTCATCGCCGCCGATATCGACGCGCAAGGTCTCGCAGGCAATTTCGCCCGCCAGCACGTCGAGCGCGGCCGCATCGCGCCCCGCCGCGACGACCCGTGCGCCCGCATGCGCCAGCGCAATCGCGCATGCGCGCCCGATCCCGCTCGACGCGCCGGTGACGAGCACCCGTGAACCGCTGAAATCGAATCGCATCTTCATGATGACGTGCGCAGTGCGTGCATGATCGGTTTGAGTGCCGGATACAGCGCCGTATAGAGCGCGAAACGCGCCGCATACGCATTCGCGCGCGCCGCATCGGGCCGTGCGCGTTCGACGAGCGTGACCCAGCCGCCCTGCGCGTCGTCGTGCGACACGAGCCCCACCCCGACGCCCGCGAGCAGCGCCGCACCCATCGCGGCTTCGACTTCCTGCTCGATCGTCCATACCGGAAAACCCGTCACGTCCGCGATGATCTGCATCCACAGCGCCGAATGCGCGGCCCCGCCGACGACGATCAACCGGTCGTCCAGCGCCACCGTGCCGCGCCGGCCGGCCTCGATGTTGTGCCGCAGCGCGAACGCGACGCCTTCGAGCACGGCGCGATACAGGTGCGCACGCGTATGCGCGAGACTCAGCCCGACGAACGCGCCGCTCGCCTGCGCATCCCACACGGGGCTGCGTTCGCCCATCAGGTACGGCAGGAACAGCACGCCATCCGCGCCGGGCGGCACGCTCTCGGCCGCCTGCTCGAGCAGCACGTGCGGATCGCCGTGCGGCAGCAACCGCGCCGCATCGATCTCCGCGTGACAGAACTGGTCGCGAAACCACGCGACCGACGCGCCGGCCGTGATCGCGCCACCGAACACGTAAAGGTCGCGCTGCCCGTTGAACACGTGCGGCATGCTGACGAGCCCGTGCCGCGCATCGACGTGCTGGTTCACGTAGCCCCAGCACATGCTGGTACCGATCATCGCGACATGCTGCCCGCCGCGCGTCGCGCCGGCCGCGAAGGTCGCGACGGCCGCGTCGACACCGCCCGCGACGACCGGCGTGCCGGCCGGCAAGCCGAGCTGCTCCGTCCATTGCGACAGCAGCCCGCCGACGATATCGGTCGACTGGACCAGCCGCTCGGGCATCATCGTCGCGGGGATGCCGAGCATGTCGAGCGCGTCGTCGGACCACTCGCGGCGCGCGACGTCATACACGCCGCCGATGTTGCCGGCCGAACTGTGATCGACCGCGACCTCGCCGGTCAGCAGGTAGATCACGTAGGCATTCGGCGGCAGGAAGTAGCGCACGTTCGCCCACACGTCCGGGCGCTGTTCGCGCAGCCACAGCATCTTGGTGAACCCGTAGTAGCTGTCGACGCCGTTGCCGGTGATCGCGCGCAGCCGCTCGACGTTCACGTTGGCGTTCACCCAGTCGACTTCCGCGGTCGCGCGCCGGTCCATCCAGATCAGGCACGGATGGAGCGGCCGCATGTCGCTGTCGACCGGCACGCCGGAGCCGCCGTACAGGCTGCTCACGCACACTGCGCGGATCGCATCGGCCGGCACGCCGTGCGCGCGCGCGCCGCTCACGCAGCCCGCGATGCAGTCGAGCACCGCGTCGAACCACACCTGCGGCCACTGCTCGGCCCACAGCGGGCGCGGCGTATCGGGCTGGTAGGCGGCCGAGCGCCGCGCGACGATCGTGCCGTGCCGGTCGACAAGCAGCGCCTTGGTACTCTGCGTGCCGATGTCGACGCCTATGACGTATTCCATGATGTCTCCGGTGAGGCGCACGCGCCGGCCTTCAACGGGCCGGCTTCAGCAGCACCTTGATCGATTCGGGCGATTTCGCGACGCGGATCGCGTCGTCCCAGTCCTCCAGCGCGAAGCCGTGCGTGACGATGCCCTTCGACGTGACGAGCCCGCGCGCGAGCAGATCGATCGCGATCGGATAACAGTACGGCCCCAGGTGCGCGCCGCGCACGTCGAGCTCCTTGCGATCGCCGATGATCGACCAGTCGGCGGTCGTGTCCTCGCCGAATACGCTGAATTCGACGAAGCGGCCGAGCTTGCGGATCAGTTCCAGCCCCTGGTTCACGCCGACCGGCGCGCCGGTCGTCTCGATGTACACGTCGCAGCCGTAGCCGTCGGTCAGCGCGCGGACGATCTCGCGCGCATCGTCGCGCGTCGGGTTGATCGTCACGTCGGCGCCGTATTGCCGCGCGAGGTCGAGCCGTTCGTCGAGCAGGTCGATCACGACGAGCTTCTTCGGCGTCTTCAGGTGCGCGACCTGCGTCATCATCAGTCCGAGCGGGCCTGCGCCGGCAATCACGACGACATCGTCGAGCTGGATGTCGCCCCGGTTCACGGTATGGATCGCGCACGACAGCGGCTCGATGATCGCGGCATCCTCCAGCGACACGCCGAGCGGAATCTTGTGAACGATCGCGGTCGGTGGAATGCGCATGTACTCGGCCATCCCGCCGTCGGCAACTTCGCGCTGGAAACCGAAGATGTTGTGCACCTCGCACATCCAGTACTGGCCCGACTTGCAGTAGCGGCACTTGCCGCACGGCACGATCTGCTCGGCGATCACGCGGTCGCCCAGCGCGACGCCGAAATGCTCCGCCGCGCCGTCGCCGAGCGCTTCCACGTAGCCGAAGAATTCATGGCCGGGAATCACAGGCGCCTTCACCCAAGGGTTCGGGCCGCCCCAGAACATCTTCGCGCCGGTATAGCACTTGCAGTCGCTCGCGCAGATCCCGCACGCGGCGATGCGGATCACGAGTTCGTTCGCGCCCGCATGCGGCTTCGCGACCTGTTCGACGCGGTAATCCTCGGGGCCGTGGCAAACCACCGCGGTCATGTGCGGCTGGGCTTCGGGTGTCGTCATGAGTTGTCTCTTCCGTTAGTGATGATTCGGATTTCTGATGAATATCCGGTTACCGCGATCGTTCGCGGCTGATATAGATCGCGAGCAGGATGATTCCGCCCTTGATCACGTTCTGCACATACGGGTTCACGCCGATCATGTTCAGTCCGTTGTTGAGCACGCCGAGCAGCAGCGCACCGACGAGCGTGCCGAGAATCGCGCCGCGTCCGCCCGAGATCGACGTGCCGCCCATCACGACGGCCGCGATCGCATCGAGTTCGAAGCCCACGCCCGCGTTCGGCTGGCCGCTCATCAGGCGTCCGGTCAGCACGATCGCCGCGAGCGCGGACGTGAGCCCGGCCAGCGTATAGACGATCAGCTTCACGCGCGCAACGCGCACGCCGGTCAGCCGCGTCGCCTGCTCGTTGCCGCCGATCGCATACACATAGCGGCCGAACGGCATCCGATCGAGCAGCAGCCACGCGATCGCATAGACGATCAGCATGATCAGCACGGGCGCCTGGATACCGAGCACCTTGCCGCTGCCGAAGAACGCGACCCAGTCGGGCAGCCCGTCGATCGGATAGCCGCCCGTATAGATGAGCGCGAGGCCGCGCGCGATGCCCATCGTCGCGAGCGTGACGATGATCGGCGGCATCCCCGCGAACGCGACGAACACGCCGTTCAGGAAGCCGAACCCGAAGCCCACCGCGATACCGATCGCGAGCGCGGCGACGGCGTTGACGCCGGCCACCATCAGCCCGGCCGCGAGCGTGCCGGACAACGCCATCACCGAGCCGACTGACAGGTCGATCCCGCCCGTGAGAATCACGCAGGTCATGCCGACCGCGATGATTGCGTTGATCGAGACCTGGCGCAGCACGTTTTCCAGGTTCGCCGCGGACAGGAAGCTCGGGCTCGCGATCATCATCGCGATGCACACGACGATCAGCCCGACGAGCGGATAGAACAGCGTCGAGCGCCGCAACTGCGTCCACATCGCGCGCGGCGGCGGCGCATCGACGGCAGCCGCCGCGAGCGTCGTGGAAGGCGTGGAAGAAGATTCATGCAGGTTCATGGGTCGCTCCTCGCGTGCCGGCCGTGGCATGGGTCATGACCGTATCGGGATCGATCTCGTCGCCTTCGAGCGTCGCCTCGATGCGGCCCTGCCGGAACACGGCGACGCGATCGCACATGCCGACGATCTCCGGCAGTTCGGACGAGATCATGATGATGGCGTAGCCGCGCGCGGTGAGTTCGCGCATCAGCCCGTAGATTTCCGCTTTGGCGCCGACGTCGATGCCGCGCGTCGGCTCGTCGAAGATCAGCACGCTCGCGTGATGGTTCAGCCAGCGCGCGATCACGACCTTCTGCTGGTTGCCGCCGGACAGCGTGGCCACCTCGGTATGGATCGACGGCGCCTTCACGCCGACGCGCCGCATTACGTCGTGCGTCGTGCGGGCCTCGCCGCGGCGGTCGATCAGCCAGCGCATCGACCGGTACTTGCCGAGGTTGTTCAACGAGATGTTGTCGCGAATCGAAAACGACGTGACGAGCCCTTCCGTCTTGCGGCTTTCCGGCAGGATGCCGATGCCCGCGCGCAGCGCGTCGGCCGGATCGGCAAGCTTCGCCGGCGTGCCGCGCACGCGCACCGTCTTGCGATGCGCGCGCGTCGCACCGATCACCGCGAGCGCGGTCTCGGTGCGGCCCGAGCCGACGAGGCCGGCGAAACCGAGGATCTCGCCCGCATGCAGCGCGAAGCGGTTCACCGGGCCGTCGCGTTCGATCTGCAGCGCGTCGACTTCGAGCACGGCCGGCGCATCGGCCGCCCGCACCGGCTTCGGCGGAAAGCTGCTCTCGAGCCGGCGGCCGACCATCATCCGGACCAGCTGCTCGACGTCCGTGCGCGCGACGTCGGTCGTCGCGACATACTGGCCATCGCGCAACACCGTGATGCGATCGCACACGGCGAAGATTTCGTCGAGATGGTGCGAGATGAAGATCATCGCGACGCCCTGCCGCTTCAGCTCGCGCATGATCGCGAACAGATGTTCGGCCTCGGCCGGCGTGAGCGTGGCGGTCGGCTCGTCGAGGATCAGGATGCGCGCATCGAGCGACAGCGCCTTGCCGATCTCGACGAATTGCTGCTGCGCGACCGACAGCGTGCGCAACGGCGCATCGAGATCGATCGACACGCCGAGCCGCGCGAAGATGCCGGCCGCCGCGCGGCGCATCCGCGCGCGGTCGCGCACGCCCCAGCGCGTACGCAGCTCACGGCCGAGGAACAGGTTGTCGACGGCATCGAGGTGCGGAATCAGGCTGAATTCCTGGAACACGATGCCGACACCGGCCGCGACCGCGTCGTGATAATTCGTGAAATGCCGCGCGGTGCCGTCGATCTCGATCGTGCCCGCATCCGGCTGATGGATCCCGCAGAGGATCTTCATCAGCGTCGACTTGCCGGCGCCGTTCTCGCCGAGCAGCGCGTGAATCTCGCCGCGCGCGATCTCGAGATGAATGTCCGACAGCGCCTTCACGCCCGGAAAGCTTTTCGTGATGTGGCTGAGCTTCAGTATCGTGTCCATCGGCTTCTCCATGCGAAGGGCGCCGGCCGCGCCGCCGCCCTTCACGTCGCGTCGCACGTCGCTCACCAGCTGAATCCCTTCGCGTTGCCGCGATCGACGACCTTCACGTCGACCGGAATCGCCTTCGGCACCGTCGCGCCCCACTTGCGCGCGATCGCGATGCCGAGCGCGATGCGCACCTGGTCGGCCGGAAACTGCGCGGTCGTCTCGATGAACTTCGAGTTCGGCTTCTGGATCGCGGCGATCGCCTCGGGCGCGCCGTCGACGCTCGTCAGCTTGATGTCCTTGCCGGAACCCTCGATCGCAGCCAGCGCGCCCATCGAGCCGCCGTCGTTCACGCTGAAGATGCCCTTCAGGTTCGGATGCGCGGAGATCATGTTTTCGGTCACCGACAGCGCGGTCGCGCGCTCCTGCTTGCCGTTCTGCGTGTCGACGAGCTTCACGTTCGGGAATTTCGCGAGCCCGGCCTTGCAGCCGCGCACGCGTTCGAGAATCGGCACGACCGGAATGCCGTCGAGGATCGCCACCTCGCCGCTGCCGCCGATCGCCTTCGCGAGGTATTCGCACGACATCACGCCGGCGTCGTAGTTCTTCGAGCCGACGAACGAATCGACCGGGCCGTTCGCGTTCGCATCGACGGCCACGACCACCGCGCCGGCCTTCTTCGCCTGCGTGATCGCGGACTGGATGCCGGTCGAGTCGGTCGGGTTCACGAGCAGGATGTCGATCTTCTTCTGCAGCATGTCCTCGACGTCGCTCACCTGCTTGCTGACGTCGTGATGCGCGTCGGTGACGACGACCTGCGCGCCGATCGATGCGGCCGCATCGTTCAGCGCCTTCTGCATCGTCACGAAATACGGGTTGTTCAGCTCCTGGAACGTCATGCCGATGCGCAGCGGCGCGGCATGCGCGACGGCCGGCAGCACGGCCGCGACGGCGAGCGTGACGAGGGCCGCGAGGCGGGCGCCGCGGCGCGGGGAAGAAGCGGGCAATGCGGTAGGCGATGCGTGCGTCATGACGGTGTCTCCGGTTGTGTGTGCAGCTTTTTCGTGGGTGAGCGAGCCCCTCGCGACGCGAACGGCGCGATTGGCTGGGTAAAACGGCGAGAAAAGGTCGGGCGAGCGCCCGGCGATCATCCGGGCTGCGGTACGAGCCCGGGCGCGATGGGTGTCACCACGCGCGGCGGCATCGGGTTGCCGGTGGGCGCGGCGTGCAGCGCGAGTTCGCGGCTGCGCGCGTTCAGGCGCTGGAGCGCGCGAAACTCGGACGGCGCCATCCCCTTCACCGCGCGGAACTGGCGGTTGAAGTTGGACACGTTGTTGAAGCCGGCCTGGAAGCAGATGTCGGTGATGTTCGCGTCGTCGGCGAGCAGCATCTGGCACGCGGATTCGATGCGCAGGCGGTTCACGTACTGGACGAACGGCATGCCCGTATGACGGTGGAACGCGCGCGAGAACGCGCTGACGCTCTGCCCGGTCAGTTGCGCGAGATCCGATTCGCGCAGCTCCGACGCGAGGTTCTTGCCGATGTACGACAGCGCGTGGCTGAGCCGCGTGGGCGTCACGTGCGCCTGGTCGTAGGCGGGGCTCGCGAGCAGCGTGCGTTGCGCCGCGCCGCACAGCCGCTCGAGGATCGTCATGAACAGCGCGATGCGGCGCATGCCGCGCGCGCCCAGCAGCTCGTCGAACAGCGGCGCGATCGCCGCGCTCGTGGCGTCATCGAAGCCGACGCCGCGCCGCGCGTCGTCGAGCAGCGCCTGCGCGTCGCGGCATTCGGGAAACGCGTCCATGCAGCGCCGCACGAACGACGGATCGAACTGGATCACCAGGTTGCGGCGCTCGACGGTTTCGCCTTCCGCCATGTCGCTGACCCAGTTGTGCGGCAGGTTCGGGCCGAGCAGCACGAGATGGCCCGGGCCGAACGAGCCGATATGGTCGCCGACGAAATACTTGCCGCGCGTCGCGACGATCAGGTGCAGTTCGAATTCGGGATGAAAATGCCAGCGGATCGTGCGATACGGATAGCCGTGCGACCAGACCTTGAAC
Organism: Burkholderia sp. SIMBA_051; assembly: GCF_046534915.1. Taxonomy (NCBI): domain Bacteria; kingdom Pseudomonadati; phylum Pseudomonadota; class Betaproteobacteria; order Burkholderiales; family Burkholderiaceae; genus Burkholderia; species Burkholderia sp. SIMBA_051. The sequence goes on along the minus strand of NZ_JAWRXS010000006.1, from coordinate 359,344 downwards.
GACTCGTCGCGTCGCACTTCGACCACTTCCAGATCGGGGTGCATCATCCTGGCGTCTCCATTCCCATGTGTCGCTGGCCGGGCCGTTCTGCATCGCGACCGGTCGCATGGAAAGCAATGTAGGTCGATCGCGCGCGCGGCTCCACCAACTTTACGCCTGATTTTCGATACTTTTTTGCGGTTTGCGGCCGCAAACGGCGCCGGACGGCAAAATTGTGCAGCGCGCAATGTGTGCCGGCCGGCGGCGGCAACGAACCGCCGCCGTGCGGATCCGGCAATGCGGCTCGACGCCGACGGCTACCGCGACGACGCAGCCGCGCTTTCCCGTGCGACGCGCACTTCGTACGTCTTCAGGTGGTTGTAGGCGATGCGCAGCAGCGACAACGCATCCGCCGCCTGCGGGTCACGGCGCGCGAGCAGGTCGCCGATCACGTGGTCGGCTTCGACCCGCGCGCGGTTCTCGACATCGCGCAGCATCGACGCGGTCAGCGGCGATGGCGTCAGCACCATCCGCTGCATCCGCTCGATCGCGGCCGGATCGGGCCGGTAACCATTGTGCGCGGCGATCGCGCTGCATTCGTCGAGCATCGTCTCGAGCAGACGGCGGCCGTCCGGCGCGGCGAGAATGTCGCCGACCGACCCGCGAAACAGCGACGTGCTTGCCGCGAGCGTCGCGAGGAACACCCACTTGTCCCACATCCGGGCGGCGATGTCGTCGCTGAGCGTCGCATCGAAGCCAGCGCCGCCGAGTACGTCGGCCAGCGCGCGCACCCGCGCCGATTCGCCGCCGGCAAGTTCGCCGAACGACAGCCCGTGCGTATCGTTCAGATGCACGATCCGCTGCTCGCGATCGAGCGTCGCCGCGATCACGCACAGGCCGCCCAGCACCTGCGCGGCGCCGAACCGGTCGCGCAGCACGTCGAGATGGCGCATCCCGTTGAGCATCGGCAGGATCAGCGTCGACGGCCCGACGAACGGCGCGAACGACGCGATCGCATCGTCGAGGCTGTAGGCCTTGCAGCTCAGCAGCACCAGGTCGAACGGCGCGGCCGTATCGCCCGCGCGCACCGTCTGCACGTTCGCGAGCGTCAGGTCGCCGCGCGGGCTGCGGATCACGAGCCCGTCGCGCGCGAGCGCGGCCGCGCGGCCGTCGCGCACCAGGAACGTCACGTCGCGCCCCGCCGCCGCGAGCCGGCCGCCGAAGTATCCGCCGACCGCGCCGGCGCCCACCACCAGAATTCGCATCCGTTGCCTCCTTTCAGGTTCGTTCGACGCCGCGGCCCGAGCCCGACCATCGGGCACGACACGCCACCGTCATCGCCCGACAGTATAGCGACGGGGAATATGTATATGCATAGATGACCGCACCGCGCTCGCTGGTATCGAGCGGCTGCCGTTTCTAAGGGATTTCCCGCCTACGGTCATGCGCGTGGCGTGCCGTCAAAGACTTATCCCGTCACGCCGTTACGGCGCGCTTGTTCGATCGACCGACCTCACTTACCCATGCGCACCCTTTCCCTGAATCAGAAACTCGCCTCGATGATCGTCATTCTGTGGCTCGGCCTGCTCGTGATCGCCGGCATCGGCGCGTGGCAGACGCGCGCGTCGATGATCACGGACCGCCGCGACCAGCTGGCGTCGCTGGTCGCGCAGGCGACGAGCGTGACCGACCACTACTACAAGCTGTCGCAACAGAACGCGTTGCCGGAGGCCGACGCGAAGCAGAAGGCGCTCGAGGCGATCGCCGCGATGCGCCACGGCACCGACGGCTATATCTCGGTCAACGACTCGAAGCCGGTGATCGTAATGCATCCGATCAAGGCCGAACTCAACGGCAAGGACGTGTCGAATTTCGCGGATCCAAACGGCAAGCACCTGTTCGTCGAGATCGTGAAGGCCGGCAACGCGGAAGGCGGCAAGGGCTTCGTCGAGTATCTGTGGCCGAAGCCGGGCGCCGACAAGCCGCAGGACAAGACCAGCGCGGTGCAGCGCTTCGCGCCGTGGGACTGGTATCTCGTGACCGGCATGTACATGGACGACGTGCGTTCGGCGGTGCTCGCGAGCGTCGGCCGCTGGCTCGCGATGACGGCCGTGCTCGGCGCAATCGCGACCGTCGTGATGGTGATGGTGCTGAAAAGCGTGCGCGCGAACCTCGGCGGCGAGCTCGAGGTCGCGCTCGACGCCGCGCAGCGTATCGCCCAGGGCGACCTGACCGCGCGCGTGAACGTCAAACGTGACGACCGGGGCAGCCTGATGCATGCACTGCATACGATGCAGAGCGGGTTGATCGACATGGTGTCGCGCGTGCGGATGGGCACGGAAAACATCAACGTCGGCGCGGGCGAGATCGCGTCGGGCAACACCGACCTGTCGCAGCGCACCGAGGAGCAGGCAGCCGCGCTGGTGCAGACCGCGTCGAGCATGGACCAGATGACCGCGAACGTGAAGCAGAACGCGGACAGCGCGGCCCAGGCCGCGACGCTTGCCGACCAGGCCGCGCAGGTCGCGTCGCGCGGCAGCGAGGTGGTCGACAATGTCGTGCGCACGATGAACGAAATCACCGACCGCTCGCACAAGATCGGCGACATCATCGGCGTGATCGACGGGATCGCGTTCCAGACCAACATCCTCGCGCTGAACGCGGCGGTCGAGGCGGCGCGCGCCGGCGAACAGGGCCGCGGCTTCGCGGTGGTCGCCGCCGAGGTGCGCTCGCTCGCGCAACGCTCGGCGACGGCCGCGAAGGAGATCAAGTCGCTGATCGTGTCGTCGAACGAAACCGTCGAGCACGGCGCGACGCTCGTCACGCACGCGGGCGAGACGATGGCCGAGATCGTGCAGTCGGTGCGGCGCGTGAACGAAATCCTCGACGAGATCAGCCATGCGTCGCGCGAGCAGAGCGCGGGGATCGAGCAGGTCAACCGCGCGGTGGGCGAGATGGATCAGGTCACGCAGCAGAACGCGGCGCTCGTCGAGCAGGCCGCGGCGGCCGCGCATTCGCTGCGCGATCAGGCCGAAGCGCTGCGCGACGCGGTCACGCGATTCGCATTGCCGGCCTGAGGGGGGTGGAAGCGGGCGATTTCGGCGATTCCGGCGATTCCGGCGATTCCGGCGATTTCGGCGATTTCGGCGATTTCGGCGATTTCGGCGATTTCGGCGATTTCGGCGATTTCGGCGATTTCGGCGGTTCCGTCGATTCGGTCGATTCCGGGCGATTCCGTCGATTCAGCAGGTTCCGGCGATTCCCAGCGGTTCCCCCTGACGGCCTGGCGCCCCCGCGGTGCCGGCCCTGCCCAGCCCGCACCGCTTTCGCGCTTACCCCGCGCCGACCGGCTGGCTCGCGCTCCCGCCGCCGCCGAACCCCAGCCCGGCCGCCCGCTGGACCAGCTCGATGTCGTTGGTCACGCCGAGTTTCTTCATCGCGCTGATCTTCTGCGCGCTGACCGTCTGCTTCCCCTTGTTCAGCCGCTGCGCAATCGTCTTGATCGGCACGCCGGCCAGATAGAGGCGAATCACCTCGATTTCGCGCGTCGACAGCTTCACCGGCGGCTGGTCGTGTTCGGCGAGCGCCTCGAGCGCGCGCCGCACGAGCGGCGACAGGTAGCGCCCGCCGCTGTAGCTCGAATGGATCGCGGTGACGATGTGCCCGACGTCGTCGAACTTGCTGACCAGGCTCGCGCCGCCTTGCGCGAGGATCGAGCGGAAGATCACCGGATTCTCGTTCCCGACCAGCGCGACGATGCCAACGTTCGGGCGCGAGCGGCGCAGCCAGTCGAACAGCGCGAGGCCGTCCATCCGCGCGTCCTGGCCGATCGCATAGTCGACCAGCACGATGTCGCAGTCGATGCGGCCGAGCGCGTCGACCAGTTCGTCCGGGGTCCGTGAGACGCCGACGAGATCGATCGCGCACGCGTCGCCGGCAATGTGCTCCATGCCCGCGAGCGTCAGCGGCCAGTCGTACGCGAAAACAGTGCGAATACTGAATTTCCCCATGCGCAATTCCAGAAGGTTCGCCGGGCCGCGCAGCGCGGAATGCGTGCGCGGCCGGATCGGCGTTGAATGACGTGCGAGATATTTTTATCTCGAACGTCATTCTAGGAAGCGGCGCGCGGCCGGGATATCGGACGCTGTATAGATTGGCCTGCGGGAACGTAATACGAGTTTGATATTTGCGTCGGTCCGGCCATTCGGCGGCAGGCTGAGTCGGCCGAATGGCCGACATTGCGGGCGGCGCGGGCCGCACGGACGGCCCGCAGGGTAAAATTGCGGCCTTTGCATGCCACTCCGGGCGACCGGCCGCGGGCAGCGCGCCGCTCCTGGCCGCGCGCCCGCCCGTTCGCCGCGCTTCCTCCATGACCGAATCCGATCTGCAATCCGACGACACCGCCATCCACCAGGACGGCCTCTGGCACGACAACGGCTGGACCGCCCGCATCATCAAGAACGAGGACGACGACGGCTGGGCCGTCGAGATGATCAAGGACGGCGAAGCCGAGCCCGCGCTGGTCGGCCCGTGGACGATGGGCCGCGACAAGAAGAACCCGAAGCCGATGGACGCGAACGCGTTCCGCACGCTGGTGAAGACCGCGACCGAGGTGCTGATGCGTCACGAGCAGCAGCGCCGCGCGATGCTGCACAAGGAAGTGACGGTCCAGGGCGACGACGGGCAGGATGTGTCGGTGACGCTCGACATCGTGCCGGACGAGTTCGAGCCGTATGCGCAACTGAAGGCGTTCGACCCGTACGGCGAGCTGCTGGCAGACGCGAAGGTGTCCGCCGGGTTCAAGCTCAACAAGGCCAGCGCCGCGCGCTGGGTCGAATCGGGCTTCGAACGGCCGGCTTGATGCGCACGGACGGGCGCTGATGGGCTGATGGGCTGATGGGCTGATGGGCTGATGGGCTGATGGGCTGAGGGACTGAGGGACTGAGGGACTGAGGGACTGAGGGGCTGACGGGCTGACGGGCTGACGGGCTGCGGGCTGGCGGGCTGGCGGGCTGGCGGGCTGGCGGGCTGCGGGCTGCGGGCTGCGGGCTGCGGGCTGGCGGCTGCGGGCTGGCGGCTGCGGGCGGGCGACCCGCCGGGCTTAGCGGGCCCACGGGCTAGCGCGCCGATGAGGTAGCGGGCCGATAAGCTGGAGAGCCTACGGCCGCGCGACGCCGCACCGCGCCGCCCCGGACCGAGCCCAACCCGCATCAACCATGCAGGCTATGCAGCCCATGCGCGATCATCAGGCGATACAGCGTCGCGCGCGAAATCCCGAGTTCCGCCGCGACATCGGCATGCTGGTGCCGATGCCGCAACAGCGTTTCCTCGATCGTGCGGCGCTCGGCCTGCCGGCGCGCCTCGGCGAGCGTCGGCGGCCGGTGCGACGTGTACTGGCTCAGCTCGAGATCGACGGCCGAGATCAGCGGGCCGTTCGTCATCACGACCGCGAAGCGGATCCGGTTGATCAGTTCGCGCACGTTGCCCGGCCACGCATGATTGTGGATCGCCTCGATCGCGCATGGCGTGAAGCCGCGAATCCGGTGCGCGCCGTCGTCGCGATAGCGCCGCAGCACATGATCGGCGAGCAGCATGATGTCGCGGCCGCGCGCGCGCAGCGGCGGTTCGTCGATGCGCAGCACGCACAGGCGGTAATACAGGTCCGCACGGAACCGCCCCGCCTGCACCGCGGCCTCGAGATCGACATGGGTCGCGGACACGATCCGCACGTCCACCGGAATCGACACGCGCCCGCCGAGCCGCTCGATCTTGCCCTCCTGCAGGAACCGCAGCAGGCTCGTCTGGCTCTCGAACGGCATGTCGCCGATTTCGTCGAGAAACAGCGTGCCGCCGTGCGCGGCCTCGATGCGGCCGATCTTGCGCTGATGCGCGCCGGTGAACGCGCCGCGTTCATGGCCGAACAGCTCGGCCTGCAGCAGCGTCGACGGGATGGCCGCGCAATTCACGGCGATGAACGGCGCGTCGGCGCGCGACGAATGCTGGTGGATCGCCGCCGCGGTCAACTCCTTGCCGGTCCCGGATTCGCCGGCGATGAACACGGCGGCCTCGGTGTTCGCGACCTTGCGGATGGTCGCGAACAGTCGGCGCATCGCGCCGCATGCGCCGATCATCGCCCCGCCCGGCGGCGCGGCATCGACGGCCGGTTTTTCGCTGTCCACGAGTTTCAGCATCCCGTACGCATGGCCGACGAGATAGCCGATCGTCCTGCAGGCGGTCGCATTGCCCACGTAGTCGAAGCAGCACTGGCGGATCAGGCGCGCGACGGTGGCGTCACGCAGCCGCTCGTCGTCGGCGAGCGCGACCCAGCCGATACGCGGATCGCGCAGCAGCGCCTCGAACGACGCGACGTCGGGTGACGCGAAGCCGTCGAAATCGACGATGCCCGCGTGCAGGCGGTTCGCCTTCACAAGATTGAGTGCGTCCGCAACGGATTTCGCCCGCCATACGTTCCAGCCGCGCGATGCGAGACAGTCGACGAGCCATGCATCGGGATGCTGCGACAGATACACGAGCGGGCGCGTGAGCGCGGCAGGGGGACGCCGGCCCGGGACGAACGGCGGCATGCATGCGGCCCGTTCGCCGTCGTGCGGGCCGGACAGTCTGATCGGGCAGTAATGGTTCACGGCACTCGCCTTCCCGGATCAATCGTTTTCGACATTCACTCCCGTGGCATGCCGGCACACGGCAGCCGCTTCAACGACCGAAAATGCGCGAATAGACGGCGTTCGAGCTAGTCCAGCCAGCGCCGGTATGTGTCCGGCGCAATCGATACGGCCCTGTACGACCGAAGCGGGATCGGCGTCAAGCTGACCGGCACGAACAGCGTGGCCCATCCAGACGAAGGCACCCACCGCGGTCCACAGGTCGTCGTGCGGAACGACAGGCGTTCCAGCATGCGCAACGCACGGATGCCGGGAAAACGGCAGCGATGAACCCGCGCCGCACGCACTGCATCGCGAGTCGTACGACACGCTGCGCGGCTACTCCAAGGGTGCGCAAGGAATGCGCGGATCAAGTCATGGCTTCTGGTCTTCATCATCGTGTCCCCGAGTGCCTATTGACGAGTTGGCCACGCGCCATCCTTGCTGCATCGGATCGACCGCTCGCCGGTGCATCCAATATCGCAAGCGGCATGCCATGCGTGATTCCATCGACGGTTGCGCGTCGCATACCGTCCGCGAGGCCCGACATATCGTCGGGAGTCGCCTGTTTTGTTTCAGGAATGTATCGCGGCAACCGTCGGCAGCTTGCGCCTCGGCTCCGGCAAACCGTCTGCATATCGAAAAAGCGACGGCGCGTTATACGTGCGACGAACATTTCCGAAGTGATATCGGTCGCGCATCCCGTCGCCGAAAACCTATCCGTGCCACGGGAGATCTACGCGGAAGGTCCGTCATTGCGCGATCTTTTTGCGCGACTCGAGCGGTCGGCCTGAATCTGGCCCGTATCCGGCCGGCAATTGCCGCATCCGTCCATCCGCGCACCTGCGGGATACACGCATGAAACCAAAGTTCGTGCGCGACCGGCGAGGCGTCGGGCTCACCGCAACCGCCATGACCGGCGCGGCCGGCTACGTGCCGAGCAACTCCGTCTTGCGCAGATGCACGACGTCGCGCATCGGCGGTGCGCCGAACAGCCGGCTGTATTCGCGGCTGAATTGCGACGCGCTTTCGTAGCCGACGGCCGCGGCCACCGACCCAACGTCGCCGCCCTGCCGCAGCAACAGCCGCCGCGCCTCGTGCAGCCGCAGCTGCTTCTGATACTGCAGCGGGCTCAGCGTGGTCACGTGCTTGAAATGATGGTGCAGCGACGACACGCTCATATTGACCGCCTGCGCGAGCGTATCGACGCGCATCGGCTCCGCGTAGTGATCGCGGATCCACTCGATCGCGCGCGCGATCCGGTGCGTCTGGCTGCCCGCGACGGCCATGTGCCGCAGCCGCGTGCCCTGCCCGCTCGTCATCAGCCGGTACAGCAGTTCCTTCTCGATCAGCGGCGCGACCACCGGAATATCGGCCGGCGTATCGAGCAGCCGCAACAGCCGCAGCGCGGCATCGAGCAGCGGCGGCGTCAGCTCGGCGAGCGCGATGCCCTCGCCTTCGGGGCCCGCTTCGGGTTCCGGCAGCCGCATCTCGGCCGCGAGTTCGACGATCCGCTGCAGATCGAGCGTCAGTGACATGCAGAGATACGGCGCGTCCGGCGATGCCCGCGTGACGCGCGAGAGAATCGGCAAGTCGATCGACGTAATCAGGCAGTTCTGCGTGTCGTATTCGTAAGTCTGGCCGGCCACGATCACGCGCTTCGCGCCCTGCGCGGCGATCACGAGTGCGGCGCGCGACACGCCGCAGCCGAGATCGACCGGATGCGCATGCCGGTGCAGCATCAGCGCCGGCACCGCGGTCGAGTGGGAGCCGTCCGCCGGCGCGAAACGGCCGATCAGCGACGCCAGTTCGCGCCGTCCGGATTCGCGCGACGCCGCGATATCGGTCATGTCCATGACGGATTCCTCGCTTCATTTCCCTGGATCGCGGGAGCATAGCGAATCGCTTGCCGCCGCGCCGGGGATTTGCAGGATTGTTCAATAAATTTGCAGGATTGGGTAGACGTAAAAACCGACCGTTCGCGCACACTGCCACCTGATCCGGTTTATGCCGGGTTTTCCCCACGGAGACAAAAAAATGCCCACCACGTTTGTCCTGAACGGCAAGAGTGTCACGCTCGATGCCGATCCGTCGATGCCCGTCCTCTGGGCGATCCGCGAGCATGCGGGGCTGACCGGCACGAAATTCGGCTGCGGCATGGCGCAGTGCGGCGCCTGCACGGTTCATCTGGAAGGCCAGGCCGTGCGCTCGTGCGTGCTGCCGCTCGCCGGCGTCGCGGGCAAGCACGTCACGACGATCGAAGGCGTGCAGAGCAAGCCCGCGCAGGCCGTGCAGGCCGCCTGGGTGAAACTGCAGGTGCCGCAGTGCGGCTATTGCCAGTCCGGCCAGATCATGTCGGCCACCGCGCTGCTCGAACAGAACCCGAAGCCGACCGACGCGGACATCGACGCCGCGATGAACGGCAACCTCTGCCGCTGTGCGACCTACGCCCGCATCCGGGCCGCGATCCACGACGCCGCAGCGACGCTGGGAGCCTGACCATGACGATCGAACTCGACAACCCCGATTCGGTGCGACCGTCGCGCCGCACCTTTCTGAAGGCCGCGGGCGCCGCGGCCGCCGTCAGCCTGACGATCGGCTTCGAATGGGCCGGCCTCGGCCGCCGCGCGCTCGCCGCGACGGCGCCCGCCGCCGACTTCGCGCCGAACGCATTCCTGCGCATCACGCCCGACGGCAAGGTCACCGTGATCGCCAAGCACGTCGAAATGGGCCAGGGCGCGTATACGGGCATCGCGACGATCGTCGCCGAGGAGCTCGACGCCGACTGGTCGAGCGTGCGCGTCGAAAGCGCGCCGGCCGATGCGAAGCGCTATGCGAACCTCGCGTTCGGCACGATGCAGGGCACGGGCGGCAGCTCGGCCATGTCGAACTCGTGGCAGCAGTTGCGCGAAGCGGGCGGCAAGGCGCGCGCGATGCTCGTGTCGGCCGCGGCGGCCCGCTGGAAGGTGCCGGCCGGCGAGCTGACCACCGCCAACGGCGTCGTCACGCATGCGAAGAGCGGCAAGACGGCCGCGTACGGCACGCTGGTCGCCGATGCATCGAAACTGCCGGTGCCCGACAAGGTCACGCTGAAGCAGCCGGCCGACTTCAAGCTGATCGGCCATCGCATTCCGCGCGTCGACGGGTCGGCCAAATCGAACGGCACCGCGCAATTCACGCTGGACACCACCTTCCCCGGCATGCGCGTCGCGCTGCTGCAGCGCCCGCCGCGCTTCGGCGCGACGGTCAAGTCGTTCGACGCGACGGCCGCGAAGGCCGTGCCGGGCGTGGTTTCGGTCGTGCAGGTGCCTAGCGGCGTCGCGGTCGTCGCGACCGGCTTCTGGGCCGCGAAACAGGGCCGCGACGCGCTGAAAATCGATTGGGACGAAGCGAACGCCGAGAAGCGCGGCTCGGACGAGATCATGCGCGAATACCGGCAGCTCGCCGCGAAGCCCGGCGCGTCGGCGCGCAAGGACGGCGATGCCGACGCAGCAATCGCGGGCGCCGCGCGCAAGATCAGCGCGACCTACGAGTTCCCGTATCTCGCCCATGCGCCGATGGAGCCGCTCGATGCGGTCGTCAAGCTGACGGCGAACAGCTGCGAGATCTGGGCCGGCGACCAGTTCCAGACGGTCGACCAGGGCAATGCCGCCAAGGTCGCGGGCCTGAAGCCCGAGCAGGTGCGGATCCACACGCTGTATGCGGGCGGCAGCTTCGGCCGGCGCGCGAACGCGTGGTCGGACTATGTGGTCGAGGCCGTGTCGATCGCGAAGGCGCTCGGCGCGGACGGCAAGCCGGTCAAGCTGCAGTGGACGCGCGAGGACGACATCCAGGGCGGCTTCTATCGCCCGATGTACTTCCACAAGCTCGATGCAGGGCTGACGAAGGACGGCAAGCTGGTCGGCTGGCGCCACCGGATCGTCGGCCAGTCGATCCTCGCCGGCACGCCGTTCGAAGCGTTCATGGTGAAGAACGGGATCGACGCGACGTCGGTCGAGGGCGCGGCGAACCTGCCGTACGCAGTACCGAACGTGTCGGTCGAGCTCACCACCACCAAGGTCGGCCTGCCCGTGCTGTGGTGGCGCGTGGTCGGCAGCTCGCACACCGCGTATGCGGTCGAGGCATTCGTCGACGAAGCCGCGCACGCGGCGGGCAAGGATCCGTACCTGTTCCGCCGCGACCTGCTCGCGAAGGAGCCGCGGATGCGCGCCGTGCTCGAGCTGGCCGCGCAGAAGGCCGGCTGGGATCCGGCGAAGCCGCTGCCGAAGGGCCGCGGGCGCGGGATCGCGGTGGCCGAGGCGTTCAAGAGCTATGTCGCGCAGGTGGCCGAGGTGTCGGTGGACGCCGACGGCAAGGTGAAGGTCGAGCGCGTGGTGTGCGCGGTCGACTGCGGGATCGCGATCAACCCGGACATCGTCGCCGCGCAGATGGAAGGCGGCATCGGCTTCGGGCTCGGCGCGGCGCTGCACAGCGCGATCACGCTGAAGGACGGCCACGTCGAGCAGCGCAACTTCGACGGCTACCATGTGCTGCGGATGGCGGAGATGCCGAAGGTCGAGGTGCATATCGTGCCGTCGGCGGAGGCGCCGACCGGCGTCGGCGAGCCGGGTGTCGCGCCGATCGGGCCGGCGGTCGCCAACGCGATTTTCGCGGCGACCGGCAAGCGGCATTACGTGCTGCCGTTCGATTCCGGCGATAGCGCGAAGGCTTGACGGGCGGGTGAAAAGCCGGCCGTGCGACGGGAACGTCGCGCGGCCGGTTTTTTTATGCCGCGCTGCCGCCCGCCGCCCGCCGCCCGCGACGCGATCGCCCCGGATCGCTCATTGCTGTTCGACCTCCGGCCAAAGCTTCGGGAACAGAAATCGAAGTGCCGCAAGCGGCAACCCGAAGGAAAGGTCGCCGCGGTGCGAGTCGGGTTTGATGTAGGGTTGAATGTAGGGTTTGATGTCGCCGATTAGTTCGACTTATACCCTTGATTTATATGCGATTTCCATTTCATGGAGGCGGGTCGAATGTAGGGTTCCACGTCGGGTTTGTTTGGCCGAACTTTGCGCAGGCCGAGGACGGCACTGCGGCGACCTCGTCATCGGCTCGTCCCCCACGTTACGCCACCCGTAACGCCCGTAACGTTCCCGCGCGATGCTACGTAACAATCCTTCAATATTGGCCGGGCCCTTCTCGACCCCGCCGCGCGTCCCGCGTTAAAAATTCTTTTAGATTCAACGCCGACGGGCCGCCCGCCCCGCTCCCACCGTCCGTCGCTGCCCCACATGCCCTCCCTGGCCCGGAAGTTGCGGTACATGACCCGCAAACACTCCTTTACGGACATGCGAGGGCCACCATGGATTGCAAATACCTGTACATCGACAACATAAAAATCAACTTCGTGCGCCGCACGATCGAAATCGACAACAAAATCGTCGACGTCACGCCGCGCGAATTCGATGTCGTCGAATTCCTGCTCGACAACATGAACAAGATCGTGCCGCGGCAGGCGATCCAGGAAGCGGTCTGGGGCCGCGAGCTCGGCGTGTCGTCGCGCACGCTCGATACCCATATCTCGCGTATCCGTTCGAAGCTGCAGCTCGATCACGACAAGAACCTGCGGATCATCCCGATCTATGCGGTCGGCTATCGGCTGGTGCTGTTCGGCGCGGCCATGACGCACGTCGAGCGCCACGACGCGGCGCCGATCCTGCGCGCCGCGCCCCAGTCGGCGCTGGCCGCCGACTACGCGTAACACGTAGAGGCTTACCCGCGCGCCGCCATCACGCGGCGCGTCGGCCGTTGCGTGCCGCGCGTGCGACATGCAGCGCCCTGCGGGCCGGCACGCGTCCCTCGCCGCAAAACGAAACGAAACAACACGACCGCCGCCTCCGTGCGGCGGCCGCATTTTGCGCGGGCAACACAGCGCGCGGCCACGCTACCGCGCAGCAGGCTTCGTAGCTCACCGCCGCCCCCACGCCCACCGCACACGTACGACTACGGATTCCGGCACGGCACACGCCCGGCGCCGTCCCTACAATCGACGCAGCAGCCGCGCGCCCCGGCGCCGCCGGCCACAACAACCTGTCGAACCAACGCCGAATCCGCCCTGATCCCGCCGTGCCTGCGCTGTCCCTGACGAATGCCGACGCCGGCGACGCCGCGAACCGGGCTCCGCCCGCCGCCGCCACCCCGGCCGCCGCCGCGGTCGCGCTCGACGCGTCGCCCTATCTGCCGCGCCTGTCCGCCGCCGCCGCGCGCGGGCTGTCGCACGCGTACGGCGCGACGGCCGCGGTTCCGGTCACGCTCGGCGAACACGCGTACGAGGTGCGCTGGCGCGTCGATGCCGAACCGGCCGCCGACGCGCATGCGTACCGCTTCGTCATCGGCCCGGCCGCCGGCACGCTGTGGATCGATCCGCTCGCGGAAAACGAGTGGCTCGGCGACGCAGCCGACCCGGCCGTGCCGGCCGTGATCCGCGCGGCGCTGCTCGCCGATCTCGCCGCGCCGCTCGCCGGCGCGCTGCAGGCCGCGACGCGGCAGCGCGTGGAATTGCTGCCGCCGCCCGCGAGCGTGCCCGCGTGGCGCACCGCGCCGGCCGCGCTGCGCTTCGAGCTGCGTCGCGCCGACGGCGCGTGGCGCTGCCATGGCGCCCTGCTGTTCGATGCGCCGGACGCGCTCGCGGTGTTCTTCGCGACGCCCGCGGCCACGCGAGCCGATACGCGCGCCGCGTATGCGGGCTTGCCGGTGCCGCTGGTATTCGAGATCGGCCGGACCGAGCTGACGATGGCCGAGCTGGCCGACGTCGTCGGCGGCGACATCATCGCGATCGAGCACTGGCGCGCGCACGAGCAGAACCTGCTGTGCGTCGCGCGGGTGCCGGCCGCGCCGGCGTGGGAAATCACCGGACGGCCGTCGGGCAACCGGCTGACCGTCGAACGAATCAGGGAGATGCCTTTGGAACCGACCCGCACCGATACCCCGTCCGCGACCACGCACGACGCATCGGCCGACGATGCGCCGCGCTCGCTCGACAGCCTCGCGGTCGATCTGCGTTTCGAGTTGCCGCCCACGTCGATCCCGCTCGGCGAGCTCGGCACGCTGCAACCCGGCGCGGTGATCGAACTGCAGCAAGGGATCAACCAGAGCGTGATCCATCTCGTCGCGAACGGGATGCTGATCGGCACCGGCCAGCTGATCGCGGTCGGCCAGAAGCTCGGCGTGCGCGTCGTCACGCTGACGCAACCCGCGCCGCGCGAGCGCTGAACGATGGGCAACCTGCCGAATCCGGTCGCGCTGATCGCGGTGATCGCCGCGCTCGGCATCGCGCCGTTCGCGGCGCTGATGGTGACGAGCTATACGAAGCTCGTGGTCGTGCTCGGCCTGCTGCGCTCCGCGCTCGGCATCCAGCAGGTGCCGCCGAACCTCGTGCTGAACGGCATCGCGCTGATCCTGTCGCTGTTCATCATGGCGCCGGTCGGGATGTCGATCCGCGACGCGCTGCAGTCGCGCCACTTCGATGCATCGGGGCAACTGTCGACTTCCGATATCGGCGTACTCGCCGATGCCGCGCTGCCGCCGATCAAGGATTTTCTGGTGTCGCATACGCGGCAGCGCGACCGCGAATTCTTCGTGCGCACCGCGACGTCGGTCTGGCCGAAGAATCGCGCGGACGGCATCAAGGACGACGACCTGCTCGTGCTGGTGCCGAGCTTCACGCTCGCCGAGCTGACCAAGGCGTTCCAGATCGGCTTCGTGATCTATATCGTGTTCATCGTCGTCGACCTGCTGGTTGCGAACATCCTGCTCGCGCTCGGGATGCAGATGATCTCGCCGACGACGATCTCGGTGCCGTTCAAGCTGCTGCTGTTCGTCGCGCTCGACGGCTGGTCGCTGCTCGTGCACGGGCTCGTGCTGTCGTACCGCGTGGCGGGGGCGGGATGAACGCGCGCGGCCCGCGCTCCGCCGTTGCGAGCCTGTGCGCGCTGGTCACGACGCTCGCACTGGCGCTCGCATGGTTGGGCCTGCAGCCGCGCAGCGCGCACGCGGCCGGCAGCGCCGCGGGCTTCGCGCAGCTCGCGCGCGCCTGCGCGCCGAATATCGACCCCGACACGCTCGCCGCGCTGGTGCGCACCGAATCCGGTTTCAATCCGTATGCGATCGGCGTGGTCGGCGGCCATCTGGCGCGCCAGCCCGCGTCGCTCGACGAAGCGCGCGCGACCGTGAGCGAGCTGGCCGCGCGCGGCTTCAGCTACAGCGTCGGCCTTGCGCAGGTGAACGAGCGCAATTTCGCGAAATACGGCCTCGACGACACGACGATGTTCGAGCCATGCCGCAACCTGCGGGCGGGCGGCGCGATCCTGACCGAATGCTTCGCGCGTTCGTCGAACACCGGCCGCCCCGCGCAGGCCGCGCTGCGCGCGGCGCTGTCGTGCTACTACAGCGGCAACTTCACGACCGGTTTCTCGAGCGGCTATGTGAGCCGGGTCGTCGCGAGCGCGCAGCGCAACGCACGCGAAGGCGGCGTCGAGCCGATTCCGGTGGTGCGCGACGTGCCGCCGCCGGCGCGACAGCGACGCATGGATGCGGCCGCCACCACGCCGCCCGAACGCGCGCGCCGGCTCGCGTCGCCCGCGGCATCGGCCGACGCGCCGTCGTGCCATGCACGACCGGTCGTGATGATGTGCCGCGGGTTATCGGCAAGCCAGGCGAAGCGGCTGTGCGTGCGGTGTCTCGATCAGTGAGCGGCGACACGACACAGGCGTGACCCCGGCGTGACGCGCAGGACATGACGCGGCACGCCGCGTCATCGCGCATCATGCGGCGCGCTGTGCCTCCAGCCACGCCTGAAACATCAGCACGGTCCACAGCTGATGCTGCCAGTTCATCCGGCCCGACTGGTGCTGCCGCCACAGCCGCTCGACCGCCTGCGCATCGAAGAAGCCCTCGTCGCGCAGCCGCGACGGCTGCAGCAACGCGTCGGCCCAGTCGCGCAATGCGCCGCGCAGCCAGTGATCGACGGGCGCGCAGAAGCCCTGCTTCGGCCGGTCGATCAGCGACGACGGCACGTACTGGTCCAGCAGCCGGCGCAGCAGCGCCTTCGATTGCCCTTCCGGCAAACGCACCGACGCGGGCACGCGCCACGCGAATTCGACGACGTGATGATCGAGGAACGGCATGCGCGTCTCGAGGCTCACGGCCATCGCCGCGCGGTCGACCTTCGCGAGAATGTCGGTCGGCAGGTACGTGAGCGTGTCGATCGCCATCGCCTGCTCGGCGAAGCTCAGGTGCGCAGGCCATGCGGAGACGGTATCGAGCGGCGTCGGCGGCTCCTTCCCGGCGAGCGCGATGCGCTCCGGATGATGCACCGACGACATCAGCAGCCGGTACAGCCCGATGCGGCTCTCGGCCGTCATCACATGGCCGAGCTTGTGCAGCCGGTCGCCGATGCGGGACGCCGATTCGCGCGCTTCCACGCCGCTCCACGCGCCCTGCGCGACAGCCGCGAGCTGGTCCGCATGATCGGGGCGCAGCGCGTGAAGCGCGGCGGCGATCCGCGCGCGCACGGCCGCCGGCACGCGATGCAGCTTGCGCCACAGGCGCGGCGTCAGGAAGTAGCGCGTATAGCCGCCGAACAGCTCGTCGCCGCCGTCGCCGGACAGGCTCACCTTCACGTGCCGGCGCGTCAGCTCCGACACGAGAAAGGTCGGAATCTGCGACGCATCGGCGAACGGTTCGTCGTAGATTGTCGGCAGTTTCGGCACGACGCCGAGCGCATGGTCGGCCGTCACGTAGAGCTCGGTATGCCGCGTGCCGAGATGGCGCGCGACCGCCTTCGCATAGCCGGCCTCGTCGTAGCCGGCCTCGTGAAAGCCGATCGTGAACGTGTCGACGGGGTTCGTCGACTGCGCCTGCATCAGCGCGACGATCGCCGACGAATCGATGCCGCCCGACAGGAACGCGCCGAGCGGCACGTCGGCTTCCATCTGCCGCGCGACGGCCTGCCGCAGGATCGCGTCGAGCTGCCCGACGGCCTCGTCGGCGTTGCCCTCGAACGGCCGCTCGCGGCCCGCCTCGATCGCCTGCTCGAGCGTCCAGTACGCGCGCACGGGTGGCGTGTCGCGCGCATGCTCGAACTGGATGAAGGTGCCCGGCGGCAGCTTGCTGATGCCGCGATAGATCGTATGCGGCGCGGGCACGCTCGACTGGCGCAGGTACAGGCACAGCGCGTCGCGATCGATCGTGCCGTCGAAGCCCGGATAGCCGCGCAGCGCCTTCAGCTCCGATGCGAACACCAGCGCGTCGCCGATCCGGCCGTAATAGAGCGGCTTCTCGCCGATGCGGTCGCGCGCGAGCGTCAGCACCCGCGACGCGCGATTCCACAGCGCGAACGCGAACATGCCGGTCGCGCGCCGCAGCGTCGCCTCGACGCCCCACGCGACGATCGCCGCGATCAGCACCTCGCTGTCGGAGTGGCCACGCCACGCCGGTGCGCGACCCGCGCGCTCGAGCTCCGCGCGCAACTCGCGATGGTTGTAGATTTCGCCGTTGAAGACCATGACGTAGCGGCCGCACGCGGATGCCATCGGCTGCCGGCCATGGACCGACAGATCGACGATCGCCAGCCGCCGGTGGCCGAGCGCGATACCGGCTTCCGGGTCGACCCAGAGGCCCTGCCCGTCCGGCCCGCGATGCGCAAGGCTCGTCGTCATTCGCGCGAGTGTGCCGCGCGCTGTCTCCTCATCGAAGGCGACGCTATTCAAAAAGCCGTCGATTCCGCACATTTGATTTGTCTACCCCTGTTGACCTGTCCCGTCAGCGGCGGCGCGACTTCGCGGCCCGCCGTCCCACTGACGGTCGAGCCATATTACGAAGAAATAAATCAGCAATAATTCATGGGTGAACGTCAGACGAACCAGGAAAAAAAACGGCGTCAAGTGCCGCGGGCGCGGCCGGCAGGCTGAGAAGTAGGACCACATCGCAGCGAAACGCGCAGGCCGGCGTTCCGGCCCCCGATACACGATCCGCGTCAGGCAGCGCCCGTCGCCCACTTCAGCAACTGCGCGACCTCGCGGAAATGCTGCTGCTGGATCGTGCCCTTTTCAGGAGTGCTGTCGTATAGCGCGTGCGCGAGGCCGGCGTTCGCGAGCGTCGGGCGCAACGCGTCGCGCGCGAGCCGCACGATCCGTTCGGCCGCCTCGCCCTCGCCGCGCGCAAGCACCCACGGCAGCGTGCCGATCCCGCCGTAGTAGAGCGCGACCGCGACGCTCGACGAATAGACGACCACCGACGCGAAGCCGATCCGGTCCTGCAGCGACGAGAACTGCGCTTCACGCGCGAGCTGCCGGCGCTTCGCCTCGATATGCGGGTCGCCTTCGTCTTCCTTGTGCTCGCGACGCACTTCCTCGATCGACATCTTCATCTTCTGATTGAATTCGTGCCGCTGGTGCACGATGTCGATCAGCGCCATCACGATATAGATCAGCGCGGCCCAGCCGAACAGCAGCATCAGCAGCTTCACGATCAGCGCGAGAATCGACATCGGCCGCGTGAAGCCCGACTGCACCGACGGGTCGAGCGACTCGACGATCAGCCAGCCGAGCGTCGCGGCCAGCAGCGTGGTCTTCAGCAGCATCTTCGCGAGGTTCACGAGGTTGCGCATCGACCACATGTTCTTCAGCCCCTCGGCCGGATTGAGCCGCGACAGCTGCGGCACGAGCCGGCTCCACGCCATCACGCCGCCCACCTGCACGAAGCCCGCGAGCAACCCAGCCAGCAAACCGGCCGCGACGATCTGCGCGGACAGCATGGCCCAGTCGCGCGCGGCGCCGTCGATCAGCGCCGCGAGCCGCGCGGACGGGTCCGCCGCGCCCGCCGCGTCGAACACGAGCCGGAACAGCGCCTGCAGCCGCGCGAACAGCGTGCCGAGCCCCACCGCGAGCGCGACGCATACACCGACGAAGAACGCCGACGAGATCGTCTCCGCGCTCTTCGGCACATCGCCCTTCTGGCGTGCGTCGCGCAGGCGCTTCGCGGTCGGCTTCTGGTCCTTTTCGGCCATGGTCGCTCCGGCTCCGGCGGCCCGTCACGCGCCGCCGTGCGCGGCGAACAGCGCACGAAGCAGCGCCATCAACCCGCTGTCGGGGCTCAGCAGCGCATGCAGCGACGCGTATACCACCGGCAGGAACAGCACCATCATCAGGACCGCGAGCGCGCTCTTCACCGGCTGCGCGAACACGAAGATGTTCAGCTGCGGCACCGCGCGGCCGACGAGGCCGATGCCGAGCTCGACGAGCACCAGCACGATGATCACCGGCGCGGCGAGCTTCACCATCCATTCGAAGATCGTGTCGGTCTGCCGCACGACGAAGGTCTCGAGCATCGACGAGAAGTCCGGGCCGAGCGAGCCGATCGGCCACCACGCATACGACTGCGCGAACAGCTGCACGAGCACCTGCAGGCCGCCGGCTGTCACGAACAGCGCGATCGCGACGAAATTGAGGAATCCCGACGTCGGGCCGCCTTCGTGCCCGCCCATCGGATCGAAGAACGCGGCGCTGCCGCTACCGGTCTGGAAATCGATCAGATAGCCGACGCCCTGGATCGCGAACAGCACCGCGCTGAACGCGCCCGCGAGCAGCATGCCGACCACCGCCTCCTTCGCGACGAGCAGGCACCACATCAGGAACGGCAGCGCGGCGACCTGCGCCGGGTCGATCACCGGCGCGACGAACGCGGCGATCACGACCGCGATCCCGTTGCGCACGAGGCCCGTGATGATCTGCTCGTTGAATACCGGCACGACGAACATGATCGGCAGCAGGCGCGGCATCACGTAGAGGAGCGGGCGCAGCGTGCCGGCGATGTCGTTGAAGTTCGCCGCGTGATCTAGCATCGGCGCTCCGCGGCCGTGGGTGGGGAGTCGTCGGCGGGGGCGGCAGAGTCGGCCGAATCGACCGAGTCGGTTGCGTCGGCCGCGTCGGTTGCGTCTGCATCCGCATCCGCCGGCCGCGATCTCATCTGCGCATCGAACGCGGCGGCCATGTCCGGCTGCCCCGCCGCGTGGCTCTCCGCGTCGCCCGCCCACACGCCGGCCGTCCCAAAGCGCCGCACCGCGTGCGCATCCGCGACTTCGTCGGCGTCGCGCTCGACCCGCGCCGCGCGGGCATGCAGCGCCTTCTCGCCGGCCTTGTCGAGCTTGTCCTCGGCGGCCTTCGCCTTGCGCGCGGCGCGCTGCAGGTCGGCGAGCGTCGCCTCGTGATCGCGATGCACGTGGGTAGCCTCGCTGACGGACGCGTTCGCGACGCCGATATGACGATCGAACGTGCGCGTGTCGGCCGCCGCGTTCTGCAGCGCGCGCGCCTCGCGCACGTCGTCGGCGAGCCGGGTCTGGATCGCGGCCTTCGCGGCGACCTGCTGCGCGAGCTGCGCCTGCGCGGCGTCGAGCGCGCGACGACTCTGCGCGGCGATGCCCTGCTGGCGCGCGGCCGCGACGCGCGCGATCTGGCTGCGCATCTCGCGCACGCGCTTCAGGCGTGCGAGTGTCGCGAGCACGAGGCGGTCGTCGGCTTCAGACATGGTCGTTCGCGAGTTTCGTCAGCTTCGCGAGCAGCGCGTCGAAGCGCACGTCCTCGTGCGAGCCCTGCGCGCAGAACGCACCGATCGCATCGCGCGCGCGCAGCGCGAGATCGCCGAGCCGGTCGCTGCCTTCGCGATACTCGCCGATCTGCACGAGCAGCTCGATTTCCTGATACTTCGCGATCAGCTCGCGCACGCGCGCGGCCGACTGCTGATGCGCGCGGCTCGCGACGAGCGGCATCACGCGCGACAGGCTCGCGAGCACGTCGATCGCCGGATAGCGGTTCGCGAGCGCGATCTTGCGCGACAGCACGATGTGGCCGTCGAGGATCGAGCGCACTTCCTCGGCGATCGGATCGGATTCCTCATCGCCTTCTACGAGCACCGTGTACAGCGCGGTGATCGACCCCGTCGCGCCCTGCCCCGCGCGTTCGAGCAGGCGCGGCAGCACGGCGAACGTCGACGGCGGAAAGCTGCGCCGTGTCGGCGGCTCGCCGCTCGCGAGGCCGACCTCGCGCTGCGCGCGCGCGAAGCGCGTGAGCGAGTCGACCAGCAGCAGCACGCGCTTGCCCGCGTCGCGGAAATGCTCGGCGATCGCGGTCGCGACCAGCGCGGATTTCACGCGCTCCATCGCCGGACGATCGGACGTCGACACGACGACGATCGAGCGCGCGCGCACTTCGGGCGACAGGCTGTGCTCGATGAACTCGCGCACTTCGCGGCCGCGTTCGCCGACCAGCGCGATCACGTTCACGTCGGCCTGCGCGCCGCGCGCGATCATCCCGAGCAGCGTGCTCTTGCCGACACCCGACGGCGCGAAGATGCCGACGCGCTGGCCGATGCCGAGCGTCATCAGGCCGTCGATCACGCGCACGCCGGTCGGAAACGGCGTGTCGATCATCTTGCGCGCGAGCGGATTGGGCGGGTCCTGCTGCGTCGATACCCACGCGGCGCCCGTCACCGGCCCGCGATCGTCGAGCGGCCGGCCGAGCCCGTCGAGCACGCGGCCGAACAGCGCTTCGCCGACCGGGAACACATGCTCGCGCCCCGACGGCACGACGGTCGTCTCCGGCGACAGGCCGGCCACGTCGCCGAGCGGCGTGAGCAAGGTGGTCTGCCGCGAGAAACCGACCACTTCGGCGAGCAGCGTCGGCTGGTTCGGCGTGCGCAGCTCGCAAATCTCGCCCAGCCGCGCGCGGATCCCGGTCGCGTTGAGGATCTGTCCGACCGCATGATTGACGCGGCCCTGCACCGACACCGGCGAGAAGAACGCGAGCCCCGCATCGAGGTCGCCGACGAGGCGGCCGCGATCGAACGGCGCGGCATCGTCGTCGCTACCGTCACCGAACGGCTGCGGATCGTCGAACGGCCCATTCATCGCGTCGTGCCCTTCAGCGCGTCGCGGCGGATCGCCTGGCGCAGCGCATCGATCTGCAGGTCGAGGCTCGCGTCGATGCGCCCGGACGGCGTCTCGACCGTGCACGCGTGACGTTCGAGCTGCGCATCCTCGACGATGCGGATCCGTTGCCGGTTCGACTGGCCGGCGAATGCGCGCTCGAGCGCGTCGCGCATCTCGTCCTGCCGGCCGGGCGCGACCCGCACGATCAGGAACGCTTCGTCGCGCACGAGCGGCGCGATCCGCGCGAGCGCGGCCTCGTACAGCTTCTGCGTGGCCATCTCGCCGACGATCGCGCGCACGGCCTTCACGACGATGTCGGCCATCGAATCCTTCATCGACTCCATCGTGCGCGCGGCGGCCAGCGCCTGCGTATAGGTCTGCGCCGCATGCTCGCGCTGCGCGCGGCGCATGCCTTCGTCGTAGCCGGCCGCCTGGCGCTTGTCGAATTCGCGCTGCGCGTCGGCGACGATGCGCGCGGCCTCGTCGCGCGCGGTCGCGATCACCGCGGATGCATCGAGCAGCGCCGCGTATTCGCGCTCCTTGAGCACCTTGCGCTCCGACAGCAGCTGCAGGTTGTCGCTCGTGATCAGAAAAGCCAGTCCCATGACGCAAGCCTCTCGGGAATCAAAAACAGGAACAGCAATTCGCCGAACTGGTCGCGCTGCGCGCGGTTGAGCCAGTACGGCGCCTCGTCATCGATCGCGCGGTTGAATTTCAGGCGCACGCGCCGCGCGACCGCGTCGCCCGTCACGCCGATGAAATCCGCGAGCAATCGGCCGCCGCGCGCACGAATCACGACCGGCAGCGCGGCCGGATCGGCACGCCACGGTTCGAGCGTGTCCGCGAGCGCGCCGAATTCCGGCGCGCGCTCGAGCGCGAGTTCCAGCGCATCGCCGCCGAGCTTCGCCGCGACCTCCGCACGGATGCGCCGCACGCTCAGCGCATCGCGCAGCCAGCCGCGATGCAGCAGCAGGCCCGCATACGACGCGAGCTGCTCGAGCGCCGCACCGGGCAGCAGCGCGAGCCGCGCGCACGGATTGGCGACGTCGAAGTCGTGGTGTGCGGCCACGCCGTTCGCGTCGAGCAGGTGGCGGGCCAGCAGCTTGCGGCCGGCCGGGCCGAACGCGTCGGGCGAGCGATAGCGCGCCGGCCACTCGGCCGGCACGCGCGTCACGTGCAGATAGCGGTCGGGCCGCAGGTTGAATTCGCAGACGAGCGCGTGAAACGCCGCGCGCCGCCCGGCAGGCGGCGGCGCGATCGGGTGCAGCCACGGCAGCGACGCGGCGTCGGGCGTGACGCCCGGCGGCAACGCCTGAGGCTCGCTCATGCGCCGTCGCGCGCGCCGTCCGGCGTGCGCAGGCTGCCGCCGCCCGACTGCGCGGCCCCGCCGCCGGCCCCGTTCGCACCGCGCGGTGTGCCAACCAGCCCGGCCAGCCGCGCGCCGAACATCCCGCGCCGCGCGGCCGACAGCGCGATCACCGCGCAGGTCAGCAGGATCAGCGCGAACACCAGCCAGCCCAGCGGCGAGCGCAGCCGCAGGATGTCCGACACCGCGCTGCCGATGCCGTCCACGCGCGTCGTGCGCGCGGCGGCCGGCTGCAGGAACAGCGACACGTTGTCGTACTGCAGCCCCTCGATGCTGTGCGCGACGAGATCCTTGACCATCGGCGCCATCGCACGCAGGTCCACGCCGGGCCGGTAGCGGATATACACGGCCGCCGACGACGGCTTGATCTTGTCCGCGAGCGGATCGTTCTCCGGAATCACGACCTGCACGCGTGCGACCACCACGCCCTCGATGTCCTGCAGCGTGCGCGACAGGTCCTGCGACACGCCATACAGATAGCGCACGCGCTCCTCGGCCGGCGTCGAGACGAGCCCCTGCTTCTGGAACAGCTCGCCGAGGCTCGCATAGCTCGGCTTCGGCAGCCCGTTCGCCTGCAGCACGGTCAGCGCCGACTGCATGTCGCCGTCGGCCACGCTCACGAGCCACGCGTTGCGATCCGACGTGTCACGCGCGTCGTTGTCCTTCGACGCGCTGATGCCCGCGTCGCCGAGCACGGCGACCATCTGGTTCGCGTCGCGCTCCGACAGGCCGGAGTAAAGCTCCTTCTGGCAGCCGGCCAGCAGCGCGAGCAGCCCCGCGAGCAGCGCACGCGCCGCCCGGCTGCGCCACGCATGCATGCGCGGCGTCGAATCGATCGTCGTCATCGTTTGTCCACTTCAGGGCGCGCGGCCCGTTTCAGGCACACGCACCGCAGGGTCGTCCCATGCCTCGCGCCCGGCCCGTCCGGCGGCCGGCGCAAGCCCGTCATGAGCAGGAACGGATCCCGGTCACTCCTGCGTCTTCAGCACCGTGTGCGTGAAGCCGTTCGCCGCCTGCGCGACCGACAGGCTCAACTGGTATTCGGAAATCGTGGTGGTCGCCGTCCACTGGAAATCCATCGCCTGCACCATCGTCATCAGCGGATCGCTGCGGTTGTCCGCCATCGACGTCAGCATCTCGGTGCGATGCTTGTCGATGTTCGCGTACCGCGTGTCGAGATCGTTGCCGTACGTGCGCAACCGCTCGACGAGCGACGAATGGTTCGCCTGCGCGGGCGTCGCGGGCGTCATCTGCACCGCCGGCGCCGCATCGGCCGCCACGCGCGACATCGCGACGCCCGATGCCGACGGCGACGCCGCGGCCGCGCCCGGCTGCATCAACGCATCGAACTGGCGCACCTGCGCCGGATCGGACGCCGTGCCCGCCTGCTGTACGGCGCCCGCGAGCGCGGCCGCGCCCGGCGGCGCCGCGCCTACGCCTGTTACCGACATGATCGTGTCCTCCTTGACCGGCAGAGCC
Source organism: Burkholderia sp. SIMBA_051 (assembly GCF_046534915.1). Lineage (NCBI taxonomy): Bacteria > Pseudomonadati > Pseudomonadota > Betaproteobacteria > Burkholderiales > Burkholderiaceae > Burkholderia > Burkholderia sp. SIMBA_051. Next base: position 334,896 of record NZ_JAWRXS010000006.1, on the reverse strand, counting down.
GGCAATAAGCCGGCCGGCACGCACCCACGCCCCACCGGGCGCCCGTCATGGGCGGCCCCGGCATGTGGCGTCGCGCGGCACGGCCGGCGACCGGCGTCATGCGCGGCCGGCGGAACTCAGGTGTTGCGCAACCTGGGCGTTCGCCGTCCCTTCCTGCGCGGTTACTGCGTTGCTGGTTTCGAACGTCGCGGTCGACTGCTGGACCTGGAAGTTGATCTTCGTCAGTTCGAGCTGCGTCTTGGTCAGATCGTCCGCCTGCTGCTGGACTTGTTGCGTGTTGTCTGCACCACCCGTACTACCGGCTGCTGAGGCACCCATGATTCGCTCCTTTACGTGATGAACATCACCTACTTCCCGGCGCGGCCCCATGCCCCGCCGGCACCGTGACGCGCCGCTCGTGTGCGGCGTGTCGCGTCCTGCGCGCACCGCGCGATACGCGATGCGCCTGTCATTCCGTCGCGGCGCTAATGCGCCGCCCCCTTCGATGCGCCGGCGGCCGCGACGGACGCGCCTGCCGGTGCCGCCGGCAACAGCGTCGGCCCCGGCACCGGCTGCGCGACCCCGGCCGCTGCACCGCTCGCGAGCGGCGGCACGGGCGGCGCCGGCGCCTGCGCGGGCGCGCTCGCGGACGAACCGCCGAGCGGCATCGTGATGCGCTGCCCGTTGCGCTCGAACACCACTTCGTCAGGCCCGATCGACACGACCGTCGGCCCTTCCTTCAGCCGCGCGCCTTCGAAATAGCGGCTACCGTCGACGGTCTCGATATAACGCTGGTCGCCGTCGCCCGCGAAGACCGTCGTGATCTCAGGAATCCCGGCGACACCGCCGAGCGTCGTCGCGGTGCGCGGCGCGGCGGCATCGGCGTCGCGCACGTGGTCGACCACCTCGAGCGCCGGGCGCGCGTCCTTCATGTAGTTGCGGATGCGCGGCTCGATCTGCGCGCGCTCGGCCGCCCCCGTCAATTCGATCCTGCCGCGGCCGAGATAGGTGACCGTCAGCGCCGTGTCGCTGAAATACGTCTGCGCGGTCGCGACGAGATCGCTCACGACGTAGATGTTGCCGAGCGCCGCGTTGTCGACGCCCGCGACGATCTGCGCGACGCGTTCGCGCGCGGCCGCATCGCTCACGTAGCCCGACACGATCACGCCGTCGTCGCGCGGCGCGACGGCGAGTTCCGGATACCCATGCAACTGCTGCTGCAGCCGGTGCGTGCGCGCGAGCACCGATTCGTGCTGCCACGGCAGGCGTCCCGACCACGCGACGAAGCCGTAGCCGAGCGCGCCGAGCAGCACGCCGATCCACAGCGCGACGAGCGCGATCACGAGCCGCCGGCTGCCGAGACGACGTAGCCCGCCGGTGAGCCAGCCGAGCCACGCGGCCTCGCGCGCGGCGTCCGGCGCGTCGGCCTCGTCGGGCACCGCGACACTCGCCTGCGCATGACGTGCGATACCAAGCTTGATGGAACCGACCGTCACGACGTCCTGCGGCGTCATCGAGCGGCGGCCCGTGCCGAGCGGCTCGTCGTTGAACAGCACCGGCGCGCCGCCGTCGCCGCCGTGGTTCTGCACGGTCACCGCGAGCGCGCCGACCTGCAGGCACACCTGTTTCGCGCCGATCTCGCGATCGGGCAGGATCACTTCGCAATCGGCCGCGGTGCCGACCCAGTTCGCGCCACGCGCCAGCGACATCGTGCGGCCGTACATCGGCCCGCTGAGAAAGCACAGGTTCCACGGCGACGCGAGTGCGGCCGCCCCGCCCGCCGCGCCGCCGGGCACCGTGCCGTCGCCGTGCGGCTCAATGATGGTCGTCGACATGGGTGGGCGCTCCTGCGGTCGTCGCCACGGGCCGCGATGCCGAATCCGACGACGGCGGCGGCAGCGCGGGCGGGCCGAACTTCGTGCCGGGCAGCGGCGCGGGCGTCAGCGGCACCGCGATGTCGTTGTCCGGCGGGCGATACATCGACGCGCCGTTCGGATCGGCCGGCGCGCCCGTGCCCGGGTTCACGGGCGAGCCGTCCGGCGCGTACATCGACGCGGTCGTCACCACGCGCGGCGTCAGCAGGTAGAACCGCTCCATGTGATTGCCCGACTTGTCGGTGTACTTGAACAGGTTGCCGATCAGCGGAATGTCCGACAGCCACGGCACGCCGCTCTTGTTCAGCCGCACCTCGTCGTCGTTGAAGCCCGCGATCAGCAGGCTCTTGCCTTCGTCGATCATCGTCTTGGTGACGATGTTGCGCTGCTGGATCACCGGCACGTTCGACACCGCCTGCCCCGGCACGATGTTGCCGTCCTGGATGTCGATCGACATCATCACGCTCTGCGGATTACCCGACACGGCCGCCGCATTGCGGATCGCCTCGTCGACGATCATCGGCGTCACCTTGATGCTGGTGCCGGTCGTCACGCTGTACAGCGACGAATCCTGGTAGCCCTGCACCTGCACGTAGAACTGCGTGAGGTTCTCGAGAATCGCCTCGGTGTTGTCGAGCGCGAGCACCTTCGGCTTCGAGCGCAGCTGCGCCTGCCCTTTCTGCGCGAGCGCGTTCACGCGCGTGAGCAGATAGTTGCGCAGCGAGCCGCCGATCGATGCGGTGAGCGCGATGCCGGTCGGCAGGAAGGCGCCGGTCTGCCCGGTTTCGGAGGTGCCGATGCCGAACGTCAGCGGCGGGTTGCCGGCGCCGTTGTACTGCGTGTTGCCGTTCAGCGGGTTCTGGCCGTTGCCGATCTGCACGTCGCCGTGCGTCGTGTGCAGGCGCCAGTCGATCCCGAGACTGTCGAGCGAATCCTCGTTGATGTCGATGATCGTCACGTTGATCTCGACGATGCGCGGCCGCTCGTCGAGCTGGTTGATCAGCGACTGGTAGCGGTACATGTTCTCCGGCAGGTCGCGCACGATCACCGCGTTGATCGCCGGATCGGCGACGATCTGCGGCAGCGTGTCGCCGCCGCCCGCGTTCGAGAACGGCGAGAAGCCGCCGGCCGCGCTGTCGGCGCCGCCATAGCTGCCCTGACGCGCGCCGCCGGAAATGTCCGGGAAGTCGAGCCGCGGCACCGCGATCGTCAGCCCCGAGCCGAGCTTCACCTGGCGCGCGGCCTGCCCGAGCGGCGTGCTCGACGGCGGCTCGTTCGTGCCGCCGCCCTTGCCGAACAGCCGGCGCAGGATCGTCGCGACGCCCGGCACCGTCACTTCCTTGCCCGAGCGGTTGATCGTGAAATCGGACGCCCAGCCGTACCTGAGCCGGAACGCGCGGATGTCCGCATGCGCGCCGTTCGCCGACGGATCGCCGACCGAGCCGACCGCCTGGCGCACGAGTTCGACATAGCGGCGCGGGCCGGCCACGTACACGCTGTTCGCGCGGTCGTTGATCACGAGCGTGTAGCGCTTGTCGGGAATCTGCATCGCCTGCAGCGAGCGGCCGATCTCGCCGGCCGCGTTCGGCGGGATCGGAATCATCTGCGTCTGCGACTGGTCGGCCGGATCGACGTACAGGAACGAGCCGTCGTAGTACCACGTGAGCCCGTAGGTCGAGCAGATCGTATCGAGCGTCTGCTGCGGCGTGCCCGAGAAGCGGCCGCTGATCACGCCGTCCACCTTCGGATCGACCACGGCCGTCACGCCCTGCGACGACGCGAGCTCGCGAATGAAGTCGCCGATCTTCTTGCCGTTCGCGACGATCGTGAACGGCTTGTTGCGCCAGCGCAGGTCGGCCGCGCGCGCCGGCTGCGCGATCGTCACGCACAGCGACGCCGTGAGCAGCGCGGTCGCGCACATGGCGAGCGCAACCCGTTGCAGGCGGCGCGGTTGAAACCGGATCGGGGCGACGCGTTGACGCATCAAAGCACTCCTGTGGAAGAAACGAACATGCGTTCAAGCGCCTGCTGCGCGAAGCGCAGCACCTCGCTGCCGAGCCAGCCCGACAGCAGCACCAGCGCGACCATCACGGCGATCAGCCGCACCGCGATGCCGATGTTGGCGTCCTGCACCTGCGTGACCGCCTGCAGGATCGCGACGACGAGGCCGGTCACGGTCGCGATCAGCACGATCGGCAGCGACAGCAGCAGCACCAGCATCAGCGCCTGCCGCGTCAGGTCGATGATCGTCGAGCTCGTCATTGCACGACTCCGGGCGCGCGCACGCCGGCGCCCGCGCCGAGCGTGCCGTCGTCGGGCGGGTTCTTCACCCAGCCGACCGTATGGAGCTGCACGTCTTCCTCGACTTCCTGGTACGACAGCACCGCGAGCTCGGGCAGCACCGGCTGCAAGATCGTCTTCACGTAGCGGCGCGCGCCGAGCGCGACCATCACCGCGAGCCGCGGCGCACCTTGCGGGTTGCCGTGGCCGCCGGCGCCGGTCGCCTGCGCGGCCTGCACGATCGCGCGCACCTGCTCGCCGATGTCCTGCTTGATCGCGCTCGACAGCGCGAGGAAATTGCCCTGCTTGGTGCGCATCACCGCGTTCTCGATCCGCTCCTGCAGGTTCTGCTCGAACAGCACGACGCGCAGCTGGCGCGCCGCGCCCGCATGGCGATCGGTGATCATCCGGCGCAGGTCGACGCGCACCAGCTCGACCAGCGCGATGACGTCGTCCGGCTCGTTCGGCGCCCACGTGATCAGGCTCTCGAAAATCACGCGCAGGTTGCGGATCGGCACCTGTTCGGCGAGCAGCCGGCGCAGCACCTCGGTCACGCGCTGCAGCGGCACGAGCCGCGTCAGTTCGCCGACCAGTTCGGGATGCTCGCGGCGCACCAGGTGCACGAGTGCCTGCGTCTCCTGGATGCCGAGCAGCTCATCCGCGTGCTGGCGCACGACCTGCTCGACGTGCGCGGCGAGCGCGCCTTCGCTCGTCAGCCACTTGCCGTCCGGTGCCGGGCCGTCGGGCTTGATCCACAGCGCGGTCGCGAACGGGCCGAAGGCCTCGGCCGGCTGGCGCTCCGCGCGTTCCGGCAGCGGCGCGACGCCGTCCCACAGCAGCCAGCCGGGCTTCAGCGCGCCATGCGCGGCGAGCACGTCCTGCAAATAGATCCGGTAGGTGCCGGCCGGCGCGCCCTCGTCGTCGTTCAGCGTGATGCGCGGAAACACCGTGCCGATATCCGCGTCGACGCGCGCCTTCGCGCTCGACAGCGCGGTCTGCAGCTGCGCGAGATTCAGCGTCGTGCGCAGGTCGTCCGACAGCGACACCGCGATCAGCGACGTGACGCCCGCCGCATGCGACACCTTCGCGGGCTGGCCGTCGTCGGTCGCGCCGATGCGTCCGGCAATATGAATCAGGTTGAAGCTCGGCGCGGTCGTCTTGCGCTTGAGCTGCGTGACGGAGAACGCGCCGAGGCCGAGCGCGATCAGCGCGAACGACCATTTCGGGAAACCGGGTACGACGAGAAAGCCGGCGAGCACGAGCGCCGCGATCAGCAGCGCACGCGGATGCGCGCCGAGCTGCTCGCCCAGTTGCTCGCCGAGCTGGCGCTGCCGCGTGTCGCGCGTCGCGACGCGCGTCGTCACGATGCCGGCCGCGATCGACACCAGCAGCGACGGAATCTGCGACGCCATCCCGTCGCCGACCGTCAGGATCGCGTAACGCTGCAGCGCCTCGCCGATATCCATGCCGTGCATCAGCGTGCCGACCGCGATCCCCGCGACGATATTGATGAACGCGATCACGAGGCCGGCGATCGCGTCGCCCTTCACGAACTTCATCGCGCCATCCATCGCGCCGTGCATCTGCGATTCCTGCTCGAGCTTCTCGCGGCGCTCGCGCGCTTCGTCGGCGCTGATGATGCCCGCGCGCAGGTCCGCGTCGATGCTCATCTGCTTGCCCGGCATCGCGTCGAGCGAGAAGCGCGCGCCGACTTCGGCCACCCGTTCGGAGCCCTTTGCAATCACGATGAACTGCACGACGGCGATCACGAGGAACACCACGCCGCCCACCACGACGTTGTTGCCGACCACGAGCCGCCCGAACGCGTCGATCACATGGCCCGCGTTCGCGTGCAGCAGGATCAGCTTGCACGACGCGATGTTCAGCGCGAGCCGGAACAGCGTGGTGAACAGCAGCAGCGCGGGAAACGACGAAAAGCTCACCGCCGACGGCACGTAGGTCGACACCGTCAGCAGCACGACGCTCGCCGCGAGGTTCAGCGAGATCATCCCGTCGAGCGCGGCCTGCGGCAGCGGCAGGATGAACAGCGCGACCACCGACACGATGAAGCCGGCGAGAAACAGGTCGGCGCGCGGCGAGGCCCCGAGGCGCCGCCCGGACACGCTGCGGCCGGCGGAAAAGATCCGCTGCCAGTCGCGAGGGAGCGCCTTCGGTTCTGCCATCGTGCCGTCGTCCTGTCGTTGTTGCCGGCGGGCGCGGGCCGTCATGCCCCGCGTCGCTCGGACCGTTGAATGGGACGAGTGTAGCGACGGGAAACCGCGTGAAAAGGGACGCGCCTCGTAGCGTCGCGGCGGTTTTCCGGCGACGATCGAATCGGACTACGAAACCCGGTGGCGCGTGCGTGCGCCCGTCGCCGGAACCGCTTCCATCGCGCGGCGGGCGCCGCGCGGGCGGAAGGGGTCAGGACTCCAGACGGCGCGCGGCGAGGTACGCGAGCTGCGCGCGATTCTGGACGTTGAAGAGTTTTTCGAGCGAACGGATATGGTGACCGACCTTGTGCAGCGACGTGCGCAACGCGCTGGCGATCTCCTGGTCGGACAGCCCGTGCACGAGGCGTTCGAGCACCTGCTGCTGCTCGTCGCCGAGCGCGAAGCCGCGCATGCGCGCGATGCGCGCCTCGAGAAACGGCAGCGCGATGCGATGCACGGCAAGACTCACCGACAGCGCGCCGCCGATCACGCGATCGTCGATCCACTCGGTGCCGTGGGCTTCCGACGTCACGTTCACCGCGACGCGCAGGTCGAGCCGCGGCGCCGACAGGCTGAAGATCACGCCGCTGTTCATTGCGTGCGCACGCAAATGCCCGGCCAGCGCGAGCACCTTGCGATCGCCGCTGCCCTGCGCGGCCGACTCGATCTCGTCGAGCCGCCACGCGACCGGAAAGCCGCTCTGCCGCACCTCGGCGAAACGCGGGTCGCTCTCGTAGAGCATGCCGTCTATATACGGCTGCATGAACGTCGCGGGCGCGAGGTCGCGCAGCAGATGCGCGCACAGGATGCGCCGCCCGATCATCTCGTAGGCGCCGTAACCGAGCGTGCTGAAACCGATTTGCCGCAATCGCGCATGGCATTGGGCGAAGTCGACGAGACTCAGGTCGGATTTACCGGGCGCGATTTGAATGCCGGTAAAAACGTCGCGCTCGAATGCATGAATTTCTTTCGAATAAGCGGCAGCGGCCGCGATATCGGCTTGCGAAAACCACTCGACGCGTGGCGCGTCGTCAGCATATGTCATGAGCAGCCCACCCCTTCCCAATATGTGAACGTGCCCCGTCACCACCTGGTCTTTTCTTTATGATTTTCTGGTTGTCTCTATACGGGTGCGGATATGAACCTTTCGTCCGCATTAGTATTACGGCATATTACGCGCACACAGGCATTTTTGTACAATGCCCCCGCGTTTCGTCTGGATGACGATCGGCGCATATCAAAAGATGCTCGATCGCACCGTCGCGAGCGCCGTGCACGACACGGCCGCCGCCACGCGATGCGCGTCGATTCCGAGGGATGGCTCATGTCCGATATTGCATTGCAAGAAGAAGCGGTCGCCCCAACCGCGCCCCGTTCGCCCCGCCGGACGGTCGCCTGCGCCGACGCGTCGAGAGAGCGCCCGGTGCAGGTCGTCTGGTGCGATGACTTGAAGCGCGGCGACATCACGCAGCCGCATGCGCCGAAGCTCGGCGTCGCCGATACGCTCGCGAACGCGCAGAGCACGGCGGAACGCCACCGGATCGTCGCGAGCCTGCTGCACCTGACGGGCTTCTCGACGTTCGCGTACTTCGCGCTCGAATTCTCACGCGAGCGCGTCGAAAGTCTTTACCTGCACGAGGCGTTCACGCCGAACACCTACCGTGGCGACTACGTGCGGCACAACCATCACGACATCGATCCGCGCACGCTCGACGCGCGCGTGTGCAACATGCCGATCGTGTGGGACCTGCAGCAGCTGCGCCGCGAACATCGCGAGCGCGACAGCGGCCCGTGCGTGACGCCGGCCGCGCTCGATGGTTTCCTGCAGACGATGCAGGAGGACGGGATGTGCAGCGGCATCATGTATTCGATGGCCGTGCCCGGTACGCGGCTGCACGCGTTCATGAGCTTCACCGCGCCGCGCCGCACGCGCGAGTGGATCACGCCGGCGACGATCGAGCAGGCGCTGTCGATCGGGCTGTCGGTGCACAAGTTCGCGTCGCCGCAACTGATCGCGACGTCGCGCGAGCGCGCGATCAACGGGCTCACGCCGTTCGAGCAGGAACTGCTGCTGGGCATCGCGGAAGGCGCATCCGACAAGGAGATCGGCCGGCGCCTCGACACCAGCGCGCACAACGTCGACTATCACCTGCGCAAGCTGCGCAAGCGCTTCGGCGTCGCGAACCGGATCCAGCTCACGTATCTGACGTCGAAGCTCGAGCTGATCTGACGCGCTGCCCGCAGATGCGAACATGCCGGCCTCGCGGGCCGGCATGTGCGGGACTCATCGCGAGGATGACGCGCGCCGTTACTTCATCAGCGTCATCTGCACGACCTTGACGATCACGAGACCGACCGCGACCACCAGATAGCCGCGCAGCACGGCCATCCACACGCGCGTCGCGACCGTCATCTTCTGCGGCTCGAGCGAGTCGAGCGGCGGCATGCGCCACGTGTCGCGCGCCGCACGATCGATGCCCGGCTCGACCACGCGCTTGTTGCGGCGGATCAGCACCGTCGCGAGATAGCCGGCGATCGCGAGCACCGTGCCGCCGACCAGCACGTCGACGATCGCTTCGCCGCTGATGTCCGGATATATCACCGACGCGGTCAGGATGATCGACAGCAGCACGAGCACCCAGATCACCGCGCCCGTAAATATATTGAGCCGCGTCGAGTTGACCCATGGGCCGAGCACCTGGCGATCGTTGCAGAGCACGAGCAGGAACACCGTCGCGCTCGGCAGCAGCACGCCCGCGAGCGTCTGCACCGCTTCGGTCAGCAGGCCGAGCGGGCTGCCCGGGATCAGCACGAGCGCGGCCGCGGCCGCGACGATCCCGAAGTAAACCAGATAGAAGCCTTTCGCGTCGGACACGCCGCGATGCAGCGAATGGCGGATCTTGAACACGTCGCCGATCGCGTATGCCGTCGACAGCGACACCGCCGCCGCGCCGATGATGCACGCGTCGAGCAGCGCGACCGCGAACAGCGTCGCGCCCGTGCGGCCCGCATACTTCTCGAGGCCTGCGATCACGCCGCCCGCGTCGGTGAAGTTGCCGGCTTCCGGATGACCGCCGAACAGCGCGGCGCTGAAGCCGATCATCGCGACCGCGCCGATCAGCACGAACGCGATGCCGATCCACAGGTCGACCTTCTCGTACTTCATGAAGCGCGGCGTGATGCGCTTGTCGATCACGTAGCTCTGCTGAAAGAACAACTGCCACGGCGCGACCGTCGTGCCGACGATGCCGATCACGAGCAGCATCACGTCGGACAGCTTCGCATGCGCCGGCCAGGTCGGCACGAAGAAGTCGCGCGACATCTGCGACACCGGCGGGTGGATCGACACGAGCACCGGCACGAGCAGCAGGCTCAGCACGCACAGCACGATCGCGAACCGCTCGAAGCGCCGGAAGTCGCCGGTACTCACCGCGGCCATCGTCAGCGCGGCCGCCACGCACACGCCCGCAACCTTCGGGAGCCCGAAGAAAGCCAGCACGAACGTGATGCCGATGAACTCGGTGACGATCGTCAGCGCATTGAGTAGGAACAGGTCGATCACGCTGAACGCGCCCCAGAACCGGCCGAAGCGCTCGAAGATCAGGCGCGCATGGCCGACGCGCGTGACCGCGCCGAGGCGCAGCACCATTTCCTGGTTCACGTACAGCACCGGCACCAGCAGCAGCAGCGTCCACAGCAGCGTCGTGCCGTAGTTCTGGCCGGCCTGCGTGTAGGTGCCGAATGCGCCCGCGTCGTTGTCGCCGACCATCACGATCAGGCCGGGTCCGATGATCGCGAGCAGCGTGCGCAGCCGCGCCCACCACGTGCGCCGCGCGGCGGTGTCGTGATGCGCGATCGTGCCGAGGGCACCGCGGATGTCGCCCAGGTGGGCTTCGTCGAGCACGGCGCTGCGCTCGACGGCGATCGGTGGAGAGACGTTGGATGGCGTGGACATGATGAATTCCGTACGGCTGGTTTTTTATCCGGCCAAGCGTGTGGCCTTGGCATACGCGCGCGGAACGGCCCGCGTGCGCATGCCGAGACGCGCTCGGTGCGTCAGTGGAACAACGACTTGAGGTGGTTCAACAACCGGGAGAACACCCGCGGACGGGCGTCGAACGTCAGCATCGCGTCGTAGTGCGAACGGGATTGCGTGACTTGCGGGAGATTCGACAGCAGAAGGCCGAAGTTCATGGTCTGGCTCCTGGCGGCGACGGCATGCGTGCCGGCCGCGTGGTGGGCGCGGGGCCAGTCCGGGGCCTGAATGAGGTGTCAGGCTAGTCGGCCGGCATGTCCCTGCGACCCGGGTTCAAAAGGGTCTGTTGACGCAACGGGCATAAGGGACAACTGTCACTGTCGTTCATGGCGGCTCCTGTGCGGTGTTCCGGAAAACACGGTTGACCGCCGTCCGGCGCGCTGACCGCCGTTCGGCTGCATGCGACACGCATGCGCGAACGCGGCCGCGCACCAGGCGGCGGCGAATCCGGATCGCGCATGCGCAAAGGCATCACGCTAACCGGCGCGAATCAGGGTGCACGTAGGGGGTTACTGCGGAATACTGCTGCGCGCACCGTTTGCCTGGGGGACAAACGGCGGCTTCGATGAGGCGCGGACGTCGGTCGCTCAGGCGGAAATTTCGTTCGAAGATCGACTACTGCAGGCGTCCAAGGCGGCGGCCCCAAGAGTGAAGATGCCGGATTCTATGGACCGGCCGAAACGGAAGTCAACCCTCTGCAACACCGTTCCGGGAACATTTTTTCGGGCACCGGGACGCTGAAAGATTTGCGCCCGGAATGACGCGCCGCAACCTTTCAACGCGTGGGCCGGCGCGTGCCGCCGATGCGTGCGAGCAACAGTGTCCGCAAGCGGCCGGCGGCAGGCTGAACCGCGCGTCGGCCGGGCCGCACCGCCGCTGCGACACTGTCGCGATCCGCGCAAAGCCGACGTTTTTTGCTTGCACCGCAGCAAAACGCGCGACTACAATCCGCTCCGGATCATCAAGGGAGTCCCTCCGTGGACACATGCTCTAGTTGTAGTTCGATGCCGGCTCAAGCCGGCCAAGCCATCGCGAGATAGCAGCCGGACGCATGTCCTTCGCCGCTAGCTCGCTTCGTCGGGTTAGCGCGCTTCCTCCCGGACCGGCCTCGCCGGTTCGTCAGTCGCACGCTCCGTTACGTTCCAACCGCCGATCGCAGGCCGCGTCGTGCCTACGCTCGATCACGTCGTCCGGTATGCTCCGGACCGGACGGAGGTACGCCATGTTCTTTCAATCGCTTGCCGCAAAACTCAAGCGGCGCCTGCACGTTACGTGCGATCGCCTGTCGGTTTCACCGCTCGCCGAGGCGCTTGCCGAAGCGCTCGGCAACTGGCGCGGCAGCGTGCTCACGCATAGGCCGGCGGCGCCGCGCCCGCTCGACTGCATGCTGGCCGGCGCGATGGCGGCCGCCGTCGCGCTCGTCGTGCTGCTCTGCACGGCCGCGTCGCGCCTCGGCTTCGCCCAGGCATGGCGTATCGGCGGCTGGCTGCCGTAAGCGACGGCGCGGCGGTGCGCGGCCGTGTGCCCATGCGCCGCCCGCACGCATGCGATCGCCTCGCGCCGCCACCTCTCCAGCCTGACCCAGCACTCGAATAACGGAGCACACATGAAGAATCGTTTCGAAGCCGCGCGCACGCGCCGACTCGATGCGCTCACGGCGCTTTTCCTGTCGCTCGCCGCAGCGCCCGCATTCGCGCAATCGGCGTCGCCCGCCGCTGCCGAGCCGACAGTCGGCGCCGGCGCCAGCGACACCGCCGCCGCCCCCACGCAGGCCGCCGACGTCGCCACGCCCGCCCCCACCGGCCTGTGGGAGCGTTCGAACCTGTTCGGCAACATGGGCGGCCTGCGCGACGTGCTCGGCGACCACGGCGTCACGCTGAGCCTGCAGGAAACCAGCGAATACCTGTACAACGCCGCGGGCGGCACGAATCGCGGCGGTGCGTACCAGGGCGTCACGCAATTCGGCTTCAACGTCGATACGGAGAAGGCGATCGGGCTGCCGGGCGGCACGTTCAACGTGTCGGGGCTGCAGATCCACGGCACCAACCTCACGCAGCGCTACCTGCAGACGCTGCAGACCGCCACCGGCATCGAGGCGAATTCGACCACGCGGCTGTGGGAGCTCTGGTACCAGCAGGCGTTTCTCGACGGCAAGGCCGACGTGAAGGTCGGCCAGCAGAGCGTCGACCAGGAGTTCATGGTGAGCCAGTACGCGGCGACGTTCATGAACGCGACGTTCGGCTGGCCCGTTCTGCCGGCGACCGACCTGCCGGCCGGCGGCCCCGCGTATCCGCTGTCGTCGCTCGGCGTGCGGCTGCGGGTGAAACCGGCCGACGCGTGGACCGCGATGGTCGGCGTGTTCGACGGCAACCCGGCCGGCCGCAGCGACGGCGACGCCCAGTCGCTGAACGCGCACGGCACCAACTTCAACCTGCGCAGCGGCGCGTTCGTGATCGGCGAACTCCAGTACGCGCTGAACGCGCCGCCCGCCGATCCGAAGGCGCCGCAACCGGCCGGCCTGCCGGGCACGTACAAGCTCGGCTTCTGGTATCAGTCGCAGCACGCGAACGATCCGCGCTTCGGCACCGACGGGCTGTCGCTCGCGAATCCCGACAGCAACGGGATCGCCGCCACGCATCGCGGCAACTACGGCTTCTATGCGGTCGCGGATCAGATGGTGTGGCGGCCGTCGGCCGACAGCCCGCGCTCGGTCGGCGTGTTCGCGCGCGTGATGGGCTCGCCGGGCGATCGCAACGTCGTCGATTTCGCGGCGAATGCCGGCATCACGCTGAAGGCGCCGTTCGCCGGACGCGACAACGATACGGCCGGCATCGCGGTCGGCTACGCGAAGATCGGCTCGCACGCGCGTGCGCTCGACGGCGACACCGGCGCCTACACGACGCCCGGCTATCCGGTGCGCCGCGCGGAAACGGTGATCGAGGCGACCTACCAGTACCAGGTCACGCCGTGGTGGCAATTGCAAGCCGACCTGCAGCACTTCTTCCGGCCGGGCGGCGGCATCCCGAACCCGAACGCGGCCGGCGCGCGCATCGGCGACGAAACGGTGGTCGGCGTGCGCACGACGATCACGTTCTGACGCACCGCGCATGCGACACGGGCCGGACTGCCGCTTGCGCGGCGCGCCGGCCCGTTGTGCATTCAACTGCCAGCGCGCGACGCACGCGCCCCGTCACTCGCCATACAGCCCGAGCAGTTTCAGCGTGACGCCGTTGGTCCAGCCGAAGCCGTCCTGCAGCGGATACTCGCCGCCCCCGCCGCCGCCCGCGCCGGCCCCCTCGACCACGTACTTCTCGACGAGCTTGCCTTCCGTCGCATACACATGCTTCACGTCGGTCAGGAAGCGCGTGCCGATGTCCTTCACGAGCGCCGGGTCGCCGTAACGGCGCAGCCCGTCGATCGCGATCCACTGGAGCGGCGCCCAGCCGTTCGGCGCATCCCACTGCTGGCCCGTGTTCTCGGTCGTCGTCGCGAGGCCGCCCGGCTGCAGCAGCGTCTTGCGCACCTCGCGCGCGGTCGCCTTCGCGCGCTCGGGCCACGCGACACTCGTGAACAGCGGATACAGCGCGGCGGCCGTCACGCCGTCGCGCGGCTTGCGCAACTGCCAGTCGTAGTCGCCGTAATAGCCGTGACGATTCCACAGATAGTGGTTGATCGCGGCCGCGCGGCGGCCCGCCCGTGCGGAAAAGTCAGCGACGCACGCGATGTCGTGCGTGACCGCGCAGCCCTTCACGATCGTCGCCTCGAGATGGAACATCAGGCTGTTCAGGTCGACCGGCACGATCGACGTCGTGCGGATCGTCGCGAGCATCTTGCCGTCGCCGAACCAGCGCGAGCTGTAATCCCAGCCGCTTTCGGCGCCCGCGCGCAGGTCGCGGTACACCTCGTTCGCGGGGCGATTGGGTACGGCCTTCGCGGTCGTCACGTCCTCGAGATACGACTCGTCGCGCGGCGTGTCGCTCGCGTCCCAGTAGCGGTTCAGCACCGCGCCGTCCGGCATCGCGACCACGTGGCGCGCGGCCTGCCCGCGCGGCGTCGTGGTTTCGCCCTGCATCCAGTACGCATACTCCTTGCGCAGCGCCGGCAGGTATTTCTGGTAGACCTTGTCGCCCTCGGCCTGCGCGGCGAGCGTGACCATGTACGCGAAGAACGGCGGCTGCGAGCGGCTCGCGTAGTACGTGCGGTTGCCGTTCGGGATGTGGCCGATCGTGTCGATCAGATGCGCGAAGTTGTCGAGCATGTCGTCGACGAGATCCTCGCGCCCCGACACCTGCAGCCCGAGCATCGTGAAATAGGTATCCCAGTAGTAGCCTTCGCGGAAGCGGCCGCCCGGCACCACGTACGGCTTCGGCATCGGGATCAGCGAGCTGTACGGCGGCACCGTCGTGCTGGTGCGCGTGAGCTGCGGCCACAGCCAGTCGATGTGCTGGCGCAGCGTCTGGTTCGCGGGCGGCGTGACGCCGCCTGCCGGCGGCGGCGTGAAGTGCTGGTCGACGAACGCCTTCAGCGAGAAGCCCGGCTGCGACTTCTGTTGCTGATACAACTGGACGATGGTCGCGGGATCGGTATCGGGCGTGGCATCGACGAAGGTCTTCTGGTCGGGATAGAGCTGCGCGGTCTGCACCGCGACGAACAGGTCGCCGTAGAGCTGGCTCGGCGGCGGCAGCAGCGTGCCGCCGGAGGCGGGATTCGCGAGCGCCGCCGAGGCAGGCACGGCCGGCTGGGCGGCCGCCTGCGCGGCCGCGTGGTTCGCGCTGTCGGCTTGCGCCGCGCATCCGGCGACAGCGAGGTACGCGACGGCCAGGACGGCGGCCCAGCGCATGCGCGGTGCGGGCGCGAATGAATGCGAGTGCGAGTGTGAAGCCGGATGCGATGCGATCGATGCGGCACGACGTGACGTCATGACGTGTCCCCTCCTTTCTATGATGAGTGGATCGGCAGGGGTCTCGTTCGCGCGCGCGCTCGTCTCGATGGCCATCGATCGATGCGCGTCGTTGTATGTCGCAGATGAGTTTCGACTGTCGCACGAAACGCGCATCGCACGCAAGTTTCGCGGCCGGGCCCGCGCCCGCGCGCCATCGGTGATGTCATGCGCCGCAGTCGTCTCTTTTGCCGCACACCGTAACAGGAACGACTGTTGCAACATGCGAAACAGGCGTTGCGTCACGTGACGCAACGACCACATTGTGGGCATAATGGCGTCTTTACCGCGCGCCCTGCTCATGTCGCCCGTCTTTCTAGCACCGCTCATCGTTGCCTGTGCGTTGTTCATGGAAAGCGTCGACGCGAACATCATCGTCACCGCACTCCCCGCGATGGCGAGAGACTTCGGGCACAATCCCGTCACACTGAACATTGCGATCACGGCCTACGTGGTCGGCCTCGGCGTCTTCATCCCGATCTGCGGATGGCTCGCCGACCGCTTCAGCGCGCGCTCCGTATTCCGCACCGCGATCGGCATCTTCGTCGTCGGCTCGCTGATGTGCGCGGCCTCCAACTCCCTCGGCGTGCTCACGTTCGCGCGCTTCGTGCAGGGCGTCGGCGGCGCGATGATGGTGCCGGTCGGCCGGATCATCATCTTCCGCGCGGTGCCGCGCTCCGATCTCGTGCGCGCGATGAACTACCTCGCGATTCCCGCGCTGTTCGGGCCCACGCTCGGGCCGCTCGTCGGCGGCTTCATCACGACATACCTGCACTGGCGGATGATCTTCTTCATCAACGTGCCGATCGGCATCTACGGGATCTACGTCGCCAGCAAGCACATCGCGAACACGCACGAGCCCGACCCGGGCCCGCTCGACTGGTTCGGCTTCCTGCTGTCGGCGAGCGGCGCCGCGCTGCTGCTGATGGGCCTCACGCTGATCGACGGCTCGCTCACGTCGCGCGGCAACGCGCTCATGATGTGCGCGGCCGGCTCGGTGATGCTCGCGCTCTACGTGCCGTACGCGCGCCGCAAGGAGCGGCCGGTGCTCGACCTCAGTTTCCTGAAGATTCCGACCTACCACGCGAGCGTGGTCGGCGGGTCGCTGTTCCGCATCGGCCTCGGCGCGGTGCCGTTCCTGCTGCCGCTCGCGCTGCAGGAAGGCCTCGGCATGAGCGCGTTCCACTCCGGGCTGATCACGTGCGCATCCGCGCTCGGCGGCGCGGTGAGCCGCTCGACGGCCACCCATACGCTGCGCCGCTTCGGCTTTCGCACGGTGCTGATCTACAACGCCGCGTTCGCGGGCCTCGCGATCGCCGCATACGGCGTGTTCCATCCGGGCATGCCCACCTGGGCGATCTGGATGATCGTGCTGGTCGGCGGCATCTTCCCCGCGCTGCAGTTCACAAGCCTGAATTCGATGATCTACGCGGATATCTCGCAGGCCGACGCGGGCCGCGCGACGAGCCTCGGTAGCGTCGTGCAGCAGATGTCGCTCGGGCTCGGCGTGACGGTCGCCGGCCTCGTGCTGCACGTATCGCACTGGCTGCAGGGCCATCAGACGATGGTGTGGTCGGATTTCTGGCCCGCGTTCGTCGTGGTCGGGCTGTGTTCGTTCGCGTCGATTCCGATCACGCGGCGGCTGCCGCCCGGCGCCGGCGACGAAGTCGCGCGCGGCAAGCGGCAATGAACGGGCAACGCGGGCGGGAACGGGCAGGCGGCTAAAGAAACCGGAAAACCAAAAAAATCAGCGGACATCCACACGGGGCCGGTGCGTGGCCGTATGGATGTCCGCTCAGGGCTCCGGGTCTCTCGTTGGGGATTGAGAATCCCGGATCTGCTTCCTGCGTGCCATGGACATATGTGCGTCGGAAGCGGAATCGTTGCGCGCATCATTCGTCGCGCCATGTCCCACTATAGGGAAAGTCGCGCCGCGCATCTGTCAAGCATTGTCAGACGCTGCGCGCGTGCGGGCCGCACATGTGCGCCGCTTTCGCGCTAAAGTGGTGCCCGACCGTCACCCTCAGCCGCCGCTCCGATGCTTACGCTTTCGCCTGCCGCCGCCCGCGCGCTGCATCTCGCCGCGCAGGGCCTGCTGACCCCGCCCCGCCGCAAGGCCACCAAGGCCGACGTGCTCGACACGATCCGCCGGATGGCGCAGTTACAGATCGATACCATTCACGTCGTCGCGCGCAGCCCGTATCTCGTGCTGTTCAGCCGCCTCGGCAACTTCGCCCCGCAGTGGCTCGACGAGCATCTCGCCGAGGCACGCCTGTTCGAATACTGGTCGCACGAAGCGTGTTTCCTGCCGATCGAGCAGTTCGGGCTGATGCGCTACAAGATGCTCGATCCGTCGGGGATGGGCTGGAAATACGCGGCCGAATGGCACGAACAGAACCGCGCCGACATCGAACGGCTGCTCGCGCGGATTCGCGACGAAGGCCCGGTGCGGTCGGCGGATTTCATCCGCGAAGACGGCGTGAAGGGCAATGGATGGTGGGATCGCAAGCCCGAGAAGAAACACCTGGAAGTGCTGTTCACGACCGGCGAGCTGATGGTGTCCGAACGCCGCAATTTCCAGCGCATCTACGACGTGCGCGAGCGCGTGCTGCCCGGCTGGGACGATGCGCGCGACCTGCCGCCGCACGACGCTGTGCTGCCCGCGCTGCTCGACTACACGTGCCGCGCGCTCGGCATCGTGCGCGCGGACTGGGTGGCCGATTACTACCGGCTGCCGCGCCGTTCGTACCGCGCGGAGCTCGAGCACCTCGCCCGCGCGGGCGAGTTGATTCCGGTGGAGATCGCCGGCTGGAAGGAGCCTGCCTACGTGCATCGCTCGCTCGAAGCGCTGCTGCCGGCCGCCGCGGCCGACACGCTGCGCTCGACGGTCACGACGCTGCTGTCGCCGTTCGATCCGGTGGTGTGGGACCGCCGGCGTGCGTCGGCGCTGTTCGGGTTCGACTACACGATCGAGTGCTATACGCCGGCGCACAAGCGGCGTTATGGCTATTTCTGCCTGCCGGTGCTGCATCGCGGCCGGCTGATCGGGCGCGTCGACGCGAAAGCGCATCGCGTGCTCGGCACGTTCGAGTTGAAGGCCGTGCATGTCGAGCCGGGCGTACGGTTCGGCACGGGAATGGCGGCCGACGTCGCGAAGGCCGTGAAGCGGCTGGCGGCGTGGCATGGCACGCCGGACGTGACGGTCGCGCACGCGCCGCCCGAATTGACGAAGGCGCTGGCCAGCGCTTGAGGCTGGCGGATTCATGCGGAGCGCCGAGCGGCGGCGATGCGCGTGGGGTTTGCCGCTTGCCGCTTCCGCGTGTGCGGCGACGCGCTCGTTGCCAGCCGCCGCCTACCGCTCAGTCGCGCAGCTTGCGAAAACGCGGGGTGCCGTCCGGCAGGTTCTCGTTGAACATCGCTTCCGGGCGTACCCACAGGCCGCGCGCATGCGGCCAAAGATGCTCGTACACGACCACCGATTCCTCGGTTTCGGAGTGACGGGCGACGCCGATGTAGCGATACAGCCCGCCCTTGTAGTGACGATGCGTGGCGAGCTGTTCGGCTTCCTGTTCGGTCATGATCTGCTTTCCTTCGGCAAAAACGAAAGCGCGTATTGTATGCGCTCGCTGCGCGTCAGCGCTTCGCGTAGATGTCGGGGCGGCGAATCTCCATCAGCCGCTCGGGATTCGCGGGCGGCCCGAACCCGACCGGCCGGTACAGCTCGTGCGCATCGGTCGTCGCGAGCATGATGCGGCGCAGGCCTTGCACCATCGGCTGCGCGAACACGTGATCGATCAGCGCGCGGCCGTAGCCGTTGCCGCGGTCGGCCGGCAGCACGAATACGTCGCACAGGTACGCAAACGTCGCGTGATCGGTCACGAGCCGCGCAAACCCGACGAGCCGGTCGCCGACATACGCGCCGAAGCACAGCGAGCCGTCGATCGCCCCCTCGACGACGTCGCGCGGAATGCCCTGCGACCAGTACGCGTCGCGATGCAGGAAATCGAAGATCGCGTCGATGTCGAGTTCGCGTTTGTCGGTGGAAAATCTCAGCGTGGCGGATGGGGCTGCAGGCACGTCGGCTCTCCGGTCGGGTCGGACGGAGCAGCAACGATAGCGCGGCGCGGGGTGGGCGACAAGCTAGGCCGAGATCAACATGTACAACACACTGCACAACAAACTCACCCATGCTATACTTGTACAGTTTAAAGTACAAGTGGAATCAATCATGCGCACGATTCACTTTTCGGATGCCCGCGGCAATCTGAAGACGGTCATCGACCAGGTCGTCGACGACGCGGACGTGACGCTCATCACACGTCGCGACGCGCCGAACGCCGTCATCATGTCGCAGGAATACTACGACAGCCTGATGGAGACCGTTCACCTGCTCCGCTCGCCGGCCAACGTCGCCCACCTCGAACGCTCGATTGCGCAATTGCGCAAGGGCAAGGCGAAAGAGCACAAGCTGGCGGAGGACGATGAATGAGCGTACGCCGCGTGCTCTTTACTTCCGACGCGTGGGACGACTACGTTTATTGGCAAGGGCAAGATCGCAAGACGCTCAAGCGCATCAACCAGCTCATTCGCGAAGCCCAACGCACGCCGTTCGAAGGCATCGGCAAACCCGAACCGCTGAAGGCCAATCTGTCCGGTTTCTGGTCACGCCGCATCGGCGATACGAACCGTCTCGTCTACGAAGCGGACGATCTGCAGATCAGCATCGTGTCCTGCCGCTATCACTACGCGTAGCGTCAGTCGCTCCACCTTCCTGCTGCCGATCACCCGCATCATGCGCAACCCATCGCCCAGCCAACGAGGCTCGATTCGGTGATATCGTCGGCGACTCGATGAACCTGCCGCATCACTTCATGCCCTATCGACTCATCGCGTTCGACTTCGACGGCACCCTCGCCGATTCGCTCGACTGCTTTCTCGCGGCGCTCACAGAGGCATCGCGCATGCACGGCTTTCGCGACGCGACGCCCGAGTTGCGCCCCGCACTGCGCGGCATGTCGGCGCGCGAGATCATCCGCGCGCTCGAGGTGCCGATGTGGAAAGTGCCGCGCGTGACGATCGACATGCGTCGGCTGATGCGGCCGCGCATCGCGCACGTGAAGCTGTTCCCCGGCGTCGACGCAACTTTCGACGCGCTCGCCGCGCGCGGCATCCGCATCGCAATCGCCACGTCGAACACCGAGGACATCGTGCGCGACCGGCTCGGCCCGCACGCGAGCCGATGCGTCGATACATTCGCCTGCGGCATTCCGCTGTTCGGCAAGGCGCGCCGGCTGCGCGCGCTCGTGCGCGAAGCCGGCATGCAGCCCGACGACGTGCTGTATGTCGGCGATGAAATCCGCGATGCCGAAGCGGCGCGCCGTGCGCGCATCGCATTCCAGGGCGTCGCATGGGGTTACACGGCCCCCGACGCGTTGCAGGCGCATTGCGCGACGCCATTGCTGCCGCGTCTCGACGCACTGCTCGATCGCGTTTGACGGTGTGGTGTGAATGGCGCGCTCTGATTCGACGCATCGCGACGCACCCACCCGATACCCTGCCCGCAAGCCGATGAAACACCGATCGATGAAACGCCGATGACACGTGCGCACATCGCATCCATTGTATGCGCATCGCGCACGCAAAAATTGCCGCCACGACGCACGCAGCAGGTACGCACTACCTGTCCGCGCGCACACCGCTCGATTGGTCTTACCAACCGTTACACAAACCACAGCGCGGTTGCACCTGCTACGGGAGCGCTCTCCTAGAATCAGTCGGGCCGGGAAACACTTCGAACGCCGCCGCGGCAGAGCGGCGAACGAGTCCGGCCCGGGCGCGCCCGGTCTCTCGCACAGCCGCGGATCACGCGATCCGCCCATTAATCAGAGCCCCGATCGACAGGAGGTCCCATGAACCGCTTTCCCCAAATCTCGCGCCTTGCATTGTCTGCCGCTGGCCTGCTTCTCGTCGCCGTGACGGCGACCGCGCAAACCGCTCAACCGGCGCCGGCCGCACCGACCGCCGCCACGCAAACGCGCATCCACGAAGCCGACCAGACCTTCATCACGGACGGCACGAAAACCGTGTCGACGCAGCGCGACGCCGCACGCATCGCCGATTCGCGCACGTCGGACAGCCAGGTGAAGGCATTCGCGCAACGCGTGTCGACCGAGGATGCGAAGATCATCCAGTCGATGCGCGCGGCCAGCCCGCGCGGCATCGACGTGCCGGCCAACGACCCCGACACGACCGTGCTGGACAGCATCAAGACGCTGCGCGGCGCGGAATTCGACAAGGCGTACATCGAGCAGGTCGCGCTCGCCGGCCAGCAGAAAACGATCTCGGCATTCCAGGCCGAAATCGCATCGGGCCGCGACACGAAGCTGAAGGAAGTCGCACGCCAGTCGCTGCCGATCCTGCAGGCCCACTACGCGGAAGCGCAGAAGCTCGCGCAACGCCATCACCTCGCATCGGCGCAGTAACGCCGGTCACGCCAGTCATGCGATAACCCGCCGCGCAACCCGCGCGGCACTCCGCTTCCCGCTCGTCGCGTCGCCGTTCCCCTCTCCGGCGGCGCGACGCCTGCGGCACGCTTCGCGTTACGTCGCGAGCTTCGCCCGCAACCGCTCGTTCACCTCAGGCCATTCGTCATCGATGATGCTGAAGCGCACCGAATTGCGCTTGCGGCCGTCGGGCATGATCCGTTCGTGACGCACGATCCCTTCCTGCTTCGCGCCGAGCCGCAGAATCGCCGCGCGTGACTTCTCGTTCAGTTCGTCGGTCGTGAACTGCACGCGCACGCAGTGCAGCGTGTCGAACGCGTACGCGAGCAACAACCATTTCGCTTCGGTATTCGCGCGCGTGCGCTGCGCCGATTCGCTCAGCCACGTATGGCCGATCTCGAGCTTGCGATTCTTGCGGTCGATTTTCCAGAAACGCGTGCTGCCGATCGCGCGGCCCGACGCACGCTCGACGATCACGAACGGCATCACCGTGCCGGCCGCGCGGCCTTGCAACGCAGTGTCGATATAGGCGTCGACCGTGGCTTCGCCCGGCACGACCGTGACCTTCAGATTCCACAGTTCGCCGTCCGCCGCGGCCTCGAGCAGCGCCTGCCGGTCGGATGCGTCGAGCGGCCGCAATACGATGCGCTCGCCGGTAAGCGTCGGTTGTTCGAGAGGAGATGAAGCGTCGGTCATGACGGGTTCCGTTGCCGTGAAGGTGACGAGGAGGAGGACGCCGTGTGCGGCGAAACGCCCATCATACGGCCGGCGTCAGCCGGGCAGCGCGGCGAGCCGTTCGCGAATCGCCTTCGCTTCGCCGCGCAGCGCATCGGCGAATGCGTCGACGAGCAGGCTCTTCGGCCGGTGCTCGGGCACGATCACGCTGACGCGATACGGAAATGAGCGCGTGAGCGGCCGCACGTGCAGGTCGCGCCCGACGAAATCGAGCGCGGTCAGCGGATTGACGATCGCGGCGCCGAGCCCCTGCCGCACGAACGCGCACACCGACACGGCCGACGGCGTCTCGACCACCGAACGCGGCGCGACGCCGAGCTGCGCGAACGCCTCGTCGATCAGGATCCGGTATGGGTCGTTCAGCGACAGGCTCACGAACGGACGATCGGCGAGATCCGCGAGATCGATCGCGCGCCGCGCGAGCAGCGGATGGCCGTCGGGCAGCACGCACACCTCGTCGACTTCGAGCAGCGGCGTGAGCACGGTGCCGGCCGGCGCGACGTCGTGTTCGGTCAGCCCGAGATCGTAGCGCTGCGCGGTCAGCCACTCTTCGAGCACCGGCGACTCCTGCGTCGCGACCGACACGCTGACGCCCGCATGCGCGTCATGAAAGCGCCGGCACGCGCCGGGCAGGATCGCATGCGAAAACGCCGGCAGCGCGATCACCGACAGTTGCCCGTCGCGAAACTCCCGCAGCCGCGCGGCCGTCGCCGCGACACGCTCGAGCCCCACATACGCGAGCCGCACGTCGTCGAACAGCGTGAGCGCGGCCATCGTCGGCCGCAGCCGGCCATGCGAGCGCTCGAACAGCGCGAAGCCGATCACCTGCTCCATCCGCGCGAGCTCGCGGCTGATCGTGGGCTGCGACGTATAGAGCATCTCGGCCGCACGCGTCGTGCTGCCGGTGACCATCAGCGCGCGGAAGACCTCGATGTGCCGGTGTGTGAGCATGACCGCCTATATCAGGAATGAATCGAATGTCGATAATCAGGCATTTTACTGGATAGACGAACAGGCGCATCATTCAGGCTATCCGTTCATTCGCTCCGGTTCCTCCGCCATGTCCCTCGATTCCCGCCAGCTCGCGACGCTCGCGCAGCAATACGGCACCCCGCTGTGGGTGTACGACGCCGACGTCATCCGCGACCGCATCGCCCAACTGCGTCAGTTCGACGTGATCCGCTACGCGCAGAAGGCGAACTCGAACCTGCATATCCTGAAGCTGATGCGCGACGAACGCGTGTGCGTCGACGCAGTGTCGCTCGGCGAGATCGAGCGCAGCCTTACAGCCGGGTTCAGTCCTGCCGGCGATCCGGAGGGCGTCGTATTCACGGCCGACCTGATCGACCGCCCGACGCTCGCCGCCGTGCTGAAGCATGGCGTGACCGTGAACGCCGGCTCGCTCGACATGCTGGCACGCGTCGGCGAGCATGCGCCCGGCCATCGCGTGTGGCTGCGGGTGAATCCCGGCTTCGGCCACGGCCACAGCAACAAGACCAATACCGGCGGCCCGCAGAGCAAGCACGGAATCTGGATCGACGACGTGCCGCGCGCGATCGAGATCGTGCGCCAGTACGGGCTGAAGCTGGTCGGCATCCACATGCATATCGGCTCGGGCGTCGACTATGGCCACCTGTCGCAAGTGTGCGACGCGATGGTCGACCTCGTCACGTCGCTCGGCCACGACATCGAAGCGATTTCCGCCGGCGGCGGGCTGTCGATTCCGTATCGCGACGGCGAGCCGCGCGTGGACGTCGGCCACTACTTCAGCCAGTGGGATGCCGCGCGCAAGCGGATCGAACGGCATCTCGGCCATGCGGTGCGTATCGAGATCGAGCCGGGCCGCTTCCTCGTCGCTGAGGCCGGCACGCTCGTCACCGAAGTGCAGGCCGTGAACCACCGGCCGAAGCACGACTTCGTGCTGATCGATGCGGGCTTCAACGATTTGATGCGGCCGTCGATGTACGGCAGCTACCACGCGGTGTCCGTGCATGCGCCGGACGGCGCGCTGCCGGCCGGCCGGCCGCTCGTCGACATCGCGATCGCGGGGCCGCTGTGCGAATCCGGCGACGTGTTCACACAGGACGCGGGCGGCGTGGTCACGCACCGCAAGCTCGCGCAACCGCAGATCGGCGACTTGCTGTTCCTGCACGATGCGGGCGCGTACGGCGCATCGATGTCCTCGAACTACAACAGCCGGCCGCTCGCGCCGGAAGTGCTGGTCGATCGCGGCACGCCGCGGCTGATCCGCCGCCGGCAGACGATCGGCGAACTGCTCGCGCTCGAAACGTTCGAGTAACACGCACGCGCCTTCGCGCCGCGTTCGACGGATCGGACGCCAACGGCCACGCTTGCCGCTACCGGCATGTGTGGCCGTTTTGCTTTTCGGCGGTGGTGCTCAGCGCAACCGTTCGAGCACGCCGTAGCACCGGATGCTGCACATCGCGTGCAACCGCAGCAGATCGCCTGCACCGTGTTCGATGCACGGAGAAAAACATTCCACGCCGCGTGGAAAGTCCGTGCATTTTTGGAAGCACTTTCCTTTTTGACAAATCTAAGATTGCCCTCAGTCGTTCAGCATTTGCGTCACCGGATACGCATCGACGATGCAGCCGGTCTACCCCACTCGCAAGCCGCACGGGCACTCATGAACACGATGCTTGAACTCTTCGCCGCGCACCGTTACGCCACCGTGCGCGAACGCATGCCGTAACGCATCGCGGCAAACGGCTCGCGCCCTCTCGCCGTCCCTCGCCGCACCTTTCCCGCGCCGCATTCCACTGCGGCCTGCTTCCCGCCCACGGCGACACCACCCGTCGCCGCGGATACGTACGCCCAAAAATTTCGACAACGACGTTTCGACAACACCCGGAGACAACCATGAAGCCCTTCACCCCGACGCTCAAGCAAGGCCTCGCCGCCGCCCTCCTCTGCGTGGCGGCCACGGCGTCGCACGCGGCGGACCTGCTCGACACCGTCAAGCAGGCCGGCGTGCTGAAGATCGCACTCGAAGGCACCTACCCGCCGTTCGACTACCGCAATGCCGAAGGACAACTCGAAGGATTCGACGTCGACGTCGCAAAGGCGGTCGCCGCGCGGCTCGGCGTGAAGCCGCAGTTCGTCACGACCGAATGGAGCGGCATTCTCGCCGGGCTGCAGGCCGGCAAGTTCGACGTGATCGTCAACCAGGTCGCGATCACGCCGTCGCGCCAGCAGGCGCTCGACTTCAGCATGCCGTACGTGTATTCGTCCGCGCAGCTGCTGCAACGCCAGAACGACACGCGTGCGTTCAAGTCGCTCGACGAACTGAAGGGCAAGAAGGTCGGCGTGACGATGGGCAGCAACTACGTCGATCTCGTGAAGACGGTGCCCGCGATCGATCTGCAGGTCTATCCGGGCACGCCGGAAAACCTGCGCGACCTCGCGGCGGGACGTATCGACGCGGCAGTCAACGACCGCCTGATGCTCAGCTATCTGATCAAGAACTCGCACCTGCCGCTGCGGCCCGGCTCCGTGCTCGCCGGCGGCGAGGACCGGATGGGCATCCCGTTCCGCAAGGGCAATCCGAAGTTCGCGAAGGCGATCGACGACGCTGTCGCGTCGCTGCAGCAGGACGGCACGCTGAAGAAGATCTCGATGCAGTGGTTCGGCACCGACACGACGCGGCCGGTCGCGCAATAACGCAGCCGTCACGCGCCCGCGCATCCGAACGCGCGGGCCCGCCGAAACATCGGCGGCACACGACACACAATCAGGAGACACGCGATGGAAGCACTCGATCTGGTCATTCATACCCTGCCCGTGATGGTGAAGGGCGCGCTGCTCACGCTGAAGTTCGCGGTGGCGTCGATGGCGCTCGGCCTCGTCGTCGGGCTCGTGGTCGCGATCATGCGCATCGGCAGCAACCGGCTCGCGTCCGGTCTCGCGCAGGGCTACGTCAGCCTGATGCGCGGCACGCCGCTGCTCGTGCAGATGTTCGTCGTCTACTACGGGCTGCCCGATCTCGGCATCACGCTCGATCCGACGACGGCCGGCATCTTCACGCTGACGCTCAACGCCGGCGCGTACCTGTCGGAAAGCATGCGCGGCGCGATCCTCGGCATCGGCCGCGGGCAATGGGCGGCCGCGCACAGCCTCGGCCTCACGCACGTGCAGACGCTGCGCTACATCGTCTGCCCGCAAGCGCTGCGCCTCGCGGTGCCGAGCCTCGGCAACACGCTGATCAGCCTGATCAAGGACACGTCGCTCGTGTCGGTGATCACCGTCACCGAGCTGCTGCGCTCGACGCAGGAAGTCATCGCCGCGACGTTCCAGCCGCTGCCGCTGTACCTCGCGGCCGCCGCGCTCTACTGGGTGCTGAGCACGCTGCTCACGCGGCTGCAGGGCCGCGTCGAAACGCGTCTGTCGCTGCCGTCCACGCATTGAGCCCGCGCATGTCATTCAACCCGAACCTCAACCACGGACAACCCATGATCACGCTCGACAACGTTTCCAAGTGGTATGGCAAGCATCAGGTCCTTTCCGCATGCAGCGCGGCGGTATCGAAAGGCGAAGTGGTCGTCGTCTGCGGGCCGTCGGGCTCCGGCAAGTCGACGCTGATCAAGACGATCAACGGCCTCGAGCCGTTCCAGAAAGGCAGCATCGTCGTCGACGGCATGCGGCTCGGCGATCCCGCCGCGAAACTCGCGCAACTGCGCGCGCGGGTCGGCATGGTGTTCCAGCATTTCGAGCTGTTTCCGCACCTGTCGATCACCGACAACCTGACGCTCGCGCAGGTCAAGGTGCTCGGCCGCCGCAAGGACGAAGCGCTCGACAACGCGATGAAGCTGCTCGATCGCGTCGGCCTGAAGGCGCATGCGAACAAGTATCCGGGGCAATTGTCCGGCGGGCAGCAGCAACGCGTCGCGATCGCGCGCGCGCTGTCGATGAACCCGGTCGCGATGCTGTTCGACGAGCCGACTTCCGCGCTCGACCCCGAGATGATCAACGAAGTGCTCGACGTGATGGTCGAGCTCGCGCGCGACGGCATGACGATGGTGTGCGTCACGCACGAGATGGGCTTCGCGAGAAAGGTCGCGCATCGCGTGATCTTCATGGACCAGGGCGCGGTAGTCGAGGATGCGGCGAGCGATGCGTTCTTCGCCGCGCCGCGCTCCGAACGCGCACGCGACTTCCTCGACAAGATCCTGCACTGACCGCGCGACGGCCTCGCTCCGATTCGACTGAACTTCAAAGGACGACATCTTGAATCCCCTGCATTCGACCGACACCCTGCTCGCTCACGAAGGCCGCTCGCACGGCCAGCCCGGCTCGCCGGTGAACCCGCCCGTGTACCGCCAGTCGACGCTGCTCTTTCACGGCACCGACGCGCTCGACGCCGTGCGCGGCACGCCGCTCGCGTACGGACGCCACGGCAGCCCGACCACGCGGGCGCTCGAAAAGGCGCTGGCACGCCTCGAAGGCGCACATGCCGCGCTGCTGACGCCGAGCGGGCTCAGCGCGATCACGACCGCGCTGCTCGCGGTGCTGAATCCCGGCGATCATCTGTTGATGGCCGATTCGGTGTACGACCCGACCCGCTCGTTCTGCGACGAGACGCTCGCCCGCCTCGGCATCGAGACGACCTACTACGATCCGTCGATCGGCGCCGGCATCGCGTCGCTGATGCGGCCGAACACGCGCGCGGTGTTTACCGAATCGCCGGGCTCGCTGACGTTCGAGGTGCAGGACATCCCCGCGATCTGCCGCGTCGCGCACCAGCACGGCGCGGTCGTGCTGCTCGACAACACGTGGGGCACGCCGCTGAATTTCCGCTCGTTCTCGCACGGCATCGACGTGTCGATCCACGCGGCGACCAAATACATCGCCGGACACTCCGACGTGCTGATGGGTGTGATCCTGACGACCGAAGCGCTCGCGCAGCAGGTGACGCGCTGCTACCGGCAGCTCGGGATGACCGTCAGCGGCGACGATGCGTATCTCGCGCTGCGCGGGCTGCGCACGCTGTCGGTGCGCCTCGAACGCCATCAGCGCAATGCGCAGGTGCTGACCGACTGGCTCGCGCGGCAGCCGGAAGTCGCGCAGATCCTGTATCCGGCTCGGCCGGGCGACGCCGGCCATGCGCTGTGGCAGCGCGACTTCACGGGTGCGTGCGGATTGTTCGGCCTGGTGCTGCATCCGCAGCCCGACGATGCGGTGCGCGCGCTGCTCGATGGCATGACGTGCTTCGGCATGGGCTACAGCTGGGGCGGCTTCGAAAGCCTGATCATCCCGTCGAATCCGTCGCGCCAGCGCACCGCGACGCAATGGAACGCGGCCGGCCCGCTGCTGCGCATTCACGCGGGGCTCGAGCATCCGGACGACATGATCGCCGACCTCGACGCCGGCTTCGCGAGAATGCGCGCGGCCGCGGCCTCGCTCGCGGAAGCCTGAAATCTGACGACGCCACCTGCGGCCGCTTCTTTTCTTCAACGTTAGACCACCACCGATAGCGAGATCATCATGAAAGACACGCTGTTCATTCTCCGTCCGGGCTTTTTCAAGGACTCCGAAGGTCCGTTCTACTGCGGCGACTCGGTCGCCGTCGAAGGGCTGCTGAGCTTCTATCCGCAGCTGCGCGAGGCCGTCGCGGTCGAGTACATCGACGCGCCGCGGCCGCGCCAGCCGATCGTCGCGCTGATCGGCGCGGACAACCAGTCGGCGCCGGTGCTCGTGCTCGGCGACGGGCGCACGCCGAAGGACGACGCGGTCGCGATTCGCGAACACGACGGCCGCCGCTTCATCGATTCGCCGGCCGATATCCGACGCTATCTGTCGTCGCAATACGGCGTCGCGCACGTCGCGTAAGCACGCCGGCGCCCGCTGTCGACGGGCGCCACCGAACGGGACGCGCGACCTGCGCGGCCCGCGCCCCGTTCACCGCTTCCGCTGCGCACGCGGCCACACGCGTGCCATGTACTCGGCCACGCGGATTCACCGCTACCGATGATCGGCCCGGGCACCCCGGCCCCCGGCCGTACGACCTTCAACGCAGCGCGACACCGGATGCTGGCACACACCGGGGCCGGCCGCGGCCCGCGTCAGCCGGGCGAACTACAGACCGGCGCGAACGCGAATGCCGCCGGTTCGGACGACACGTGGCGCGCGAGCCACAATGCGGCCTCGGTCCGGTTGCTCACGCCGATCTGACGAAACAGCGCATACAGATGATTCTTGATCGTGCCCTCCGCGACGTTCAGCACGCGGCAGATCTGCTTGTTCGACTTGCCTTCGGCCAACAGGCGCAGCACGTCGCGCTGGCGCGGCGTGAGGCGCTCGAACGCGCGATCGTCGCCGGCCGGCAGGCCGCCCGGGCGCGCCTGCGTCGCGCCGCCGTCGTTCGGCGGCACGTAGATCGCACCGGCCGCCACCCGGCCGAGCGCATCCGCGAACTCGTCGGCGCTCGCGTGCCGGTCGATGATGCCGGCCGCCCCCGCCAGCAGCGCATCGGCAATCGTGCGGCGGCACACGGCCGTCGCCACGCACAGCCACGGCGCGCCGGCGAACGTCTCGTGCAGCACGTTCGGCCAGCTCGGCCGCGCGGCGTGCTCGTCGCATTCGATCGTGATTGCCTCCACCGTCTCGGGCAGCAACGCATCGCGCAGGCGCAAGACGTCCTCGGGACAGCGAGCCGACCACACATGCCAGTTGACATCGCGTTTACACAGTACGTCCGCTACACCCGCGACGAATAACGGCGGGCTATCGATCATTAGAACGTTCATTGCGCGGTTTCCTCGAAATCGGGCTGCTCGGTTTGTTTTTTTTTACTTCCCCACCCGGCGTTTTTTTACCGCTGTTTCACGCACCGCGCACTAGGCCCGTCGCTCCGTGACGAATGGCCTAATTCGTCCGCGCCGGGCCCCCGCCACGCGCGCCGATGCCCGTCGCGGGCCGGCCCGGGCCGCCGGCCGTGACGGACGTCATATTGGGTAACCGTTTTAAATTTCCTAACGTGAATAACGACAGCGAATTTCCGTTGTCTTCGACACGAAGAGGAGTTTATTCATGGACGCGAATTTCATCGGCTCGGTCATTAACGCTTTACCCATGGACCAAATGATCGCCGGCCCTTTAAAGGCGATGATCAGCGCGCAGACGCAGGCCGCGAAGAGCTACGCGGATTTCCTGATGCAGGTCTGCATCCAGGGCGGCAAGGCCGTGGCCGTCCAGTTCGACTACGACGAGACGCTGGTGGACGAAAGCGGCGTGTCGAAAGGCGTCGTGCAGAAGACCATGCGCATCCCGCTGCTCGCGGCGATCGTCCACCCGATCATCGCGATCGAGGAGGGCACGATCGACTTCGAGATGGAGATCACGCAGTCGGAGAAGGCGTCGTCGTCGACCGAGGCCGGCGGCGAATTCCAGGCGAAGCTCGGCTGGGGGCCGATCAGCGTGAGCGTGTCGGGGCGCGTGTCGCACAAGGCGGAGCAGACGCGCAGCACCGACACACGCGCGAAATACTCGATCCATACGCAGGTGAAGCGCCAGTCGCCGCCCGAAGCGCTGATGCGCGTGATCGACTTCCTGACCGAAGCCGCGACCAAGCCGGTGGTCACCGAAGGCAACGCGAAGGACGTGAAGCCGCTGCCGGCGACGCCGACCGACGGCAAGCTGGTCGGCGACGCGTCCGGATCGGGCGGCAGCGCGGCCGCGCCGGCCGCTGCCGGTGCGGATGCCCGGCAGCCGGCGCACGCGTAAGCGCGTGGACCGGCCATGTTCAGGCTCTTCAGACGGTCGCGCCGCGCGGGCGGCGGCACGCACGACGACCGGAATCCGCGTCCGGGCGGCGGCAACGCCCGGCAGGAACCCGACGGGCCGGTCCCGCCGCCGGCCGCGCCGGCAGCGGGCAATGCCGGCGCGGGTGCCGCCGCACCGGCGGCGATAGGTGCCGATCCGGCGCGCCACGTGCCGCCCGATGGCGCCGGCTGGCCGGCCGGCGCCGCACCGGGCACGCATGACGCGCCGGCCACCGCGCCCGGCGCGTCCAACGGCGGCCTGCCGCCGTCCCCGCCAGCGCCACCCGCCCCTTCGCCCGGCATGCCGGCCGACGACGCGCGCCCGCCGCCGCGCGGCATCGCGCTCGACGAGATCGCGCGCGGGATGCAGCACGCCGCCGCCGCCGCGAACCAGTTGCTCGCGCACCAGTACACGGCCGTGCTCGACCAGTTCTTCGACCTGCGCGATGACGGCCTGCTCGCGCCGCGCGAGGTCACGGTCGCGCTCGATGCTGAGCACACGATGCCGGTGCCGCTCGTCGCGCTCGCCACGCCGCGCGGGCTCGCGCTCGACCGGATGATCGTGCACCTGACCGTGCGCGGCGACTTCACCGAGGCGCTGCCCGCCGGCGGCGTCGCGGGCGACGACGACCAGCGCAGCCGCTTCTACGTGACGTTCGCGCCGCGTTCGCCGAAAAAGGACGCGCAGGGCAACGCGCGGCAGCGCGACACCGAGCATATCGACATCGAAATGCAGTTCGTGGCGCTCGCGCCGCCCGAAGCGATCATGCGCGTGATCGACGAATACACGCATCGCCTGGTGCCGCGCGCACGGCCGGGCAGCAAGGAGAACGACGATGGCGAACCAGCCTGAACGCACCGGTGCGCAGGGCATCGCGCTGATCAAGCAGTTCGAGGGGCTGCGCCTCGCGCGCTATCTCGACGCGGTCGGCAAGCCGACGATCGGCTACGGGCACCTGATCCTGCCGAACGAGCGCTTCACGCGCCCGCTCACGCCCGCCGAAGCGGAGGCGCTGCTGCGCCGCGACCTGCGCGGCGCCGAGCTGAACCTGCGCAAGCTTTTGCACGTGCCGGTCACGCAGCAGCAGTTCGACGCGCTGATGTCGTTCGTCTTCAATCTCGGCGCGGGACGGCTGCGCTCGTCGACGCTGCTGCGCTACCTGAACGCCGGCGCGCGCACGCGTGCGGCCGACCAGTTCCTCGTCTGGAACAAGGCCGGCGGCAAGCCGCTCGCGGGGCTCACGAAGCGCCGCCAGGCCGAGCGCGCGCTGTTTCTGTCATGAGCGCCGTGACGCCGCACCGGCCGAACGTCACGGGTCGCCGCGCATGCCGTTCGCGCCATTTCGCAAGTCGTCGCGTACCCGTAAGCTGAAACCGTCGCTGAAGTCCGGTCTTGCCGTACCCGATCCGTTACAACGATTCGTCATCCGCCATTCGCCACGACAACAGGAGCCTCGCATGAACATCACTCGCTCGACCGGCCGCACGACGCCGCCACGCTTCGCCGTTTCGCTCGCCATGCGCAGTGCGCTGCGCACCGTCTGCGTCGCGTTCGCCGCCGCGGCCGCCGTGGCTTCGGTCGCGCCGCAAGCCGTCGCCGCTTCCGCCGATCCGTTGCCCGCCTATGCGGCCGACCTGCAGCGCACGTCAGTGTCGGGGCTGTCGTCCGGCGGCTTCATGGCCGCGCAGTTCGACGTCGCGTTCTCGAGCCGGCTGATCGGCGCGGGCATCGTCGCGGGAGGCCCGTTCTATTGCGCGGGCGTGAACGCACTGATCCCGCCGGCCGTGGCCGCGGCCACGCTGTGCATGCAGCCGATCGGCCCCGCACCGTCCGCGGCCGATGCATGGCGCGCCGCGCGCACCTTCGCGCAGCGTGGCGAGATCGACGATCCGGCCGCGCTGCGCAGCCAGCGCATCTACGTGTTCAGCGGCGCGAAGGATACGGTGGTGTCGACGCGCGTCGTCGACCAGACCGCGCGCTTCTACACGCTCGCGCAAGTGCCGGCCGCGAACCTCCAGTACCGCGCATCGCCGGATGCCGGGCATGCGTTCATCACGAACCGTCCCGAGGACAACGCGTGCAGCGCGAACGCGAGCCCGTATATCGACAACTGCGGCTTCGAACAGGCGCACGACATCGTGCGCTGGATCTACGGCACGCCCGACAAGCCGCTCAATCCGCCGGCCGCGCAGGCAGGCGGCAAGCTGCTGGCGTTCGACCAGCGCGCGTTCGATCCGCGGCGCGCCGCGTCGCTCGGCGATACCGGCTATGCGTACGTGCCGGCCGATTGCGAGCGCGTGACATGCGCGGTGCACGTGGTGTTCCACGGCTGCGTGCAGAACGTCGCGACGGTCGGCGAGCGGATGATTCGCGGCGTCGGCTACAACGAGATCGCCGATACGAACCGGCTGATCGTGCTCTATCCGCAGGTCGAGAAATCGGCCGTCAATCCGCTCGGCTGCTGGGATTTCTGGGGCTATACGAGCGCCAATCCGCTCAACCCGGGCTTCTACCGCCGCGACGCGCCGCAGATGGCCGCCGTGATGCGGATGGTGCAGCGCCTCGGCGCCGCGCGTCAGTAATCGCGTCCCGGCCGCCATCGCGCCGTCATTGCTCCTTCATCGCGCCTTCATCACGAGGAATCGCCATGTTCTCCACGTTCATCGCCCAATGGGAACGCGCGCACGCCGACGCGCTCCAGCTGTTCGGCAAGCTCGCCGCGCAGACGACCAGCCCCGGCGGCACGCCCGGCGCCCCCGCGTGGCGCGCGTTCGCGCACACCGCGCTGCTCGCCGGCCACCGCTATTCGGATACCTGCCAGGCCGCGACCGACGCGTTGTGGCGCGGCCAGCTCGAACGGCTCGGGCTCGGCAGTTCGGCTGCCGCGGTCAAGGAGCTGGCGGCGCTGAATGCGGATCTCGCCACGCGCTTCACGCAGAGCCACCTGCAGCATGCGGGCGCGATGGCGGATGCAGCCGCGCAATACCTCGACGATCTCGGCCGCACGCGCGGGCCGGCCGATGCCGCGATGGCGCTCGGCCGCTTCGCCGGCGACCTGCAGGCCCAGGCGCGTGCGCATGCGCTGCACGTCGCGTCGCTCGCGAACGGCGTGCCGCCCGCGCTTGCGCAGTGGGCCGACCGCACGCTGCGCGACGAACGCGGCACGCCCGATCAGGAGCAAGCACCATGAACATCAAGCTGCGCTTCATCAATCGCTCGAACGACCGCGGCAACAGCGAAGTCGTGCTGTTCCAGCGCGACGTGATCCCCGATCTCGACGCATTCGCGATCGCGTGGAAGGTGATTCGCTACTGCGGACGCGACTGCTTTCACCCGTTCGACTACTCGACCGACATCGACGTCGCGCTCGGCGACGAGCACGGCAACTTCTCGCCGCGCGTCACGGCGCCCGCCGGCGTGCGCTTCGTCGTGGACCCGCAGCCGACCGGACGCGGCCGGCTCGTGCCCGACCCGGCCGACGCAGCGGGCGGCGACATCGAGGTCGTCAACCGGATGCGGCGCGGCGCGGTGAACGTCAATGCATTCAGCGCGGGCCGGCTGATCGCGGTGAAGGAAGCGGTCGCGCCCGGGCAGAAGGCCGTGTTCCGCTTCACGCCCACGTTGTGGATCGGCGTGGCGTCGCAGGTGCAGGAAAGCTGCGCGCTGCACGCGGCGGCGATGTCGAGCGCGAACACGCAACTGCCGCTGGCGGGCGTGGCCGCGGCGGACATCGTGATGACGGGCGGCGGCACCGGCGCCGACGCGCAGCCGTTCGCGTTCGCGCTCGAGCACATCGTGCGTGCGTAAAGCCGCCGACACGGTTTGGACCGGCTTGACGGCACGGCTTCACGGCCGGGCCGGCGGGAAAGGTGTGCGGCAGACCGACTGCCGTTTTTTTCAAACTCAAGGAGCAACGACGTGGATATCCAACTGAACCTGATCAACCGCTCGAACGACGCGAACAACTCGAGCATCGTGATTTTCCAGAAGAACGTGGCGACCGATTTCGACGAACTCGCGATCGCGTGGAAGGTGATCCGCAACTGCGGCCAGGGCGACAACCATCCGTTCAAGTTCCCGATGACGATGAGCGTGAGCGCGAGCGACAGCTGGGGCAACTACATGCCGCAGCAGACCGCGAACAACGGCCAGGTGTTCCAGGTCGTGCGCTCCAGCTCGGGCGACGTGCTGCAGCTCGGCGGCGATCCGGGCGCGAGCGCCGAGGTGCAGGTGCGCAACGACCTGCCGGCCGGCGCGATCAACGCGACGATCTACAAGGACGGCAGCGCGCTCGCGCGCAAGACGTCCGTCGCGCCGGGCCAGAAGGCCGTGTTTCAGTTCAAGCCGACGATCTGGATCGGCGTCGCGTCGCAGATCGAACAGGGCGCGCTGATGAATTCCGCCGTGATCTCCGACATCAACACGGAACTGTCGCTGCTCGGCATCGCGAGCGCCGACATCGTGATGACCGGCGGCGGCCCGGGCCCGCGCTCGCTGCCGTTCACGTTCCGGCTGGAAAACGTGGTGATGGCGTAACGGTTCGTGCGCCGGCAACGCATGGCCGGCGCCCTATCAATCAGTTATCCGAATCGAATCAAGGTGACTCATGGACATCAATCTCAACTTCGTCAACCTGTCGAACGACGTCAACAACAGCCAGATCGTGATCTTCCAGAAGAACGTGTCGACGGACTTCGACGAGCTCGCGATCGCGTGGAAGGTCATCACCAACTGCGGACGCGGCGACAACCATCCGTTCGTGTTCCCGTTGCTGACGACCGTCTCCGCGAGCGATGCCGACGGGAACTACATGCCGCAAAAGCGCGCGGACAACGGGCAGCTCTTCAACGTGTCGCGCTCGACGTCGGGCAACGTGCTCGCGCTGGCCGGCCCGGCGCCGACGTCGCGCGAGATCCAGCTGCGCAACGACCTGAGCCATGGGGCGATCACCGCGTCGGTCTTCAAGGACAACCGGCTGCTCGCGCACAAGACCGGCATCGTGCCGGGCCAGAAGGCCGTGTTCGAGTTCAAGCCGACGCTGTGGATCGGCACCGCGTCGCAGATCGAACAGGGCGCGGTGATGAATTCGGCCGTGCTGTCCGACATCAACACCGAACTGTCGCTGCTCGGGATCAAGAGTGCCGACATCGTGATGACGGGCGGCGGCGGCGGCACGACTGCGACCGCGTATCAGTTCCGGCTCGCGAACGTCGTGATGGGGTAAGCCGCGCACGCGCGACGGCGAACGGGCGGCACCCGTCACGTCGTCGCGCGCATGCGCGTCAGCCCGCGCGCTGCACGGGCGCCATCTTCGAGAAATATTTCGCACCCGCCACGCAGGCGACCACCACGACCGTCACGACGAGCATCGACGGCGGCACCGTCTCATGCAGCAGCCCGGCCGCGAGCAGGAAACCGAAGAACGGCTGCAGCAGTTGCAGCTGGCCGACGCCCGCGATCCCGCCGAGCGCGAGGCCGCGATACCAGAACACGAAGCCGATCAGCATGCTGAACAGCGACACGTACGCGAGCCCCCACAGCGCGGCGGCGTCGACGCCGTCGAACGTCGCGGGCCACGTGAACCACGTGAGCGGCAGCATCACCGGCAGCGACAGCACGAGCGCCCACGAGATCACCTGCCAGCCGCCGAGCTGGCGCGACAGGCGCGCGCCTTCCGCATAGCCGAGCCCGCACGCGACGATCGCGGCCAGCATCAGCGCATCGCCCACCACCGACGCGCTGCCGCCGTTGCGCAGCGCGAACGCGGCCACCGCGCCGCTGCCGACCAGCGAGAAGATCCAGAACGGCAGCCGCGGCCGTTCGCCGCCGCGCCAGACGCCGAACAGCGCGGTCGCGAGCGGCAGCAGCCCGACGAACACGATCGCATGCGCGGACGTCACATGCTTAAGCGCGAGCGCGGTCAGCAACGGAAAACCGACCACGACCCCGAGCGCGACGATGACGAGCGACACGGTCTCGGCGCGCGTCGGCCGCTTCTGCTTCAGCGCGACGAGCAGCGTCAGGCCGAGCACGCCGGCGATCGTCGCGCGCGCGAACGTGAGGAACAGCGGGTCGAGCCCCTGCACCGCGATGCGCGTCGCCGGCAGCGAGCCACTGAAGATGATCACGCCCAGCAGGCCGCTGAGCCATCCGTCGGTCGTCTTTTGCACGGGAAATCCTGGTCGAAAAATGGGTGAATGACCAATGATCCGCCGTGGGCGAAAAGCGCGTAAGCTACAGCCCAATACAATTCCGACAAACTGTACTGGACAACCCACCGTACAGTTCCTTCCCGCCATGAGCCGTTCCGTGCAAAGCCCTGCCCCGCCCGCGCCATCGCGCACGCGCGTGGAAACCGTGATGGACACGCTGCGCGCGCGGATCGCGAGCCGCGCGCTGATGCCCGGCGCGCGCGTGCCGTCGATCCGGATGATGGCCGATGGGCTGCGCGTGTCGAAATCGACCGTCGTCGATGCGTATGAGCGGCTCGCGAGCGAAGGCGTGCTGGTCGCGCGGCGCGGCTCCGGCTTCTACGTGTCGGGCCACGCGCCGCCGCTCGCGCTCGCCGAGCTCGGCCCGCGGCTCGACCGCGAACTCGATCCGCTGTGGCTGTCGCGCCAGTCGCTCGAGGCCGCGCCGAACTCCGTGAAGCCCGGCTGCGGCTGGCTGCCGTCGTCGTGGCTGCCGGACGAGAGCCTGCGCCGCGCGCTGCGCGCGGTATCGCGCGACGAACCCGACGCGCTGACCGACTACGCGACGCCGCTCGGGCTGCCCGCGTTGCGCCAGCAGCTCGCGTGGCGGCTCGCGCAGCACGGCGTGCAGGCGGAGCCCACGCAGATCATGCTGACCGACGGCGGCACGCATGCGCTCGATCTCGTGTGCCGGCTGCTGCTGGAGCCGGGCGACACCGTCGTGCTCGACGACCCGTGCTACTTCAACTTCCAGGCGCTGCTGCGCGCGCATCGCGCGCGGATCGTCAGCGTGCCGTACACACCGAACGGCCCCGATCTCGCGCGCTTCGAACAGGTGCTCGCCGAGCACCGGCCGCGCCTGTACATCACCAACTCGGCGCTGCACAACCCGACCGGCGCGACGCTCGCGCCGCCGGTCGCGCACCGGCTGCTGACGCTGGCGGCCGAGCATGGCCTGCTGATCGTCGAGGACGACATCTTCGCGGATTTCGAAAGCACGCCCGCGCCGCGCCTCGCGGCGTTCGACGGGCTGTCGCGCGTCGTGTCGATCGGCAGCTTCTCGAAGACGCTGTCGGCCGCGATCCGCTGCGGCTATGTCGCCGCACGCCCGGAGTGGATCGACGCGCTCGTCGACCTGAAACTCGCGACGTCGTTCGGCAACGCGCAGATCGGCGCGAACGTCGTGCACCGGCTGCTGGTCGACGGCACGTATCGGCGCCATCTCGACAGCTTGCGTGCGCAACTGGCCGATGCGATGGGCGAAACGATCCGGCGGCTCGCGCGCGCCGGGCTCGGGATCTGGACGGAGCCGCGCGGCGGCCTGTTCCTGTGGGCGGAGCTGCCGGACGGGCTCGATGCGGCGCGGGTCGCGCGTCATGCGCTCGATCACGATGTCGTGCTCGCGCCAGGCGATGTGTTCAGCGCGTCGCACAGCGCGACGTCGTTCATGCGCTTCAACGTGTCGCGCTGCAAGGGGCCGGCCGTATTCGATGCGCTGGCGCGGGCGATGGACGCGGCGCGGGCGGCGCAACGCAGCGGCCGCACGCTGGCCGACCAACGATGAACGCCGAACGCGGCGGGGCGAATGGCCGCCCCGCCGCCGCTCTCATCGCTCCGCCGCGTGCGCCCTCGCCCGCACCTCGGCGAACGTCGTATCGACCAGCATCCGCCCCGTGTCGAACACCGTTTCGAGCGCGTCGTCCCACTCGCCTTCCAGCGCACGATCGTCCCACGCGACCGGCAGCGCGACCGTCCGGTACTCGCCCGTGCGCCGATTGCGCAGCAACGTAAGCCGCCCCTTCTTCGAGCGCTTGCCCTGGTCGGTGACCGGATCCTTGCGGACGTCGTGCCAGATGCCGTCGCGCCGGATCGCCGAGCACTTCATCGCGAAACGCTGCGTATCGCGATTCACCTGCTGCAGCAGCGCGCCGCCCATCCCGAACACGACGTTGCCGGCCGCATAGCCCGCGTCGTCGAGCGCGGCGAGGATCGCGCCGATCGACAGCTCGTCGACGCCGTCGCCCTGAATCACGCGCACGCGGTTCAGCACGCGCCGCCCCTTGCCGTTCACGGTCGAGCCGAACGATGCGTCGAGCGCACGCACGGTCTGCAGCACGATCGTCACCGGGTCGCCCGAATCGGGACGCACGACGAGCGTCGCGCCCGAATCGATCACCGCCTGGCGCAGCGGACCGCCCCACATTTCAAGGGCGGCGAACAGATCGTAGGAGTCCGACACGACCGACACGATCGCGCCGGGCAGACCGAAGCGGCTGATCATGTTGCGGTACGCATCGGCTTCGTGCTCACGCCCCCACGACGTGATCGTGCTGTGCTCGGCCGCCGGCACCGAGTACGCGGCCATCGGCTCGCGATAGAAGCGATTCGCGGCCAGCACGCCGAGCACCGTGTCCGAACCCATGAAGCTCACGAGGTGCGCGGCGCCGCCGATCGCGGCCGATTCCGCGCTCGATACGCCGCGCGCGCCGAAGTCGTGCAGCTTGAACGGCAACTGCGCGAGATCGTCGTCGGTCTTCTCGAGAAAGTGGCGGATCGTCTGCCGCAGGTGCCAGCTGCGCGTCGCGACCGTCACCGGGTACCACACGCGCAGCAGCATCGTCTCGAGATACGACGCGAGCCAGAACACCTTCGGGTCGTCGCATTCGACGGTCATCAGCACGTTGTGCACCGGAACGATCGAACCCTCGGGCACCGCGCGAATCCTCACGGGCAGGTAGCCGTCGTAGTGGTCGACGACATGACGCCAGCCGTCCTCGTTGAACGGCTCGCCGTGCACCGCGAAGAAGTCGCGCGCGTCGTCGATCATCGCGTGCGTGACGGGCCGGCACAGATATTCCTTCAGCAGCATCTGCAGGCCGAAGAACAGCGTGCGGTCGTAGCGGCCGCCGCGCGACTCGACGTACGAGAACATCGCCTGCGCGTCGGGCGGATATTGCAGGAAGTGGGAAGCCTTGTACGAATCCGTGTTGAGGATCGGATTGGCGAGAACCGCGGCAAAGCCGCCGGGATCGTTTTGCATGGCTAGAGCTCCTCTAGGCCGTTGAAGTGCCGCCGCGTCTGTCGCAGCGGACCGGTATCCGGGGAATCAGCGGATCACAGCTTCCCCAGGAAGTGATACGCGATCTCGAAGTGATCCTCGAACATCACGTTGCGCATCTGCGCGAATTCGTTGAGCGGCACCCAGCGCGCCTTGTCGGCGTCGTCGCTGCCCTTCACGCGCGGCAGCTCGCCGGTCGGGAAGTTGAACAGGCACGCGTGCGTGATCGTGCGGCCGCGCAGCGAGCGCGTGGGATGATCGAACACCTGGCGATCCTTGATCGAGCCGCGCAGCACGGGCTCCGGCAGCTTCAGGCCGGTCTCCTCGCGCAGTTCGCGGATGCACGCCGCGTCGAGCCGTTCGTCCTGCTCAACGAAGCCGCCCGGCAGCGCCCACAGGCCGCGGCCCGGTTCGCTGCGCCGGCGCACGAGCAGGATATGGCCCGAGTGCACGACCACCGCGTCGACCGTCACGAACGTGACCGGATACGGTGCGGCCGCCCATGCCTTGCGATACGCTGCGATGAACTCGGCCTCGGCCTTCAGCTGCGCGAATTCCGGCTGCGTGCGAAAACGCTCGAGCCAGCCGAACACGGGTTCCGGCACGGCCCATTGCACGAAGCTGTTGGTGCGTTCGGCGAAATACTGGTCGCGGATTTCGGTGGCGGAAATGTCTTCGGTCGCATCGACGTCGACGAGCTCCCATTGCGGGAACATCCGCAGGTAATACGACGTGGCGTCCTTCTCGTGGCCGATCAGCCCGACCTTGCGCTGCGCGATGCTGCCGAGTGCGTCGGCCACCGCATCCTGCACCCAGCGCACCCAGTCGCCGTCGTTGTAGGTCGAATCCTGCACGGGCGCGATCGTCACGCGCTCGCGTTCGGACGCATCGAGCAGCGAAGCCAGCATCTGGCGGCGCTCGTCGAACGAGAACGGATCCTTGATGGTGCGGGGCTTGTCGGTCGAGCCGATCAGCACGCACACGCGCTCGGCCCGGCTCAGTGCCGACTTCAGCACGTTCAGGTGACCACGATGCGGAGGCTGGAAACGACCAATGAAAACGAGCGCGTCGAAGCGCCGGTTCTGTTGCGTACTCATGAGGCTCCCTCAAGAGATTGAAACGCTTCGGGTCTTTCCCGAAGGCATGGAATCGATCGTAGGGGAATTCCCGGAGAAGGTCAATCGAGCACGCACTCGACTTGACGAAGTCTGACGAAACGCGCGGTTTTGGCGCGTTACACTCGATTTCATCCTAATCCGCGCCGGCGCACCCGCCATCCATCATGAGAATTTCAGTGAGTCGGATCGTCGGCGTCGATCGCAGGCGCCTATTCACGTGGTCGCAGGACTACGCGCGGCGGCTCGTGTGGGACAGCTTCCTCACCGACGCCTATCTGCCCGACGGGA
This sequence comes from Burkholderia sp. SIMBA_051, assembly GCF_046534915.1. NCBI lineage: Bacteria > Pseudomonadati > Pseudomonadota > Betaproteobacteria > Burkholderiales > Burkholderiaceae > Burkholderia > Burkholderia sp. SIMBA_051. The sequence continues at coordinate 292,907 of NZ_JAWRXS010000006.1, read as the reverse complement.
TGACGGCCGACGTCGGCGTCGACGCGTTCTGCCGCAGCCAGTCGGGTGCGACGATGGTGTCGCGCTACATCTCGTACCGTCCGCCGCAGGTCGCGGCCGTCGAAATGATCGACGGGCCGAAGGTGCTCGAACGCTTCAGCGGCAGCTGGAACTTCACCGAGCGCACGCCGGGCACGACCGAAGTGAAGTTCACGTACCACTTCCGCGCGCAGCCGGCATGGCTGCGCTGGCTGCTCGAACCGCTGATCGGCGCGTTCTATCTCGTGCACACGCGCCGGCGTCTCGACTCGTTCAAGCGCTGGGCCGAGGCCGAAGCACTGCCGCGCTGAGCGCCGCTCACGCGACGCCGCGCGCGACCTGCTGCCGGACCTGCGCGTGCGTGCCGAGCGCGGCGGCAATCGCGTCGACTGCATCGGCCGCGCGCGCCGCGCCGCACATGAATGCGTCGACGGCCGCGAAGCCGTGCTCGGGCCACGTATGAATCGTGATGTGCGACTCCGCGAGCAGCACGACACCCGTCACGCCGTGCTCGCCGCCGAAATGATGGAAATGCGCGCCGATCACGCGCGCGCCGGCCCGCTGCGCGGCGTCGGCGAGAATCGCTTCGAGCCGCGCCGCATCGCGCAGCAGTGCCGCGTCGATGCCGGCGAGATCGGCCAGCACGTGCGACCCGAGCGTCGCGCGCGGCGGGGCGATGCACTCGCGCGCCGTCATTTGTGCGACCCGTACGACGAGTAGCCGCTGCGCGCCGACGAGCTGCCCCACCCGCTGCCGACCGAACTCACGCCGCCCAGCGACGTGCAGCTGAACAACGTGACGACGATCAGCCCGTAGAGTCCATAGAGGATGTGACGCATCAGCTGTTGCCCCCATCCGATGCGAAGCCTTTCCACAGCCATTCGGGCAGCCACAGCACGAGCAGGCCGACCAGCACGAAGACGGAGCGGCCGCTGAACGAGAACAGCGAGCCGATGTTGAAGATCACGAGCAACGCGCTGAACACGAACGGCAGCGGCGCGAAGCTGTGCGGGTACTTTTCATCGAACAAGCCCGTCGACTTCCCGGCCGAACCCGTTGCGGGCACAACGGCCGTCGTCTTGAGCGCCGGCGTGGCGAAGCGTTCGGCCAGCGCGCTGGCCGACAGCGGGCGCGCGCGCGACCACACGATCTCGGCGGCGCTGCGCTCGCGCGTGAGCTTGTCCTTCTGCCAGCCGTAGTCGGCGATCGACGTGCGGTCGCCGACCTGTACGCGCCAGTTGAACGCGCCGACCACGTACACGACTTCCGAGTCGTACGTCTCGCGCAGTCGATAAGTCTTGCCGTCGTCGGTCACGTCGGACTCGCCGCCGATCGTCGGCCAGTGATCGAGCACCTGCACGCGCTCCCAGCGCCCTTCGCTCTGCACGAGCCACAGGAAGCCGCGCTTCGGGTTCAGCAGCAGGTATTCGTCCCACGTCTCGTCGTCGCCCGGCACGCGGCAACGCATCATGCCGATCACCGTGTACTTCACGCCGTCGAACATGCCGGTCGCACCGAGCTCCAGCGCGCCCTTCACCGCATCGAGCGTGCGCTGCGCGGCGAAGACGGTCTGCTGCTCGGCCGTGCATTGCACGCCCGCGTGGCAGCTGCCGCACACGACGTAGTCGGCGAGGTTCGGCGCATACGACAGCGGCGCGCCGCAGCTCGGGCACGCGAACGGCACCATCGCCGCGCCGCGCTTCTCGCGCGTATCGGTTTCGATATCGCGCAGCCCGGTGAACGCGAGCGCGTCGAACGCCAGTGCCTCGCCCGTATAGACGGCGGGGCGCCCGCCATTCGCATCGGCGTCGGAATAGTCGTAGGTCGCGAACGCGTTGCCGGTGCGCAGGTCGACGACGCGCGCCTCCCAGCCCGCATCGACACGGAACGGCAACTCGCCGTCGCCGCCCGTGCAGCGTGCGGTGCGCACGTCGGACACGAGATACGCGCGGCCACCGTGATCGATCCGCATGCCGGGTTCGAGCGTGCCGAACGCCGGCCACGCGCCGCCGGACGCATCGTCGGGCTCGCGCACCGTGATCGCGTACTGGCCCGACGCATCCGACAACCAGCCGAACGCGCCGTCGTCGAACACGATGTACCACTCGCTCCACGTGCCGGCGTCGTAGGTCATCTGGATGCGGCCGAGCACGGTGAACGCGCGCTTGCCGTAGCGGCCGGCCGTGCCGATCTGGATCGGCGACGCGTCGTCGAGCACCGTGGCGAGCTCGCCGATGCGTTCGACGTCGGCGCCGCGCTTGAACAGCGTGCTGCGACAGAACGCGCAGACGGCCATCACCGCCGCCGCCGAGCGAAACTCGACCGGCGCGCCGCACTGGGGGCACGAAGTACTGAACATGCGTGACGCTTACCGGGTGAGCTTCGCGAGGATTTCCGCCTTCGCGCGCGAATAGTCTTCTTCGGTCACGAGACCCTTGTCGAGCAGGGCCTTCAACTGCTCGAGACGCTGCACGTAGTCGGTCCCTTCGGCCGGTGCGGCCGGTGCGGCCGGCTGCGCAGCCGCAACCGGTGCCGCGGCGGGCGCGGGCGGCGCCGCTTGCGCCGCGTGCGCGGCGCCGGCGATCTGGCCGGCCATCGCCTGGCCGATCACCGCGCCGGCCGCGAGCCCCGCGCCGACGCCCGCGATGCCGCCCGGGTTCTGCGCGGCCAGCGGGATCGCCTGCGCGGTCTGGTATTGCGTCGCGCGGGCGAGATCGCCGGCCATCCCCGCGCCGATCCGCAGGTCGAGCGCCTTCTGCAGCTCGGCCGGCAGCGACACGCTTTCGACCGCGAACGCATCGAGCGCGAGGCCGTAGCGCGTGAACACCGGCACCAGCGCCTCGGCGACGCGTTGCGACAGCAGCGTCTGGTTCGCGGCCATGTCGACGAACGGCACGTCGGCCGAGCCGAACGTCGTGCTCATCGCGGTGACGACCAGGTTGCGCAGCTGTTGTTCGAGATCGTCGACCGTGTACTGCGCGCGCGTGCCGCTCACCTCGCGGTGGAACGCGGCCGCATCGACGATGCGGTACGAGTAGATGCCGAACGCGCGCAGTTGCACGAAGCCGAATTCACGATCGCGGATCGTCACCGGCTGCGCGGTGCCCCAGCGCCGGCCGAGCTGCAGCCGGGTGCTGAAGAAGTAGACGTCCGACTTGAAAGGCGATTGAAAGAACTTGTCCCAGTTCTTCAGGTACGTGAGCACCGGCAGCGTGCGCGTTTCCAGCTTGTACAGCCCGGGCTGGAACACGTCGGCGACCTTGCCTTCGTTCACGAAGATCGCGACCTGCGTTTCGCGCACGGTCAGCTGGCCGCCGTACTGGATCTCCTGGTCCTCCATCGGGTAGCGCCAGGCCAGCACGCCGTCGGTGTCTTCCGTCCATTGCAGGACGTCGATGAACTGCTTGCGGATAAACGAACCCAGACTCATGTCGGTCTCCTCGAACGCGTGGCGCGTCAGGTCAGGCAGGCGGCATTGATGATGCCGACGACGAGCGATGCGGTGCCCATCAGGCCGCCCATCGCGACGTTGCGATCTTCGATCGCATGGTTCATACCGGAAATCAGGCGGGTCAGCACCGCGTAGGTGACGAGCTGCACGGCCATCGCGCCGATGGCCCACAGCACGACTTCGCCGAGCGTCGAATTGTGCGCGATGCTGGAGGCGAGCGTCAGGCAGAAACCAATCAGCGCGCCGCCGAACGACAGCGTCGCGGCCGGGTTGCCGTCGCGGATCAGTGCCAGTTCGTCGAACGGGGTGACCTTCAGGTACACTGCCGCGAACACAAAAAGCAGCACGAACGCCGACAGTAAATGGACCGCATAAAGATAGGCACTATTCATTCTTTTCCTCGGATTTTGTGCTCGCTTCGCCGCCCCCTCTCCGGTCGGCCCATGGAGCGCCGCCCCGCGCCCGGCCGCCCCACGGATAGCCGCGCCAGTATATCCACATTGACGAACACTGCACAACGGACGCGCCATGCTGCATAAGCGCGCGCTCGTCCTGTCGATCCTCGTGCTCGCGTCGTGCGGGCTCGGCTACGAATTGATCAGCAGCGCGCTGGCGAGCTACCTGCTCGGCGATTCGATCCTGCAGTTCTCGTCGGTGATCGGCTGCTACCTGTTCGCGATGGGGATCGGCTCGTGGCTCGCGAAGTTCGTCGAGGACGACGACGTGCTCGACCGCTTCGTCGACATCGAGCTGCTCGTGGGCCTGCTCGGCGGCGTGTCGGCCGCGCTGCTGTTCGCGGTGTTCGGCTGGCTGGCCGCGCCGTTTCGCGCGGCGCTCTACGCGCTCGTGCTCGCGCTCGGCCTGCTGATCGGGATGGAGATCCCGCTCGTGATGCGTGCGTTCCAGCAGCGCCGCCAGGCGTTCCGCCATACCGTCAGCGAGGTGCTGACCTTCGACTATCTCGGCTCGCTCGCCGTGTCGCTGATCTTCCCGCTCGTGCTTGCGCCGCGTCTCGGCCTGTTGCGCACGAGCTTCCTGTTCGGCTTGCTCAACGCGTTCGTCGCGCTGTGGACCACGCACCTGTTCCGCGACGAGATCCGCAACGTGCGCGGCAAGCTGATGCGCGCGTCGCTCGTGATCGGGCTGCTCGTCGCCGGCTTCGCGCTGTCGGACCGCATCACCCACTGGGCCGAACACGGCGTGTACGGCGACGAGACGGTCTATTCGGAAACCACACCGTATCAGCGCATCGTGCTCACGCAGTGGCACGACGACATGCGGCTGTACCTGAACGGCAACCTGCAGTTCTCGTCGCGCGACGAGCATCGCTATCACGAGGCGCTGATCCATCCGACGATCGAAGCGCTGCCGTGGGCGAAGCGCGTGCTCGTGCTCGGCGGCGGCGACGGCCTCGCGGTGCGCGAACTGCTCAAGCACCGCAACCTCGAACAGATCACGCTCGTCGATCTCGATCCGGCGATGACGAAGCTGTTCTCCACCTCCGTGCCGCTCGTGAAGCTGAACCAGGGCGCGCTGAAGGACCCGCGCGTGCAGGTGATCAACGCCGACGCGGTGCGCTGGCTCGAAGCGAGCGCCGACGTGTACGACGCGATCGTCGTCGACTTCCCCGACCCGACCAACTTCGGGCTCGGCCGGCTGTATTCGGTGCCGGTGTTCCGGCTGCTCGCGCGCCACCTGTCGGAGAACGGCTATACGGTGATCCAGTCGACGTCGCCGTATTTCGCGCCGCACGCGTACTGGACGATCGTCGCGACGCTGCACGAAGCCGGGCTCAACACGTGGCCGTACCACTGCTACGTGCCGTCGTTCGGCGACTGGGGTTTCGTGATCGCCGGCAAGCGCCGCGACTTCACCGTGCCGACGCACTATTCGGTGCCGACGCGCTGGCTCGACGCGCAGACGGCCGTCGAGATGTTCCACTTCCCGGCCGACATGCCGGCGCGGCCGATGTCGCCGAACGAACTCAACGACCAGCCGCTCGTGCGCCGCTTCGACGACGACTGGAAGCACGTGCTGCGCTGATGGATCGCCGCACCTTCCTCGTCGCGTCCGCCGCCGCGTCGCTCGCCGCGTGCGGTCGCACCGGCTGGATCGAGACGACGCCGCGCGTCGGCTACCCCGGCATGCGCGAAGGCCATGCGCTGCGCGACCACGCGGCGCTGCCGCCGCCGTCCGGCACGATCGAGACCGACGTCGCGATCCTCGGCGCCGGCGCGGCCGGCCTGTCGTGCGCGTGGCAGCTCGCGCGCGCCGGTCACACGCGCTTCGTCGTGCTCGCGGGCCCTGAATTCGGCGGCAATGCGGCCGGCGGCCGCTTCGGCGAGCTCGGCTATCCGAAAGGCGCGCACTACCTGCCGCTGCCGTCGCTCGAATCCGTGCATCTGCGCGACATGCTCGCCGATCTCGGTGTGATCGAGTCGGCGCCGTTCTCCGCGCAACCCGTGTACGACGAACGTGTGCTCGTGCACGCGCCCGACGAACGGCTGTTCATCCGCGGCGAGTGGCAGGACGGCATCGTGCCGGCGACCGGCCTCGACGCCGATGCCCTCGCACAGCAAACGCGCTTTTTCGCGTACACGGACGGCCTGCGCACCGCGCGCGGCGCGGACGGCCGCAAGGTGTTCTGCATCCCGATCGCGGAATCGTCACGCGACGCGCGCTGGCGTGCGCTCGACCGGCGTTCGTTCAAGCAGTGGCTGCTCGACGAGGGTTACACCGCGAATGCGCTGCACTGGTACCTGAACTACTGCTGCCGCGACGACTATGGCGCGGGCTACGAGCATGTGTCGGCGTGGGCCGGGCTCCACTATTTCTCGGCACGCGGCGGCCATGCGCGCAATGCGAGCGACGGCGCGGTGCTGACCTGGCCCGACGGGCTGCATACGATGGTGACGAAGCTGAGCGATTCGATCACCGCACGTACCAATTCGAACGCCTGGTCGCGGGACGGCTTCGCCGTTCGCGCGACCGAACGCGCGGGCGGCGTCGACGTGCTGTGCGCACGCGTCGCCGACGACGGTACGCTGTCGACGTTCGCGCTGAAGGCGCGGCGCGTCGTCAGCGCGATGCCGCTGTTCGTCGCGGCGCGCGTGTTTCCGCAGCTCCAAGCGTACGGCTTCGATCCCGCGCGCGACCTGCCGCCGCGCGCGCCGTGGCTCGTGTCGAACTTCCTGCTCGACGGGATGCCGGCCGAGGAAGCCGGCGTGCCGCTCGCGTGGGACAACGTCGTCTACGACGGCGCGGGGCTCGGCTATGTCGTGTCGACGCACCAGTTGATCCGGATGTCGCCGCCGACGCGCTCGGTGTTCTCCGCGTATCAAGCGCTGAGCACGCGCACGCCGGACGACACGCGCCGCTGGCTCGCGCAAGCGCAGCCCGACGCGCTGCGCGAGCAGGCGGCGATCGACCTGCAGGCCGTGTACGGACGCGAGCTGTGGAAGCATGCGAGCGCGCTCGAGATCACCGTGCGCGGTCATGCAATGGCGACACCCGATGTCGGCTTCCTGAGCCGGCCGGGATTGCTCGCGCTGCGCGAGGCCGACGGCCCCGTCGTGTTCGCGCATGCGGACCTGTCCGGGCTGTCGCTGTTCGAGGAAGCGTCGTACTGGGGCGTGCTCGCGGCCCGGCGCGTGCTCGCCTGAGCGCCGGCTGCCGGCGCACGCGGCGGCGCTCATTCCGTCATTGCGGCGCCGCCGGCAACCGCTATAATCGCGCGACATTCCGACTGCATTGAGCAGGCCGACGGTGCCGGGCCATTCGCCGCGCCGCATCCCCTCCTCGACAACAACAATGACACACCGAACCGTTCGACGCCTTCGCCCGTTCGCTCGCGCCGCCGCGCGCCTGCTCGCGTGCGCCCCGCTGCTGGCCTTGCCGCCGGCGCTGCACGCGGCCGATGCCGCCAGCCCGGACGCGCAGCCCGCGTCCGGCCGCTACATCGTCGTCGATACCGGCCATACGCCGGCTCGCCCGGGTGCAACCGGCGCGAGCGGCCGCGTCGAATACCGGTACAACCTCGATCTGTCCACCGCCGTCGCCGAGAAGCTCGCCACGCACGGCGACCGCGTGCTGCGTACGTCGGCCGACGGCCGCGAGATCACGCTCGACCAGCGTTCGACGCAGGCGCCCGACGCGAACCTGTTCGTATCGATCCATCACGATTCGATGCAGCAGCAGTTCATCGACGCGGGGCGGCAACGCGAATTCCGCGGCTTCGCCGTGTTCGTGTCGGAGCGCAATCCGCACTATGCGGAAAGCCTGCGTTGCGCGAAGTCGATCGCCGAGCGGATGATCGCGGCCGGCGAACGGCCGTCGCTGTATCACGCGCAGCCGATCAAGGGCGAGAACCGCCCGCTGATCGATCCGCAACTCGGCATCCATCGCTTCGACGATCTCGTCGTGCTGCGCACCGCGCCGATTCCGGCCGTGCTGGTCGAGGCCGGCGTGATCGTCAATCCCGACGAGGAAAAGCGTCTCGCGCAGCGCGAGACGATCCAGCGTCTCGCCACCGCGATCGCGGGCGGGATCGATGCGTGTACGGCGGCCAGGTAGAGGCTGGCGCCGGTCGATTTCAACGGTTTTCACCCAGAGGAGCCCCACCATGAAGAAAAAGAATCTGCTTGCATCCTTTGCGCTGCTCGCGCTTGCCGTTCCGTTTGCCGCGCAGGCGGCCGGGTGCGGGAAACCGCGCAGCGCGTTTGATCAGGTGTACTGCAGCAGCAACGAGTTCTCGCAGCTCGACCGCGAACTGAACGATCAGTACGGCCGTGTGCGCAAGCACCTGAGCGGCGACCAGCAGGCGAAGCTGAAGACGAGCCAGCTCGCGTGGATGAAGCAGCGCGACGACCGCTGCAGCGAAACGCGCGACGACGGCTACCTCGTGAACCTCCAGTGCGCGATCGACGCGACGCAATCGCGCCTGTCGTTCCTGCGCGAACGCGAGCGCGAATGCTCGAGCACCGGGTGCGTGACGGCGAAGCTCGGGGAGTAAGCGCTGCACGGGTGTCGTGCCGCGAATCGCTTCGCGGCGCGGCACCCGCTTTCGCGCCATATTCGTTGCGGAGTGCGCATGGCACCGAATACGACGATCGATATCCGCGCCGCCACGTCCGCCGACGCGCCGATCATCGCCGACATCCACGTCGCATCGTGGCAAGCGACCTACCCGGGCATCATGCCCGCGCCGTTCCTCGCCGCGCTGTCGGTCGAACAGCGCACCGCCGCCTGGCGCAATGCGCTCGATGCGGGGCGGCCGCGTGTCGCACTCGCCTTCACGCAAGACACGCCATCGGGCTGGATCGCCTATGGCCCGACACGCGACGCCGACAAGGACGCGACCTGGGGCGAGATCGAAGCGATCTACCTGCATCCCACGCATTGCGGACAGGGAATCGGCGCCGCGCTGATCGCTCACGCATGCCGATCGCTGCATGACGCCGGCCATGAATGGGTGTCGCTGTGGGTGCTGGTCGAAAATCGTCGCGCGAAGGCGTTTTACGAACGCGAGGGCTTCGTCGCCGAGCGCGACATCAAGACGTTCGAGATCGACGGCGTGCCGATCGAAGAGGTCCGCTATTGGCGTGCGCTACCGTAGCCGGGCCATTCATCCCGTGCCGCCCTCCCCGTAACACCCCACATCCCTTCGCTCCATTTCTCCCCGCGTTCGACGCCAATATCGTGCTCGTGTCCACTCCCATCGCGGACACATCCAGACCGATCGATATCGAACCGGAGGCACATCATGCAATACGCATATCGTGGTGAAGACAGTCGGTACGCCCGACCGAACTGCTGATCATGACGCCGGTCCCAACGGCGGCCATCGACGTGCAAGACGACAATCGCTGGATCCCGCTGTCCGAGTATTGAGCACATTCGATCGCGACGACCCATGCCGATCGCGCGTGACCCGCAGCGGGGTCACGCGTCATGCGCTCACAGAAACCACCGATACTCGCGCGCACCGATCTCGTTGCGAAAATCCAGTTCCTCCTGCCGCTTGTTCTCGCAATACACCATCACGAACTCGCTGCCGAGCCCGTCGCACACGGCCGCGTGATCCTGCATCGCCGCGACGGCCGACAGCATCTCCTTCGGAAAATCGATCCCGCTGCCGCGATCGTCGTTGAGCGGCGCGATCGGCTCGAGCCGCGCATCGAGCCCGTGCTCCATCCCGGCCAGGATCGCCGCGAGCACCAGATACGGATTCGCGTCCGCGCTCGCGAGCCGATGCTCGATGCGCAGATTGCGCGCATCCGAATCCGGAATCCTGATGCACGCGTCGCGATCCTCGAAGCCCCAGCTTGCACGGCTCGCCGCGTTCACCATCGATCCGTAGCGGCGGAACGCATTGTGATTCGGCGCGAACACCGGCATGCAATGCGGCAGCAGCGCGAGGCAGCCGGCCACCGCATGCCGCAGCGGCCGCTGCCCGTCCGCGGCGAGCAGATTGCGGCCCGCATCGTCGTACAGGCTCACGTGCACATGCATCCCGCTGCCCGGCGCATGCAGGTACGGCTTGCCCATGAAGCTCGCGCGATAGCCGTGCTGCAACGCGACGCCGCGCGTGCTGCGGCAGAACAGCGCCGACCAGTCGGCCGCGCGCAACGCATCGTCGGTATGGCCGAAGTTGATCTCGAACTGGCCGGGCCCGAGCTCGGCCGTGATCACCGTCGCGTCCACACCTTGCTCGCGCGCAGCCTCGACCATCTCGTGCAGCACGTCGGAAAACCGCGACAGGCGTTCGATGTGCATGTTCGGCTGATCGTCGCGGTCATCACTCAGGCGGTCGCGCGGATACTGCGGCATCCCGTCCGCGAGCTGCGCGGCAAACAGATAGAACTCGAGTTCGAACGCGACGACTGGCCGGATGCCGCGCGCCGCGAACCGCCGCAGCACGCGCGCAAGTACCTCGCGCGGCTCGAACTCGATCGGCGCATCGGTGCCGTCGGAGCTGATCAGCATCTGCGCGAGCGGCTGCCGCTCCCAGCGCACCGGCTTCAGCGTGCCGGGGATCAGGCGACGCGGCGCGTCGGGGTCGCCGTCGTTGAAGCAGTAATCGCCGATCTTGTAGAGGCCGCCCTGCGTGCCGAGCAGCACGCAGTTCTGCGGCAGCTTCAGCAGCGCACCGGATGCGACCTTCTCGAGCGCATCGATCGGATAGCGCTTGCCGTAGAAGTGGCCCGGCAGGTCGAGACAGATCAGGTCGACATAACGGATCTCGGGATGCGCCTGCCGGAATGCGCGGACTTCATCGACCAGCACGGGAACGACGTCAGCCATGTCTCATCCTTTCCATGTCTTGTATGGCGGTGCCGCATCGCGGCGACCGGACCCATCGGCATGCGGCACGCCACATGCCCGATTATCGATCAGTACTGCAAACCGGCGGCACGGCGTGACGGCGCATCACGCCGCCGCGCCAATGACTCAGGTGAACACCCAGATCACGCGCGTCGGCGTGTCGCCCAGGTTCGCGTAACGAAACCGCTGGTGCGCGGGCAACTGGAACGCATCGTTCGGGCCGAGCGTGACGGGCGTGTCGTCACCGTCGATCCAGATCGTCAGCTCGCCTTCGAGCACGAAGCCGCCCTGCTCGTCGCTGTCGTCGACGGAGCGCTCGCCGCTGCTCGCGCCGGGCGCGAGATGGCTCTCGAGGATCGAGAAGCGCGAACGCATGTTCGGCGACACGAGGATGTCCGTGATGCCGGCCGCGTAATACACGGTGCGCCGCTCGTCGGGCCGCGTGACCCACGGCACGCTGCGCGGCTTGCTCAGGCTGTAGAAGTACGTGGTCGGCACGCCGAGCGCCTCGCCGATCTCGGTGAGATCGGCCACCGTCGGGCGCGACAGCCCGCGCTCGACTTGCGACAGAAAGCCGACCGAGCGGCCGATCCGTTCCGCGAGATCGTTGAGCGTGACCTTGCGATGCTTGCGCAGGTCGCGGATCAGGATCGCCAGACTTTCTATCTCTTCCTGTTCGTTCATGTTGGCTTCCGATGCGTCAGACGGTGTCAAACGGTATCGCGCAGACGGTACCAAACCTTGCCGAGCGCTTCCAGCGGCGCGGCGAGGCGGTCGCCGCCGGGGAAGCGCGGGTTGCGGATGCGCTGGTACTGCGCGAGCAGGCGATCGTCGCCGAGCACCGCATCGGCGACCGCGCGGGCACCGGCGAGTGTCGGCAGCACGCCGTGTCCCGAGAAGCCCTGCAGCCAGAAGCGCTGGCCGCGGCGGCCGATGTCCGGCGTGCGTCGCATGCTGATGTCGATGTGGCCGCCCCACGCGTAGTCGAGCGGCACGCCGCTCAGTTGCGGAAACACGCGTTCGAGGTGCGGGCGGGTCGCCGCCGCGATGTCGGCAGGTATGCCGCCGAGATACGTGCAGCCGCCGCCGAACAGCAGGCGGTTGTCGGGGCTCAGACGGAAGTAGTCGGGCACGAACTGGTTGTCGATCACGCAACTGTTACGCGGCAGCAGCGAACGTGCGACGTCCGGTGCGAGCGGCGCGGTCGCGACCTGGTAGGTGCCGACCGGCAGCAGCCGGCGCGACAGTTCCGGATCGAGCCGGTCGACGTACGCGTTGCACGCGAGCACGAGCACGTCCGCGCGCACTTCGCCGTGCGCGGTGCGGGCGACGTGGCCGCCGGCCGTCTCGCGATAATCGAGCACGCGGCTTTGCTCGAAGATGCGGCCGCCGGCCCGCTCGATCGTCTGCGCGAGACCGAGCGCGAGCTTCAGCGGATTCAGATGGCCGGCCTCGGGATCGTAGAGCGCGGCGAGATAGCGCGCGCTGCCGATCCACTCGCGCATCTCGTCCTGCCCGATCACGCGCAGCCGGTCGTAGCCCCAGCGCTGCGCCGCTTCGTCGCGGGCCTGCGCGAGCATCGCGACGCGTCGCGGGCGCACCGCGGCCCACAGGCTGCCGGGCCGGTAGTCGATATCGAAGCCGTGACGCGCGGGCAGTTCGCGCACTTCGGCAGCGGCCCAGCGCATGCTGTCCCACAGCAGGCGCGCGCCGTCGCGGCCGAGCGAATCCTCGAGCGGCTGCATGTCGCACGACCAGCCCAGCAACGCCTGACCGCCGTTGCGGCCCGATGCGGCCCACGCGACGCGGCTCGCCTCGAGCACGACCACGCGCTTGCCCGCGAGCGCGAGCCGCAACGCCGTGTGCAGCCCGCTGAAGCCCGCGCCGATCACCAGCACGTCGGCGTCGATGCGTTCGTCCAGTTCGGAACGCAGCGGGATCGGCGCCGGGTAGGTGCCGGCGTAGTAGCTTGCGACGTGACGGTCGGACTGCACGAACATACGGGCTTCCGTGAAATTTTCGCCGGTTAATTTCATGAAAAATTAGCACGGCAATTTCACGGAGGCAAGGGGGATTGCGCGGCGGGTCGTCTCGTTTCGGCTGCGAGCGATGAGGCAACAACGCTGCAAGTCGCTAGCGTGAAAAGCGAAGCCACACGGCCCGGACTCTTGAAATAGACATGGCACCGATGCACGTACAACCCTCTGCCGGGAATCTGTTCCGCGTCGGTCTCAACCATAGAAGCCGACGTAGCGTCAGGTGCACGAAACGCTCCGTTGTCTCGAGCCCCGCATGCCCGAGATTCTCTGGCTCGGCCTGCGCCAGCATCAGCGGCGATGGCGGGTTCTGGTGTTTGAAGTCAAACGAAACGAACGGAATAAACGCATCGGCCGCTCCGTTTACTAACGTCCCAATCGTGTTCGGAGCCCAGTCATGAAACAGGTCCATACAACGCTCGGCGCTGCGATGATCGCATTCGTGCTGACCAGCGTCGTAGCATGCGGCAATTCATCCCACGTCAGTCAGTACAAGGTCGATGTACTGGTTTCCGACGGTGCCCTGCCCGCTGCTCACGTGGATACAAACCTGAAGAATCCGTGGGGCATTGCATTCAATCCCAGGGGTTTTGTGTGGGTCGCGGATAACGGGACGCAGCACGCAACGCTCTATGACGGCAATGGCGTCCCGCAATCGCTCGTCGTGACGATCCCCGCCGGCTCGCAAGGCGACGCCTCCCCCACAGGCATCGTATTCAATGGCACGTCGGACTTCGTGGTGAGCCAAGGCACAAAATCGGGGCCGGCATCCTTCATTTTCGTCGGCGAGGGCGGAACGATCACCGCGTGGTCGCCAGCCGTCAATCCGACCTCGGCCGTCACCGTGTTCGACAGCGGCGGCAGCGCCGTCTACAAAGGGCTCGCCATGGCCAGCAACAACGGCGCGAATTTCCTGTACGCAACGGACTTCCACAACAACAGGATCGATGTTTTCGACAGGACCTTCACAAAGGTGACGACGACCGGTGCATTTCAAGATCCCGCTTTGCCGGCCGGGTTTGCGCCGTTTGGAATTCAGGCGATCAACTCGAAACTTTACGTTGCTTATGCAAAGCAGGATGCGGCAGCACACGACGACGTCGCTGGTGCAGGATTGGGTTTGATCGACGTGTTCAGCCCATCGGGACAATTCATTCAACGCTTCGCCTCCGGCGAACCGTTGAATGCGCCGTGGGGCATGGCGCCTGCACCCGCGAATTTCGGCCGCTTCAGCAACACCGTTCTGATCGGCAACTTCGGTGACGGCATGATCCACGCGTTCGATGCGACGTCAGGCATGCTGCGCGGGACCCTGCAGCAACCCGACGGCAAGGCGATCGTCGAGCCGGGGCTGTGGGGCATCGCATTCGGCAACGGCCTCAACAACCAACCTGTCAATACGCTGTTTTTTGCTGCCGGCCCCAATGACGAAGCCGACGGTGTCTATGGCCGCATCGACGTCGGCCCGTGAGCGTTCTCGCCGGGATTACTTGCGGCAATCGCTCGACGCCGGATAGGCGCGTTGTTTCGATGCAAAGGAGGCCCCATGGACGCCACTTACAGAATCGCCGTCGTCGCCAGTGTGACTGCCCTCGGCATGACATCGCCTCCCGGCTGGGCGGAGCAAACCGTCAACGCGACGTTGCGTTCGAATTCGATCCAGCTCGATACACACAACATGAAAGCGGGTCGCGTCACGTTCGATGTCAAAAATTCCGTGGACAACAACATGGAGCACGAACTCGTCTTGCTCAGGACCAATCTCTCGGATGATGCACTTCCCGTCCGCAAAGGGCAGGTGCTGGAGCACAGGTTGAGAAAGATCGGCGAAGTCGAAGACATCGCCCCGGGAACGAGCAAGCGCGCGTCATTCAAGCTCACGCCCTGCCACTACGTGCTGATCTGCAACAAGCCGGGACATTATGTTGCGGGCATGCACACGGCGCTTGTCGTGACGCCGTAAGTCACTTCGGCGGCCCAGAAAGACAGCCCGGAAGGGCCGCCGTGCGATCGGAACAGGAGACTTCGCCGCGCGGCGCGGCTCGGCATGTGCGCCGCCGACCTCGGCTCCTGTTCAGTTCGTCCGTCGCGCAGCACCGCTCGGCGTCACGCCAACGGATGCCCTTGTGCTGCTGCCCCCCACCCCTTTTCAACGTGTCGTTTGAGCCGCCGGTCTATTGGCACGCTCGGCCGCGGTACTCATCGCTTCCTTCGCGCCCATACCGGAACTTCTCAAGGAGTCGTAGATGGAATTGAGCAGCATCGGCGACACTTGATACGCTGGCTTTCCCAGCATTCCAAAAGAGCGCAACTTTAGTTCGTCGGCCTGCGGACGCGTCGCTTTTCCCCCATCCGGTCCCGACGGATAATGAACGCCTACATGCGTTGCCGTCGCCGCCGGGTTGCCCGCGCCACACCGGCAAGCGCACGCGCCATCGACGCAAGGAGGCTTCCCGCGTGACGCATCCATTCAAACCGGGCGACCACGTCCGCTGGAATTCCGAAGCCGGTTACGTGACGGGCACGATCATTGCGGTCCACACGCAGGATTTCGACTACAAGGGGCATCGCCATCGCGCGTCGCCCGACGATCCGCAATACGAGATCAAGAGCGACCGGACCGACCACATCGCCGCGCATCGCGGCCGCGTGCTCGAACGCATAGCCGGCAAGGACGACGCATGACGCTCCCGTTCTACACGATCGGCCATTCGAACCGCACGCTCGACGAGTTCGTCGAGATGCTCGACGCGGTCGATATCGCGTTGCTTGCCGATATCCGGAAGATGACGCGCTCGCGCACGAATCCGCAGTTCAACGAAGCGACGCTGCCCGACGCGTTGGCCGCCGTCGATATTGCGTACGAGCACATCGCCGAACTCGGCGGCCTGCGCGGCAAGTCGCGCGACGTGCCCGACGAGGTCAACGACTTCTGGACCAATCGCAGCTTCCATCGCTACGCCGACTACGCGCTGTCGCCCGAGTTTCGAGCCGGCCTCGACCAGTTGATCGCACAAGGGCATCGGCAACGCTGCGCGATCATGTGTTCGGAAGCCGTGTGGTGGCGGTGTCACCGGCGCATCGTGTCCGACTACCTGATCGCGCGCGGCGAAACGGTGCTGCACATCATGGGCCGCAATCGCGTCGAGCCCGCGCGTCTCACGGCCGGCGCGGTGATCCGGGACGACGGCACGATCGTCTATCCGGACGTCGACAGCGATGCGGCTGACGACGGCAGCGCCGGGCAGTCGAACGAGTAACGCGGCGCGAGTCGTGCTCGTGCGCGCAGCGGCGATGGCCCGACGCGCGGCGCAACGGCAGCGCTCCAAGTCGGCCGGCCGCCGCCCCCTGCGCACCCGCCACACCGCGCGCTCGCAGCAGTTTGCGTCGCCGCGATCCTGCATTACCATCGGGCGATCATCGCGCGCGCGCCTGCTTCCGGCCCGCGCGCCCCCGCCACCTCCGCACTCCCTCATCGATGCTCGCTCTCATCATCATCGCCGGCCTGTGGGCCGGCCTGCAGAATGCCCTCGCGGGCGGCGGCTCGTTCGTCACGCTGCCCGCGCTGATCCTGTCGGGCATGTCGCCGCTCGCGGCGAACATCACGTCGACGGTCGCGCTGTTCCCCGGTCAGGTCACGACGGGCTGGGCGAGCCGAAACATGGTGCGCGGCGCGGGCAAGCTGCCGTTTCGCGCGCTGTTCGCGATCAGCGTGGTCGGCGGCGCACTCGGCGGGCTGCTGCTGCTGAAAACTCCGTCATCGATCTTCTCGCACCTCGTGCCGTGGCTCGTGCTGTTCGCGACGGTCGTGTTCGCGTGGGGCAGCTTCTTCCGCAAGCCGGGCGTGGACACGCAGCATCTCGGCCCCGTCACGGCCGCGATCGCGCAATTCCTGATCGCGATCTACGGCGGCTACTTCGGCGGCGGCATCGGCTTCCTGATGATGGCCGCGCTGACGATGGCCGGCCTGTCGCCGCGTCACGCGATGTCGACCAAGAACGCGCTCGCGGGCGTGATGAACGCATCGGCGGTCGTGCTGTTCCTGACGTCGCCGCATCTGCACTGGCAGGCGGCGATCGCGCTCGGCGGCGGCGCGATCGTCGGCGGCCTGCTCGGCGCGTGGGCACTGCACCGCGTGAACGAGCGCGTGCTGCGGATCGCGATCGTGTGCATCGGCGTCGCGCTGACCATCGGGCTGTTCGTCAAGCCGATCTGACGCACGCTCGGGCGGGCATCCGTACGTTGAGGGAAGGCGGGTAGCGGGGAATGCGCCCGCGTCGATGTCGCGGGCGCCCGGGGCGGCTCGTGCGCCCCGCTCGTCAATCGTTGCAGGCGGGCACGTTCAACCGAACGGCCGCACGCCGATCAGCGGCCCGTGCAGGAACAGCGCGAAGACGGCCCATACGACGAGCCCGGCCGCGATCGTCACGGCATCGCCCGACAGCCTGCCGGCCGGATAGCGGACGCCGTCGCGGCGGTCGCGCGCGCGCCACACGACGAAATCGACCAGCGACCACACGAAAAATGCGCCGAACAGCACGACCGCATGCAGCGTGCCGTTCGCGAGCAGATGCGCGACCGCCCACACCATCACGCCGGCCACCATCGGATGGCCGACGAGCGTCTTGATGCGGTTGCGCGGCACGTAGGCCGCGGCGATCAGCACGAATGCGATCGCGGTCAGCATGCCGGTGAGGTGGCGCACGCCGACGGGTGACACCCACAGCAGCGTCCCGTTCTGGCGGGCGATCCCGTAACCCCAGACGATCAGCACGAAGCCGACGATCGACGCGATCGCATAGGGGCCCTTCCAGCGTTTCTCGCCGATCCGCTCGATGGTGACGGAGCGCCAGCCATCCGCGACGATCCGGATCGAATGCACACCGAGGAAGATCGCTAAACCGAGAATCAGGACGAGCATCGGCTATCTCCGTCTGGAACGATGAGTGGGGGAAACGTTCGCGCGGCTTTCGATGCGCCGTTCGCGAGGCCGGCGGCGACACCGGCTCGGGTTGCGCCGGGCACGGACGCAATCGCGCCGATCATAAACGCCGGGGCCGCCGTTGTGAAGCCGGCGAACCATGCGGTGCGTCAAGCCCGGCGCTTGCGCGCACCCGCCGTGGCTCGAAAGAAAGGACAAGAAAGGAAAAAGCGCCGTCTTACGGCCGACGCTGCGTGCGCTTGCGCGCCGCCTCCGGCTTCGGTTTAGGCGCCGGCTTCGGCTTCGGCCGTGCGTTGCGCTTCGGCGCCCCCGCCAGCAGCGCCGCGCGATATGCGCCGCGACACCAGTCGAACAGCGCGCCCGCATCCTCGAGCACGTCGGCCGGCGTTTCGTAATAGCCTTCGAGCGCAACGGTGCGCGTGGGCCGCTCGTACGAGAACGGCCCCATCCCCGCCGCCACGAACGCCGGACGGTTCACGTCGTCGACGCGCAGGAACAGCGACCCGCGCGACATGAAGCCGAACATCACGCCGTCGAGCCGCATCGCAGCGCCGCTGAAGAACCGCACGACCTCCACCTTGCCGAGCGGCGCGAGCTGGTAGGCGATCTCCTCGCCGTGCGCCTTCTCCGCCTGCCAGCTCATGCGAGCTCCGTGCAGCGCCGCGTCCACCCGTCGAGTTCGGCGTCGTCGAAGCCGACGACCGCCGCGCTCTCGCGGATCTGCCGCCACGTCGCACGATCGACCGGAATGCCGTCCGCGCCGCGCGCCACGCGGCTCGCCTCCTCCGGCTCGCCGGGCATCCGCACCGGCGCATCGCCCGCCTGCGGCGACGCCTTCGCCCACGCGACGAACGCATCGGCTTCACGTTCCGCATCGGCCGCATCGAACGCATTCGGATCGATCAGCACCGACAGCATCCCGTTGACGATCGCGCTCGTCTTCTGCAGCGTGTCGCCGTAGGTCGTATGCCCGCCGACCAGCGCGCCGCCGAAGATCTCGCACATCGCGGCCAGCGCATAGCCCTTGTGCAGCCCGAACGGCAGCAACGCGCCGAACGGCTGCTCGTGCATGACGGCCGGATCGTCGGTCGGCTGGCCGCGATGATCGATCAGCGACCCGGCCGGCACGCGCTTGCCCTGGTTGTACGCCACCCGCGTCTTGCCGTATGCGATCGCGCTCGTCGCGAAATCGAGCAGCAGCGGCGGGCGGCCCGCGCGCGGATACGCGGCGCAGAACGGATTCGTGCCGAAGCGCGGATCGGTGCCGTTGAGCGGCGCGACGAGCAGGTCGCCCGGCACGTTGACGAAATGGAACGACACGAGGCCCGAGCGCGCGCACTGCTCGGCCCAATGCCCGATGCGGCCGAGATGATGGACGTCGCGCAGCCCGATCGCGCAGATGCCCATGCGCCGGGCCCGCTCGATCCCTTCGACCATCGCCTCGAACGCGATCACCTGGCCGAAGCCGCGCCCGCCGTCGATCGTCAGCACCGCGCCGCCGTCGCGGACGATCGACGCGTGCCCGTTCAGCTGCAACTGCCCTTCCCGCCACGATGCGACGTAGTTCGGGATCATCCCGATCCCGTGCGAATCGTGCCCGGCCAGATTCGCGCCGACCAGGTGATCGGCGACGAGCCGCGCCTCGCGCTCGCTGCTGCCGGCCCGCTGCCAGAGTGCCGCGACGAATGCGTGCAGCGGTTCGGCGCGCATGCGCAGCGGGTCGGTGGCGGGTGTCGGCAGCGCGGTCATCGGCAAGGCTCCGTCAGGTCAGGCGGGATCCGGTCGGGTCGGGTTGGTTCAGGTCGTGACAGGCAGCGCGAATGCTCAGCGCGCGGTCGCGATCACGTCCGCGACCGCCGCGGTCAGCTTCTTCGCGTACGGCACGTGCAGGAACTCGTTCGGGCCGTGCGCGTTCGACTTCGGGCCGAGCACGCCGCACACCATGAACTGCGCGGACGGGAAACCTTCCTGCAGCACGTTCATCAACGGGATCGTGCCGCCGAGGCCCATGTACGCGCAGTCCGCGCCGAAGTGGCGGCGCGACGCGGCGTCGAGCGACGACGCGAGCCACGGCGCGAGATCCGGCGCGCTCCAGCCGGTCGCGGCGCCCGCGTCGGGCTTGAACGTGACCTTCGCGTTGTACGGCGGATCGAGTTCGAGCAGTTCCTTCAGCTGCTGCACGGCCTGCGCGGCGTCGACGAGCGGCGGCAGGCGCAGCGACAGCTTGAACGCGGTGCGCGGACGCAGCACGTTGCCCGCGTCGGAAAGCGCCGGCAGGCCGGCCGCGCCCGTCACCGACAGCGACGGACGCCACGTCGAATTCAGCAGCGCCTCGCGCGGATCGGTGGTGGTCGGCAGCACCGGTTTGCCGTCCATCCCGCACGCCCACGGCAGCCCCTTCCACACGGTGTCGCCGAGAATCGCGGCGGCCGCGTCGGCTTCGCGCACGCGGCTGTCGGGAATCTCGCAATGGAACACGCCCGGCAGCAGGTTGCCGTTCTTCGCATCTTCCAGGCGCTCGAACAGCTGACGCATCACGCGGAAGCTCGACGGCGCGATGCCGCCGAAGACGCCCGAGTGAACGCCTTCCTCGAGCACCTCGACCTGCAGGTCGCCGGACACCAGCCCGCGCAGCGAAGTCGTGAGCCACATCTGGTCGTAATTGCCGGCGCCCGAATCGAGGCACACGACGAGCGACACCTGGCCGAGCCGGTCGCGCAGCGCGTCGACGTACGGCAGCAGATCGTAGCTGCCCGACTCCTCGCAGGTTTCGATCAGGCCGACGCAGCGCGGCCGTTCGACGCCCTGCTCGTCGAGCGCGCCGAGCGCCGCGAGGCTCGCGTAGATCGCGTAGCCGTCGTCCGCGCCGCCGCGGCCGTACAGCTTGCCGTTCTCGAACTTCGGCGTCCACGGGCCGAGGTCCGCGCGCCAGCCGTCGAATTCGGGCTGCTTGTCGAGGTGGCCGTACAGCAGGATCGTATCGGTGCTGCCCGCGCGCGTCGCGGGGGTTTCGAAGAAGATCACCGGCGTGCGGCCGGGCAGGCGCACGATTTCGAGCTTCAGGCCTTTCACCGGCTGGCGTTCGGCCCACTGCGCGGCATCGGTGACGACGCGTTCGAGATACCCGCGCTGCGCCCAGTCGGGGTCGAATGCGGGACTCTTCGCGGGGATCGCGATGTAGTCGGTCAGTGCATGGAGGATTTCATCGTTCCATTTGCGCTCGACGAAGGTAACGAGCTTGTCATGGTCGAGGACGGGGGTAGTGTCGACGGAGGTCATGATGGGTGCCTGGATCGGGCTGATGAAAAAACGGATGATACGCCGATGGACCTTCGGCCGGGGCGTTTCGGCGGCGCTTTCCGCCGCCGGCTTCGGGCTCGCCTTCGGCCCCCTTCCGGCGTCCGCTTCCGCATCCGTTTCCGCATCCGTTTCCGCGCCCGTTCAGTCGCCCGGCGGGAACGTGTCGCGCAGCCCCGCCGCGCACGCCAGCGCGTCGTCCCACAGGCGTCGCGTCAGCACCCCGGCGTCCTCTTCGCGCGCGAGCGCCGCGGCCTCGCCCGACCACAGCAGCGAGAAATCGTCGCGGCCCTGCCGTTCGAATGCACCGCGCAGCGGATCGACCGCGGCCGTCGCGAGCGGGAACGCGGGCGCGAGCGCGCTCATCGGCCCCTGCTCGCGCATGAAGCGCGTCAGCAGGCCGCGCGCCGGCCGGCCCGTGTACAGGTTGGTCATGCGGGTGCCGTCATCGCGCGCCGCCCGCACCGCCGCGCGGTGTTGCGCGGAGCGGCCGGCCTGCGGCGTGAGCAGGTAGCCGGTGCCGATCTGCACCGCACGCGCGCCGAGCGCGAAAGCGGCCGCG
Organism: Burkholderia sp. SIMBA_051; assembly: GCF_046534915.1. Lineage (NCBI taxonomy): Bacteria > Pseudomonadati > Pseudomonadota > Betaproteobacteria > Burkholderiales > Burkholderiaceae > Burkholderia > Burkholderia sp. SIMBA_051. The sequence continues at coordinate 271,278 of NZ_JAWRXS010000006.1, read as the reverse complement.
ATGCCGCGGCCGTCGGCGATCGCGCCCGCCGCGATCACGGGCGTGCGCACCGCGTCGACGATCTGCGGCAACAGTGCGAACAGCCCCGGCTGCGCGTGAATGTCGTCGGTCAGGAACATCCCGCGGTGCCCGCCGGCCTCCGCGCCCTGCGCGACGATCGCGTCGACGTCGCGCGCATCGAGCCAGCGCGCCTCCTCGACGGTCGTCGCGGACGACACGATCAGCGCGCCGGTCCGACGCACGCGCGCCAGCAACGCGTCGTCCGGCAATCCGAAATGAAAGCTCACGACGGCCGGCCGCATTTCCTCGACCACCGCGCACATCGCGTCGTCGAACGGTGCGCGGCCGGCGCCGCCCTTCACGCCGACCGGATCGAGCCCGGCTTCCGCGTAGTAGCCGGCCAGTGCCGCGCGCCAGCGCGCGTCGACCTCGGCGTCCGGCGCCGGGGGCGTATGGCAGAAGAAGTTCACGTTGAACGGGGCCTGCGTGCGTGCGCGGATCGCCGCGATCTCGTCGCGCAGTTGCTGCGGGCCGAGCGCCGCGCACGCGAGCGAACCGAGCCCGCCCGCTTCGCAGACTGCGATTGCAAGCGCGCTCAGCGAACCGACCATCGGGGCCTGAATCAGCGGCAAACGGGAAGGCAGCATCGGCATCATCCTTCGAGAGGAAAAATCGTCATGCGCACCGGCGGCGCGCTTGCATGGCTCATATATTCAACGCACCAGATAATAGCCGACAAAATCGCGCCCGAAAGACCGAAGTATTTACGTCGCGAAATGTTCAATCCAATTCGGCAAAAAAACCGAATTGCCCATCGCTGCCGACCCGCCCGAACTCAACTTTCCCCGCCCACTACCGCCGAATCCTGCGAAATCTGCCGTATCGCGCCCCGCCCCGTGCCCCAACGCCAGCCGACGCATTTCAATGACATCGATCAACATTTAACTCATTAAATGTCGGCGTTTACCATTAAAAAATCGATGAGCGATATACCATGACGTCGTTTAATAAAACGGCGATCCATTCCGGAATCGTCAACTGGCGCCGGGCCGCGCCACCTCAACCGCATCACGTCCATTCAAGGAGCCCCGCATGTCCGATGCCAGCTCGTCCTCCTCCCGCTCCGCCGCCGCGCCGGCCGCGATTTCCGCGCCGAAAATCGGCGTCGTCCCCGCCACGCTGATGGTCGCGGGCAACATGATGGGCTCCGGCGTCTTCATGCTGCCCGCGAACCTCGCCGCCACCGGCGGCATCGCGATCTTCGGCTGGCTGATCACCGTGGTCGGCGCCGTGTCGCTCGCGCTGGTGTTCGCGAAGCTCGCGGCGATCGACCCGGCCGCCGGCGGCCCGTATGCGTATGCGCGCAAATCGTTCGGCCCGTACATCGGCTACCAGACCAACCTGATCTACTGGCTCGCGAACGTGCTCGGCAACGTCGGCCTCGCGGTCGCCGGCCTCGGTTACCTGACGCACTTCTTCCCCGTGCTACGCGACCCGCTCGTGTTCGCGCTCGCACAGATCTTCGTGATCTGGCTGTTCACCTACGCGAACATCCTCGGGCCGAACATCGTCGGCCGCGTGCAGTCGATCACGACGATCTTCGCGCTCGTGCCGATCCTCGGGATGGCCGTGTTCGGCTGGTTCTGGTTCAGCAAGGACGTGTATTTCGCCGGCTGGAACGTGTCGGGCGCGAGCAGCTTCAGCGCGATCGGCGCGACGCTGAACTTCACGCTGTGGGCGTTCATCGGCGTCGAGAGCGCGTCGGTGTCGGCCGGCGTCGTCGAGAACCCGTCGCGCAACGTGCCGATCGCGACCGTCGGCGGCGTCGTGCTCGCGGCCGTGTGCTACGTGCTCAGCTCGACCGTGATCATGGGGATGATCCCGAACAAGGCGCTGCTTGCGTCGAGCGCGCCGTTCGCAGATGCCGCGCGCCTCGCGCTCGGCGACACCGCCGCGAACGCAGTCGCGATCTGCGCGGCGCTCGGCTGCCTCGGCTCGCTCGCGGGCTGGACGCTGCTGGTCGGCCAGACCGCGAAGGCCGCGGCCGACGACGGCCTGTTCGCCGGCGTGTTCGCACGCGTCAACTCGAAGAACGTGCCGTCGGCCGGCCTCGCGATCGTCGCGGCGATCATGTCCGTGCAGGTGCTCGCGACGATGTCGCCGAGCGCGAGCGAGCAGTTCGGCAAGATCGCGTCGATCGCCGTGATCATGACGCTGTTGCCGTACATCTACTCGTGCATCGCGATCAAGGTGCTCGGCTACGGCAAGATGCCGTCGCACCAGTTCACCTTCTACACGATCGTCGGCCTGATCGGCGCCGTCTACGCGCTGTGGGCGATGGTCGGCTCCGACGGCCAGCAGACGCGCTGGTCGCTGATCTTCGTGATCGCGACGATCGTCTTCTACGAGCTGTCGATCAACCGCCAGCGCGAAATCGAGGAAACCCATGTCCATCCGGGCGGCCGTTCGCCGCGCTGGGTGCGCTACCTCGCGCTCGGCGTCACCATCGTCGCGCTCGTCGCCACCTTCTGGATCTCGGTGGGCCGCCACGAGGCCGACATTCTTCACGCCCGCTCGCCGGCCGCGGGCGTCCAGGCAACCCAGCAAACGGGGGAATAACCATGACCGCTACCTTGACCCAACCGGCGTTTCGCCGCCTCGGCATGAAGGCGCTGCTCGTGCAGCACGACATCGACGAACGCACGGCCACCGGCCGCGCAGCCACCGCCCTCGCCGAAGAATTGCGCGCCCGGCTCGTCGACGTCGTGATCGCGACGTCCGCCGAAGACGCGCGCGCGGTGGTGGACGCCGATCCCGCGATCCAGTGCCTGCTGCTCAACTGGGAGCTCGGCAACGATTCCGAGCATGCGCCCGCGCGGGCCGTGCTGGACGCGATGCGCGCGCGCAATGCGACGGTGCCGGTGTTCCTGCTCGCGAGCCGCGCGAGCGCGGCCGCGATTCCCGTCGACGCGATGCGCAAGGCCGACGACTTCATCTGGATGCTGGAGGACACCACCGCGTTCATCGGCGGGCGGATCGTCGCCGCGATCGAACGCTATCGCGAGACCGTGCTGCCGCCGATGTTCCGCGCACTCGCGCAGTTCTCGCGCGTGTACGAATACTCGTGGCACACGCCGGGCCACACAGGCGGCACCGCGTTCCTGAAATCGCCGGTCGGCCGCGCGTACTTCGAATTCTTCGGCGAAGCGCTGTTCCGCTCGGACCTGTCGATCTCGGTCGGCGAACTCGGCTCGCTGCTCGACCACTCGGGCCCCATCGGCGAAAGCGAACGCTACGCCGCGCGCGTGTTCGGCGCGCACCGCACGTATCACGTGACGAACGGCTCGTCGATGTCGAACCGCGTGATCCTGATGGCGAGCGTCACGCGCAATCAGGTCGCGCTGTGCGACCGCAACTGCCACAAGTCGGCCGAGCATGCGATGACGATGTCCGGCGCGATTCCGACCTACCTGATCCCGTCGCGCAACCATTACGGGATCATCGGGCCGATCATGCCGGAACGGCTCACGGCCGCCGCCGTGCGGCTCGCGGTCGACGCGAATCCGCTCGTGCGCGGCCGCGACGGCATCGATCCGACGCCCGTGCATGCGCTGATCACGAACTCGACCTACGACGGCCTCTGCTACAACGTCGCGCGCGTCGAGGAACTGCTCGGCCAGAGCGTCGACCGGCTGCATTTCGACGAAGCCTGGTACGGCTATGCGCGCTTCAACCCGATCTACCGCGACCGTCACGCGATGCACGGCGATCCGTCGCAGCACGACGCGAGCAAGCCGACCGTGTTCGCGACGCAATCGACGCACAAGCTGCTCGCCGCGCTGTCGCAGGCATCGTTCATCCATGTCCGCGACGGCCGCAACCCGATCGAGCACGCGCGCTTCAACGAGGCGTACATGATGCACGCGTCGACGTCGCCGAACTACGCGATCATCGCGTCGAACGACGTGAGCGCCGCGATGATGGACGGCCCCGGCGGCGAGGCGCTGACGACCGACGCGATCCGCGAGGCCGTGTCGTTTCGCCGGATGCTCGCGCGGCTGCACGCGGAATGCGAGGAGAACAACGACTGGTTCTTCAACGGTTGGCAGCCGGACACCGTGGTCGACCGCAAGACGGGCCGCCGCGTGCGCTTCCATGAAGCGGACGAAACGCTGCTCGCCACCGATCCGTCGTGCTGGGTGCTGCATCCGGGCGACACGTGGCACGGCTTCGGCGAGATCGAGGACGACTACTGCATGCTCGACCCGATCAAGGTATCGATCGTGACGCCGGGCGTCGCGCCGCACGGCGGCCTGATGCCGGTCGGCATTCCGGCGTCGGTCGTCACCGCGTATCTGGACCGGCACGGGATCGTCGTCGAGAAAACGACCGACTTCACGATCCTGTTCCTGTTCTCGCTCGGCGTGACGAAGGGCAAGTGGGGCACGCTCGTCAACACGCTGCTCGACTTCAAGCGCGACTACGACGCGAACGCGCCGCTCGAACAGGCGTTGCCGGACCTCGTCGCGCGTTATCCGGACCGCTACGGCAAGCTCGGGCTGCGCGAGCTGTGCGACCTGATGTTCAGCGCAATGAGCGACCTGAAGACGACCGAGATGATGTCGCGCGGCTTCTCGACGCTGCCGCAGCCCGACTTCAGCCCGGCCGAGGCGTTCGAGCATCTCGTGCACAACGACATTGAGATGCTGGAGCTGTCGGAGATGGCGGGCCGCACCGTCGCGACGGGCGTCGTGCCCTATCCGCCCGGCATTCCGCTGCTGATGCCCGGCGAGAACGCGGGGCCGGCCGACGGGCCGCTGCTCGGCTACCTGCGGGCGCTCGAGCAATTCGACCTGCGCTTCCCCGGCTTCACGCACGATACGCACGGCGTCGAAGTCGAGGACGGCGTGTACCGGATCGCCTGCATCCGGCAAGTCGATCGCAAGACCAATACGCGCTGAGGAGCGTGTGCGTCGCGACGCCGTGCCGGCAACCCGCGGCCGGCGTCGCGACGCAGGGTGAGCCGCCGGTTATGCCGGCAACCGCCCGACCCATGCGGCAAGCTGCGCTTCGCCGTCTTCATCGAGCTTGCCCTTCAGTTCGCCGTACCACGGCGCGATCGCGTCGGCCGGCTGCGTGGCCTTCAGGATCTCGAAACTGTTCTCGAGGAATGAAGAAAAGAACGGAATGCCGCGCAGGTGGAGGAAGGTCGAGTCGGTGATGTGCACGTGGCCGTACACGTCGCGCACCCATGCGAGATGCGGCAGCGCCTCGTGCAGGCGGCCGCTTTGCATCAGCGCGGAGATGAAGTTCACGCGCGCGGCGACATCCGACTGCTCGTGCGTGTCGTGATTGACCTCGGCGGCCTTCTGTAGCCACGCTTCGCCGCGCTCCACTTCGTCGCACATCACGGATGTCGTCGCGAGCTGCACCGCGTTGTGCGCGCTCGGCTCGTGGTCGAACAGCGCGAGCCAGTACGGAAACGCTTCCGGGTAACGCTTCATCGCCGAGTACGACAGCGCGCACAGGCGCGCCGCATCGGCGAGCCGCTCCGCATGCGGCGCGGCGGCCGCGATCGCGGCTTCGTGCCGGCCGGCCTGGAATGCCTTCAGCGCGGGCGCGAGTTCCGGTGCGATGTCGGGGGCGTCCTGCCCGGCCGCGTCGGGTGCTTCCGGCGCGTCCGGCGCTTGCGCCGAAGGCGCGGGCGATGCCGCTTCGTCACGCGGTTTCTTTCCGAACAGCTTTCCCAGCAGGCCCATGGTGTTGTCCTTGTCGTTGTGAGGGGGCGATGGCGGCTTCCTGCAGCGGCGCGCAATGCGCGGCATGCGTGGATCGCCGCACGGCGACCGCCATCTTACGCGCGCTCGGAGCCGGCAAGAAGCGCCCGATGGCCGGGCACCGCTGTTGCGGGAGCAGACGCGACGCTCACGCGTCCGCGGGCCTGACGCCGCGATCCATCCCGCGCCGGTACGCGGCGGGGCTCGTCGCCGCGACGCGCCGGAAATGCCGGCGCAGCGACTCCTCGGAACCGAAGCCCGAGCGCGCGGCAATCTGCGCGAGCGACAGCGCGGGATGCGTTTCGAGCATGTCTTTCGCGAGATTCACCCGCTCGCGGATCAGCCACATGAGCGGCGACATCCCCGTCGCATCCGCGAACTGGCGCTGCAGCGTGCGCGTGCTCATCGCGGCCTGCGCGGCCAGCGAAGCGAGCGTGTGCGGTTCGGCCGCATGCGCGCGCATCCAGTCGATCAGCTTCGCGAGCCGGTCGCTGCCGCCCGGCGCGACCGGGCGCGGCACGAACTGCGCCTGGCCGCCATCGCGATGCGGCGGCAGCACGAGGCGCTGCGCGACGCGGTTCGCGATCGCACCGCCATGATCGCGGCGCACGAGATGCAGCAGCATGTCGAGCCCCGCGGCCGAGCCGGCCGACGTGACAATCTGCCCTTCGTCGACGTACAGCGCGTCGGGATTCACGCGCAGCGCCGGATAGCGCGCCTGCAGGCGCTCGGCGTAACGCCAGTGCGTCGTCACGGTCAGCCCGTCGAGCACGCCGGCCGCCGCGAGCACGAACACGCCCGAGCAGATCGAACAGAGCCGCGCGCCGCGGCGATGCGCGGCACGCAGCTTCTTCAGCAACGGTTCCGGCGGCAGTTCGTCCGGATCGCGCCAGCCGGGAATCACGATGGTGTCCGCGCGATCGAGCGTCGCAAGCCGGTACGGCGCGGCGACCGTGATGCCGCCCGCCGCGCGCACCGGCCCCGGCTCGCTCGCGCACACCGCGAAGCGATACCAGTCGACGCCGAGTTCCGGGCGCTCGAGCGCGAACAATTCGACCACACAGCCGAATTCGAAGGTGCAGAGGCGATCGTAGGCGAGCGCGACGACGAGATGATTTTGCATGGCGCGATGTTACCGGAACTTGTCGATCGCGCCACTGCCGGAAAAGCCGGCGAACCGCGATACTGCCCTTCATTCCGGCGCATTCCGCGCCGTCCTGATGGAGCGCCTTTCATGTCATACGTAACCGACGTACCCGCCGCCGACAGCGCCGCCGCCCTTGCGCACTTCGAAGCGTCGTTGGGCTTCGAGACCGATTGCTGGGACGTGCACGACGCGCTCGCGTCCGGCGCGCCCGATTTCGTGCTGCTCGACGTGCGGAGTCCGGAACTGTTTTCCGCCAGCCACGTGCCGGGCGCACGCAACCTGCCGCACCGCAAGATCGTCGCCGGCAAGCTCGCCGAGCATCCGGCCGACACGCTGTTCGTCGTCTACTGCGCGGGCCCGCACTGCAACGGCGCCGCGCGTGCGGCGATCCGGCTCGCGCGCCTCGGCCGCCCCGTGAAGCTGATGATCGGCGGCGTCACCGGCTGGCTGGATGAAGGTTTCGCACTGAGCAACGATGCGGAACCGAAGGAGCTCGCCGCGCGCTGATCGTCACTAAAAACGCAACAATCAATTGCCAGCACACAACCGGAAAAAGCGCGACAATCAGCTTCATTGCAGTTCGGATGGAGCAGCAACATGCAACACGCAGTCCTCATTCAGGTGGCCGGTTCGGTCGCAGCGATCGCGCTCTATTTTCTCCCGGCCGTCATTGCCGACCGGCGCGGCCGGCACGACAAGCTGATGATCGCGATGTTCAACGCCCTGTTCGCGTGGACGGGCATCGGTTGGCTGATGACGCTGTACTGGGCCTGCCAGCCGAACCCGCAGACCGACGTCGCGCAAACCATCCTCGCGAAGCGCCGCGGCGTCAGCATGCGGACCTTCTCGACCGGTCTGGTCGAACGCGTGCAGCGCCGCGTCGCCGCCCAGGAGCAATGGGCCGAAAAGCAAGGTTGCCGTTAAGTCCCGCTATTCCGCTTACCTCGCCGTACCGAACTTCGGCATCCTGACGTTGGTCGAGCCCCGGTAGTCCCACACCAGCCTGTCGCGCGGCGCCTCCCCGCCCGCGCGCAACCATGCCCCGAATGCCCCGGCCGTAACCGCCCGCGCGATCCGCTCGCCCGGGCAGCCGTGCGGCCCCGTGCCGAATCCGAAGTTCGGCCCCGGCGCGCGGCCCGGCAGCAGCCGATGCGGCTCGCGATGCATAGCCGGATCGCGGTTCGCGGCCGCCAGCACGACGAGGATCGCTGCGCCGGCATCGACGGTCACTCCCTCGATCGTCGTGCGCGACGCGACGAAGCGGCGCGTGTTCTGCACCGGCGCATCGAATCGGCCAACCTCGGCGACGAATGCTTCGAGCGCGGCGGTGTCCGGCATCGCGCGTTCGCCCTCGGCCGCATCATCCGTCGTACCGTCCCACGCAACCAGCACATTGCCGAGCCATGCGGCCGTGGCCTCGCACGTCTGCGACAGCAGCCCGACGAGATTCGCGACGAGCGCACCACTCGCGTGCCAGCCCGCGGCACCGGCCGCCTGCTGAATCGCCGCGACCCATGAGCCGTCCTGCGCACGGGTGCGCGCGACGCGCTCCGTCATCCGGTCGAGCAGTTGCCGCGCGGCGTCGCTTGCGCGGGCCAGCGCCGCGGCGTCGGACAGCGGCGACAGCGCGGCGACGAAGTCGACCACCAGCGCGGCGATGTCGTCGAGCTGCATCTCGTCGAAACCGAGCAGATCGGCGACCGCGCAAACGGGCACCGACAGACACCACGCGTTCAATGCATCCGCGTCATCCGGCGCGCGCAGCCGGCTGCCGGCCAGCTGGGCGGCACGCTCGCGCAACGCGCCTGCGTCGTTCGGCGCGCACGCCGCGCGCAGCGCCTGCTTCGGCACGTCGTGCCGCAGTGCGCCGTCGTTCATGCGCACCAGCTCGCCGAACAGCGCGCCCGCCGTCGTGCCGCGCAACGCGGGCGGCACTGGCGCATCGAGGGGCCTGACGCGGCATGCCGGATGGCCGAGCACGGCCGTCACGCTCGCCGCCCGGCTCGCGACCCACAGGCCGAGCGTGGCGTCGAACGCGAGCGGCGGGCCGTCGACGAGCGTCGCGTAATAGGGATAGGGATCGCGGTGCGTCACCGCGGCAATCGGATCGGTCGGGTTCATGCGTGAAGTATCGGCGCGCGGGGCCGCCGCATGTTTCCGGATGACGTGAAATGTCGAGGTTGCCGCGGGAGGCTGGGAGCACGGCCGCCGCTGCACGGCGACAGGCGGGCGGCGCCGCGCCGTAGCGGATGCGGCGGGATGTGGCGGAATACGGCTGGCTACGGCGTCAGGCCGCCGACCGGTAGCGGTACGCCTGCATCCGCAGACGGACGCGCCCGGCCGAAATCGCGCGCGGCTCGGCCACCACCGTGTCGTGGTGAAACATTTCCTGCCGGAAGTGGCCGGTCTCGTCGAACCACTGGCAGATCAGCCACTCGGCATCGTCGAACACGACCGGCCCGGCATAGGTGACGGTCATGCGTGGGCCGCCGGTTTTCAGCGTCACGACATCGCCAACGCGAAAGCCGCGGTGATTTTCTCGGATTGTCATCGCTCTCTCGATTTTTTATATATTCATTTTCCAGCGGCCTGCCGACCGCCGCCTCGGATATGCCGCAGATTACCAACGCTAAAAATAACCGGCAACTCCCTAAACCAAAAAAATTATCGGTCGGAAAATCGCAACAATACCGGGCATCGGTACATCTGACAGGCATCTGGCACCCATAACCGGCGCGGCTTGCGCGCCTTCGGTCCACCAGTCGAATGCGGAGAATAAACGATGTATTTCTCGACGTCATCGCGACTTTAAATCAGTCGCGATTTCGGTTGATTACAGTCAATCGATTTTCAGCTGGAAACGTTCCCAGGTTTTATCGGCGTTCATAGTGGAAATTGAACATGTGCATTATCGGGCGCCGAAAACCAGCGATCGATGTCTCGCCCCGACACCGCCGCGCGCGCGAACGTAAATGTGCCGTCGCGCGCCATTTCCGTCGCGGCGCGCAGGAACGCGCCGAGCGCAGCCCGCGCCAGTGCGCCGCCGACGCTGACACGCTTCACGCCAAGCGCCGCGAGCGCATCGAGGCTCAGCAACTCGCCCTGCAACCCCATCACGACATTGACCGGTGCACCGACCGCGCGCGTGACCGCCGCGATGTCGTCGGCGTCGTTCAGGCCCGGCGCGTACAGCACGTCGGCGCCCGCGTCGCGGTACGCGACCAGCCGCGCGATCGTATCGGCGAGGTCGCGCCGGCCGTGCAGGTAGTTCTCGCAGCGCGCGGTCAGCGTGAACGGAAACGGCAGCGCGCGCGCCGCGTCGACCGCCGCCGCGATGCGCTCGACCGCCGCGTCGTGCGGGTAGATCGGTGCGTCGGGGCGGCCGGTCGCATCCTCGATCGAGCCGCCCACCGCGCCGGCACCGGCCGCGAGGCGGATCGTCTCGGCGACCGTCTCAGGCGCGTCGCCGAAGCCGTTCTCGAGATCGGCGCTGACCGGCAGGCCGCCCGCGGCGACGATCTCGGCGATGTGGCCGAGCATTTCGTCACGGCCGATCGCGTTGTCGGGCCGTCCTCTCGAATAGGCGAAACCGGCGCTCGTGGTGGCGAGCGCGTCGAAGCCGGCCATCGCGAGCAGCCGGGCCGAACCGGCATCCCACGGGTTCGGGATGATGAAGGCGCCGGGGCGCGCATGCAGCGCGCGGAAGGCTTCGGCGTGGTGGAACTGCACGTTGGAATCGGACATCGCTGTCTCCTTGGAATGGGAGATACCAGCATAGGCGCGCGCGGGACAGCGACGGTTCGCGCCGCGGTGAAATGTCGATGTGGATGTCAGAAGCTCACGTGTGCGGTGCGCCGCCGGTCACGCCACGCCACCGCTCAGGAACAGCGTTTCTTCGTCAGGAAAATGCGCGACTGCGCGGCCGGACAGTCAGGCAGTCAGGCAGTCAGGCAGTTCGGCAGTCCGACAGTCCGCCAGTCCGGCTATTCGCCGAAGCGGACATAACCGCGCGTCTCGTAGAACGGCCGCGCCCGAACGTCGAATGTATCGAGCCGCGCGCCGTGACAGCCGCGCGTGCGGCTACACGACATACGCGCCCTTCGCATGCAGTTCCGCTTCGGTGCGCTCGAGCGCCGCGATCGCATCACTGCCTTCGAGCGCGAGCAACTGCGCGACCAGCGCTTCGGTCATCGCGTGCGCGGCGACCAGCGACGGAAAGAACGACGGGCTGTCGTGCGTGAAGATCAATTGCGCGTCGGCATGCAGCGCGATCGGCGACACCGCGCTGTCGGTGATCGCGACGATCTTGCTGCCCTGCGCCTTCGCCGCCTGCGCCACGCGCGTCGCTTCCGCCGAATACGGCGCGAAACTGACGATCACGGTCACGCTCTGCTTCGCGATCGTGCGCAACTCCATCTCGAGCGAGCCGGCCACGCCATTGAGCAGCGACACGGTCGGCCGGAACAGCCGGTAGCCGTACACGAAACCGAACGCGACCGGATAGCACGACCGGAAGCCGGCGACGTGCACGTGCGATGCCTTGCGGATCAGCTTCGCCGCGTCGGCGAGCGCGTGCTCGTTCTGCGCGGCGGTGGCGGCGAGATTGTGTTGCTGGGCAGCGAGCAGGTCATGCGCGAGCGACGCCTTCGCGTCGGGCCGCACGAGCGAACGCGCACGCTGCGTGAGCGGCTCGGGGCGCGTGCGCACGCGCGCGACGCACAGGTCGCGCAGCTCGTTCCAGCCGGGGAAACCGAATTGCTGCGCGAGCCGCACGAGCGACGCCGGTTGAACCTGCGCGCGCTGCGCGACCTTGCGCATCGACGAGGTGGCGACCTCGTCGGGATGATCGAGCAGAAATGCAGCGCCCGCCTGGAATTGCGGGCTCAGTTCGGAAAATTGCGCCCGGATACGGGACGCGAGTTCATCGAAATTGGCAGCCATCTGGGTGAGAACGGGAACCGGATGCCCATGGTATCACCGGCCCCGCGCGCACCGGTCAGCGCAGCACTTCGACGTGGTCGGCATCGACCTTCACACGGCCCGACCATTTGCGCTCGAACTCGCCGGTCACCTTCACTTCGTTCTTGTCGCTGACGGGCTGGCCGGCCGTCCACAGCTTCTGGTCGATCTCGACGCGGATCGTGCCCGTCGCGTCGGCGAATTCGTAATCCTCACCGCCGACGTGCTTGACGATGCGCCCTTGCAGCTGCACGTGCTGATCGTCCTTGCCGTTCGCGAGGAGTTCCTTCACGGTGGTCGTCGTCAGCGCGGACGGCCCCGTGTATTGCGCATAGGCGGCAGCCGGCAGCACCGCGAGCGCGACCGCCAGGATACTGGTCAGATGTTTCATGTTTGCGATCCTCTTGCTTGATGGAACGCCGCGCCCCGTTGAACGCGACGAGCCAAGATTACGGACCGTAAGATTAAGCGAGCCTGAAGGCCGTGCCGACGCGACACGGCGCCGCATAGGACGCGTACGAAAGCGCAACCGCCACCGCCGTTTAAGCTCGGCCTAAGACACCTGCGCTTATGATGGACACCCCGGGCGCCCGTGCCCGCCAACAGACACGAATCCATGCGCGTACTGCTCGTCGAGGACGATCCGCTGATCGGCAGCGGGCTCGAACAGGGCCTCAAACAGGAAGGCTTCGCGGTCGACTGGGTCAAGGACGGCGACGCCGCGTCGCTCGCGCTGCGCTCGACCGCGTATGGCCTCCTGCTGCTCGACCTCGGGCTGCCGAACCGCGACGGCCTGTCGGTGCTCGCGTCGCTGCGCCGTCGCGACGAAACCCTGCCCGCGATCATCATCACCGCGCGCGACGGCGTGCCGGACCGCATCGCCGGCCTCGACAGCGGCGCCGACGACTACCTCGTCAAGCCGTTCGTGCTCGAGGAGCTGCTCGCCCGCATCCGCGCGGTCAACCGCCGCCATGCGGGGCGCGCGCAAACGACGCTCGCGATCGGCCCGCTGCGGCTCGATCCGGTCAAGCACCAGGTCTGGCTCAACGACGACGAAGTCACGCTGTCGCCGAAGGAATTCGTGCTGCTGCACGAACTGATGCGCGACCCCGGCGCGGTGATCTCGCGCGAACAGTTCGAGGAACGGCTGTACAGCTGGGGCGAGGAAATCGAGAGCAACGCGGTGCAGGTGCACATCCACAACCTGCGCAAGAAACTCGGCCACGACATGATCCGCACGGTGCGCGGCGTCGGCTACCGGATCGGTGACGGCGCATGACGCGCGTACGACACGCAATCGAGCGCTGGCGCAGCGCGTCGCTGCGGCGGCGCCTGTTGATGTGGCTGCTGCCCGCCGCCTGCGTGATCGGACTGGTCGCAAGCGCGGGCACCTACTGGGGTGCGCTGCGCGAGCTCGACGATCTCCTCGACGACCAGATGCGCAGCATGTCGAAGCAGATCGTCGTCGGCCCGAACGGCGAGCTGTCGTTTCGCGACCATGGCGACGGCAAGCACGACTTCGAAGCCAGCGATCCCGACGCCGTGCTGCTGCAGGTCTGGCGCAACGGCACACTGGTCTACTCGACCGATCGCGAGTCCGCGCTGCCGCCGCCCGCGCAGACGGGCGTCGGCAGCGTCGACGTCGGCGGCCAGCCGTGGCGCACCTATGTGACCCAACGCGGCGGCACGACGATCCGGCTCGCGCAGGCGCGTCATGCGCGCTGGGAAGCGATCGCGGGCATCGCGGTGCATTTGCTGTGGCCGGTGTTCTCGATGCTGCCGGTGCTCGCGATCGGGCTGTGGTTCGGCATCGGCGCGGGGCTGCGGCCGCTGCGCACGATCGCATCGGGCCTGAAGCGCAGGAATGCGAACAATCTGGAACCGGTCGACGTCGCGTCGATGCCGAACGAGGTCCGGCCGCTCGCCGAAGCGATCAACGACCTGCTCGCGCGGCTCGACCGCTCGTTCACGCTGCAGCGCCACTTCATCGCCGATGCCGCGCACGAGCTGCGCACGCCGATCATGGGGCTGTCGATCCAGTCGCAACTGCTGCGGCGCGCGGCGAGCGCCGACGAACGCGAGCAGATCCTCGCGCAGATTCATGCGGGCACGACACGCCTCGGCCACCTCGCCGAGCAGCTGTTGACGCTCGCGCGCCTCGAACCCGATGCGCAGGCGAGCGCGTCGGCGTCCACGCCCGTCGACCTCGCCGCGCTGTGCCGCTCGGTGGTCACCGACCGCACGCGCGTCGCCGATGCGCACCGGATCGACCTCGGCGCGATCGTGTCGTCGCCGGTGATGGCCGCCGGCAATATCGATACGTTGCGCGTACTGCTGAACAACCTCGTCGACAACGCGATCCGCTACGCGGGTGATGGTGCGCGCGTCGACGTGTCCGCGCGCGTCGACGGCGCCACGCCCGTGCTCGAAGTCGCCGACGACGGCCCCGGCATCCCGGAAGCCGAGCGCACGGAAGTGTGGGAGCGCTTCTATCGCGGCGAAGGCGCGCAGGCCGTCACGGCGTCGGGCAGCGGCCTCGGGCTGTCGATCGTCAAGCGGATCGCCGAACAGCATCGCGCGACGGTCGCGCTCGGCACGACTCCAGGCGGGCGCGGGCTGACCGTGACGGTGCGCTTTCCCGTGCCGATCTGACGCACGGCCCGATCCGCAGCTTGTCCACAGATTGTGTTGGCAAGCTTGTGGACAACCTGCCGCTAACGGCAGCAAGCCATTGATCCGAAAGAACTTGGCGGTCGTGCGCAGCGAATGCGCCACTCGGGGCGAACTTGCAGCCTAATTTGACAACCAGTTGTCCATTACGTAAAGTAGTTGTCAATTCATCGCGCCATCGCGCACCCCGACCATGACGAAACCCGCCAAGTTGACCGCCGTCGCGCTGTCCGTCTTCCGCCTGAACGGCCTGCTGATCGAATGGGGCAATACCTTTGCCGCGCCGCACGGCCTGACCAGCGCGCGCTGGCAAGTGCTGGGCGCCATCTCGATGGCGCCGGACGCCCCGAACATCCCGCAGATCGCCGACGCGATGGGCATCACGCGGCAGGCCGTCCTGAAGCAGGTCAACGTGCTGACCGAAGAAGGACTCGTGCAACCGCTGCCGAACCCGACGCACAAGCGCTCGCCGTTGTATGCGCTGACGCCGCGCGGTGCCGCGGCCTATCAGGCGGTGGTCGAACACTGGCAACAGCATGTCCGCGGCCTCGCCGGCCAGTTCAGTTCGACGGATCTCGATGCGGCGATTCGCGTTCTGTCGACGATGTCCGCCGCTCACGCGCCCGATGGGCATGCGTGATCGCACCGTTGGCCCATTACCTACAGGAAGGCGTGCCCATGTCACATTTCAAACCGATGGATCCGAGCTTTCCGATCCAGCAACAGCTCGGCATCGACGCCGAACCCGTCGTCCTCCTCAACGTCTTCACGCTGGATCCGGCCGATGAAGCCGACTTCCTGGCCGTGTGGAAGGACGACGCCGCGTTCATGAAACGGCAGCCGGGATTCATTTCGACGCAGCTGCATCGCGCGCTCGGCGACAGCCCGACCTACTTCAACCAGGCGGTCTGGGAGTCGACCGCCGCGTTCCGCGCGGCCTTCACGCATCCCGAGTTCGTCGCGAAGCTGTCGGCCTATCCGTCGTCCGCCGTCGCGAGCCCGCATTTGTTTCAGAAGGTCGCCGTGGCGGGCATTTGCACTGCGTGAACCGGCGCGCCGACTACGGTTGGCACGCTGTGCGGTGCGCCCCGATCGCGATCGCGAAGTTCTCCACAGAAAATGTTGGCAAGCTTGTGGATATCCTGCGCACCACAACGCTAAGCCCTTGATCCGACGGACTTTGGCACGCGTGATGCAGACGCGGCACGCAATGGGCCGTCAGATGCGCCGGTTCGCCGCACATCGCATCACGATGCCACGCCGGCGCCCGGCGACGCACGACGCCCGACGCGTGTCGTCCGCCACTTACCCACAGATTTTGTTGGCAAGCATGTGGATAGCCTGCGCATAGCGCGATCAAGCGCTTGATCCGAAACGCTTTGTCCGCGCCGCTTCGAATGCGGCACACGGCGGGCGATGGGGCCACTGGCGACCTGCAAAGCACCGCTCGCGCATCGTCACGCCGCTTGTCCACAGATTTTGTTGGCAAGCGTGTGGATAGCCTGCGCATACCATGCACAAGCGCTTGATCCGAAAGGTTTTGTCCGCGCCGCTTCGAACCGTGCAGGCGGGCCTGCACAACGCCTGCCGCACGCGATCACCGCCGTCGCCGCGCGATGAACGCGAGCGGTGGCGCGCTTGTCCACAATTTTTGTTGGCAAGCATGTGGATATCCTGAGCATGCGTGACCTAAGTCGTTGATCGCGCAACGTTTCGCCATGCCGATCACGACTGCGGCACGGCGCGCGCCTCCGTCGCGTCATTCATTCATCCATCGGTCGATCACGCACGCCGCGCCGCCCGCTCAAGCGAGCGTCGCGACCGCGATGCGTGCGGCCACCGCGATCACGTCGTCCTTCGGCTTCGCATCGGCACGCGCCTGCGTGTAGTACACGGCGAGCACGATCGGCGCGCGCGACGGCAGCCAGATCACGCCCGCATCGTTCGTCGTCCCGTAGTCGCCGGTGCCGGTCTTGTCGCCCACCTGCGACCCGGCCGGCACGCCCGCGCGAATCCGCTTGTCGCCGACCTTGTTGCCGCGCAGCCATGCAACGAACTGCGCACGCTGCGCGGGTGGCAGCGCGTCGCCCAACGTGAGCACGCGCATGCTCGCGGCCATCGCGGCCGGCGTCGTCGTGTCACGCGGGTCGCCCGGCAACGCCGTGTTCAGTTCGGTCTCCCAGCGATCGAGCCGGAACGCGTCGTCGCCGATCGAGCGCGCATACGCGGTCACCGCCGACGGTCCGCCGATCAGCTTCATCGCGAGGTTCGCGGCCGAGTTGTCGCTGTACTGGATCGCCGCCTCGCACAACTCGGCGACGGTCATCCCCGTGCCGACATGCTTGCCCGACACCGGCGAGTAGTTCACGAGATCGGACGGCCCGTAGGTCACGCGCTGCTGCAGCAACCCTGGACGGTCGACGCTGTGCGCGAGCACCGCCGCGCCCAGCATCGCCTTGAACGTGCTGCAGAACGGGAAGCGCTCGTCCGCGCGATGCTGCGCGCGCCGGCCGCTCGCGGTGTCGATCGCGCACACGCCGAGACGGCCGCCGGCCGCGTGCTCGAGCGCGGCGAACGACGTCGCGGACGAAACGTCCTGCCCCGCGGCCGGCGACGATGCGCACGCGCTGACGGTCAGGACGAGCGGCGCCGTCGCGGCGGCCAGCAACAGGGTTCGACGTTGCGATGAGTAGGTCATGTCAGGTCTCTCGTGGTGGAATGGATGCAAAAACGGCCGGCCGGCGAGACAGCACTATCGTGACTTTACGGTTGCCTGACAAGCAACGATAATTGAGCGCTGCCACAAGAAATTCTTATGACTAAGCTCCGCCCTCACCTTCCACTGAATGCCTTGCGCGCGTTCGAATCGTCGGCGCGCCACCTGAATTTCACGCGCGCCGGCCTCGAGCTGAGCGTGACGCAGGCGGCCGTGAGCCAGCAGGTGCGCTCGCTCGAGGAACGGCTCGGCTGCGCGCTGTTCACCCGGCTGCCGCGTGGTCTCGGGCTCACCGACGAAGGTCGCGCGCTGCTGCCGGTGCTCAGCGACGCCTTCAGCCGGATCGAAACCGTGCTCAAGCAGTTCGACGGCGGGCGCTTCCACGAGGTGCTCACGCTCGGCGCGGTCGGCACCTTTGCCATAGGCTGGCTAATGCCACGGTTGAAGCGCTTCGGCGACACGCACCCGTTCGTCGAGCTGCGGCTGCGGACCAACAACAACGTCGTCGACCTCGCGGCCGAGGGCCTCGATTTCGCGATCCGCTTCGGTGAAGGCAACTGGCCGGCGACGCGCAACGAGCGGCTGCTCGACGCGCCGCTCACCGCGTTGTGCGCGCCGGAGATCGCACGCCGCCTTGCGGCGCCGGCCGATCTCGCGAACGAAACGCTGCTGCGCTCGTACCGCACCGACGAATGGCTCGGCTGGTTCGACGCCGCGCAGCTCGAACCGTGGTCGGTCAACGGGCCGGTTTTCGATTCGTCGCGGCTGATGGTCGAAGCGGCGATGCAAGGCGCGGGCATCGCGCTCGCGCCGGCCTGCATGTTCGCGCGCGAACTACAGCTGGGCCTGCTCGCGCGGCCGCTCGACATCGACGTGCGCGCGGGCGGCTACTGGCTCACGTCGCTGAAGTCGAAGCCGCTCACGCCGGCGATGACGCTGTTTCGCGACTGGATCGTCGCGGAAGCGGCCGGCGCGGCCCCGGTCGAATGACGGGCCCGGCTTGTCCACAGATTTTGTTGGCAAGGATGTGGATATCCTGGGTACCCGGGGCCTAACTCGTTGATCGCGCACGATTTACGGCGACGATGCGCACATCGGGCAGCCCGTGCGCACGGGGTTCGGCGCACCGGCCGCCGCCGGCGGGATCGTCAACCATCAGGAAGCAATCAGGTGAGACTTATCCACAGATTTTGTTGGCAAGCCTGTGGATATTCCACCGATGTGACACGTAACATCCTGATACAAAAGGGGATTCAGTAGATCGGGCCCGGCAGGTCAACGACGCGGCATCGTTTGCGATCTCGCCGCGTGTGCCGGGCGTCCGAATCGGGAGTGGCCGGGTTCTCCACAGATTGTGTTGGCAAGCTTGTGGATATCCTGCGCACCAGATGGCTAACTCATTGAGCGCACGGGGTTTTGTGCGCGCCGCGCAGGATTGGGCAGCACCGGCGCTGGCCGGGCGGCCGGCGCCGGTGCTGCCGGTTCGTCAATGCCGGTCGAGGCCGCTGCGCAATTCGCTCGCCTTGTCGCGCAGCGCCTCGTAGCCCGAGCGCGCATGTTCGGGCAGGTCGGGATCGCCGATCAGCGCGCCGAGCGTTTCGATCAGGCTGAACAGGATGCCCTTCGCCGCCCCCGCCGCGATGCTCTGCGACTCGATCGACTTGTGCAGGTGGTCGACCGCCGCTTCCAGATTCTCGAGCTTCTGCTCGCCGTCGTCGGGCCGATTGTCGGTCGTCATCGTCATTGCCTCCGCCATCGTTCAAGGGTCATGTCACGATTCTATGCCGCTGCGCGCGAACGTGGCGCGACATCGCGCAACCTTCGCGCACGCCTGCGCTACAGCAGCGCGACCACCTTCACGCGACCCGGCCGTGCCGCCGCCGCGACCACCTGGCCGTCGACGCGACGGAACGTCAGCGAGACGGTTTCGTCGCCGACGCGCAGGTCGTCGATGCGCAGCCAGTCGACGCCTTCAGGCAGCGTCGGGCGCTCGACCCGCACCTCGTGGCGCGCCGCGTCGACGCTCACGCCCAGACACGCCTGCAGCATCATGAACGGCGCACCGGCCGCCCACGCCTGCGGCAGGCACGCGACCGGATAGGCCGTCGGCGGTTCGCCGCGCCGGCGCGGGAACCCGCAGAACAGCTCCGGCAGCCGCATCTCGAAGCTGACGGCCGCCTCGAACAACGCGCGCAGCAGGTTCACCGCGGCCGTCTTGTCGCCGTAGCGCGCGAGCCCGCGCGCGATCAGCGCATTGTCGTGCGGCCACACCGACCCGTTGTGATAGGCCATCGGGTTGAAGCGCGGCTGGCCGGCCGCGAGCGTGCGGATGCCCCAGCCCGTCTGGAACAGCGTCGAGCCGAGCACGCTCGCGACCGCCGCGCCGCGCTGCGCGTCGGGCAGCCCGAACGCGAGCAGCTGGCCCGCGTTCGACGCGAGCACGCGGCACAGATCGCCGTGACCGTCGAGCGCGATCCCGTAGAACTGGGCGTCCGGCATCCAGAACAGCGCGTCGACCTGGTCGCGCAGCGCCTTCGCGCGCAGCGCATAGCGCGTCGCATCGGCCGCGTGCCCGCGCCGGCGCGAGCACATCGACATCGCGTCGAGCGCCGCGCACGCATACGCCTGCACTTCGACGAGCGCGATCGGGCCGTCCGGGAAGCGGCCGTCCGCGTGGAACACCGAGTCGTGACTGTCCTTCCAGCCCTGGTTCGCGAGGCCGCGCTCCGACGTGCGCTGGTAGTCGAGCAGCCCGTACGGATTGCGGTCGCACTTGTCGATCACCCATTGCGCGGCACGCTCGAGCGCGGGCCACAGCTCGTCGATCAGCGCATCGTCGCCGGTATGCTCGACGTACGCGCCCGCGAGCACGATGAACAGCGGGGTCGTGTCGACGCCGCCGTAATACAGCGCGAACGGCACCTCGCCCGTCGCGGCCATCTCGCTGCGGCGGAACTCGTGCATGATCTTGCCGGGCTCGGCGTCGCGGAACGCGGAAGTCTCGCGCGCCTGATGCGCGGCGAGAAAGCGCAGCACGCCGCGCGCGAGCGACGGTTGCAGCCACAGCATCTGCAGCGACGTGATCACCGCGTCGCGGCCGAACGGGGTCGAGAACCACGGAATGCCCGCATACGGATACGGCCCGGTGTCGAGCTGCGTCGTGAGCAGCCCGAGATCCGCGAGCGACCGGTCGAGCCACGCGTCGAACAGCGGATTGCCGGTGTGCACGCGCGCCATCGACTCGCGTCGCGAACGCATCTCGCGATGCACGCCGACGAGCGCGGTGCGCAGCGCGACACGCCCGCATCCCGGGTCCGCGGCGTGGTGCGCCGAATCGAGCGTCGCGTCGACGGTCAGGTAGATCGACACGCATGCCTGCGCGGCGATCGTCAGCGTGTAGTCGGCACGATCGACCGACAGCGCGTCCGGCGCCGGCGAGAAATGCACGGTCACGTTGCGCTCGACTTTGTCGAGGCCTTCGTAGCGCAGCCGCACCGCGCCTGCGTCGACGCGCGGCGCGCCCACCGTGCCGCGCTTCGGGCGCAGCGTGCCGCGCACTTCGAACATGTCCTTGAAATCCGCCGCGAACGACAGCGACAGCGGCACTTCGGCCTCGCTCGCGCCGTAGTTCGTCAGCGTCAGCGCTTCGTACAGCACGTCGCCCGCGAGCACGCGCGTGCGTTCGATGTGGATCACGCCCTCGGGCGTCTCCTTGCCGCCGAGCGGCGGCAGCGGGCGGTTCGTCAGGTGCGCGGTAAACGACGCGTTGTCCGCGCTGGTCGCGCCCGACAGCAGCGACGGCGCGCGGCCGCCGAAGGTCAGGCGCCAGGTCGACAGCACGCGCATGTCGTCGACGTACAGGCCGTCGTCGCGCCCGCTGATGTCGCCGAGCGCGTCGCCGACCACGAACGCGTCGCCGGATTTGAGCACGTACTGGTTGTTGCGCGCGAGCGCCTGCGGATCGGCTTCGGGCGCGATGAATGCGGGGCCGGACGCTTGGGTCGGAGGAAGCGGCGCGACTTGCGGCGCCTGCGTCGTGGTGGCTTCGGCGTGATTCGGCATCGATGCTCCTGTGTCGAGGCGCAACGCGCAGCGCGCGTCGCGTGTTTCGCACAGGATAGGCCAGAACGGGGAAAGCGCGCAGCGACGAAAAAGACGCGGCGCCATGCGACGTTACCGTCGCCGCATGGCGTCGCGCACAGGCATGTCACGCGCCGGTCAGAACTTCCACAGGATGTTGCCGAGCACTGCGTTGGCGCGCACGCCGCTGCCGTACTGGCCGCTGAACGTGAGGCCGAGCGTCAGGCGCTTCGTGATGTTCGCGTCGATGCCGGCCTCGAGCACCGCGCTGTCGCGAGCAATCGGCACGCCCGATACCTGGAACGACGTGCCGCCGTTCGCGAACGTGAACGCCGACGACGGCCGCACGTTGCCGAACGCATGCCGCCAGCCGACCGTGCCGCGCGCGGTGAACGTGCCGCTCGCGATCGAGCCGAGCTGCGACGCGGCGCGCAGGCCGAGCGTCGAGAACCCGATGTGGGTCGTCTGGCCGCCTGCCTGCAGCGCCGCTGCACCACCGCTTTCGGTATAGCCGTCGGTATGCAGGTTCACGTAGGCCAGACCCGCGAACGGTTCGAGCGCGACCGGCCCGAGCGGCAGCGCGTAGCCGACTTCGCCGAACACCTGCGCCGAATGCGCGTTGTAGCCGGCCGAATTGTGGTCCGAGAAGCCCGCGAAACCCGGATAGCGGTCGGTGTTGATCCGGTACCACGTGTACGACGCGCCGCCGCGCACGCCGAGCGCGCCGTACTGCGCACCGCCGTACAGCGACAGGTAGTAGCTGTTGACCGCCGCCGACGAACTCTGGTCGTTGTCGAGCGAGCTGTGCGTGACGCCCGCGGCCAGACCGGCACGCCACTTATCGTTGAGCGCCATGTCGGCACCCGCGATGAAGCCGGTCATGCTGCGGTTGATCGTCGACGCGTTGCCGTCGCCCGCGAGCCGGCTGCGGCCGCCGAACGCCTGCCCCCAGACCACCGGCTGGTAAGGCGTGCCGCCGTAGCAGCCCTCGCGCGAGCCGATCCGGCGCTCCGGCGCGAGCGTCGGGTCGGTCACGCCGGCCGTGTTGTCGCCGCACAGCGCGGCCCCGCCCGACGACAGCGCCGCGAGCGGCCCCGATCCGGGCGCGAGACCCTGGCGCACGCGATCGGTCACGGCATCGCGCACATAGCGGCTGTCAAGCAGCAGCATGCTCTTCAGGCTCGCCTGCAGTTCGCCGTCGAGCACCGAGTACGCCTGGCGCGCGGTGGCCGCATCGGTCGTCAGCACCTTGTCGTACAGCGTGTTGCCCGCGCCGAGCGCACCGATCGCGGTGGCGACCGAGCGCTGGTTCGGCGTCGTCGCGACGTCGGGCAGTGCCGTGCCGTTCGTCACGAGCCGCAGGTACACGTGGTTCGGATCGTAGCTGAGCGTCGGCATCAGGAACGCGTAGTTCGAATTCACCTGGCTGAACGCGCCCTGCACGCCCGACGATGCGCTGAGGATCGTGTACGTCGTGCTCGGCTGGAAGCTGGCCTGGTTCGCGAGCACCTGCACGGTGCCGCCGTTCAGCGTCGCCGTGCCACTCGCGGCAATGCTGCCGCTTTGCTGCGGCGTGACCGCGACCTGCAGCGTCGAGCCCGGCTGGAACGTGACGTTGCCGGCGACGTTCAGCGCCGCGCCCGGTTGCGACGCGGCCGCGATACCGCCGCTCTGGACCACGACGCCGCCGACCGTGCCGGTGCCCGTCAGCGTCGCGCCGTTCTGCACGGTCACGGCCGACTGGGCGAGCGAGCCGGCGACGTCGAGCGTGCCCGCGGCGACGGTCGTCGGGCCGCTCAGCGTATTGGTGCCCGTCAGCGTCAGGGCGCCGCTGCCGGCCTGGGTCAGCGAACCGGTGCCGGACAGCACGTTCGCGAGCGTCACGCTGCCGGACTGGTCGACGATCAGTGCGCCGTTGTCGACGACATTGCCGACCACGCTGCCCGACGTGCCGCCGTTGCCGAGCTGCAGCGTGCCGCCCGACGCGATCGTCGTGCCGCCCGTGTACGTGTTGCTGCCGGTCAGCGTCTGAACGCCGGTGCCCGCGACCGTCACGCCGCCGGTGCCGCCGATGACGCCGTCGAACGTGCCGTTGGCGCTGCCATTCAACGCCAGCGCGTTCGCGCCGAGGTTCACGGTGCTGCCGGCCGCGCCGGACAGCGTGCCGATCGTCTGCGTGCCCGCTGCGCCGCTCACGTCGAACGTCGCGCCGGTGCCGGCGAGGTTCACCGCGCCCGTCGACGCGAGGCTGCCGCCCGAACCGAGCGCGAGCGTGCTGCCGCCGTTGATCGTCGTGCCGCCGGTGTACGTGTTCGCGCCCGTCAGCGTCTGCGTGCCGGTGCCCGCGACCGTCACGGCGCCGGTGCCGCCGATCGTCCCGCCGAACGTACTGGCGCCGCTGCCGTTCAGCGTCAGCGCGTTCGCGCCGAGGTTCACGGTCGTGCCCGCCACGCCCGACAGCGCGCCGATCGTCTCGGCGCCCGCCGCACCGCTCACGTCGAACGTCGCGCCCGAGCCGGCGAGATTCACCGTGCCCGTCGACGCGAGGCTCCCGCCCGAGCCGAGCGCAAGCGTGCTGCCGCCGTTGATCGTCGTGCCGCCGGTGTACGTGTTCGCGCCTGTCAGCGTCTGCGTGCCGGTGCCCGCGAGCGTCAGGCCGCCGGTGCCGCCGATCGCGCCGCCGAACGTGCCGTTGCCGCTGCCGTTCAGCGTCAGCGCGTTCGCGCCGAGGTTCACGTTCGAGCCGGTCGTGCCGGTCAGCGTGCCGAGCGTCTGCGTGCCCGACGCGCCGCTCAGGTCGAACGTCGCGCCGGTGCCCGCGAGGTTCACCGTGCTGCCCGATGCGAGGCTGCCGCCCGAACCAAGCGCGAGCGTGCTGCCGCCGTTGATCGTCGTGCCGCCGGTGTACGTGTTCGCGCCCGTGAGCGTCTGCGTGCCGGTGCCCGCGACCGTCACGGCACCGGTGCCGCCAATCGTCCCGCCGAACGTACTGGGGCCGCTGCCGTTCAGCGTCAGCGCATTCGCGCCGAGGTTCACGGTTGTGCCGCCCACGCCCGACAGCGCGCCGATCGTCTCGGCGCCCGCTGCGCCGCTCACGTCGAATGTCGCGCCCGTGCCGGCCAGGCTCACCGTGCCGGTCGATGCGAGGCTGCCGCCCGAAACGAGCGCAAGCGTGCTGCCGCCGTTGATCGTCGTGCCGCCGGTATAGGTGTTCGCGCCCGTCAGCGTCTGCGTGCCGGCACCGGCCAGCGTCAGAGTGCCGGTGCCGCCGATCGCGCCGCCGAACGTGTTGTTGCCGCTGCCGCTGAGCGTCAGCGCATTCGCGCCGAGGTTCACGGTCGAGCCGGTCGCGCCGGTCAGCGCGCCGATCGTCTGCGCGCCCGACGCACCGCCAAGGTCGAACGTCGCGCCCGCGCCGGCCAGATTCACCGTGCCCGTCGACGCGAGACTGCCGCCCGCGCCGAGCGCAAGCGTGCTGCCGCCGTTGATCGTCGTGCCGCCCGTGTAGGTGTTCGCGCCGGACAGCGTTTGCGTACCGGTGCCCGCGAGCGTCAGGCTGCCGGTGCCGCCGATCGTGCCGCCGAACGTGCCGCTCGCGGTGCCGCCCAGCGTCAGCGCATTCGCGCCGAGGCTCACGTTGGTGCCGGCCACGCCCGACAGCGCACCGAGCGTCTGCCCGCCCGATGCGCCGCTCAGGTCGAGCGTCGCGCCTGCGCCCGCGAGATTCATCGTGCCGGTCGATGCGAAGCTGCCGCCCGCGCCGACCGCCAGCGTGCCGGCGTTGATCGTGGTGCCGCCGGTATATGTATTCGTCCCCGTCAGCGTGGTCGTCGCCGCGCCGTCCTTCACGAGCGCGCCTGCGCCGGAGATCGCGCCGCTCAGCCCGAGTGCGTTTGTGCCGCCGAGCGTCAGCGTCGCGCCCGTGCCGAGATCGATCGCGTTGGTGACCGACAGGTTCGTGTTCGTATCGAGCGTCGCCGCGCCGCCGACATTCAATGCGCCGGAGCCCAGCGCCGCGTTGTTGCCGAGCACGAGGCTGCCGCTGTTCAGGTTCGTGCCGCCTGTATAGGTATTCACGCCGTTCAGCGTCTGCGTGCCGGTGCCCTCCAGCGTCAGGCTGCCGGTGCCGCCGATCGTGCCGCCGAACGTGCCGCTCGCGGTCCCGCCCAGCGTCAGCGCGTTGCCGCCCAGATCGATGTTCGTCCCCGCGACGCCGGACAGCGCGCCGAGCGACTGCGCACCCGACGCGCCGCTCAGGTCGAGCGTCGCGCCCGCGCTCGCGAGATTCATCGTGCCGGTCGATGCGAAGCTGCCGCCCGCGCCGACCGCCAGCGTGCCGGCGTTGATCGTCGTGCCGCCCGTGTAGGTATTCGTCCCCGTCAGCGTGGTCGTCGCCGCGCCGTCCTTCACGAGCGCACCTGCCCCGGAAATCGCGCCGCCCAGCCCGAGCGCGTTACTGCCGCCGAGCGTCAGCGTCGCGCCCGTGCCGATATCGATCGCGTTGGTGACCGACAGGTT
This sequence comes from Burkholderia sp. SIMBA_051, assembly GCF_046534915.1. Taxonomy (NCBI): domain Bacteria; kingdom Pseudomonadati; phylum Pseudomonadota; class Betaproteobacteria; order Burkholderiales; family Burkholderiaceae; genus Burkholderia; species Burkholderia sp. SIMBA_051. The sequence goes on along the minus strand of NZ_JAWRXS010000006.1, from coordinate 245,411 downwards.
CGTGTTCGTATCGAGCGTCGCCGCGCCGCCGACATTCAACGCGCCACTGCCGAGCGCCGCGTTGTTGCCGAGCACGAGGCTGCCGCTGTTCAGGTTCGTGCCGCCTGTATAGGTATTCACGCCGTTCAGCGTCTGCGTGCCGGTGCCGTTCAGCGTCAGGCTGCCCGTGCCGCCGATCGTGCCGCCGAACGTGCCGCTCGCGCTCCCGCCCAGCGTCAGCGCGTTTGCGCCCAGGTTCACGCTCGTGCCGGCCGCGCCCGACAGCGCGCCGATCGACTGTGCGCCGCCCGCGGCGATGTCGAATGCGGCGCCCGCATTGGCCAGGTTCACCGTCCCCGTGGACGACAGGCTGCCGCCCGCGCCGATCGCCAGTGTGCCGGCGTTGATCGTCGTGCCGCCCGTGTAGGTGTTCGTGCCCGTCAGCGTCGCGGTCGCCGCGCCGTCCTTCACGAGCGCGCCCGCGCCTGTGATCGCGCCGCTCAGCCCGAGTGCGTTGCTGCCGCCGAGCGTCAGCGTCGCGGTGGTGCCGATATCGATCGCGTTGGCGACCGACAGGCTCGTGGTCGTATCGAGCGTCGCCGCGCCGCCGACGCTCAGCACGCCGGTGCCCAGCGCCGCGTCATTGCCGAGCACGAGGCCGCCGGCGTTCAGCGTCGTGCCGCCCGTGTAACTGTTCGCGCCCGTCAGCGTCAGCGCCGCCGCACCGTTCTTCACCAGCCCGCCCGCGCCGGCGATCGTGCCGCTCAGCCCGAGATCGGTGCTGCCGCCGACCGTGAGCGTCGTGCCGGTGGCGAGGTTGACGCCGTTCGTCAGCGACACGTTGGTGGTCGCATCGAGCGTCGACGAGCCGTTGACGTTGATCGCGCCGAAGCCCAGCGCCGTATTGCTGCCGACGACGACGTTGCCGCCGTTCAGGTTCGTGTCGCCCGTGTAGACGTTCGCGCCGGTCAGCGCCTGCGTGCCGGTGCCCGACAGCGTCAAGCCGCCCGTGCCGGCGATCGTGCCGGCGTAGGTCGTATTCGCGCTGCCGTCGAGCGTCAGCGAATTGCCGCCGAGGTTCACGTTCGTGCCGGCCGCCCCGGCGAGCGAACCGATCGTCTGCGTGCCCGTCGCGCCGGCCAGGTCGAACGTCGCCCCCGCGCCGGTGAGGTTGACCGTGCCCGTGGACGCGAGGCTGCCGCCCGCGCCGAGCGCCAGCGTGCCGCTGTTGATCGTCGTGTCGCCGGTGTACGTGTTCGTACCGGTCAGCGTTGCGATGGCCGTGCCGTTCTTCACGAGCCCGCCGGCGCCGCCGATCGTGCCGGCCAGGCCGAGATCGTTGCTGCCGCCCAGCGCCAGCGTCGCGCCCGTCGCGAGATTGACCGCGTTGCCGAGCGTCACGTTCGTGCTCGTGTCGAGCGACGCCGACGCGTTGACGTTCAGCGCACCGGTGCCGAGCGCGTCGTTGTTGCCGACCACGAGGCCGCCGGCGTTCAGGTTCGTGCCGCCCGTGTAGCTGTTCGCGCCCGACAGCGTCAGGATGCCGCCGTCGTTCTTCGTCAGCGCGCCCGCGCCCGTCACCGTGCCCGACAGCGAGAGGCCTGTGGCGCCCTGCACCGTCAGCCCGCCCGCGCCGAGATTCACGTTGTTGCTGACGTCGAGCCCGGCGGCGCCTGCCTGCAGCGCACCGCCGGTGGCCGTGATCGTGCCCGTGCCGAGCGACGCGTTGTCGCCGATGATCGCGACGCCGCCCGCGAGCGTCGCGTCCTGCGCGGTCGACGCGCCGTTGATCGTCCAGTTGCCGCTCGTGACGTCGAAATGATTGAAGTTGATGTAGTTGTTGGCCGCGATGGTGCCGTTGGCCGACACGCCTTGCTGCAGCACCAGCGTGTTGTTGCCGCCGGCGCCGCCGTCGACGGTGCCGGTCGCCGCGACGCCGAGCGTGACCGGCCCGACCGTGATGTTGAACGCGCCGCCCGTGCCGCCCGCCGTGTTGACCGACGAGCCCGTCACGGCAGTGAACGTGTTGGCGCTGTTCGCGCCCATCGACACGCTGCCGTTGATCGTGCCCGAGTTGGTAAAGGTATTGCCCTGCCCGGGCGTGCCGTTCGATCCGAGCGATACGCGGCCGGTGATCGTCCCGCTGTTCGTCATGTTGACCGTGCCGCCGCCGTATGCGGCGACCACGGGCGCATCCGCGCCGATGAGCGTCGCGCCGGCCAGCGCGGTCGTGCCCATCGTGCCGGTGTTGGTGATCGTCGACGTGCCGCCCGTGCCGTTCTGCACCGACAGCGCCATGCCCGTCACGCCGCTGATCGCGACACCGGTCGAGCCGTTCATCGTGCCGTTGTTGGTCACGACGGTCGTCGTGCTCGCCGCCGCATTGCCGACCACCGCGCCGCTCGACAGCACGCCCAGGCCCGAGCCGAGCACGGACGGATCGATCGTGCCGTTGTTGGTCAGCGTGTTGTTGCTGCCGGTCAGCGACATCGCGGTGCCGCCCACGCCGAGCAGCACGCCGACGCTCGCGCCGGGGTTCACCGTGACGTTCAGGTTGTTCGCGCTATTCGAATAGCTCGGCGCCAGCGGATTCGCGACACCCGAACAGGTCACCGTCGTGCCCGCCGTCGAGCAGGTCGCATAGGCGGAAACGATGCCCGCACCCGACAAGGCGAGGAAAACGCCGGTCGGTAACAGGAACCTCGGAAACGACTCGCCGCTCTTCTTCGAATGCGCAATATTCATGCTTCCCCTCGGCATCGGCTTGACCGCTGAATGGACCGGCGACGGCGGAATATTCGGGACGAAAGCGTCCCTTCCGGCGGTCGCGGAACGACGTCGGTTTATTCGTGGATGAACTGCTGGTTAATCGATTCTCGTTTGCGAATGCAAAACTAGCCGAATGACATGACCCGTGCCCCCTGTTTTTATGCAGCGACTTTCTGGTTGATTTGATTACCGCCCCGCTTTTGTCAGACAAGGCTATATCAAACAAAAAGGGTTTTCCAGTCGATGTTTTACTATTTGATCAAGATCAATCGAATATGTACTTTTTACTGGCGCTGGCGAGCCGAGAATAGACCTACTGAAGCGTTCCGGTAATTCCGCGCAAGGCGCGGCAAGGCGTTCCGGGCCGCGCACTCAGTGGAAACACTGATACGCGCATCGGAAATTTGGAATGGAATTTGCGCACGGGATATATCTGCGCTCACGCCGACAGGCCGGAAAAATCGCCGAGCACGTTGATCCACCGAACCAAAAGCGAATTTTCAACATCCTGCAAATCGCTTTCGAATCCGGCATCGTTTGAATTCCGCGACTCGATCGCCATTAATCACCGGGTGACGGCGGTACCGATTCCATCAATGGGATGGCGCACCGGATTCGGCGTGAATCGGCGGTGTGATTAGCGTGAAAATCGGAAACGAAAAAGGCGACCGTGCTGAAAATCGAAACGCGGCACACGCGCGGCAGACACCGCGCGGGGCCGTGTTACGAAAACAGGCTCATCAGATAAAGCATCGGCCGGAACGATACGGGCCGTGCATCGGGATTGAGCCACAGACGCAGCACATAGACCGCATACGCCGGCACTTCCCGCCAGCTCGAATAGATATCGCGCAACTGGAAGTGGTGCGGATACGCGGCGGAGATGTTCGCGCCGGCGATGCCGACCCGCTCGAACGCAAGGCGCGCCCGCGCGAGGTGGTAGTACTGACTGATGATCAGCACGCGCGACATCCGGTGCGCCTGCAGGTACGCGCGGGTGTGCTGGGCGGTTGCGAGCGTGTTGTCGCCCTGGTCGTCGACGGCGATCCGGTCGGCCGGCACGCCGCGCGCGACCAGATAGTCACGCATCGCGGTCGCCTCGTTCAGCCCCGGGCCGTCGATCGCGCCGCTGACGAGGAACGCCGGACACTGCCCTTCGCGATAGCAGCGCACGCCGACGTCGAGCCGCGCGGCCAGCACGGGTTTCGGCGCGCCGTGGTCATCCAGTGCATTGCCGAAGATCACCGCGACATCGGCCGGCTCGCTCGGCATCCGCATCCCCGCGCCGACGAGCACGACCGCCGCGACGATCCACAGGCACGCGAACGCTGCCAGCACACGGCCGATCCGGGCCATGTAGCCCCGCTTGAAACGCTGCTTCAATGGTGTCGAACTCCTGGAGAAACGCGCCGCCGGCTTGTCCGGCACGCGGCCCGGCATACTGCCACGCCGCGCTCGCGCATGTCCAGATCACGCGGCCGGCATGACGTGTCGAACGTATCCGGAGAAACCGGACGACGTTCGGCATGCTGGCGCTTCGGGGTTCGAAAGACTTTCAGGAAACGTCAACGAGTGTGCGCGGCCCGCTTCAATCCACCGGGCACATCGCAAGCCGCCCCATCGCCTCGCCGGCGCCACGCACCGCGCAGGTGGCCGGATCGTCGGCGATCCGGGCGACCAGGCCGGTCTCGTCGCGCAGCAGGCGCTCGAGATCCGCGAGCAGCGCGCCGCCGCCCGTCAGCACCACGCCGCGATGTGCGATGTCGGTCACGAGTTCGGCCGGCGCGTTTTCCAGCACCGACTTCACCGCGCCGATCACCTGCTTGAGCGGCGCGGCCAGCGCGTCCGCCACGTCGTGGTTGGACAGCTCGATCGAGCGCGGCAGGCCGTCCTCGATGCCGCGCCCGATCGCGCGGGTCGACGCGCGCGGCACGGCGCGGGTGGCCGAGCCGATCGTGTTCTTCACGCGCTCGGCCGTCTGCTCGCCGAGCAGCACGCCGTACACGTTGCGCACGTAGTTGATGATCGCCGCGTCGAACTGGTTGCCGCCGACGCGGATCGACTCGCGGTAGACGATGCCGCCGAGCGCGATCACCGCGACTTCGGTCGTCCCGGCGCCGATGTCGATGACCATCGAGCCGACCGGCTCGGTCACCGGCAGCCCCGCGCCGAGCCCGGCCGCGAGCGCTTCCTCGATCAGTTCGACCTCCGACACACCGGCCGCGAACGCGGCCTCGCGGATCGCGCGTCGCTCGACCGCCGTCGCATCCGACGGCACGCACAGCGTGACCTCGACACGGCGGCTGAAGCGCGAACGCGTGCGCGACATGTCGATGAAGCGGCGGATCATCTGCACGGCGGCGTGCGCATCGGCGATCACGCCGTGCCGCATCGGCCGCACGGCCTCCAGATGCCCTGGCTCGCGGCCGAGCAGCGCCTTCGCGAGCTCGCCGACGGCCTCGAGGGTCGGCCGCGCGTCGGACGCCCCGCCCTTGCGGAAGCAGACGACCGACGGCTGGTTCAGCACCACGCCGCGCTCATGCGTATAAATCCGCGTACTCGCCGTTCCAGGGTCGATCGCAACGGGTTGCGCAAACAACTTTCCGAACAGCGGTGTCGACATATCAAGCCTTTATTGAACAAACCAGCCGCATCCGTGCGGCGCGCCTTTACCGCCCCATCCCGGACTTAGCGGCAAATCGTTCCGATACTTTAGACACTTCCGATGATTATTTCGCGACGAAATTGCCGAAAACGCGTTCCGGCAGGCCGGCGCCTACGCATCGGCCGCTCGCGTTGCGCTTGTGAAACACGGTAATCTCTCGGTCTTGCCTGCTCCCGGCAGGCGTTTCACGCCCGATCACGCCAGGTATTCCACCATGACAGCGACCGCTACTCTCCGCTGGCTCGGGGTGCGCCGGATCGGCGCAACGCTCGTTGCGCTCTGGTGCTGCACCGTTGCCGCGCAGCCCTTGCCGGCCGCCCACACCGCCACCCGCACCGCGCCGGTGGCCGCTGCCGCCGCACCGAACGCCGCACCCAACGCGACGCCCGCGCCGACCTGCAACGCCGACGGCGGCCCGGCAGGCCGCGCGCCGGTCGGCCTCGTGCTGTCCGGCGGCGGCGCGCGCGGCTACGCGCACCTCGGCGTGCTGAAGGTGCTCGAGGAGAACCGCATCCCGATCGACTGCATCGCCGGCACCAGCATGGGCGCCGTGGTCGGCGGCCTGTATGCGAGCGGCATGGCCGCCGACGAGATGCAACAGCGGCTGTCCGAGGTGAACCTGGCCGACATCGCCTTCGACGTGACCGACCGCGCGGACCTGCCGCAAACCAGCCGCGAGGACGAGCGCCTGTACATCAACAGCCTGACGCTCGGCTTCGGCAAGAAAGGCGTGAAGGCGCCGGTCGGCCTCGTCCAGGGCAACCGGCTGCAGGCGCTGCTCGCGAACTGGACGGCCGCCGTGCCGACCAACCAGCCGTTCGACCAGTTGCCGATCCCGTATCGCGCGGTCGCGACCGACCTGCAGACGGGCCAGATGGTGGTGCTGGACCACGGCTCGCTGCCGCTCGCGATCCGCGCGAGCATGGCGATGCCCGGCCTGTTCGCGCCGGCCGAGATCAACGGCCGCGCGCTCGTCGACGGCGGGCTCGTCAGCAACCTGCCGGTCGACACCGCGAGGCGCATGGGGGCGAAGGTCGTGATCGCGGTCGACATCGGCTCGCCGCTGCGTCCGCTCGACGCGCTCGCGTCGCCGGCCGACGTGATGCAGCAGATGGTCGGCATCCTGATCCGCCAGAACGTGACGTCGCAGCGCCAGCAGCTCGCCGCGCAGGACGTGCTGCTCACGCCCGACCTCGGCGCGCTCGCGTTCACCGATTTCCAGAACGCGAAGCAGGCGATCGCCGCCGGCGCGGCCGCCGCGACCGCGGCGCTGCCGCGGCTCAAGCGCTTCGCGCTCACGCCGGAACAGTACGCGGCCTACCGGTCCGCCCATGCGCAGCCGCTGCCGCCGCCGATCCGCATCACGCGCATCGAGATCAAGACGAGCGGCGGCATCCCCAAGCGGGTCGTCAGCGACGCGCTGCACGTGAAACCGGGCGACACCTACGATCCGGCGACCGTCAGCCAGGACCTGCTCGGGCTGACGACCGGCGGCAATTTCGAGAGCGTGACGCAGCAGATCGTGAGCCACGGCGACGAGAACGTGCTCGTGGTCGATGCGCGCGAGAAATACTGGGGGCCGAATTTCCTGCTGTTCGGCGTCGGGATGTCGAGCAGTTCGACCGACGAAGGCGGCTTCCGCCTGCACGTCGGCTACCGGCGGCCGTGGCTCACCGAATCGGGGCTCGAGTTCCGCGCGGATACGACGATCGGCAGCGATCTGCTGTCCGCGCGCGTCGAATTGCGCCAGCCGTTGCCGGCCGCGTACGGTTTCTACATTTCGCCCTATGCGGAATATCAGCGTCGCTACGTGAACCTGTACGACGACAGCGGCGAGGTGAAACTGAACCAGTATCTGATGCAGACGGCACGCACCGGGATCGACTTCGGGCTGCCGATCGGCCGGCTCGGCGACCTCCGGATGGGCATCGGCTACGCGACCGGGCACGGCTCGCCGAACTACAACCTGCCGTTCTCGTTCGATGACGGCAGCTCGACGCTGATCTGGCCGAGCTTCACGTCCCAGGCGCTGACCGCGCGCGCGCGGCTCGTCATCGATCAGCTCGACGATCCGATGTTCCCGCGCAGGGGCTACTACAGCGAATTCCGCGTCGAACGCTCGCTGTGGTCGCACAACAGCCAGTCCGCGGCGAACCTCGCCGATACGTCGAACACGCCTTACACCGAGATCTACGGCAAGGCGATGATCGCGCAGCAGTTCGGCCGGCACAGTGTCAGCGCCACGATCGAGGGCGGCAAGAGCATCGGCGGGACCAACCTGATCAACGCGTTCAACTTCACGCTCGGCGGCTTCCAGCATCTGGCCGCGTATGCGGCCGACCAGTTGACCGGCAACGAACTCGCGTACGCGAACGTGACTTACATGAACCAGCTGGCGACGTTCAACGCGTCGCCGATCAAGGCGCTGTCGGTGGGCGCCAGCGCGGAAGTCGGCAACGTGTGGTCGAGCGGCGTGCAGGTGGGCGGTGGCGCGCTCAAGCAGAGCTATACGTTCTTCACGAGCCTGTCGACCGCGTTCGGTCCGCTGTACATGGGTGTCGCGCTCGCGCCGGGCGGGCGGCGCAACATCTACCTGCAGCTCGGCCGCACGTATTGACCGGCACGTGCGGCGGTCGCCGGGGCGGCATTCGCGGCGCGGCGACCCCGTTGGCCGGCCGCCGCGGCCGGGCCGTCAGATCGGCCAGCTGATCTCGAAGCGCGCGCCGCCGAGTTCGACCGGGTCGACCACCGCGATCCGGCCGTTGTGCGCGTGCAGCACCTGCCGCGTGATCGCGAGGCCGAGCCCGTAGCCGCCGGTGCGGCGGTCGAGCCGCACGAACGCGTCGAAGATCCGCTCGCGTTCGTCTTCCGGCACGCCCGGGCCGTCGTCCTCGACGAAGATCGCGATGTTGCCGTGCTCGATCGAGATGCCGACCACGATCTGCGCGTTCGCATACTTGCTCGCATTGCGCAGCAGGTTGCGCATCGCATACGACATCAGCCGCCGGTCCATCTTCACGCGCAGGTCCGACGCGATCGCGATGCGCGACTCGATCGCGCGCTCCGGATACAGCAGCTGTGCATCGCTGACCTGGTGCTCGAACCACGCGACCGGCGCGGTCAGCTCGATATTCGACTGCAGTGAGCTGTATTCGAGCCGCGCATACGTAAGGCTCATGTCGATCAGCTCCTCGAGCTCGGTCACGTCCTGCGCGATGCTCTCCAGCGCACCGTGATATTCGGCGGCGGAGCCCGGTTCGCGCAGCATCTCGAGCGCGAAGCGCACGCGCGCGAGCGGCGTGCGCAGCTCGTGCGAGATCCCGTTCGTCAGGTCGCGCTGCGCGGCGATCAGACGTTCCATGCGCATCGCAAGCGCATTCAGCGTGCGCGCGAGCGGGCCGATGATCACGCTGTGCGATTCCCGCGCGCGCGTGTTGAAGCGCCCGCCGGTGAAGTCGATCGCACGCTCGCGCACCATCACGAGATCCGACCAGACCGGCCGCATCCACCGGTACGCGGCGAGCGCGGGCGCGGCGAATATGAACGCGAGCACGATCCAGATGTCGCCCGGCAGCGCGTCGAATGCGTGCCACACGACTTCCGGCGACAACACGACGCCCAGCGCGAGCGCCGGCACGAGCGCGGTCAGCAGCACGAGGCCCAGCAGATGCAGGTAGGTGCGCACGTACAGGCGCGACCAGCTCGGAATGCGGTCGGCGCGCGTGTCGGTCCACGCGCGGCGGAAGTGCAGCCAGCGCCATTTGACATAGCGCAGCGTCGAGAGCGGCGGTGCGTCGGGGTGCGAAGGCGTGCGTCGGATCATCGCGGCTTCCGGCTATCGTGCGAGGTGGGGATACTGCGGCCGGCGGCGTCGCGCCGGGGCGGCGTCATTCCCACGCATGCTTGCTGAACTGGTAACCCTTGCTGCGGATCGTCTTGATCCGCTGCGGATTGCCCGCATCGTCGTGCAGCTTGCGGCGCAGCTTCGAGATGCGCCCGTCGATCGTGCGGTCGAGGCCGTCGAACTCGACGCCGCGCAGCTGCAGCATCAGGTCGTCGCGGCTGACGACCTCTCCCGCGTGGCACACCAGCACCCACAGCAGGTCGAACTCGGCCGACGTGAGATCGGGCGAGCCGCCGCCGGGCAGCACGACCGAGCGGTCGGTGCGGTCGATCGAGAACTGGCCGAACGTGTAGCGCTCCGGCTGCGCCGCGGGGCCCTCGGCCGCGCGCGCGGGGGCGCGGCGCAACTGCGCCTTGATCCGCGCGAGCAGGATGCGCGGCTCGACCGGCTTGTGCACGTAGTCGTCGGCGCCGAATTCGAGGCCGAGCAGTTCGTCGAACGGCTCGTCGCGCGCCGTCACCATGATGATCACGCCGTCGTACTCCTTGCGCGCTTCGCGGCAGATCTCGAAGCCGTCCTTGCCCGGCAGGTTCACGTCGAGAATGACGAGATCCGGGCGCATGGACAGGATCGCCGGCACGGCGGCGTCACCATGCAGCACAGTGTCGACTTCGTAGTCGTTCTTGCGCAGGTAGCCGGCGATCAGCGTGGACAGGCGGGTGTCGTCTTCGACGAGCAGGATGCGAAAAGACATGGGCAACGGTCGGATCATACGGGGGGACCGCCGCGGCGACAGGCTTGCGCGCTGCCGGCCAGCGGCCGAAACGTACCGCATGATACTGCGCCCGCCGCTTGCCCGTTTGGAGATCTGACAAATAAGGGCGCGATGGCTGCCGCGCTTGACGAACCGGCGCCGAAACGGTTCCATACGGGCTCCCTGGAAACCGGGCCCCGCGCCCGCCCTGCCTCACGTGATGAACTACCAGCCGATCCTCCAACGCATCCATACCGAACTCGCCCCCTGGATCGGGCAAGGGCGCGTCGCCGACTACATTCCCGAGCTCGCGAAGGTGCCGGCCGACAAGTTCGGGATGGCCGTTGTGACGCTCGACGGAAACGTTTACACCATCGGCGACGCGCACGAGCGCTTCTCGATCCAGAGCATCTCGAAGCTGTTCGCGTGCACGCTCGCGTTCCAGCTGCTCGGCGACGCGCTGTGGGAACGGGTCGGCCGCGAGCCATCCGGCACCGCGTTCAACTCGCTCGTCCAACTCGAGAGTGAACGCGGCAAGCCGCGCAATCCGTTCATCAATGCCGGCGCGCTGGTCGTAACCGACGTACTGTCCCGCCGCTTCGTGCGCGCCGAGACGGCGCTCGTTGAATTCGTCCGACGGCTGATCGGCCACAACGATGTCGATTACGATTCGCGCGTCGCGCTGTCGGAGTTACAACACGCAGAACGCAACCGCGCGATGGCGCATTTCATGTCGAGCTTCGGGAATATGCAGATGCCGCCGGAAACGGTGGTCGACGCGTACTGCCGCCAGTGCGCGATCACGATGAACTGCGTCGAGCTCGCGCAGGCCGCGCTGTTTCTCGCGAACGGCGGCGTCGCGCCCGTCACCGGCGAGCGGATCCTCGACGCGAGTTCGGCGAAGCGGCTGTCGGCGCTGATGCTGACCTGCGGCACCTACGACGCGGCGGGCGACTTCGTCTATCGCGTGGGCCTGCCCGCGAAAAGCGGCGTGGGCGGCGGGATCGTCGCGGTGCTGCCGGGCGAAATGGCCGTGTGCGTGTGGGCGCCGGGGCTCGACGCGAACGGGAACTCGTTGGCGGGAACGCTGGCGCTGGAGTGGTTGACGACGTATTCGGGGCGGTCGATTTTTTGAGGTGGCGGAGTTAGGCGCAATTCGGAACAGCGTCGTCGCGGCTGCATAATGGCGCCCCCTCGCGGCCACTGATCCACGCGCCCGGGCATGGTCGCGACCCTGACTTCTTCCGATTTGCGCCCCGCCCCAGCGTCGAAAATCAGCGGCCCATCTAAAAGGTAATCGTTTTGAAGTTGTCGTTTGAAGTTCTGGAGGCGCTCGATGCCATAGACCGCGCGGGCACGTTCGCGGAAGCAGCCGTGCTGATTCATCGCGTACCGTCTGCACTGTCCTACCTCGTGCAAAAGGCAGAGAGCGATCTCGGGGTCATCCTGTTCGATCGCAGCGGGCGGCGTGCGCAGTTGACCGAGGCGGGACGGCTGCTCGTAGAGGATGGTCGTCGTCTGCTCCAGGCGGGGCGGGAGCTGGAAAACAAAGTCCGGGGTGTCCACGCGGGTTGGGAGGCCGAACTCAGACTGTGCCTCGACGAGATTCTGCCGCTCCCGTCGTTGTGGCCGCACGTGCGCGCCTTCTATGACATGAAGCTGACCACGCGGCTTCGTCTATCGACCGAAGTGCTCGGCGGCGTATGGGACGCGCTCGTCACGGGGCGCGCGGATATCGCGATCGGTGCCGCTGGGGAGCCGCCGCACGCGCCGAACATCGCGGCAAGGCCGATCGGCCTGTTGCGCCATGTTTTCGTCGTGGCGCCGCATCACCCGCTCGCCGCCGTCGAACAACCACTCGACAGCGACACCATTTCAAGCCATCGCGGCGTCGTCATCAGCGACACGTCGCGCGCCCTCGAGCCCCGATCGGTGGCGATTCATGACGGACAACCGGTCATCATCGTGCCGACCCTGGCCGCCAAACTCGACCTCCTTTGCGAAGGCATGGCCGTCGGCATGCTGCCCGCGCCCGTCGTCGAGGAGGCGATCCGTCAGGGAAAGCTCGTCGAGCGGCGCGTAATCGGCGTGCGGGACCATACAACCTGCTACCTCGGCTGGCGTGAGGACAAGACCGGACGCGCATCGAAATGGTGGATCAATCGACTGGATCAGATCGATCTGATCTCCACGCTGTTCAGCACGCGCGGCGTCGCGACCTGACGCACATGTCCGTACCCGGGACGCCATGCGACGAACCCGTTTCTTGCCGGCCCACTAGAATGGTCGACGACATCCACGCAGCGGTCGTTTTTCCGAATCCACCGAAGTGACTTTTGGGAGAGCATCAGTCATGCAACCGGAACACGCTTCAGATCGCGCAGCCACCGACCACGCAGGCACGGATACCCACACGCACGCGTCAATTCCACCGATCGTGCCGGCGCAAACCGCGCTGGTCGTCATGCATTACCAGACCGACATCCTCGGGCTCTTTCCGTCGGTCGCGCCCACCCTGCTCGCCAAGACGCGCAAGCTCTGCGATGCGGCGCGGGCCGGCGGCGTCCACGTTTGCTTCGCCAATCTCCGCTTCAACCCCGGCTATCCGGAAGTCAGTCCGCGCAACAAGAACGGCCAGGGGATCAAGCAGCTCGGCCTGTTCGTGGACGACGGCCCGTGCCCGGGGCTCGGCCGGCTGGACAGCGAGCCGCTGATCGCCGCGCATCGCGCAAGCGTGTTCTTCGGCACCGACCTGCAGGCGCGGCTCGTCGCGCAGGGTATCGATACGCTGATCCTGGTCGGGATTGCGTCGACCGGCGTCGTGCTGTCGTCGGTTGCGCACGCAAGCGATGCGGATTTCCGGCTGTATACGGTGAAGGACTGCTGCTACGACCCGGATCAGGTCGTGCACGAGCATCTGTTCGCGACGGCGTTCGAGACGCGCACGACGGTGCTGTCGCTCGACGATGCGTTGCACTTGCTCGCGTAGACGCGCAACGCATGCGCCGCGCCGGCCGGAACGGTTCCCGGCCGGCGCCTCCTGCGTGACTTCGCGCGTTACTTCGCGATATACACGCCCGACGTCGGGCACGTGCCCTGCGTATTGCCGTCCGTCACGAGCGACGCTGCGCTCGGAAACTGCGAGGTCGCGGTCGTCTTCACCGCGATCCACGCTTCCGTGAAATAGCTGACGCCGTTGGTCTTCGTGCACTTCAGCGACACCGCGCTGCGCGTATTGCTGCCGAACGCGCCCTCGAACGCGGACAGCAACTGGTTGCGCGTCACCACCTTGCCCGCGTTCGCCTGCAGGAACGTGTTGAACGACGTGTTGCCGAGCCGGCTGATCATGCCGGTCGCCTCGTTCCAGTAAGTGTCCGGCGTGGCCGAATTCGAGCAGGTGCCGTGCTTGAACCATTCGTGCTTGTCGAGGCACGACGCCACGCCCGGCATGTAGGTCGACAGCGTGTTGCGGGTCGCGGTGCTCACCGGATACGCGTCCATGCTGCACCACTGGTGCGCGTTGTCGAGATCGATGTCGCTCTGCGGCACGCCGCAGTAGAACGGCTGGTTGCCGTCATACCGGTTCGGCCACAGGCCATGCAGCGACAGGCTCGTCGCCGCATACGTGCCGGCGAGGTTCGTACACTCCGGCGTATCGTGCGACGCGCAGAAGCCGGGCTCCCACGAAGCCGCGAGCAACAGGTAGTCGTAGCTGGTCTGCGCGGTGGCGTGCAGCGAGGCGAATGCGACGGCGAGTGCGGCCGCGGCGCGGGCGAGCGTCTTGAGCATGGCGTTTCCTCGGAAAAGGCTTGCGGTCGCTGGATGCGCCGCAAGATTGTCGAATGTCTGCCCGCGATTGTTGCCGACGCAACATGGCATCAATATGAAGGTGGCCCCAGGAATTCGTGACGCGGCGCAACGCCGATGAATGCCGGCCTGCTGATCGAAGCCTCGGTGCGGCGCCACGCGATCATTTCGCCGACGCGGCTTCCGATCCACCCGGCGACAGCGCCGCGCTGTCCTGCTCGCGCCACGCCCGGCGCGACGCGATGATCGCCGTCACGGCCGAGCGCGCGACCTTCCACCACGCGAACGGCCGCGGATCGGCGAGCATGCTGAGCGCTCGCGCATAGTCGAGCGTGAGCCCGGGCGTCCAGGCCATCGTCACCGCGCGCTTGCGGATCTGCGCGGCGACCCACAGCTCGGGCGTGAGCAACAGCCGGACGAACGCGCCCCACCCTGCCCGCTCGCCCTTGAGCCGCCACACCGCGCCGTCGAGTGCCGCCTCGAGCGCGTTCGACACGGTGCTCGAGCAGTTGCGGTGCGTGAGGTTGTACGTCACGGTCTGCCGGTACGACGACCAGAAGGCGTCCAGCTTCGCCGGATCATAGTTGCGGATCCGCACGCGCACGGTCGACGGACACCATGCCTTCGATTCCGTCGCATAGTCGGGCTGGAACAACCCCGGCACGTCGTTCTCGCGCGTCGCGCGCAGCAGCCGCGTGAATTCGTCCGGAGAACGATCGATCTCGACGGCCGGATACAGGCTGATGTAGATGCCCTCGGGCGACTCCAGCGCCGCATGGCCGGTCGAGATCACGCCGTTGACGTCCACCGCCGCGATGTAGCGGTCGATCACCGGGTAGCGCTGCGCTTCGGCCTTCGACGTGCCGGTCGGCGTCCACACGTGCACGGTGAGCGCGCGCTCGTGGTCGGCCGGCGGGCCGTCCCATTCGGATTGCGTGAAGCGCGGGACGTCGGGCGCCGCGTCGATGTCGGGCACGATCGCGGGCGCCGGCGACGTCACGAACGCCGGGTTGCGCGTGAGCCGCCGCACGCGCGCGGCGAGGCTCAGCATGTGCATTCCGCCGAACATCAGCAGCAGGCCGAGGCAGTACGGCACGGTGCCCGCATAGTGGGTCGGGTACGGCTGGTAGAAGAAGATCGCGAGCAAGATTTCGACGACGCCCCATGCGAACGCGACGTTCCAGCGCCGGTAACGCACCATCCATGCGGACGTGCACTGCAGCAGCCCGTCGACGAGGAACAGCGTGCCGAAGATCATCGACAGCAGGAAGTGGCCGTGATGATGGCCCGCGAACACGAGCCCGGCGGCCACCACGACCGCGATGCCCTTCACGTAGCGCAGGATGCGCTGCCCGCCGACGCCGCTGCCGGCCACCGCGAGCGTCGCGAGCCCCTCGATCAGGAACAGCCACGCGAACAGTTCGATCGGAAAATGCAGCGCGCCGTCGAGCGCGTCGATGAAGATGCCGACGCCCGCGACGACCCACAGCCAGCCCAGCACGGTCAGCCCGCGCCAGCGCGTTCGCAGATATTCGATGCCCAGCAGCAGCAAGACCAGTCGTACCATTGCGCCCTCGTATCATTTTTTCGGAATACGCGCTGGCCACGCGTCTCCGGTCGTGCCGACCGCGCGCCGTTCGATGCGCAAGCCGGAAGGCGGGGAATGCTGGCCGGCGCGTCATGCGTCGACATGACCGATGGCGGCCGGCGCGCGCCGCTCTGGCCGAATAATAAGATATGACGAGGCCGGTTGAAAGCCTGCCGAAAACGTGTCCGGCTGCTTCGGACGCCACGGCATGCTGCAAGACACGGCACGATCGGCAGCGTTGCCGCAACAGATTTCCCGTTCGACAACGCGCGCCGGATACGCGAGAATCGCCGCTCCGAGGGCGAAAGCCACCTTAAACCGCAAAGACGGAACTACAAGAAATGCGCATTTCGATCACGCGCCGGCGCCTGCTGGCCGCCGGCATGGCTGCGGCCAGCCTCCCGCTGTCCGGCTGCTTCACGCCGAAGCTGTACAAGGAGAGCGCGTACCACGAACAAGTGTCCGCGTTCATGATCACCGAAGACGGCAAGAAACTCGTCGTCCTCGGCCGGGATTACCATTACATCTTCGATCTGCCTGCCTCCCTGCGGCCCGTGCTGCAGTCCGGCTACCGGAAGTCGCTGCGCACCGAGTTCACCGACTTTCGTGGGAACGGCAGCGGCGTGACCGGCCACTACCGGATTCTGTTGCCGAAGAACGCATCGGCGGACGATCAACAGGCCGCGACCGCCGACGGCTTCACCGCCGCGCAGGCCGGGCTCGTGCTCGAAGGCGACATCGGCGGCAAGCGCTACTCGACCGAAGGTTTCGCCGACAAGGCCAAGGACAAGGACAACGCGGCACAAGCGTTCAACCACCCGTACACCGTGTACGTCAGGGAATCGCCGTCCGTGGTCGGCATGGGCTTGCGGATCCTCGCGACGCCGGTCACGGTCGCCGCCGACGGCGTGCTCGTGCTGGGCGGCATCGTGCTCTTGCCGATCGCGGTCATCGCGATCGAGGCGAACGGCGGCCTGCGGATCATGTAACGGCCACGGCCGGCGGTGACGCTCGCCTGCCATGCACGCGCTCGCACCACGAACGCAAACCGGAGCATCGACATGACGACCTCGCCGCTTCACACCCCGCCGCTCGGCCCGCAACTCAAGCGCTGGCGCACGCTGCGCCGCGTGAAGCAGAGCCATGCGGCTGAGCTGTTCGGCGTCGCGCAATCGACGATCTCGCGCTGGGAAGCCGGCATCCAGCAGATGTCGCCCGACGAGCGCGCGACGGCCGAGCGGCTGCTTGCCGCGCGTCTCGATTCGGCCGGCGACCACGCGCTCGCACGGCTGATCGCGAGCAGCACGGCCCGCATGCATCTCGTGTGCGACCTCACGCATCGGCTGCTCGCCTGCTCGCCGTCGCGCGCGGCCGAGTTCTCGCGGCCGCTGCCGATGTTGCTCGGTACCTCGCTGTGGCGCTATGCGTCGCCGGAAATCGTCCGCATGGAAGCCGCGCTCGACCCGCTCGGCTGGCACGATCGCGCGGGGCCGCCGAGCGTCGAATTCGCGACCGGGACCAATGCGTCGCGCGTCGTGCCGATTCGCGGCAGCACCTGCCGGTGGACGCGCATGACGCTGTCGGATGGCTCCGCCGCGCGGCTCGTCGAAACGCTATAGCACGTGCGCCAGTCGCCGGGCCCCGGCGCGCCACGCATATTTCATGCGTGGACGCGGGGCGTCCGCTCGGCGTACGCTTGACGGCTCCATTCACGCATTGCGCCGACGATGAACCTCGACACGATCCACGCGCGGCTCGATTTCCTGCGCGAAGCCGAACGCCTGAAAGACGTGCTGCGCAGCGGCCACACGTCGACGGGCCGTCGCGAAAGCACCGCGGAGCACAGCTGGCGACTGTGCCTGATGGCGCTCGTGTTCGCCGATGCGCTGCCCGACGTCGACACGACGAAACTGCTGAAATTGTGCGTCGTCCACGATCTCGGCGAAGCGCTGCACGGCGACATCCCCGCGATCGAGCAGGCCGCGCATCCGGACAAGAGCACGCACGAACGCGACGACCTGCTGACGCTCACGGCCGGGCTCGATCGCGCGCTGCGCGACGAGATCGTCGCGCTGTGGGATGAATACGAGGCGGCCGAATCACCGGAAGCGCGCGCCGCAAAGGCGCTCGACAAGCTCGAGACGATCCTGCAGCACAACCAGGGCAGCAATCCGCCCGACTTCGACTACGCGTTCAATCTCGGCTACGGGCGGCGCTACACCGACGCGACGCCGCTGTTCGGCGCGATCCGCGCGATCGTCGACGCGGACACGCAACGCCGGATCGACGCACGCGGCGACGGCGCGTAAGCTCGCGGAATCGGCCGCATGGCACCGTGCGCCGCATTTGCGCGAGGCTCGCCGCATGACGCAGAACATCTATGACGATCCCGCCTTCTTCGAAGGCTACAGCCGCCTGAACCGCTCGGTGCATGGGCTCGCCGGTGCGCCCGAATGGCCCGCGCTGCGCGCGCTGCTGCCGGCGCTGCGCGGCGCCAACGTGCTCGACCTCGGCTGCGGCTATGGCTGGTTCAGCCGCTGGGCGGCCGAACAGGGCGCGGCGAGCGTGCTGGGTATCGACGTGTCCGAACGCATGCTCGAACGCGCGGCGTCGACGGCCGCGCACCCGGCGATCACGTACCGCCGCGCCGACCTCGAAACGCTCGCGCTGCCGGATGCCGCGTTCGATCTCGCGTACAGCTCGCTCGCGTTCCACTACATCGCGCATCTCGACGCGCTGCTGCGCACGATCCACCGCGCGCTCGTGCCGGGTGGCCGGCTCGTGTTCTCGATCGAGCATCCGATCTACACGGCGCCGCGCCGGCCCGGCTTCGTCGTCGATGCGCAGGGCGAGCGCTCGTGGCCGCTCGACGGTTATCAGCGCGAAGGCGAACGCGTGACCGACTGGCTCGCGCCGGGCGTCGTCAAGCAGCATCGCACGCTCGGCACGCTCGTGAACCTGCTGATCGGCAGCGGCTTCACGCTCACGCACCTGAACGAATGGGGGCCGACGCCGGAACAGGTCGATGCAATGCCCGCGCTCGACGAGGAACGAGACCGGCCGATGATGGTGATCGTGGCTGCGCAGCGGTAGCGGACACGGGACGGTGGCCATAACTGCCATCGCCTGTTCGGTCGATCTCTAGCCGCTATGCGGCGCGCGGAATCCGACGCACGAATATCCTCAATTTAATTTAACAATATTGACAATATGACAGTCAGCAACAATTATCCCCTTTCACAAAAATAGATACTTGAAAAATCACCCGTCGAAAATCTACCCTGCTCTTTACACAATACGCATCGAACGGTAGGGCGGCAGGCCGGACAGCCCTACCGGCATGACGCGATGCGGGGATTGCTTGAACTGAAATCGGGGAGCTCGAATGATTCAAAATAAGAATTATCAACATGTCGTTCACGCGACATTCTCGAAGCGCTTCTTCGATGCCGTTTCAACTGCAATTTCAAATGGAAGCTTGACGGGGTCGTGCGTACTTATCGGCGGAGACTGGCATCTCGGCCCGCTCAAGAAGCGCAACACCAAAACGCTTTCGGCATGGTTCTCCGAGAATTTCGGGTACGTTCCGGAAAATGTATCGACAAACATCTCTGCTCTCAGTGAGGGAGCCAAAATTTTCGCATGGGTGAACCCATTGGCGTCAGATGAATATGCGAACTTCATACATTGGGTGAGTTTCCAACCCGTGCAAGAATTTTCCTTGATCCCGGTTCCCGAGAGCGCGCCCGACTCCGCCGCAGGGAATTTTCACGATATCGCGATTTTTCTCGACGATGCAGTTGAGAAAAAGACGAGCGACATCAGCCCTTACATCCGGGAATGGGATGTCATAACCGACGAAAATGCAGATTTTAGGCTAATCGGCCGCACCGGAAAAATCCAGTCGCTCCCATCATCGCACTTCGACCAATACATCATCGACGCCATAACCGAGCAATGGGAGCCATCTCCAATAGTCGCATTGCGCATAATGGAAAAACTTGCTTCAGAGAAGCAAGCATTCCCGGGAGACATTTTTCTTTATCATCGATTCGAGAAACTTTGCTCGAGCGGCATCATTGAAAAGCAAGCTGACGTCAGCATCGCCCAAACCCTGATACGGGCAACGCCCCTTTAACGCTTGTCATGCGCCAGCCCCATCGGCCCGGCTACGCACGACCTCATTCACATACCGCCCCCCTCCGCCCCACCGGCGCGAACGCCACCGCGCTCGCGGTCGCGAGCACGGCCACGCCGGCCGCGCCATACACCATCACCCAACCGAACCCGTGCACGAGCGCCGCGTGCAGCGCGGTGCCGTTCGGGTCGGCCTGCGCGAGCGCGGGCGCAATCGCCTGCAACCCGTCGGTGCGGCCCGACGCGATCTGCTGCGCCAGCGTGCGCAACACCCCCGCATCGACCGCCCCCGCAACCCCCGCCTTCAGGCTCGCGACGATCCCCGCGACCAGCACGAAGCCCATCGTCGCGATATTCAGCGCGAGCGAGATCATCCGCGCGCTCATGTCGATGCCCGACGCCATCCCGGCCCGCGAACCCGGCACCGCGCCCGTCGTCGTGTTCGTGACCGGCGTGTTGGTGAGCCCGAGCCCGATGCCGGCGATCACGCAGCCGGGCAGCATCGTGAGCCAGCTCGCGTGGTCGACGCCGCTGCCGATCCGCATCAGCGCGAAACCGGCCGCAATCGTGAACAGGCCGCCCGGAATGACGACGCCGGGCCCGTAGCGCAGCGCGAGCCGCTCGCCGAACGGCGGCGCGACCAGCGTCGGCAGCGTGTACGCGAGCAGCGCGAGGCCGGCCGTCACGCTGTCATACCCGAGCGCGACCTGGAACCAGATCGGCAGGTAGATCATGAACGGCCAGAAACTGAAGTTCATCCCCATCGAGCCGAAGATCGCGCCGGTGAACGCGCGAATCCGGAACACGGAGAAGTCGAACATCGGCCGCGCGCTCACACGCTCCGCGACGACGAAGCCCGCCAGCGCAAGCACGGTCGCGCCGAGCACGCCGAGGCCGGCCGCGCTCGTGAGCCCCAGCTCCGCACTTTGGGTGATATAGAACGCGATGCCGAGCACGGCGAGCGACAGCGTAACGATACCCGCGACGTCGAGCGTGCCCGCATGCGGATCGCGCGACTCCCGCACCGCGCCGCCGATCAGCACGAGCGCGACGGCCGCGAGCGGCGCGTGGACGAGAAACACCCACGGCCAGCTCGCCAGCGCGACGATCGCGCCGCCGACGATCGGCCCGAAGCCGAGGCCGATCCCGAACACGATGCCCCAGATCCCGAACGCGCGGCCGCGCTCGCGCCCTTCGCGGAACTGGTGCGACAGCACCGCGATCTGGCAGATCAGCATCGCGCCGCCGCTCGCGCCCTGCAGCAACCGGCCGGCGACGAGCACCGGCACGTTCGGCGCGAGCCCGCACAGCAACGACGTCGCGCCGAACAGCACGGTGCCGATCACGTACACGCGCTTGCGGCCGAAGCGGTCGGCGAGCGTGCCGGCCGCCATCAGCACCGTGGTGCACGCGATCGTGTACGCGTTCATGATCCACTGCATGCCGTTGAAGTCGCCGTGCAGCACGTGTTCGAGCGTCGGCAGGATCACCGGCACGCTCGAGATCTCGAGGCCGAACATCAACGACGTGAGACAGACGGCCGCGAGCGCGACCGCATTCCTGCGGGTGTCGGATAGCGTCATGCGTATTGCGCGACGACCCGCAACGGGCCGCGCGCCTCCAGGTGAGAAGGATTCGCCGCGTGCGGCCGGCAACGCACGCTGGACGGGAATCGGTACTATAGTGAGAATCCCCCTCCCCATTGACGCGTCCTTTTCTCCAGACTGGGGAACTACAGGACTCAATCACCGCAACCCGCCATGACCGACAGACTCGACGGCGTCACGACCTTCGTCCAGGTAGTGGAATCCGGCAGCTTCGCGCTTGCCGCGGAACGGCTAGACATGACGCGCTCGGCGGTCGGCAAGGCGATCGCGCGGCTCGAGAAGCGGCTCGGCGCGCGACTGCTGCAGCGCACGACCCGCAGCCAGAGCCTGACCGACGACGGCCAGGCGTATTACGACCGCTGCGTGCGCGCGCTGTCGGAACTCGAAGCGGCGGAAGCCGATCTCGATTGCGGCCGCAACGAAGCGCGCGGCAAGCTGCGGCTGAGCGTGCCGCTCGCGTTCGGGCATCACTGCGTGACGCCGATCGTCCTCGATCTCGCACGCACGTATCCGCACGTGCGGATCGACGTGTCGATCACCGACCGTTTCGTCGATCTGGTCGAGGAAGGAATCGATCTCGCGGTGCGCATCGGCACGCTGGCGGATAGCACGAGCCTCGCGGTGCGGCGGCTCGGCACGCAGTACGGCAGCCTCGGCGCAGCGCCGTCGTATCTCGCGCGCTACGGGATGCCGCAATCGCTCGACGACCTGCGGAATCACCGGACGATCGCGTATTCACGCTCGGGCGTCGCGCAGCCGTGGGACCTGCGCGCGCCGGACGGCTCGATCGTGCGCGTCGACATGCAGCACCAGCTCAGCTTCGACGACGTGCAGGCGATCGCGGCGGCCGGTGCGGCGGGGTTCGGGATCGCGTGGCTGCCGAGCTGGCTGCTCGATCATTACGTGAAGCGCGGCGAGATGGTCGTCGTGCTCGACCGCTGCTTCGTATGCGAAGGCGACATCCACGCGATCTGGCCGAAAACGCGCTATCTGCCGCGCAAGACGCGCTGCGTGATCGACGCGCTCGTGCAGGCGGTGCCGCCGATGATCGAGCGCTGAACGCAGGCGACAAGAATGGAAATGCGTTGCAGCCGACGCGCCGCGCGGGCGCGTCGGGACGTCACGCCGCGCCGAGATCGGCGAGCGGATGCGCGAACAGCTTCCACGGCGAGGTCAGGAAATGCCGCACGCGCTCGGCGCGCAGCTCGACGAGCGACGCCGGCGCCCAACGCGGCTTGCGATCCTTGTCGATGAGATGCGCGCGCACGCCTTCGCAGAAGTCGCCCTCCTCGATCGCGCGCGCGACGATGCCGAGCTCCATCCGGAACGACTCGGCCAGCGTCATCTGGCGGCCGCGCAGCAGCGCTTCGCGCGTCACGCACAGCATCGTCGGCGAATGGCCGGCGAGCGCATCGAGCGTCGCCTGCAGCCATTGACGATGCTCGCGCGACAGCTCGTCGCGCGCGAGATCCTGCTTCAGCGTCGCGACGATCCGCTCGACGGTCGAGCGCTTGTCGAAGTGCCGGACGATCCACGCCATCTGCGTGTCGAGCACGGCATGCGGCACGACGTTGCACGGCGGCTCGAACACCTTGCGCAGCGCTGGCAGCACGTCGCCGTCCCACTTGACGCTCTCGATGCGCGTCTCGAACGTATCGAGCCACGACGACGGCACGCACAGGTCCGCGAGCTTCGCGCTCAGCGCGTCGGCACCCGACAGCATCGCGCCCGTCAGCCCCACGTACAGTTCGAGCTCGACCGGCATGCACGACAGGAAATGCGTCGCGCCGACGTCGGGCACGAGGCCGATGCGCGTCTCCGGCATCGCGATCTTGCTGCGCTCGGTCGCGACACGCAGCGCCGCGCCTTGCGCGAGCCCCATCCCGCCGCCCATCGTCACGCCGTCCATCAGCGCGACCACCGGCTTCGGGAACGTGTGGATCGCATGGTCGAGCCGGTATTCGTCGACGAAGAACGGCAGCCAGGTCTCGCGCTGCGCGACCATCCGGTACAGCGCACGCACGTCGCCACCCGCGCAGAAGCCCTTCTCGCCCGCGCCGCGCAGCACGACCGCGACGATCTGGTCGTCGGTGCGGCAACGCTCGAGCAGCGCGGCGAGCTCGCCGATCATCGGATAGGACAACGCATTGAGCGCGGCCGGCCGGTTCAGCGTGATCAGCGCCACGCGGTTCACCACGCGGAACAGCACCTCCGGCGCGGGTTGCACGACGCGCTCGTGAGTCGTGACCGGCGTGCTCATGGTTGCGCCTCCCCATCGGTGTGCCATTGCGGCGCGCGCTTGCCGAGAAACGCGGCCACGCCTTCGCGCGGATCGTTCGTGTCGAACAGGTCGACGAAGCGCTCGCGCTCGACCGCGAGCGCCGCGCTGCGCGGCACGCCGCGGCGTGCGAGGCCGATCAGCTCCTTGCTGTATGCCACCGCATGCGGGCTCTGCCGCGCGACGTTGCGCGCGAGCGCCAGCGCCGCATCGCGTGCCGCGCCGCTCTCGACCACGTCCTCGACGAGGCCGATCCGGAGCGCCGTCGCCGCGTCGACCCGCGTGCCGGCCAGGATGATCTTCTTCGCCCAGCCTTCGCCGACGAGCCAGGGCAGCGTCTGCGTGCCGAGCCCGCACGGCAGCAGGCCGACCGACGGTTCGGGAAGCGCCATCTGCGCGTGCGTCTCGGCGATCCGCAAATCGCACGCGAGCGCGCATTCGAGGCCGCCGCCCATCGCATAGCCGTTGATCGCCGCGATCGTCACGACCCGCGCGTCATGCAGCGCCTCGAACGCCGCGCCGAAGCGCGCGGCCATCGCGCGCGCGACCGCGCGGTCGCCGTCGGCGAACGTGTTCAGGTCGGCGCCCGCGCTGAAGAACTTCGGGCCGTCGCCGGTGATCACCAGCGCGCGCACGCGCGGGTTCGCGTTCAGCTCGGCGACGGTGTCCTGCAGCTGCCGCAGCCCGTCGGCGGTAAAGGCGTTCGCGGGCGGACGCTTGAGCGTCGCGCACGCGATCGCGCCGTCGTCGACGTAGTCCAGTTCGATCATGAGGCGTCCTTCTTCGTGGCCGGTTGGTACAGGCGGATCACCGCCGAGAAATCGAGTTGCCCGTCGCCGCGGCTGCTCATCGCCTGGTACAGCTGCTGCGCGAGCGCGCCGAGATAGACGGGCTGGCGCGCCTGCTTCGCGGCGTCGTTCGCGAGGCCGAGATCCTTCAGCATCAGGTCGGTGCCGAAGCCGCCGCTGTAGCCGCGCGACGACGGCGCGGTGGCGATCACGCCCGGATACGGGTTGTAGGTGTCCGAGCTCCAGCAGCGGCCCGTCGACGTGTTGACGATGCCGGCCAGCACCTTCGGGTCGATGCCGAGCGCGACGCCGAGCGACATCGCCTCCGATACGGCCGCCATCGAGATGCCGAGCACGAGGTTGTTGCAGACCTTCGCGACCTGCCCCATCCCGGTCGCGCCGCAGTGGACGATGTTCTTGCCCATGCCGGCGAGCACGGGCTTCACGCGCTCGAAATCGGCGTCGCTGCCGCCGACCATGAAGGTCAGCGTGCCGGCCGCCGCACCGCCGGTGCCGCCCGATACCGGTGCATCGACGAACGCGCCGCCGTGCTCGCGCACGAGCGCGCCGAATGCCTGCGCGCTCGCCGGGTCGATCGTGCTCGAGTCGATCACGGTCGCGCCGGCGTCGAGGCCGGCCAGCACGCCGTTTTCACCGGCGAGCACCGAGCGCACGTGCGGCGCGGCCGGCAGCATCGTGATCACGAACGTCGCGCCCGAGGCCGCATCGCGCGGCGACGCGGCCGCCTGCGCGCCGGCGTCCTGCAGCGCGCGCAATGCATCGGCGCTCAGGTCGAACGCATGCACTTCATGGCCAGCCTTGAGCAGGTTCAGCGCCATCGGCGCACCCATGTGGCCCAGTCCGATAAAACCGATCTTCATGTTCGTCTCCTCCGCCGCTCAGTGCAGCCGGATCGTCGTGTTCACCGGGCCGGCCGTCGTGTCGTCGTCGAACCAGCGCGCGGTGACCGTCTTCGTCTGCGTGTAGAACTGCACGACCTGCTTGCCGTAAGGGCCGAGATCGCCGAGCTTCGAGCCGCGCGAGCCGGTGAAGCTGAAGAACGGCACCGGCACCGGAATCGGGATGTTGATGCCGACCTGGCCGACGTCGATCTCGCTCTGGAACTTGCGCGCGGCCGCGCCGCTCTGCGTGAAGATGCCCACGCCGTTGCCCATCGGGTTCGCGTTGACGAGCGCGATCGCTTCGTCGAGCGTGTCGACTTCCATCACGACCAGCACCGGCCCGAAGATTTCATGGGTGTAGACCGTCATCTCGGGCTTCACGCCCGAAAAGATCGTCGGCCCGATGAAGTTGCCTTCCTCGAAGCCGGCGACCTTCACGTCGCGACCGTCGAGCTCGAGCTTCGCGCCTTCCTTGATGCCCGCGTCGATCAACGACAGGATGCGCGCCTTTGCGCCGCGCGACACGACCGGCCCGACGTCCGTGCCCGCTTGCGAGCCCGCGTTGACCTTCAGCGTCTGCGCCTTCGCGACGATGTCAGGCAGCCAGTCGCGCGCGCGGCCGACCAGCACCGCGACGGAGGTCGCCATGCAGCGCTGGCCGGCCGCGCCGAAGCCCGCGCCGACCAGCGCATTGATCGCCTGCTCGCGGTTCGCGTCGGGCAGCAGGATCGCGTGGTTCTTCGCGCCCATCATCGCCTGCACGCGCTTGCCATGCTGGCTGCCGAGGTTGTACACGTGCGTGCCGACGGCCGTCGAGCCGACGAACGAGATCGCCTTCACGAGCGGATGCGTGCAGATCGCATCGACGACTTCCTTGCCGCCGTGCACGACGTTCAGCACGCCTTTCGGCACGCCGGCTTCGATCGCGAGCTCGACGAGCTCCATCGTCGACATCGGGTCCTGCTCCGACGGCTTCAGCACGAATGTATTGCCGCACACGATCGCCATCGGGAACATCCACAGCGGAATCATCGCGGGGAAATTGAACGGCGTGATGCCCGCGCATACGCCGAGCGGCTGGCGCAGCGTGTAGGTGTCGACGCCGCCCGCGACGTTTTCGGCGAACTCACCGAGTTGCAGCGTGCCGATCGAGCACGCGTGCTCGACCACCTCGAGGCCGCGGAAGATGTCGCCTTCGGCGTCGGGCAGCGTCTTGCCCTGCTCGGCGGTCAGCGTCTTCGCGATGCGCTGCAGGTTCGCGCGCACGAGATCCTGGAACTTCAGCATGATGCGCATGCGCGCGGCGATCGGCGTGTTCTTCCATGTCGCATACGCCTCCTGCGCGGCCTGCACGGCCGCGTCGACTTCCGCGACGGTCGCGAACGGCACGCGCGCGAGCACCTGCTGGGTCGCCGGGTTGACGATGTCGCGCCACTCGCTCGTGGTGGACTCGAGGAAAGCGCCGTCGATCAGCAGCTTGACCGTCGGCACGTCTTGCCCCGTGCGGGGCGTCGGATTCGCGTTCATCGATGCAATCTCCTTGCTGTGGACCACGCAGCGCTGATGCCGCGCGGCCGGTTCAATCCAGTTGCGGGCGGCCGCCGCGGGATGCGGCGCGCGCGGCCCGCGGCCGGTCATTTCAGTTCGGCGGCGAAATCTTCTTCCCAGTATTCGCCGGGCATGCGCGTCGTCGCATCGTCGCCGCGCTCGATCTCGCGGCGGCGCAGCTCGACGCGGCGGATCTTCCCCGAGATGGTCTTCGGCAACTCGGCGAACTGCAGGCGGCGGATGCGCTTGTACGGCGCGAGCTTCTCGCGCGAGAAGCGGAAGATCTCCAGCGCGAGCGCCGGGCTTTCCTCGTAGCCCTGGCGCAGCGTGATGTAGGTCTTCGGCACCGACAGCCGCAGCGGGTCCGGGCTCGGCACGACGGCCGCTTCCGCGATCGCCGGATGCTCGATCAGCACGCTTTCCAGTTCGAACGGGCTCAGCCGGTAGTCGGACGACTTGAACACGTCGTCCGCGCGGCCGATGTACACGTAGTAGCCGTCGTCGCCGCGCATCGCGATGTCCGACGTGCGGTAATGGCCGTCGCGCATCGCATGGGCCGTCGCGTCGGGATTGTTCGCGTAGCCGTTCATCAGCCCGACCGGGCGCGACGCGCCGGCGCCGATCGGCAGCGCGACCTCGCCTTCGCTGACGGGCGCGCCGTCCGGGTCGAGCAGCGCGATCCGGTAGCCCGGCAGCGGCCGCCCCATCGAGCCGGCGACCACCGGCTGGCCCGGCGTGTTGCCGATCAGGCAGGTCGTCTCGGTCTGGCCGTAGCCGTCGCGGATCGTGATGCCCCACGCCTTCTTCACGCGCTCGATGATCTCGGGATTGAGCGGCTCGCCCGCGCCGACGATCTCGCGCAGCTTCACGTCGAACGACGCGAGCGGCTGCTGCACGAGCATCCGCCACACGGTCGGCGGCGCGCACAGCGTGGTCACCCGGTATTTGACGAGCGCGTCGAGCACGACTTTCGGCTCGAAGCGCGCGTAGTTGAACGCGAACACGCACGCCTGCGCATTCCACGGCGCGAAGAAGCAGCTCCACGCGTGCTTCGCCCAGCCCGGCGAGCTGATGTTCCAGTGGATGTCGCCCGGCTGCAGGCCGACCCAGTACATCGTCGACAGGTGCCCGACCGGATAGGTGCGGTGCGTATGCTCGACGAGCTTCGGCTTCGACGTCGTGCCCGACGTGAAGTACAGCAGCATCGTTTCGTTCGACTGCGTGACGGCGTCGGGGGTGAACACGTCGCTCGCCGCGTAGCCGTCGTTCATCGCAAGCCAGCCGTCGCGCGGCGCGCCGGCGACGATCTTGTGCCTCAGGCCGAGATCGGCCTGTTCGAACTTCGCGGTTTCGTTCTCGTCGATGATCGCGTATGTGGCGCCGCCGATCTGCACGCGGTCGCGCACGTCGTCGGCCGATAGCTGGGTGGTCGCGGGCAGCACGATCGCGCCGAGCTTCATCGCGGCGAGCATCGCGTCCCACAGCTCGACACGGTTCGGCAGCATCAGCAGGATCCGGTCGCCGCGCACGACGCCGATGCCGCGCAGCCAGTTCGCGATCCGCGACGAGCGCTCGGACATCTGCGCGAACGAATACGGGTCGCCCGTCCCGGTTGCCGCGTCGACGATCCACAGCGCGGGCTGGTCGTTGCCGCGCGCCATCGGGTCGAAGTAGTCGAGCGCCCAGTTGAACGCATCGAGCACCGGCCATTCGAAATCGCGGTAGGCGGTTTCGTAGTCGGTGCGATGGCGCAGCAGAAAGTCGCGTGCGTCCAGGAATGCCTGTACTGTCATCGTGTCGTCTCCAGTCTCCATGCCCAGCGGTCGACCGGCGCAGGCGCTGCAGCGCCCGTCCGGTTCCCAGTTGCGCCGCGCACGGTCACGTCGTTGCGTGCCGCGTTTGCCGCGCTGCCCTCGTGCCCTGCCTGTTTACCTGCTTGTCGGTTCGCGTGGTGTTCGATGGAGCGAGCGCCGCGACTCAAAGCTGTCGCGCAATCACCATCCGCTGCACTTCGCTGGTGCCTTCGTAGATCTGCGTGATGCGCGCGTCGCGATAATGACGCTCGACTTCGTAATCGGCGAGGTAGCCGTAGCCACCGTGGATCTGGATCGCGTCGGAACACACGCGCTCGGCCATCTCGGACGCGAACAGCTTCGCCTGCGACGCCTCCGACAGACACGGCAGCCCGGCCGTACGCAGCTTCGCCGCGTGATGCACGAGCAGGCGCGCCGCGTTGATCTGGGTGGCCATGTCGGCGAGCTTCTGCTGAATCGCCTGGTGCTCGGCGATGGGCTTGCCGAACTGCACGCGCTCGCCCGCATAGCGGCGCGCCTTGTCGAACGCGGCGCGCGCGATGCCGAGCGCCTGCGCGGCGATGCCGATCCGACCGCCCTCGAGGTTCGACAGCGCGATCTTCAGCCCTTCGCCGCGATTGCCGAGCAGGTTTTCTTCCGGAATCGCGCAGTTCTCGAACGTGATCGCGCACGTGTCGGACGCGCGGATGCCCATCTTCTTCTCGGGTTTGCCGACGATGAAGCCCGGCGTGTCGGTCGGCACCAGGAACGCGGAAATGCCGCGCTTGCCGGCTTCCGGGTCGGTCATGGCAAAAACGATCGCGACGCCGGCGCGCTGGCCATTGGTCACGAACTGCTTCGCGCCGTTCAGCACCCACTTGCCGTCGCGCAGTTCCGCCCGCGTGCGCAGGTTGTGCGCCTCGGAGCCGGCCTGCGGCTCGGTCAGGCAGAACGCGCCGATGATGCGGCCCGCCGCCATCTCGGCCAGCCAGCGATCCTTCTGCGCCGGCGTGCCGAAGCCGAGGATCGGCCCGCAGCCGACCGAGTTGTGCACGCTCATCATCGTCGCGCACGCGGCGTCGCCGGCGGCGATCTCCTCCATCGCCAGCGCGTAGGCGACGTAATCCGTATACGCGCCGCCCAGTTCCTGCGGCACGATCATCCCGAGCAGGCCGAGTTCGCCGAGCTGCGCGACGACGGCGTCGGGCAGGTGCGCGTCGTGGTCCCACTGCGCGGCGTTCGGGGCCAGCACCTCGGTGGCAAAAGCGCGCGCGGCGTCGCGGATCATCCGCTGGTCTTCGGTGTAAAGCTCGTCCATGGCGCTGCTGTCTCCCGCGGCCGCGTGCGGCGACCGACCTTCCGTTTCGATGCAACAAGTGTAGGCAAGCACGCGCGACTGTTCGATGCTCGCGCCGCTCATTTACACTGAGCGTTTTTGCCATACCGGCGGCTTCGATGAAGCAGGAAGACAAGGGCACCGTCGCGATCAGCCTCGTCGCTTACAGCGTCGCGCTCGCCACCCGGCGCGGCGTCGCGGCCGAGCCGCTGCTCGCGCAGGCCGGCATCGCGCCCGCGCTGCTCGACCAGCCGCGCGCGCGGGTGTCCGCGCAGCAATACGGCGCGTTGTGGAACGCGATCGCGCGCGCACTCGACGACGAGTTTTTCGGGCAGGACCGCCACCCGATGCGCAGCGGCAGCTTCATCGCGATGAGCCAGGCCGCGCTGTCCGCGCAAGACGGACTGCACGCGATGGCGCGCGCGGTGAATTTCCTGCACTGCGTGCTCGACGACCTGCACGCGGAGCTCGACGCCAATCCGCAGCGCGTGCGGCTGCGCTTCGTGCACCGCAACAGCGCCGCGGCGCCCGCGATGTTCACGTATGCGACCTATTTCATCATCGTGTACGGCCTCACCTGCTGGCTGATCGGGCGGCGCATCCCGGTGCTGCACGCGAGCTTCCGCTGCGACACGCCGCCGGCCGACCACGAATACCCGTCGATGCTGTGCGACGACATGCGGTTCAACCAGCCCGATTCGTATGTCGATTTCGATCCCGAATTCGCGACGCTGCCGGTCGTGCAGAACGCGAAGACGCTGAAGACGTTCCTGCGCAACGCGCCGGCCAGCTTCATCGTCAAGTACCGCAACCCGAACGCGCTCGCGCAGCGCGTGCGCACGGTGCTGCGCGGAATGCCGCCCGCCGCGTGGCCCGGCGCGGGCGGGATGGCCGCGCGGCTGCACGTGGCCGAGGCGACGCTGCGCCGCAAGCTGCACCAGGAAGGCCACGCGTACCAGTCGATCAAGGACACGCTGCGGCGCGATCTCGCGTTCGAGGCGCTGGCCGACCCGTCGCGGACCATCGCCGACGTCGCGGCCGCCACCGGTTTCGCGGAACCGAGCGCGTTCTACCGCGCGTTTCGCAAATGGAGCGGGCGCAGCCCGGCCGAGTACCGGGAAGAAGCGCTCGCGCGCGGCAACGGCGCCGGCTGAAGGCGCGGCCGGCGGCCCCGCCTTCGCGCTTTGCCCCGAAACCGCCTAATCTTCAAATATCGGGCCAACGCCCTTTTCCGCGAGCCGGACGGCGTGCGGCCGCGCGCCGCCCGGACGCCCCGATGCCCATTCATCGTCATGGGCCGCCGTCATCGGCATCGCCCGACGGCCGCCCCCGTCACCCGCTGGTCGCGCGGGTCGCGCGCGCCGCGCTGTTCGCGGCGCTGCTCGTCGTATGCGCGGCGGTTGCCGCTCCGCCCCCCGCCAGCTCGCCCGCCGCACCCGCCGCCGCGACTCCGGTCATCGTGATTCCGGTCAACGGCGCGATCGGGCCGGCCAGCGCCGACTTCATCGTCCGCTCGCTCGAGCGCGCGGCGCACGACCACGCGCCGCTCGCGATCCTGCAGCTCGATACGCCCGGCGGGCTCGACACGTCGATGCGGCAGATCATCAAGGCGATCCTCGGCTCGCCGGTGCCGGTGGCCGCGTTCGTCGCGCCCGGCGGCGCCCGGGCCGCGAGCGCGGGCACCTATATCGTCTACGCGAGCCACATCGCCGCAATGGCGCCCGGCACCAATCTCGGCGCGGCCTCGCCGGTGCAGTTCGGCATCGGCGGCGGCGCGCCGGGTACGCCGGGTACGCCGGGTACGCCGGGTACGCCGGGTACGCCGGGTACACCCGGTACACCCGGTACGCCGGGAACACCGGGCACGCCGCGGCCGTCGCCGGCCGGGACATCGGGTGCGGGCGGCGCCTCCAGCGCCTCGTCCACGCCCGTCGCGCTGCCGAACGACACGCAGTCGACCGAGATCCGCAAGGCGACCCAGGACGCCGCCGCGTACATCCGCGGCCTCGCGCAGCTGCGCGGACGCAATGCCGAATGGGCCGAGCGCGCGGTGCGCGAGGCCGTGAGCCTGTCGGCGAACGAGGCGCGCGCGCAGCATGTCGTCGACCTGATCGCGCAGGATCCGGCCGACCTCGCGCGCCAGCTCGACGGCCGCACCGTGACGACCAGCGCCGGCACGCTGCACCTCGCGACCGCGCATGCGCCGCTCGTCGTGCTCGCGCCCGACTGGCGCAGCCGCTTCCTGTCGATCATCGCCGATCCGAACGTCGCGCTGATCCTGCTGACGATCGGCATCTACGGGCTGTTCTTCGAATTCGCGAACCCCGGCTTCGTGCTGCCGGGCCTCGCCGGCACCATCTGCCTACTGGTCGGGCTGTTCGCGATGCAATTGCTGCCGGTCAGCTATGCGGGCCTGGGGCTCGTGCTGCTCGGTCTCGGCTGCCTCGTCGCCGAGGCGTTCCTGCCGACTTTCGGCGTGCTCGGTTTCGGCGGGATCGTGGCGTTTACGATCGGCGCGCTGATGCTGATCGACACCGACGTGCCCGGCTACGGGATTCCGTGGCCCGTGATCGCGAGCCTGGCGCTCGGCGGCGCGCTGTTCGTCGCCGTCGTATCGAGCGTCGCGCTGCGCGCGCGGCGGCGCCCGGTCGTGACGGGCGCCGAGGCGATGCTCGGCAGCATCGGCGAAGTGCTCGACGACGGCCTGCACCCGGATCAACCGATGGCCGCGAGCGGCGTCGCGCCGTCGGCCGCCGGCTGGGCGCGCGTGCACGGCGAGCGCTGGCGGGTCGCGAGCAGCGTGCCGCTCGCCGCCGGCTGCCGCGTGCGCGTGACCGGCCGCCAGGGGCTGACGCTGACCGTCACGCCGCTCTACGACGTGCCCGGGCAGGCACAACCCCAAGGAGAACCTTCATGATCGGTTACACGTTCGGCTTCAGCAGCGTCCTGATCGTCTTCGTCGTGGTGCTCGTCGCGTCGTCGATCCGCATCTTCCGCGAGTACGAGCGCGGCGTCGTGTTCATGCTCGGCCGGTTCTGGAAAGTGAAGGGGCCGGGGCTCGTGCTGATCATCCCGATCGTCCAGCAGGTCGTGCGGATCGACCTGCGCACCGTCGTGTTCGACGTGCCGCCGCAGGACGTGATCACGCGCGACAACGTGTCGGTGAAGGTCAATGCGGTCGTATATTTCCGCGTGGTCGATCCGGAGAAGGCGGTGATCCAGGTCGCGCACTTCTTCGACGCGACCAGCCAGCTCTCGCAGACGACGCTGCGTTCGGTGCTCGGCAAGCACGAGCTCGACGCGCTGCTCGCCGAGCGCGAGCAGCTGAACGCCGACATCCAGAAGACGCTCGACGCGCAGACCGATGCGTGGGGGATCAAGGTATCGACGGTCGAGATCAAGCACGTCGACCTGAACGAGACGATGGTGCGCGCGATCGCGCGGCAGGCCGAGGCCGAGCGCGAGCGGCGCGCGAAGGTGATTCATGCGGAAGGCGAACTGCAGGCATCGGAGAAGCTGCTGCAGGCCGCGCAGCGGCTCGCGCTGCAGCCGCAGGCGATGCAGCTGCGCTACCTGCAGACGCTGACGACGATCGCGGCCGACAAGAATTCGACGATCGTGTTTCCGCTGCCGATCGATCTGCTCGGGTCGCTGCTGGAGCGGCTGGGGGTGAAGCGGGAGCCTTGAGATGCGCGTGTGCCGGCTCGCACGAGGCCGCGGCCGATGCGGATGGACGCGGGGCCGCGGCGGCCCGGCGCCCGGCCCGCGTCAGGCCAGCAGCTTGCGCTCGGTCTTGCCGTACTTGAGCGACTTCTCGTCCGGGATCATCAGGCCCGTGTGCTCGTCGCGGCCCTGCAGCAGGAAGCGCGCGTCCGGCTTGCCGATCTGTTCGGCCGCGAGTTTGCTGTCCGCCCCGATCTCGCCCTTCTTCATCCGGTTGACGATCACGCCGGCCGCGGTGTCCTTGAAATCGCGCAGCATCCACGCATCGCCGTCGCTGTCGCCGAACACCAGCAGCGGGCCGTAACCCTTCTTCGACGCGAGGACGTTGCGGATGCCCACCGTCTTGCCGGGCCCCCAGTTGAAATGCCAGCCAGCCGGATAGGTGCTCGTGTACCTGCCGTCCTGCATGTCGAGACGCAGGCCGATCACGTTCTCGGGCGCCACGCCGTAGCCATAGTTCGGATTGCCGGCGAACACGCGCACGACGTCGTCGAGCGACGCGGTGCTCACGTACACGTCGATGCCGTTCGCACGCAGCGTATGCATCACCGCGCGGATTTCCTCGTGAATGCGGATGCCGTGGAAATGGGTATCGGCCACCACGCCGGCCTTGCCCGGCAGCGCCTTCGGGCTTTCGTAGCGAACCTTGCGCAGCGCGTCGCCGATACCGTAGTTGTTCGACGCTTCCGCCATCGCCTGCAGCTCGGCGGTCGTCATGTTCTTGTAGAAATAGATGATCCACTTGTAGCCGACTTCGAGCGGATGCGTGTCGCAGATCGCGTCGTACATGAAGTACAGCTTCGCGCGAAAATCCTTGAACTGGTCGGTCTCGCGAATCTCGTCGAGGCTCTTGTCGCCGCCGAAGCCCTTGTAGTTCGCATGGAGCCAGCGGTAGTCGGACTCGACGTCGGCGGCGAGATCCTCCATCGTCACCGGCTTGCCGTCGACGGTCGTGTAGTCCTTCATGAACGCGCCCTTCGGCACGTCCTTCCACATCACGGCGACGAACTCGTCCGGCGTCAGCTTGTACTGCAGATGGTTGATCTGGTACATCAGCAACGCCTCTTCGCAGTCGTTCATGATGCACGTGTTGTCCCAGTCGAACACCGCATACGGGCGGCGCTTTCCATCGTAGCGCGCGCTCGCGACGCCATGCTGGTCGAGCACCGCCTGCAGGCGCGCGGCATTGAACGGCGACCAGCGGCCCGGGTCCAGCGTGTCCGGCGCGATTGCGCTCTTCGCGCCGGCGATGCCGGCCTTGAGCATGAGCGGCGTCGCGGCGGTCGCCGCGGCAAGGGTGTTCATGAACCGGCGGCGTTGCATGGTCTCTCTCTCCGTTGAAATGCCGAATCGGCTTCGGTCGCTGCCCCGCGCGACGCGCGGCACACCGGCCCGGCGAAGCCGCAAAGGCTTCGAATAGGGGCGGATGATGTGACGAAATTATTTCGGCAATTTGACAGCGTCGCGCCGCGACGCGACGGAGAGTTGATCCGGCGCGACATGCCGGGCCGCGCCGGAACCTCGCGTGGTGCTCCCGGCCGCCTCCCCCGCTCGGGACGCGTGCGCAGCAGCGGGCCAGCCGGCCCGACCGCCGGAACCTAGAACTTCTCCTCCATTTCGGCTCTTCATTAGGAGAAGTCCTCATCTCCGGGGGCTGGCACATGCCGTCGAACCGGCTATGATCGTTACATTAATTAATGGCACATTAAATGCTGACTGAATAATTCGCCCAAGTTCACCGGCGGATGCGTTCCGGATCAGCGCACAAGCCTTGCACAGGACTCGCGTCGCGCCGACACGCAAACGCGGGCCGACACATGGAGACGCATCATGACCGCTGACCACCCGCTGCCGGAAGTCCACCTGGACGAGCTGCCGCAATTCCGCGCGGTCCAGCAGCTTGCGTACCGCTGCGTCGAGACCGTCGGCGCGATGCTCTATCCCGGCATCACCGAGAAGGAAGCCGCACGCCTGCTGACCGAATGGCTGCAGGACCACGGCGTGCACGACTGGCTGCACAAGCCGTTCGCGTGGTTCGGCGAGCGCACCGCGTTCGAGGGCTTCTCCGGCCTCAAGCACATGGGCGGCTTCAACCTCGCGTTCTTCCCGAGCCACCGCCAGCTCGAGACCGACATGCCGGTGATCCTCGACGTCGCGCCCGTGCTCGACGGGGTCGTCGCGGACGTCGGCTACGCGCACTGCCTCGGCCGCAACCCGATCCTCGAACAGCTGCAGGACGACCTGATGGACCATCGCGACATGATCGTGCGGCTCGTGAAGGCGCGCCGCCCGATGGCCGAGGTCGCGCAGGCGGTCGACGCGCTGTGCCGCCGCCAGGGCGTCGAGCCGCGCCACAAGGCCTATCCGTTCAAGGTGCTCGCGCATCGCGTCGCGAAGATCCACAAGCCGTCGAAACCGCGCTTCGTCGCGCGCTTCGGGCTGAACGCGACGCGCAACCTGCTGCTCGACCAGGGCCGCGCGGCGAAGCAGCAGGGCTGGTCGCCGCTATGGTCAATCGACCGCCGCTCCGAACATGCGCCCGTGCCGGGCCTGTGGGCCGTCGAGCCGCATCTCGGCTTCGCCGGCGTCGGCGCGAAATTCGAGGAACTGCTGGTGATCACCGACGACGACGCGTACTGGCTCGACGACGACCTGCCGCACGTGCGCCGCCGGCAGCGCCGCCAGGCCGAACGCGCGCGGGCCGTCGCGACGGTGGCGGCTGCTGCGTGACGCGTCCGCGTCACCTCTTCCTTCCGAAGCTCCGAAGCCCCGAATCCCTGAATCCCTGAATCCCTGAACGACGGACTCACGATGCAGCCTCTTTCCGACGAAGCACCGCTGGCCCTGTTCGAACTGCTTCACAGCGAGACGGCCGTCGCCTCCGGCGACCTGACGCTCGCGGTCAGGACCTGGGGCGACCCGGCCCGCTCGCCGGTCGTGCTCGTGCACGGCTACCCCGACGACAGCAGCGTCTGGCAGCACGTCGCGCCGCTGCTCGCGCGCAAGCACTACGTGATCGCCTACGACGTGCGCGGCGCGGGCCTGTCCGGCGTGCCGACGCGCACGGCCGACTACCACCTCGCGAAGCTGACCGACGACTTCATCGCGGTGATCGACACGCTCTGCCCCGGCCGCGCGGTGCACCTGATCGCGCACGACTGGGGCTCGATCCAGGGCTGGGAATTCGTCACGGATCCGCGGCTCGCCGGCCGCATCGCGTCATACACGTCGTGCTCGGGGCCGTGCCTCGACCACGTCGGCTTCTGGCTGCGCGAACGCGTGCTGCGGCCGACGCCCGCGTCGTTGGCCAAGCTCGGCGGCCAGCTCGCGCGCTCGTGGTACGTGGTCTTATTCCACCTGCCGTTCATCCCCGAGCTGAGCTGGCGGCTGTGGCTCGGCCGTGCATGGCCGGGCCTGCTGCGCCGGCTCGAGAAAACGCCGATCGCCCCGAGCGCGACACAGGCCGACGACGGCGCGCGCGGCGTGCGCCTCTATCGCGCGAACTTCATCCGCTGCCTGTTCGCACCGCGCGAGCGCTACGCGCACGCTCCCGTGCAGACGATCGTGCCGCTCGGCGACAAGTACGTGAGCCCGGCGCTGTCGGAGAACCTGTCGCGCTGGGTGCCGCGGTACTACCGCCGCGAAGTCGCGGCCGGCCACTGGCTGCCGCTCGCCGATCCCGCGCGCTTCGCGGGGCTCGCCGAGCAGCTGATCGACGCGGTCGAATCGGGCGACGAGCCGCCCGCGCTCGCGAACGCACGCCGGCGCGCGACCAGCGGCCGCTTCAGCGGCAAGGTCGTGGTCGTCACCGGCGCGGGCAGCGGCATCGGCCGCTGCGCGGCGCTCGCGTTCGCCCGCGAAGGCGCGACCGTCGTCGCGGGCGATATCGAACTCGCGAGCGCCGAGCGCACCGCGCTGCTGCTCGGGCTGATCGGCGCGCAGGCACACGCGAAATGCGTGGACGTCGGGTCCGCCGACGAGATGGAAGCGCTCGCGACGTGGGTCGGCAGCGAACTCGGCGGCGCGGACGTCGTGATCAACAACGCGGGCATCGGCATGGCCGGCGGCATTCTGGACACGACCGCCCACCACTGGGAGCGCATCCTGCACGTGAACCTGTGGGGCGTGATCCACGGCTCGCGACTGTTCGCCCAGCAGATGGCCGCGCGCGGCACCGGCGGCCACATCGTCAACACCGCGTCGGCCGCCGCGTTCGGGCCGTCGCGCGACCTGCCCGCCTACGCGACGACGAAAGCCGCCGTGCTGATGCTCAGCGAATGCATGCGTGCGGAACTCGCGGAGAAAGGCATCGGCGTGACGGCCGTGTGCCCGGGCTTCGCGGAAACCGGAATCATGGCGTCGACGCAATACGCGGGCGCCAACGCTCAGGACGAGGCACGGCTGCGCAAACGCGCGACGAAGCTGTACCAGATGCGCGGCCTGAAGCCAGAGACCGTCGCACAGGCGATGGTTGACGGCGTGCTGCGCAACCGGCCGGTCGTGGCGGTGGGCGCCGAGGCGCATGCGCTGCGCGTCGTCGGCCGCTTCATGCCGTGGCTCGGCCGGATGCTCGCCCGCATCGGCATGGCATCGCATTGACGGCGCAGGCTACCGCACAGGAACGGAGACACAGATGACCGCTACCGCCGACTATCACAAGATCAAGGCCCGGCACGTGAAGTTCGACTTCAGCGACACGCCGATCACGTGGGTGCCGAACGACCCGTGCAGCACGCACATCATCAACACGTTGAACCTGCTGTTCCCGGAAGGCGAGCTGTGGTTCTGCCGCGTGTACAACAAGGCGCTGCCGCACATCACCGATGCACGCCTGCGCGACGAAGCCGAAGGCTTCCTGCGCCAGGAAGCCGTGCATTCGCGCTCGCACGGCGGCGTGCTCAAGCACTACTACGACCGGCACGGGATCGACACGAAGCCGTTCACGCAGAAGCTGAACTGGCTGTTCACGCGCGTGCTCGGCGAAGCGCCGTTCGGGCTGAAGATCGGCCACACGCGCTTCTGGCTGCGGCAACAACTCGCGGTGATCGCATCGCTCGAACATTTCTTCGGCTATCTCGGCAACTGGGTGCTCAACGCGCACGGGCTCGACGAAGGCCACGCCGACCCGACGATGGTCGACCTGTTGCGCTGGCACGGCGCGGAGGAAGTCGAGCACCGCACCGTCGCGTTCGACATCTACAACCACGTGGGCGGCAACTACCCGGAGCGCTGCCTGCACATGGCGTTCGTGATCGTGCTGCTGCTCTACTTCATCACGAGCGGCGCAAGATTCATGTACCGGCGCGACCCGGCCGCGGGCCGCTATCCGGGTTTCGTGCTGTCGTGGTGGAAAGGTTCGCGGCGCGGCCACCTGCCGTCGTTCTGGAAAGTGATCGGCGCGGCGCTGCGCTATTTCAAGCCGGGCTATACGCCGCACCATGAAGGCTCGACCGAGCAGGCGCTCGCATATCTGGCCCGCTCGCCCGCCGCGCAGGCGGCCGCGCACGGCGGCAACTGGGGCACGACGAAGGGCGCGTGAACGGCTGCCCGAGCGAGGTCGGCAGCGGCTTTGTCACGGCCTCCGCGGGCGGCGCCCGCCGAAGTGCGTACAATCGCGGCTTCATTTCCCGGAGGTGCCGCGATGGCCATGAAGAAAACCGATCTAGAAAAGAACAAGGCGCTCAAGCTGACGCAAGCGATGAAGCAGTCGAACGCCGCACGCTTCGGCAAGGGCGCCGAGGAAGCGCCGAAGCTCGATCGCCGTGCGCAGCGCAAGCTCGACCAGGAACAGGGCCTCGTGCCGTTCGCGTGCAAGCTCAACGCCGATCTCGTCGAACAGCTGAAGGCGCGCGCCGCCACGCACCCGGAAGGGATGACGGGCCTGCTGTCCGAACTGCTCGTGAACGGCCTCGCCCAGCGCGACGCGTGATCGCCACGCATCTCGAAAATAGTCGTTGACAACGCAGGACGACATCGACAAACTCGTTCGCATGCCTACGTTCAAGCACATCGCCATCGCGAATCATTGCTCGATGAACATTCGAAAGAATGGATCACGGGAGGCGCTTGTGCGTTAGCATCCGAGCAGTACCGCATGTCACACAAGGCCTCACCGGAAACGGATGAGGCCTTTTTGTTCTGGTGCGCGTCATCCGTCCGGCTCAACGAATGGAGCAGACGATGGACCAGGCAAGCCCGTTGTTCGACCGTCCCGACCGTCCCGATACGCGCCGCAGTGGCGCGATCACGTTACCGACCGTCGTGATCCGTTTCGCGGTCGCGCCGCGCACGACCCTGACCTGGCGCGCGCCGAGCGATGCGGAAATTCGTGCGCACGGCGCGCCGCTGTGGATCACGCGGCCGCCGAGCGTCGACGATTTCTGGGTGCAACCCGGCGACGTGCTGCGCATCGCGCGCGGCGATCGCATCTGGCTCGGCACCGATGACGACCGGGCGGCCGAAGCGTCGATCACGACGGCGTACGTGCGGCGCGGCGAACGGCTGAGACGCACGCTCGCGCAAGTGCAACGTTTGCTCGTCGGACGATGGCGAAGAAGGGATTGACGATGCGTGCTGACGCGCGCAACGAGGCACCGGCGCGCGCGAAATTACCGCATCCGGAAACGGACGCACCGGCGGCGCACTGCGTCGCCGGTGCGCATCGAATCACGCGGCACGCCCATGCGTGCCGCGCGCGATCGCGCGCCGTGCGCAACAACCGTCACCTGCATTGCATGCATCAGCTTCAGGTGCTGGCGGCGAGACGCGGGCCCGTGCCACGGGGAGCGGAATCAAGATCGGGGCGTTGCGCGGCATGCGAGGTCACCCACGGGTCGATGCCTTGTTTTTGCACCTCCTCGAGGAATGACACGCGTGTACGCCAGTAATCCGCTTGTAATTTCGCATCGATGACGCGCTGTTCGGCTGTGAACAGTTCCATGCGCGCCGTCACGAGCATCGACGCAGCGGTTTTTTCCGGCGTGGGGGCGTGCCGCATCGCCCAACGGCTGATCCAGTTCAACATGCTGACCTCCGTGAATACGGACGAACCCGCATCGGGCAATCGCAATCGGTCGCGCCTGCCCGAATGCGCGGCGACCGTCACCACACTTCACCGCCTGGCCTGCACGGACTGCGACTCCCCCGCGTCGGCAATAACCGGCCGGCGTGTGTGCGCGGTGTATCTATCCTAGAAAGACTTGCCGGTTTACGCGATGACCTCTTGCAATCTTTTACACAGAAACCACAGTCGCGCCGGCATCGAGAAATGACAGTTGCGGACGGGACGGCTTCGGAGCAGGATAGCCCGATATCTGCACCCGCCCGGACCGACGAACGGCCGCCGCACGCCGCTGCGCACCCGCGCCGGCCACGCGCGCGTTCGCGCAGGCGGTGCGCCGGCCCCGCGTTCGTCCAGCATGCGGGCGCTCCATGGCAGTCGCATGTCATCGTGCGGCGTCCGCGCGTGCTTCATGCCGTTGCGCCCGCATCGGCCGACACGGCCCGCCCGCCGTCGAATCGTTTCCATCCTTTCTACCTGCCCGCTCCGTCCAAACCGGTAAAATGCGCGCCTTCCTCGCGCGGCCGGCCTGTCCGACCGTTCGTGCGAACGCAGCCGATCGTGCCCCGCAACTATATCGTCCGCGCTATCCGCGCTATTACAATCCGCCGATAGCGCGGCAATAGTGGCTGGTTACAGTACGCCGGCCGCGCGCTGCCGTTACAACAATTCGGCACAAACAACAAGCAACACGACAACCCGACCGGAGAAACGCCTTCATGGAATCCATCAAGCGGTATTTCGGCTTCGCTGAAGCCGGCACCGACTTCCGCACCGAAATACTCGCGGGCGTCACCACGTTCCTGACGATGGCTTACATCATCTTCGTCAACCCGGCGATCCTCGGCGACGCCGGCATGCCGAAGGAATCCGTGTTCGTCGCGACCTGCCTCGTCGCGGCGCTGGCGTCGCTCATCATGGGGCTGTACGCGAACTATCCGATCGCCTGCGCGCCGGGCATGGGCCTGAACGCGTATTTCGCGTACACGGTCGTCAAGGGGATGGGTTTCACGTGGCAGGCCGCGCTCGGCGCGGTGTTCATCTCCGGGTGCCTGTTTTTGCTCGTCACGCTGTTCCGCGTGCGCGAGGCGATCGTCAACGGCATTCCGAAATCGCTGCGCATCTCGATCACCGCCGGCATCGGCCTGTTCCTCGGCATCATCTCGCTGAAGACCTCCGGCGTGATCGTCGGCAGCCCGGCCACGCTCGTCACGCTCGGCGACCTGCACAAGCACGACACGATCCTCGCGATCATCGGCTTCTTCACGATCGTCACGCTCGACCATCTGCGCGTGCGCGGCGCGATCCTGATCGGCATCATCGGCGTGACGATCCTGTCGTTCTTCTTCGGCGGCAACCAGTTCCACGGCGTGTTCTCCGCGCCGCCGTCGATCGACGCGACGCTGTTCAAGCTCGACATCGGCGCCGCACTGTCGACCGGCATCATCAACGTGATCCTCGTGTTCTTCCTCGTCGAGCTGTTCGACGCGACCGGCACGCTGATGGGCGTCGCGAACCGCGCGGGCCTGCTCGTCGAAGGCAAGATGAACCGCCTGAACAAGGCGCTGCTCGCCGACAGCACCGCGATCGTCGCGGGCTCGGTGCTCGGCACGTCGTCGACCACCGCGTATATCGAAAGCGCATCGGGCGTGCAGGCCGGCGGCCGCACGGGCGTGACGGCGATCACCGTCGCGGTGCTGTTCCTCGCGTGCCTGTTCATCGCGCCGCTCGCCGGCGTCGTGCCGGCCTACGCGACCGCGCCCGCGCTGCTGTACGTGTCGTGCCTGATGCTGCGCGAGATGGTCGACGTGCCGTGGGACGATGCGACCGAAGCCGTGCCGGCCGCGCTCACCGCGCTGCTGATGCCGTTCACGTACTCGATCGCGAACGGCGTCGCGTTCGGCTTCATCTCGTATGGCGGCCTGAAGCTGCTGACGGGCCAGGCCCGCACGGTCAAGCCGGTCGTGTGGATCATCGCGGCCGTGTTCCTGTTCCGCTTCTTCTATCTCGGCAGCGAGTGACGCACGCGCATCGGTGCGATGCGCGATGAAACCGCGCCACCTTCGGGTGGCGTTTTTGTGGGGGTACGCGCATCACGCGTCCGCCTGCCGCAGTACCCAGTGCGCGAAGGTCTGCAGCGGACCGTCGCCCAGTTCCAGCGCGTCGGGCAAGACGAGACAGAAGCGCTTGACCACGCCTCGACCGTCGGGCCAGGGCGCCGCGAGCAATCCTTGCGCGATCTCGGCGTCGACATAGAGCCGCGGCACCAGCGCGACGCCGAGCCCGGCCAGCGCCGCCGCGATCAGCATCGAGTACAGATCGTAGCGCGCGCCGGCGGCCGGATTGTTCACCGGCAACCCCGTCTCCTGCACGTACGCCGACCATGCATCCGGCGTCTGGCGCTTGTGCAGGCGCGGCAGCGTGCCCAGCAACGCATCCGGATCCTCGCCCGCGAGCAGCGACGGATGGCAGACCGGCACCAGCACTTCCTCGCACAACCGGTACGTATGCATGCCGGCCCATGCCGGATGCTCGAAATGAATCGCCGCATCGAATCCGCTGCCGGCCAGTACGAACGGCTCGGCGCGATCGGCGAAATGCACGGTGATGTTCGGATGCCGCGTCTGGAAATCCTTGAGCCGTGGAATCAGCCAGCGCGTCGCAAACGTCGGCGTCACGGCGATATCCACGCTGC
This sequence comes from Burkholderia sp. SIMBA_051, assembly GCF_046534915.1. NCBI lineage: Bacteria > Pseudomonadati > Pseudomonadota > Betaproteobacteria > Burkholderiales > Burkholderiaceae > Burkholderia > Burkholderia sp. SIMBA_051. The sequence continues at coordinate 202,138 of NZ_JAWRXS010000006.1, read as the reverse complement.
CGCCGTCGCCGGGCTGCCCCATCATGTACTGGCTGTCGCGCTCGAGCCGATCCAGCACTTCGCGAACCTGCGCCGCGTAGCGCGCGCCGTTCGGCGCGACCCGAACGCGGTTGCCGACCCGCTCGAACAGCGACACGCCCAGAAACATCTCCAGCCGGCCGATCTGCCTGCTGATCGCGCCTTCGGTCAGCGCCAACTCGTCGGCGGCACGCGCGAAGCTCCCGTGCCGCGCCGCGGCCTCGAATGCCATCAATGCCGAATTGCTCGGAATCCTGCGTCGCGTCACGATTGCTCCCGGTTCGACTCGCGTCGGTCATAGCTTGATCAAATGTCATTGAACGGTGATGAATCATCGTTTTTCGCCCGCTCACGGGCTAATTATCATGACAAAAACTCAACCAGTCGAGCGGCGACCCATCCCGAAGGCCGCTTGCTACCCGTGGAGGTGTGATGATCTATGCCGTTGAATGCAGCATCGCCGAGCCCGCCGTCGAAGCCGAGTGGAACGACTTCTACAGCCGCGTCAAACTGCCGGCGCTGATTTCCGTGCCCGGCTTTTGCACGTCGCAACGCTTTCGTGCCGTCGATGGCGACGGCCCCGTCTACCTTGCGCTGCACACGATCGAGAGCGCCGACGTGCTGACCTCGGCCGAGTACCGCGACAAAGGCGGCGGCAATTTCGCGCGCTGGCAGCCGCACATCGTCGAGTGGCGCCGCAACGTGTACGACAGCGCCGCACCGGCGCCGGCCGTCTCCGGCAATCAATGGCTGGCCGTTTGCGACAACGCTGCCCCGTTCGCACAAGCGGGAATCGCTGCCACAGCCCTGCATGCGATCGCGCTGGATTGCCTGCCGCCCGCTCGCTGGCTGGCCGTGCTGGATCAGGATCAGGCGCGGCTCGCGTCCGGCGCCGCGATCCGGCTTTATGCGCCGATCGGCGATCGGCTCGTCAGCGCGCCGGCGTCGACAACGGCACACTGACGGGAGGCCCGCCATGCCCAGCGTCACGATTTTCATCCCCGAGGCGAACATGCCGGCGAACGCGGCGCTCGACGGACTGTCGTCGGCCTGCGAGACGATCTGCACCGACGTGCTGAGCGCCGCGCCCGGCACGATTCACGTCGCCTATGTGCCGATCCGGCACGGCCGCGGACATCCGGTCAGCGCGGAGATTCGCTTTCGCATCGCATCGTTTCGCACCACTGAATTGATGGATCGGTTCATGGCCGAACTGGATCGCGAGATTCTCGGCCACACCGGATGCGTCGCACGCATCCGCTGCTTCGGCTACGACACCGCCCACCTTCACGCGCGACATTGACCCATGAGCACACTCATTCCCCGCCTGTCGTTTCCGCGTCGTCAGGTCGGCGATTTCTCGGTGACCGCGATCAGCGACGGCACGCTGACGGCCGGCCTCGACCTGCTGTCGAACATCGACGTGGACGAGGCGGCCGGCATCATGCATCGCGCGGGCATCCTCGCGCCGTCGGAGGTCAACATCAACTGCTATGTGATACGAGGGAAAGGCCGCACCGTGCTCGTCGACACCGGTGCCGGCGGCATCCGGAACTGGGGCGGCCGGTTGCGTGCGTCGCTGACGCACGCCGGTATCGATGCACGCGACATCGACACGGTCGTGCTGACGCACGCGCATCCCGACCACATCGGCGGTCTGCTCGACGCGGACGGACAGCCGGCCTTTGCGCAAGCGGCGGTACTCATTCATGAACGGGAACGCGCGTTCTGGCTGGACGACGACGCGTACGAACGGGCAAGTGAACGCTCACGCGTTAATTTCCAGATCGCACGGCGTGCCTTCGACGCTTATCACGCGCAACTCCGGACGATCGAGGCAGGCGACGTACTGCCCGGCATCGTCGCGGTGCCGCTACCGGGGCACACGCCGGGCCACACCGGCTATCGCGTTGAATCGCGCGGCGAGCGCCTGCTGATCTGGGGTGATCTCGTGCATTTCGCGCCGATCCAGGTCGCCCGGCCCGACGTGTCGATCGCGTTCGACCAGGATCCGTCGCAGGCTTTCGCGACGCGCGCGGCCACGCTCGCCGAAGTCGCTTCGGACACCATGTTGATTGCGGGCATGCACCTCGCCGACACGGGCTTCGCACGTATCGCGCGCACGAATGGTGCAACCGATGGCGCGTATGCGCTCATCGGGGCCGATTGACGGAAACGGAACGCAGGCACGCCATCGCGCCGCACGATGCTCGAATCGTGCCGCGCATCATCCCGCCCAAGCGGGACACGGGGCCCGCATGCGCCGATACGACACGGGCGCCGGTGTTCGGCGCCCGCTCCGTCGCTGCCCGGTCGTCCGGTTCAGCGCCAGTTCGCCTCGTAGAAGCGCACGTAGCCGCTGCGCAGCGTCAGGCATTGCGCGCGCGTCTCGGACAGCAGCCGCCGCGCGGCCGCCTCGATACGCTCGCGATGCTGATCGTACGCACCGACCATGTCCTCGAAGCGCGGCGACGCCGCACCGAAATGATCCTCCAGCGCCTCGGCGGTGATCTGACATTGGACGCGCTCGCCATTGACCAACGCCGTGAATCCAAGCATCAGGTCGCGCCCCGAATATTCGGGCTTCTCATTCGTGAAATGAATTTGCATGGGAGCCGCCTATCGGCCGGTAGAAAGCAAATGACCGCGTCCGTCGTCCGCTACCGGCCGGACGAAAAATGTACGCGGGCTCGCCGGCGGAGGCACCATCCGCGGAGGGTATGGCGCGGACAATGCATGCCGGTTGCATTCCACTTTAGACGGTTTCGCGCAGGAGGCAACATTTACGACACGCGTCGTTTCGACGCGCATTTCTCTGACCAGCGCAACATCCGACACCGTTTTCCGAATGGCGTCAGTGAGGGTCGGTGGGCCAGATATTCAGCGAGATCGCGGCGGTCGTGGCGCCTACCGCAATGGCGGCGGCCCCGTATTGCACCGCATCGGCCAAGTCGAACAGCAAACCATGGATCGCCACGGCAATGCCGCCCAGCATGATGAAGGTGGCGATGGCCGCCAGCACGACTCTCAGTTCCGTCCGAACCATGATGCGTCTCCCGAACGGATGCATGTCACGTCGCATGCATGTTGCGATGCGGAACACGGCGCGTGCGTGCTCCGCTTTCATCATTGCAGGCGGGTGCTTAAAAGCAAGGGGTTTTTATACTCAGTCGCACAACACGCGCCGCGCTTGTATGATGAGGCGATATCGATGGCGGCGGCCCGGGTGACGGATGGTGCGGTGCAAGGCGTCAAGGTGGGTCGATTGCGATGCAGGGGCCCAGACAAGCGCTGAAGTGCCGGGCTGGGTCGACTGCGAAGCGCGAGGCCCAAGTGAGCGCTGAAGCGCCAACTTTGGCCGACCGCGAAGCATGAGACCAGCGTAAGCGCTAAAGCGCTAACTCTGGCCGACCGCGAAGCATGGGGCCCAAGTAAGCGCTAAAGCGCTAACTCTGGCCGACAGGAGACAAGACATGCCTCAACCTTTCGTGCTGCCCGCCACCGCGGGCCGCAACGACCTGCTCGCGCAGGCGCATGCCCGTTCGACCGCGGTCGGCCTGCGCGCCAACGAGCGCCCCGATTTCTCGCCGCTGTCGCGCGTCGCGCTGCGCGAACTGCTCGACACGAACCACGCGCTGTTCGCGCACGCGCGCCCCGTGATGGAGAACCTGCACGCGCAGATCGCCGACACGCAAAGCCTCGTGCTGCTCACCGATGCCGACGGCGTGATCCTGCACAGCATCGGCGACGCGGACTTCATCGAGAAAGCCAACCGCGTCGCGCTGTGCACCGGCGTGTCGTGGGCCGAAGGCGCACGCGGCACCAATGCGATCGGCACCGCGCTCGCGTCGGGCCAGGCGCTCGCCGTGCATGGGTCCGAACACTTCCTGCGCGCGAACCATATCCTCACCTGCTCGTGCGCGCCGATCATCGACCCGTTCGGTCGCACGCTCGGCACGCTCGACGTGAGCGGCGACCCGCGCGGCTTCAGCCCCCATACGCTCGCGCTCGTGCGGATGTCCGCGCAACTGATCGAGAACCACCTGTTCGCGAACCAGTGCGCGGAAGCGCTGCGGCTGCGCTTCCATGCACACGAGGATTGCGTCGACTCGCTGTTCGCCGGGCTCGTCGCGTTCGGCCCCGACGGCGGGCTGATCGCCGCGAATCGCAGCGCGCAATTCCAGCTCGGCGCCACGTTCGATGCGTTGCAGCATCACGGCTGCGACGCACTGTTCGGGATGCACTTTGGCGAACTCGCGCAGCAGGCGGCCCGCGCCGCCGGCGCCCCGTTCCGCCTCACGCTGTCGACCGGCGTGCGCGTGCTCGCGCGCTGCGAATTCGCGGAAGCGCACAAGACGGCCATCGCCGTCTCGCCGCCCGCCCCCGCCGTGCGCATGCGCGCGCCGGACCCCGACGCCATCACGTTCGCGACGCTCGACACCGGCGATGCGCAGATGGCCGCCGTGCTCGAACGCGTCGCGAAGATCCGCGGACGCGACCTGCCGCTGCTGATCCTCGGCCAGACCGGCACCGGCAAGGAATGGCTCGCGCGTGCGCTGCATCAGGCGTCGCCGCGCGCGGACGGCCCGTTCGTCGCGGTCAACTGCGCGGCGCTGCCGGATTCGCTGATCGAGGCCGAACTGTTCGGCTACGAGGACGGCGCATTCACCGGCGCGCGCAAGCGCGGCAGCCCCGGCAAGATCGCGCAGGCCGACGGCGGCACGCTGTTTCTCGACGAAATCGGCGACATGCCGCTCGCGCAGCAGGTCAGGCTGATGCGCGTGCTGCAGGAGCGCGCGGTGATGCCGCTCGGCGGCGCCCGCGCGGTGCCGGTCGACGTGCGCGTGGTCTGCGCGACCCACCGCGACCTGCGCGCGATGATCGCGGAAGGCACGTTCCGCGAAGACTTGTTCTACCGGATCAACGGACTCGCGGTCACGCTGCCGGCGCTCGCCGCACGCACCGACCTGCCCGCGCTGGTCGAGCGGATCCTCGCGCGGCTCGCGCGCAGCGAACCGATGCCGGGCCGCGTCGCGGCCGACGTGCTCGACGCGTTCATGCGGCACCGCTGGCCCGGCAACCTGCGGCAAATGACCAACGTGCTGCGTACGGCCGGCATGCTCGCCGAGGACGAACCCGAAATCACGCTCGCGCACTTGCCCGACGATTTCTGGCTCGACTGCGACGACTCGCCCGCAGCGAAAGCACCGGCCGACACGCGCGCAGCGACGACGCTGCAGAGCCACCAGGCCGCGGTGATCGACGCGGTGCTCGCGCGGCATGGCGGCAACGTATCGGCCGCCGCGCGTGAGCTCGGGCTCGCGCGCAACACCGTGTACCGCTACCTGCGGCGACACTGACGTCGGGGCCGGCCGCTGACGGCTTCCGGTATGCTTGGCGCTTGCCTTGCCTTACCTTGTTGCCGCCCGCGCCGCCCGCTTCGACCCATGACCGATCCCGACCACCCGCCTCTCGTGCGCATCGAGCCGCTCGGCGCGACGTTCGACGCCCCAGATTCGCTGACGCTGCTCGAGGCCGCCGCATTCGCGCACGTCAGGCTGCCGCGTTCGTGCCGCAACGGCACGTGTCGAAGCTGCCTGTGCAGGATCGTCAGCGGAAGCGTACGCTACACGATCGAATGGCCGGGGCTGAGCCGCGAAGAAAAGGCCGACGGCTATACGCTGCCGTGCGTGGCCGTCGCAACCTCCGATGTCGTGCTCGACGTGCCCGATGCGGAGATGATCGACTGAATGCGGCGCGCGGCCGCGCGCCGTCCTGCAACGATGATGCCTGCCTGGAGAACGTGATGACCCAGCCAACCGATCGCATCGAGAAACAAACCCTGCTTGCCGCGCCGCTGGCGCGCGTGTGGGAAGCCGTCAGCAATGCCGGGGAATTCGGCACCTGGTTCGGCGTGACGTTCGACGGGCCGTTCGTGGCCGGCCAGTCGATGTTCGGCCGCATCACGCCCACGCTCGTCGACGACGACGTCGCCAAGGCACAGGAGCCGTACGCGGGCACGGTATTCGAAATCGTCGTCGATCGCGTCGAGCCGAAGCAACTGTTCTCCTTTCGTTGGCATCCGTTCGCGATCGATCCGAACTTCGACTACGCATCCGAGCCGATGACGCTCGTCAGCTTCACGCTCGCGGAAGCCAACGGCGGCACGCTGCTGACGGTCACCGAAACGGGTTTCGATCAACTGATCGAAGCGCGCCGTGCGAAGGCGCGCGAGATGAACGATCAGGGCTGGGCCGCCCAGATGATGCTGATCACGAAATACCTGGCGAAGCACGCCTAGCGCGGATAGCGCGCCACCACGCCGCATGCCCCGGCCGACATGTGCATCGACGTGCGTGGCATAATCCGCTCCATCGTCGCCCTTACGCCGCCGCGCACCGCATGCTGAGTCGTCGACTCCGGAAGATCGTCAGTCTGATCGGGATGCTCGCCATCCTGATGACCGAGCTCGCGCCGACGATCTCGCAGGCGCTGACCACACACGATCGCGTCGACGCGCTGCTTGCCGGTTACTGCACGGCCGGGCCGGCTGGCGGCGACCACGCCGGCGATGCGTCGTCGAAGAGTCTGCAGGCCCATCTGCAGGCTTGCGGCTACTGCAACCTGCTTGCCCATACGCCTGCGCTGCCCGCGCCCGAACTCACGTTCGCGGCCCACGTTCACCTCCTCCAGCATCGCGCGGCCACCCGCTTCGAAAGCCTGCGCCGCGCACTGCCGCTCACGGCTGCGCAACCGCGCGCCCCACCGTTCGCATCCTGATTCGTCGTCACCGCGCGTGATGCCGTAGCGCATCGCGCCGTCCGCACGCGCGCTGCGCGTGCATGCCGTGTCACGTTTCGAAGGACGCTCATGTTCGACCCTATTGCTCGCGGCGTCGTGCCGTGCATGCGCTCGCCCGCTTCCGGCGGTCACGCTTGCGCGACCACGCGGCCGCGCGTCGAATGCATCGTTCTCCTTGTCATTTCCAACAGGATCATCCCGTCATGAAAACCACTGCATTCCTGCGCGGCGCACTCGTCGCACTCGGCTTCGTCATCGCACAGGCCGCGCATGCGCACGCGCACCCGAAAACCATGGAACCGGCCGCCGACGCCACGTTGTCGAGCGCGCCGCAAGCGGTCGCGATCGACTTCAGCGAAACGCTCGAGCCCGCATTCAGCTCGATCGCGGTCACCGACAGCCACGGCCAGTCGGTCGCCGACGGGAAATCCGCGGTCGACGCCGGCAACCGGAAGCGAATGCATGTTGCGCTGACCGATCTTTCGGCCGGCACGTATACGGTCGCGTGGATCGCGGTGGCAAGCGACGGCCATCGCACGCAGGGCCGCTATACGTTCACGCTGAAGTAACGCATACGCGACCCGCTTCCCTACCCGATCAGGAACACACTCGATGAAACGCTCGATTCCGACCAGCCTGCTGTTTGCACTGCTCGCGCTCCAGGCACCCGCCACGTTCGCCGCGTCGCCCGTACAGGCCGACGCGTGCTGGATCCGCACGATGCCGGCGACGGTGCCGTCGTCCGGCTACTTCACGCTGAAGAACGATGGCGACAAGCCCGCCACACTCACGAGCATCGATACGCCCGCGTTCGGGATGGCGATGATCCACGAAACGCAGACGGCCGGCAGTACCGCGAAGATGGTTCACGTCGACGCGGTCGACGTGCCCGCGCACGGCACGGTGACATTCAAGCCGAAGAGCTATCACGTGATGCTGGAGGAACCGCGCCAGCCGGTCGCGCCCGGCGCGAAGGTGCCGTTCCGGCTGCATTTCGCCGACGGCTCGACGGTGTCCGTGACCTGCGACGCGAAGGCGCCGTCCTACGCGGGCCAGTAACGCCGCATACGCAACGATCGAGGAGAAACGCACATGAGGAAAGAACGCTTGCCGCTGGCTGACCTGATCGTCCGCTACCGGACGCCGCTGAATGTCGCCGTGTTGATCGTCTGCGGGTTATGGGCGGCGTGGATCGCATGGATCACGCGGCCGGCGGCGATCGATACGCCGTCGTCGATCGCTGCGTACTGCGTGCGCGGCGGGAGCTGATCGCCGGCACCGCCACGCAACCCCGTCAGGCCGTCGACGCAGCCAATACGGCCGACACCTCGCCGAACGAAGGCCGCGCGTCGATATCCTCGTTCAGACAGGCGGCCGCCAACGCGTCGAGTGCATGCGAACCTTCCCATGCACGCGGCTCGCACCGCGCCAACAACTCGCCGAGCAGATAACCGAACGCCCTGACTTCCAGCCGTTCGAGCCGCGCCGCGCGCACGCGGTCGTTCACGTCGTACACCGACGCCGCGCCGAAATCGCCGAGCAGCGCGCCGCCCTTGCCGTCGTGCAGGATGTTGTGCGCGTACAGGTCGCCGTGCATGATGCCGCGTGCGTGCAGATGCGCGGCGACCGACGCGATGCCGAGCGCGATCCGCGCTGCCGCGGCCGGCTCGAATCGCGCGTCGGCCGCATACACGTCGCGCGTACAGGACGCGAAGCTCGGTGGCCCGGCAAGGTTCGTCAGCGCCGGATCGACCAGTTCCATCACGAGCCCGTGCGTGCCGTCCGGATGACCGCGTACCTTGCCGATCACCGGAATCATGTTCGGGTGGCGGCCGGCGTGCAGGCAGGCGGCCATTTCGCAGTCGGGCAGCCCGTCGCTCGTCACCGCGCCCTTGAACAGCTTGACCGCGACCGCTCGCGGCGCGTGGCCGTCCGGGCGCCACTGCGCGCGGTAGATGACGCCCGATGCGCCTTCGCCGAGCTTCTGGTCGCAGGCGAGCGACGTCCAGTCGATGTCCGCGACGCCCGGCTCGGCCGACGCGGCTGCCTCCGGCGCGGCACCGAACGGGTTGCCCGCGGACGCGAGCCATGCGAGGCGCGGCAGACGCAGCAGCCACTCCGGCAGCGCGTCGAGCCGGTTCGCCGACAACCGGACCAGTTCGAGCGAACGACAGGCGGCCATTTCGGCGGGCAACGCACGGAGCCGGTTGCCCGCGAGCATCAGCTTCTGCAAGCGTGAACAATCGCCGATATCGGCCGGCAGTTCGTCGATTGCGTTGTCGGTCAGGATCAGCCAGCGCAGCGCGCGCGGCAGCGAACCGCGCGGCACCGTGCGGATCAGGTTCGCCTTGAAGCCGATCATGTCGAGCTGCGCACACGTGCCGAGGACTTCGGGAAATTCGGTGAAGTCGTTGCCGGACGCGAACAGGATGCGCAGGCGATGCAGCCGCGACAGGTCGTCCGGCAGCGCGGACAGCGCATTGCCGGACAGGTCGAGCACTTCGAGCGTGTCCGCCAGATCGAAGATCTCGCGCGGAAATTCGGTCAGCCCGCACGCGAGCTTGAGTTGCCGGGCGCCCGCCAGCTGGCCGGTCTGCAGTTGTTCGAGGGTTTGGGTCACGGGAGAAAACGGGTGGCGGTAGTTGCGAGGATTATCGGCGTCGATCGGACGAATTCTACCGGGATCGATCGCGCGCCCGGACACGACTTTGTCATGCCCCCTTCACAAACGCGCAATGTGACGCTAGAATTGCGCCCCTGCAGTGCCGACGTGGTGAAATTGGTAGACACGCTATCTTGAGGGGGTAGTGGCGAAAGCTGTGCGAGTTCGAGTCTCGCCGTCGGCACCAAACACGGTTTCTCCGTGTTTCGGGCATGTGCAAAAAACCGCGACAGCGCAACGCTTCGCGGTTTTTTTGTTTCCAGGACGTTGCCCGGGCCGTTATCCGACCCACGACCTGATATTCGCGCGCATCGCGCCGACCGAGATCCCGTAGCGCTCGTGCAGCGTCGGCAACGCGCCCGCGGCGAGATACGCATCCGGCAGCGCGATCTGGCGGAACGGTACGGCAATGCCGGCTCCAAGCAATGCAGTCGCCACCGCTTCGCCGAGTCCGCCGATCACCGTATGGTTCTCCGCGACGATCACCATGCGTTCCTTGCGCGATGCCTCGCGAACGATGGTCGCCGTATCGAGCGGCTTGATCGTCGGCACGTGCAGCACGGCCACATCGACGCGATCCGCTTCAAGCGCCTTCGCGACCTCGAGCGCGCGCATCGTCATGATCCCGGACGAGATCAGCAGTACGTCGTTGCCGTCGCGCAGCAGCTTGGCCTTGCCGAGTTCGAAACGGTAATCGTATTCGTCGAGCACGACCGGCACGTTTCCACGCAGCAGGCGCGCATAGACCGGCCCCTTGTGCGCGGCAATCGCCGGCACCATCTGCTCGATGTCGAGCGCGTCGCACGGATCGATCACCGTCATGTTCGGCATCGCACGCATCAGCGCAAGGTCCTCTGCCGCCTGATGGCTCGGCCCGTAGCCGGTCGTGAGTCCCGGCAACGCACACACCAGCTTCACGTCGAGATTGTCCTCGGCGATCGCCTGGTGAATGAAGTCGTATGCCCGGCGTGTCGCGAACACCGCATAGGTCGTGACGAACGGCTGCGCACCTTCGTGCGCGAACCCGGCGGCGGCACCCATCAGCAATTGCTCCGCCATGCCCATCTGGTAGTAACGCTCCGGAAATTCCTTCGCGAAAATGTGCAGGTCGGTGTACTTGCCAAGATCGGCCGTCATGCCGATCACGTTGCCGTTCGCGCGTGCAAGACTCGCCAGCGCATGGCCGAACGGGGCGGAGCGCGTCGCCTGCCCCTCGGCCGCGATCGACGCGATCATCGCGGAAGTCTTCAGGCGCGGCTTGTTGTCGACGGTACTCATGCGTGTCTCCCTGCTTCGAGTGCGTCGAGCGCGAGCTTCCACTCGTGTGCGTCGACGCGAATGAAATGGCTCTTCTCGCGTGCTTCGAGGAACGGCACGCCGCACCCCATCTTCGTGTCGCAGACGATGATGCGCGGCTGCGGCTTGGCATGCCGGCGCGCATTGTCGAACGCGCGCTTCACCGCATCGATGTCGTTGCCGTCGACGCGTTGCGTGTACCAGCCGAACGCCTCGAGCTTGTCGACCAGCGGCTCGAACGCCATGACTTGCGTCGACGGGCCATCGGCCTGCTGGTTGTTCACATCGACGATCGCGATCAAATTGTCGAGCTTCCAGTGCTCGGCCGACATGAGCCCCTCCCAGATCGCGCCTTCGTCGAGTTCGCCGTCCGAAAACAGCGTATAGACGAACGCATCCGAGCCCTTGCGCTTGAGACCGAGGCAACGGCCGACCGCGATCGTCAGGCCCTGCCCGAGCGAACCGCCGGACATCTCCATCCCGGGCGTGTAGCTCGCCATTCCGGACATCGGCAAGCGACTGTCGTCGCTGCCGTAGGTTTCGAGTTCGTCTGCTGGCAGGATGCCGGCTTCGAACAGCGCCGCATACAGCGCGATCGCATAGTGGCCGTTCGACAGCAGGAAGCGGTCGCGCCCTTCCCACTCGGGATCGTCGGGGCGATAACGCATCGCGCCGAAATACGCGACGGCCAGCACGTCGGCGATGTCGAGCGCCTGGCCGACATAGCCCTGGCCCTGCACTTCGCCCATCAGCACGGCGTTTCTTCGGATGCGGTATGCGCGCTCGGCGAGCGTGACCGCTTCATGGACGGTTTCGGTATCCATCGATAGCTCCAGTTTGGGATCACAAGGAATCGGGCGATCAGCGGTTGACGGATCGGGGCACCAGGAACACCAGCAGTGCGCCGACCGTGATCGCGGCGGAGATGAAGAGCAGCCCCGCGGTCGACTTGCCGGTCAGGTCGTTCAGCCAGCCGACGATCGCCGGGGAAAAGAAGCCCGCCAGGTTCGCGAAGCAGTTGACCGCGGCGATCCCGGCGGCTGCCGACATCCCGCCCAGCAGCGCCGTCGGCAGCGACCAGAACTGCGACGACGACGCGAGGATGCCGGCGGACGCAATGCTCAGGCACACGATCGACGCACCGACGCTGCCGAGCAGCGGCAACGTCGCGAAGCCCGCCGCGGCGATCAGCATCGGCGCCGCCAGATGGAAGCGGCGCTCACGGCGGCGATCCGCACTGATGCCGATCAGCGGCAGCGCGACGATTGCACACGCATACGGAACCGCGGTGAACAGGCCGACCCACAGCGGATCGGCGACACCTGCCTTGCGAATGATCGTGGGCAGCCAGAACGTGAGCCCGTACTGCCCGAGCACGACGCAGAAATAGATCGCGGCCATCAGCCACAGGCGGCGGTCGGCGACGAATGCACGAATCGACAGATGGGCGGTCGTGTGCTCGGCATCCGCCGACACGTTGCGCGTCAGCAAGGCTTTTTCGGCGTCGGTCAGCCATTTCGCGCCGGCGATGCCGTCGTCGAGATACAGCAGGATCGCGAAGCCGAGCACCAACGAAGGCAGCGCCTCGAGCAGGAACAGCCACTTCCAGCCCGCCATCGACATCGCGCCGTGCAGCGAGTGCATGATCGCGCCCGACAGCGGGCCGCCGATGATCCCGGCGAGCGGAATCGCCATGAAGAACATCGACAGCGCCTTCGCGCGACGCGCCGACGGAAACCAGTACGTGAGGTACAGGATCACGCCCGGCGCAAAACCCGCCTCGGCGACGCCGAGCAAAAACCGCAGCGCATAGAATGCGGCGGGCGACTTGACGAACACGAAGCTGGCCGAAATCACGGCCCACGTCAGCATGATGCGCGCGAGCCAGCGGCGCGCGCCGACGCGATGCAGGATCAGGTTGCTCGGGACTTCGAACAGAAAGTAGCCGAGAAAGAAAATGCCTGCGCCCATCCCGTATACCGTCTCGCTGAAGCGCAGATCGTTGAGCATCTGCAGTTTCGCGAATCCGACGTTGACGCGGTCGAGATACGCGCCCAGGTAGCACAACATCAGGAACGGGATCAGCCGGCGCGCGACCTTCGCATAAGTGGCCGCTTCGAACGTCCGTGCATCGTCCCGTTGCAGCATGTCGCCCTGAACCGGCGATGCGGGGTACTTTGCTCTCATCTTTGTCTCCTGCCATGGCCCCGGGTTGTCCCGGGTGCATGATGGTCGGCGCCGCGCGCTTCGCGGCGCCGTTCTCAGTGAATCAGCATCCCGCCATTGACGTCGAGCGTGATGCCCGTCAGGTAGCTCGACAGGTCGCTCAGCAGGAACAGGCATGCATTGGCGACATCGGCGGCATCGCCGAGGCGGCCGAGCGGAATGCCCTTGATGATCTCCTCGCGCATTTCCGGCGTCAGCTTGTCCCCGGTGATGTCGGTCTGGATCAGGCCCGGCGTGATCGAATTGATGCGGATATGGTCGGCGCCGAATTCACGTGCCATCGCCTTCGCGAGGCCGAGCACGCCGGCCTTGGCGGCGCTGTAGTGCGGCCCGCCGAAGATGCCGCCGCCGCGCTGCGCGGACACCGACGACATGCAGACGATGCTGCCGCCACGCTGCTCCTTCATCGCGGGCAGCACCGCTTGCGACATGTACAGCGTGCCGCGCAGGTTCACGTCGACGATCGCATCGAAGTCGCGCCCGGAGATGTCCAGCGTGCGCACGGGCTGCGTGATGCCGGCGTTGTTCACGAGGCCGTCGATACGCCCATAGCGCTCCAGCGTCGCGCGGGCCGCGGCCACGCACGCATCGCGATCGGTCACGTCGCAAGCCAGCCCGAGATGGCCCGTCCCGAGTTCGGCGGCAGCCGCCTCGGCGTCTTCGCGACGAAGGTCGAGAATCGCAATGCGCGCGCCGTGGGCAGCGAGCGCGCGGGCGGTGGCCTTGCCGATGCCGCGCGGCGACGCCGCGCCGGTCACGATGATGGTCTTGTTGTCGAGCAACATCGTTCGTCTCCTGTGTTGATGTGTGTCCAGAGTGTCGGCTCGCCCGACACCCGCATCAACGCGGAAACGCTCAGCCATAGTTGAGAAAATTTCAGATGACGCCGCGCGGTCCGTCGCGGCGTGCTGCAACGCAATATTGCGTACGGACCAGAGGCGCTTCGCTCAGCTCGCCCGCCCGTGGCCCGCGACCTCCCGCTCGATCCACGCGAGGAAGCGCTTCACGCGCGGCAGTTCGGCGTTCTGCCGCGGGCAAACGAGATGATGCGCGCCGACTTCGACCGCATGGGTTGCGTCGAACACCGGCACCAGCAACCCTTCGCGAATCTTCACCGACGCAAGCATCAGGCTTTCGAGCGCGATGCCGAGGCCCAGTGCCGCGGTTTCGAGCGACATGTACGAGCGGTCGAATGAAAAATCGAAGGTCTTCTGAGCGGCGAGCGGTACGCCGGCCCGGCCGAACCACTGCTTCCACTGCACCAGCGGCGTTTCGGAATAGATCAGCCGATGCGCGAGCAGGTCTTCCGGCGCCTTCACCGGGTGCCGCTCGAGGTAGTGCGGCGACGCGAGCGGCGCAATGAACTCGCCGCGCACCGTTCGGACCTCGAGGTTGTCCCAGTTGCCGTAGCCGTGCCGGACGTCGATATCGTAAAAGCCGTTCGAGAACGATACGTTTTCGTAAGAGCACGCCAGATTCAGCTGGATATCGCCGTTCGCCTCCTGAAACGACGACAGCCGCGGCAGCAGCCACATCAACCCGAAGCTCGGGCTCGAATGCACGCGCAGGATGTCCACTTCCGTGCGGCTGGACGCACGCTCGGTTGCGCGGCTCAAGTCGGCGAGCGACCCGGTGACGTCCGTCAGGTAGCGCTCGCCGGTCGGCGTGAGGACGAGGCCGCGCCCCGAGCGCTGGAACAACGGCTGACCGATCTGCGATTCGAGGTTGCTGAGCTGGTGGCTCACGGCGGACGCGGTCAGGCCGAGCTCTTCCGCCGCGCGATTGACGCTTTTGGTCCGGGCGACACTTTCGAACGCGATGATGGCCTTGAGCGGCGGGATGCGCATGTTGGAATCCGTTGAAGAGAGCAGTTCGCCCGACGGGCCGGTGTCGGCGTCGCGGCATCGGGCGGGTAAAGGCGATTCGGTCGTTCGCGCGTCAATTCTAGAACGCCGGTCGCGAAGTGGTCGTTCCTCGCGTGCTTCCCCGCCGGCGAAAAGTGCCGGCCACGGACAGGCGGCTTTCACGTGCGTTCGATCGCGGATACCCTTTCATCTTCGCATTCGCATCGCCACTCATCCGGTAGAGGCTCCCCCATGAAACCCCGAATCAGTGTGCTGACCCTCGGCGTCGACGATCTCGACGCCGCCGTGACGTTCTATCGCGACGGGCTGGGTTTGCCGACGCAAGGCATCATCGGCACCGAGTTCGAACACGGCGCAGTCGCCTTTTTCGACTTCCAGAACGGACTGAAGCTCGCGCTGTTCGAGCGCGGCAACATCGCGCACGACGCCGGGCTGCCGGTGACGGCGCGCAGCGCGACCGAGTTCACGATCGGGCACAACGTCGCGAGCGAGCACGAAGTCGATGACGTGATGCGGCAAGCGCTTGCCGCCGGCGCCCGGTTGGTCAAGCCGGCCGGAAAGACTTTCTGGGGCGGTTATGCAGGGTACTTCCAGGATCCGGACGGGCATCTGTGGGAAATCGTCTTCAATCCGGAGTTGATGCCGGGCGATTGACGGCCGCCGCCGCATTGTCCCGAGCGAATACTGCCCGTCACAGCAACGGCAACACCGCCCGAATATGCTCCGCAAACGCCGCCGTCAAATGCGACGGCCGCTTCCGGTCGAAGCGCAGCGTAATGCCCACCGCCGGCAGCGGCGGCAGCCCGCGATCGCCGGCGAGGATCGCCAGATCGGCCGGCACCGCCGTCTGCGTCATCACCGCGAACGCCTGCCCCGAACGCACCAGGGCGATCAGCCCGGCAAGGCTGCTGCTCGCATACGCGACGCGATAGTCGCGGCCGGCGCGGTTCAGCGTGTCGCAGGCTGCGATGTGATCGAGCGTATCGGGATCGGAAAGCGCGAGCGGCAACGGATCGAACTGCGCGGCATCGAGGCCCGGATAACCGATCCAGACCAGTTGCTCGCGACGGATGACGTCGTCGGTCGATCCGTCGTCCGGCAATGAAATCATCGCGAGATCGACCGCACGCTTGTCGAGCTGTTCGAGCAACCGCGGCGTCGGCCCGCACACGACCTCGACGATCGCCTGCGGATGCTGGCTCGAAAACTGCCGCAACAGCGACGGCAGCCACACTTGCGCGTAATCGTCTGGACACCCGAACCGGATGCTGCCCGACAACCCCGTGCCGCACAGGTCGGCCATCGCCTCGTCATGCTGCCGCAGGATGCGCTGCGCATGCACGAGCAGCCGCTCGCCCGGGTGCGTCAGCACCACGCCGCGCCCGGTGCGCTGGAACAGCGGCTGGTCGACGCTTTCCTCGAGCCGGCGCATCTGCTGGCTGAGCGCCGACTGCGTGCGGCCGACCCGCGCCGCCGCGCGGCTGAGCGAGCGCACCTCGGCGATGACGACGAACGAGCGCAGCAGGTCGATTTCGAGCGAGCGTCCCAAGGTATTAGCTCCCTTTCTACCTTGCATAAGAAGTATTCGTTTCCATAAAACCAGACCGGCGCCTAGACTGCAACCGATCCTTGGCCCTGTCCGGAGAAGCCCGATGTCCCTGAACGACGACGCAACCTTCTGGCACAACGCCAGGCAGCATCTGATCCGCTACGGCGGCACGTTCGAGCCGATGATCATCGAGCGCGCGCAAGGCAGCTTCGTCTACGACGCCGACGGCCGCGCGATCCTCGATTTCACGTCGGGCCAGATGAGCGCGGTGCTCGGCCACTGCCATCCGGAGATCGTCTCCGTCATCAGCGAATACGCGGGCAAGCTCGATCACCTGTTCAGCGGGATGCTGTCGCGCCCGGTCGTCGACCTTGCGACGCGCCTCGCCGACATCACGCCGCCCGGGCTCGATCGCGCGCTGCTGCTGAGCACCGGCGCGGAATCGAACGAAGCGGCGATCCGGATGGCGAAGCTCGTCACTGGCAAGTACGAGATCGTCGGCTTCGCGCAGTCGTGGCACGGGATGACGGGCGCGGCGGCGTCCGCCACGTACAGCGCCGGCCGCAGGGGTGTCGGCCCGGCGGCCGTCGGCTCGTTCGCGATTCCGGCGCCGTTCACGTACCGGCCGCGCTTCGAGCGCGGCGGCACGTACGACTATCTCGCCGAACTCGACTACGCATTCGACCTGATCGACCGTCAGTCGAGCGGCAACCTCGCTGCGTTCATCGCGGAGCCGATCCTCAGCTCCGGCGGCATCATCGAATTGCCGGAAGGCTACATGGCGGCGCTCAAGCGCAAGTGCGAGGCGCGCGGGATGCTGCTGATTCTCGACGAAGCGCAAACCGGCGTCGGGCGCACCGGCACGATGTTCGCGTGCCAGCGCGACGGCGTGACACCCGACATCCTCACGCTGTCGAAGACGCTCGGCGCGGGGCTGCCGCTCGCGGCCGTCGTCACGTCCGCGCAAATCGAGGAGCGCGCGCACGAACTGGGCTACCTGTTCTATACGACGCACGTGTCGGATCCGCTGCCGGCCGCGGTCGGCCTGCGCGTGCTCGACGTGGTGCAGCGCGACGGCCTCGTCCAGCGCGCGAACGTGATGGGCGACCGGCTGCGGCGCGGGCTGCTCGACCTGATGGAGCGCTTCGACTGCATCGGCGACGTGCGCGGACGCGGGCTGCTGCTCGGCGTCGAGATCGTCAAGGATCGCTGGACGAAGGAGCCGGCGGACGGGCTCGGCGCGAAGATCACGCGCGAATGCATGAAGCTCGGGCTCAGCATGAACATCGTGCAGTTGCCCGGCATGGGCGGCGTGTTCCGGATCGCGCCGCCGCTGACCGTCAGCGACGAAGAGATCGATCTCGGCCTGTCGCTGCTGGAGCAGGCGATCGCGCGCGCGCTGTAACGCCCCGCCCTACCGCGCACGCGCCGCCGCGCCGGTTCGAATGGCCGGCGCGACGGCTCGTGGTGTCCGGTCGATCAATGCGCTTCGGCCGCCCACGCTTCGGCATCGGCGCCGGCCGGAATGCGCATCGGGCACGCCGGATCGGTGGCCGCACGCCACACGGCTTCGGCAACGTCCCGCGCATGGGTAATCGGCGCGGATTCGTCGACCATGCGCTTGAAGGCCCCCGCCGCAAACTCCGCATAAGCCTCGTGCTCGAAGCCGTGCATGTGCACGCGCGCGTTGTCGGCGAAACGGGTGTCCGGTGCACGGCCCGGTAGCACGAGACGCGCGCGCACGCCGAACGGTTCGAGCTCGAGCGCCATCGATTCGGTGTACGCATTAACTGCCGCCTTGCTGGCGCGATAGGCGGCGACCAGCGGCAGCACCTTCAGCGTGACGCTCGACGTGACGTTCACGACGACGCCGGCCCCGCGCCGGCGCAACTGCGGCAGCACGGCTTCCGTCACCGCGATCGTGCCGATCGTGTTGGTCTCGAACAGCGCGCGCACGGTGTCGAGCGGCATCAGTTCGGCCGGCGCGGCCGCGCCGAAACCCGCATTGTTGACGAGTACGTCGATCGGGCCGGCGGCGTCGATCGCCGCGCGGATGCTGTCGGGGTTCGTGACATCGAGCGCCAGCACGCGCAGGTGCTCCGAAGGCGGCAGGACGTCGTCGCGCGGCGTGCGCATCGTCGCGACGACCTGCCAGTCGCGGGCCAGGAAATGACGGGCGATCTCGAGGCCGAAGCCGGAGGAACAGCCGGTGATCAATACGGTCTTCATGCGAACTCACTCCTGTGACGTGTTGGGCATGTGTCCGTACGATAGATGGCGGCATCCGTATTCGCTACAATCGAAAATCCGATTTTCTTTTGCGAGAGTCCGGCGATGATCGATCCGCTAGCCGAGGTCGTGACGCTGCTGCAGCCGAGCACGCGGTATTCCAAACTCGTTCACGGCGCGAGCCCCTGGCGCATCAGCCGGACGGTCGCTGGCGAGCCGTTCTATTGCGTGGTCCTGGAAGGCGGATGCCGGGTCGCGATCGACGGGCATCCGCCGATCGAGCTGCTGCCCGGCGATTTCGTGCTGATTCCGGCGGCCCACGGCGTCGCGATATCCAGTCTCGAACTGCCGCCGCCGGGCGTCGAAACGGCCGCGCCGGTCGTGCTCGACAACGGCGAATACCGGATCGGCGACGCGGGCCGCCCAGTCGACACGCGCCTGATGGCCGGCCACTGCAGCTTCAGTTCGCCCGATGCGGCACTGCTGGTGTCGCTGCTGCCGCAATACGTGCACGTGCGCGGTGAACCGCGCCTCACCACGCTCGTGCAACTGGTGCGCGACGAATCGCGGGCGCAGCGGCCGGCGCGCGAACTCGTGCTGTCGCGCCTCGTGGAAGTGCTGCTGATCGAGGCATTGCGGTTTTCCGCAGACACGGGCGCATCGCCCGGCCTCGTGCGCGGTCTCGCCGACAGCCGCCTCGCCGCCGCGATCCGCGGAATGCACGAACGCCCCGCGCACCCGTGGACGGTCGTCGAGCTCGCGAAGGAAGCGGCGCTGTCGCGTTCGACCTTCTTCGAACGCTTCAGCCGCGCGGTCGGCGTCGCGCCGATGGAATACCTGCTCACCTGGCGCATGGCGCTCGCCAAAAACCTGCTGCGCCGCGACGAGGGGCGCATCGCGGAGATCGCCGGGCGCGTCGGCTACAGTTCCGCGAGCACCTTCAGCGTCGCGTTCACGCGGCACGTGGGCCGGCCGCCCGCGCAATATGCGCGCGACGAACGCGCGGCGGCGAGCGACGCATGACCGGCACCCGCAACCGCCATCCCGCGACCTGCGTACACTACCGGTCACGCAACGACGACGCGCGAGGCACGCGATGACGACAGCGGCAAACAATCCCGACACGCGCGACCACTGGCTCGTCGCGCGACGCGATGCGGAAACCGGCATCGAAAGCCTGCACGCGCATTTCAACGGCCATGCGTACGATGCGCACGATCACGACGACATGCTGGTCGGCTTCACCGAACAGGGCGTGCAGCGTTTCCAGTGCCACCGTTCGCTGCATACGAGCGTGCCGGGCCGCGCGATCCTGATCGAACCCGGCGCGATGCACGACGGCCATGCGCCCGAAGCGGGCGGCTTCACCTACGGGATGCTGTACCTGCCGCAAGCATGGGTCGAACGCGCGGCGCGCCGGCTGGACCTGCCGGGCCTCGGCAGCGTCGAAGCCGCGTTCGGCCATACGCTCGTCGACGATCGCGGCCTCGTCGATGCGATCCGGCACGCGTTTGTCGCGATCCACGGCAACGAAGGCCGGCTCGCGCGCGACCAGACGCTCGACCGCTTGCTGACGCGGCTCGGCGGCGAACTGCGGCGCGCCCCGCTCGCGCTGGAAAGCAGCGTCGTGCCGCCGGCGATCGCGCGCGTGCGCGATCTGCTGCATGCACACATGGATGGCAATCTCGGCCTCGACGAGCTGGCCGGCGCCGCGGGGATCGACCGGTTCCGCTTGACGCGGTTGTTCCAGCGCGCATACGGCACGTCGCCGCACGCGTACCTGGTGCGCTTGCGGCTGCGCGCCGCGCGCCGGCTGCTGGCGGCCGGCCGCACGCCCGCCGAGGCGGCCGCGGACGTCGGCTTCGCCGACCAGAGCCACCTGGGCCGCTGGTTCCGCCGCGCGTACCGGATCACGCCGGCCGCGTACCGGCAACTGTGCACAAACGTTCCAGACTGAGCGCGCGCGACATCCGATCATCGAGGCTCCAACCAGGAGCAAGCATGTTCGATACGAAAGTAGCGCTGATCGTGCGCGACGATCTCGCGGCGTGGCAGAAACTCAATGTGGTCGCGTTTCTCGCGACGGGCGTCGCGGCCGAAGCGCCGGACGCGCTCGGCGAGCCTTACGAGGATGCGGCGGGCCGCCGCTACGGACGCATGCTGGGCCAGCCGATGCTGGTGTTCGCGTCCGACTTGAACGGACTGCAGGCCGCACACCGGCAGGCGCTGTCGCGCGAGCTGACGATCGTGCCGTACGTGCATGCGATGTTTTCGACCGGGCACGACGCAGCCAACCGCGAAGTGTTTCGCGCCGGGGATGCGGACAATCTGGATCTGGTCGGGCTGGCGCTGCACGGACCGAAGAAGGCCGTGGACAAGGCCGTGAAGGGGCTGGCGTTGCACGCGTGACGCACCATCGTTTCGAGCCGACGATTCCACACTGTAACGGCTACTGCGCGCCCACCAACTCCGGCTTGTTCCCGTCCAACCACGCCTTTACATCAATCAGGAGCGCTTGCGCGCAGATGTAGCCTATTTGACTACGATCGGCGCTGATTTAACTACACATTAACTGCGATCGGCATGTGCCTCGTCGAGCGCGATCGCGTGTCCGGCAACCTGACGAGCCACGTCGCCGGGGTCGTGCTGCCCGATCTGCCGCCGCACCTGATCACCGTCCTGACGGACGACAGCAATCGCGCCGCGCTGCATCTGCGCGACGTACTGAAAAGCACGTTCAGGATTGGATAGGAAAGACAAGGCCGGGGACCGGCCTTGCATGCGAAAGCAATAAGTCAGGCAACAACGCCGCCGCCCCATTGCAGGCCGGCGGCATTCCTCATCACCCGCCGAGATACGCCTGCTTGATCCGGTCGTTCGCGAGCAGGTTCGCGCCCGTGTCGGCCAGCACCACACGCCCGGTTTCGAGCACGTAGCCGCGATCGGCCACACCCAGCGCCTTGTTCGCGTTCTGCTCGACCAGGAACACCGTGACACCTTCGTCGCGGATCGTCCGGATGATGTCGAAGATCTGCGCGATCACGAGCGGCGCGAGGCCGAGCGTCGGCTCGTCGAGCAGCAGCAGACGCGGCTTGCTCATCAGCGCGCGGCCGATCGCCAGCATCTGCTGCTCGCCGCCCGACATCGTGCCGGCCCGCTGCGTCGCGCGCTCCTTCAGGCGCGGAAACAGCTTGAACACGTGCTCGATGCCATCGTCGATCTCGTGACGGCTCGCGAAGAAGCCGCCCATCTTCAGGTTTTCGAGCACCGTCAGGCTCGGGAACACGCGCCGCCCTTCCGGCGAGATCGCCATCCCCTGCCGCATGATCTGGTGCGTCGACATCGCGGTGATGTCGTTGCCCTCGAACAGCACGCGGCCCGACGATGCGCGCGGCGTGCCGCACACGGTCATCATCAGCGTCGTCTTGCCGGCGCCGTTGCTGCCGATCAGCGTGACGATCTCGCCCTTCTTCACCTCGATCGACACGCCCGCGAGCGCCTCGACCGCGCCGTAGTGCGTATGGACCTGTTCCAGCTTCAGCATCACTCTTCCCCCAGATACGCCTTGATCACGCGCGGGTCGTTGCGCACCGCTTCCGGCGTGCCGATCACGATCGGCCGGCCGTGCTCCATCACGAGGATGCGATCCGACACGCCCATCACGAGGCTCATGTCGTGTTCGATCAGCAGCACCGACACGCCGAACTCGTGGCGCAGCTTGTCGATCAGATGCTGCAGCTCGATCTTTTCCTGCGGGTTGAGGCCGGCCGCGGGCTCGTCGAGCATCAGCAGACGCGGCTCGGTGATCATGCAGCGCGCGATCTCGAGACGCCGCTGGTGCCCGTACGACAGCGTGCCGGCCGGCCGGTTGGCGACCGACCTCAGCCCCATCCGGTCGAGCCACACGGCCGCGCGTTCGAGCGCGTCCTTCTCGGCGCGACGATACGCGGGCGTCGAGAACAGGCCCGGCAGCAGCCCGGCCTTCACCTTGCGATGCTGCGCGACGAGCAGGTTCTCGACGACCGTCAGCGACTTGAACAGGCGGATGTTCTGGAACGTGCGCACCAGGCCCTTCAACGCGATCTTGTGGCTCGGCAGCCCGCCGATCGCGTGGCCGTCGAGCACGACGTCGCCGCCGGTCGGCTTGTAGAAGCCGCCGACGCAGTTGAACACCGTGGTCTTGCCTGCACCATTCGGCCCGATGATCGCGAACACCTCGTTGCGGCGCACGTCGAAATCGATGCCGTCCACCGCGAGCAACCCGCCGAAGCGCATCTGCAGCCCGGCGACCTTCAACAGCTCTGCATTCGCGCTCATTGCGGCAGCTCCACGTGGGGACGGCTCGCGGGCAGCAGGCCCTGCGGACGCCACATCATCATCAACACCATCACCAGACCGAAGATCAGCATCCGGTACTCGGCGAAGCCGCGCGCGACTTCCGGCAGCACGGTCAGCAGGATCGCCGCGAGAATCACGCCGAGCTGCGAGCCCATCCCGCCGAGCACCACGATCGCGAGGATCAGCGCCGATTCGATGAAGGTGAACGATTCAGGATTCACGAGGCCCTGACGCGCGGCGAAGAACGCGCCGCCGATGCCCGCGAACGCCGCGCCGAGCGTGAACGCCGACAGCTTGATGCGCGTCGGGTTCAGACCGAGCGAACGGCACGCGATCTCGTCGTCGCGCAGCGCTTCCCACGCGCGGCCCATCGGCATGCGGATCAGGCGGCTCGTCACGAACAGCGTGAAACCGACCAGCACCAGCGCGATCAGGTACAGGAAGATCACCATGTGCTCGCCGCTGTATTCGAGCCCGATCAGCTCATGGAAGGTCTTCGCGCCTTCGACGCTCGCCGAGCGCGCCATCTCGAAGCCGAACACCGTCGGCTTCGGAATGCTCGAGATGCCGTCCGGGCCGCCGGTGAGGCTCGTCAGGTTGTTCGCGAGCAGGCGGATGATTTCGCCGAAGCCGAGCGTGACGATCGCGAGATAGTCGCCGCGCAGGCGCAGCACCGGGAAGCCGAGCAGGAAGCCGAACGTCGCCGCGGCGACTGCCGCGATCGGCAGACACTCCCAGAACGACAGCCCGAAATACTGGTTCAGCATCGCGTACGTATAGCCGCCGACCGCGTAGAACCCGACATAGCCGAGGTCCAGCAGGCCCGCGAAGCCGACCACGATGTTCAGCCCGAGGCCGAGGATCACGTAGATCAGCGCGAGCGTCGCGACGTCCACCGCGCCGCGCGAGCCGAAGAACGGCCACACGAGCCCGACCGCGAGCAGCACCCAGATGACCACCCGCTGCTGCTGCGCGCCCATCGCGGGCAGCGCCGGCAGCTTCACCGCCGATTTCGCGCGCACGAGCCACGGCTTGAACAGCTGGAACAGGAACACGGCCGCGACCGCGATCCACACCGGGCGCCAGTGCGGCGTCAGCACCACCTGATAGCCGTCGAGCTTCAACTGCAGCCCGAGCACCGGAATCGTGAGGATCGCCGTCAGGAACGCGGCGGCCACGGCATTCTTCAGCGCCTGGCTGACCGACGCGTCGGCGGCCGGACGGCGAACGGAAATGACTTGACTCATCTGCGTCTCCCTTAGACCTTTTCGATGTCCGACTTGCCGAGCAGGCCAGTCGGGCGGAAGAGCAGGATCAGCACGAGCAGGCCGAACGCCACCACGTCCTTGTACTCGGCCGGCATGTAGCCTGCTGCGAAGGTTTCAGCGAGGCCGAGCAGCACGCCGCCGAGCATCGCGCCCGGGATGCTGCCGATCCCGCCGAGCACCGCGGCGGTGAACGCCTTGATGCCCGCGACGAAGCCAATGTACGGATTCAGCTTGCCGATCGTCAGCCCGATCAGCACGCCGCCGACGGCCGCCAGCATCGCGCCGAGCACGAACGTGAACGAGATCACGCGGTTCGTGTCGATGCCGAGCAGGTTCGCCATCTTCATGTCCTCGGCGCACGCGCGGCACGCACGGCCCATCCGCGAATGCGAGATGAACAGCGTGAGCGCGATCATCAGCACGAGCGTCACGCAGACGATCAACAGACGCGCATACGGAATCGTCACGTCGAAGTCGCCGCCGAGATGGATCTCGAACGCGCCGGAGATCAGCACCGGCACGGACACGTCGCGCGCCCCCTGGCCGATCTGCACGTAGTTCTGCAGGAAGATCGACATGCCGATCGCGGAGATCAGCGGCACGAGGCGCGGGCCGCCGCGCAGCGGGCGATACGCGACGCGCTCGACCGCGAAGCCGTACAGGCCCGTGACGATCACCGACACGATCAGTGCGGCGCCGAGCACCAGCGGCAACGGATAGCCGGCGGAGATGCCGATCGCGGTGAGGGTCACGAGGCCCACGTACGCGCCGATCATGTAGATCTCGCCGTGGGCGAAGTTGATCATGCCGATGATGCCGTAGACCATCGAATAGCCGATGGCGATCAGCGCATAGATCGCACCCAGCGTCAGGCCGTTGACCAGTTGCTGGGCGAATTGAGGAAAGAAGTCAGTCATGTGCGGGAAGCTCCCGTTGGCGCTGGGTCGCATGCCGTCGCCGGATCACGGCGTTCGGCCGCGCGCAACGCACGGTGTCGTCTCGGGCCGCCCCTTGGCCGCGCAACGGCCAAATGCGCACCGCCCTGCCCGGGTGACGGGCAGAGCGGTGCGCGGGGCGGGTACTCCGTATTACCGGGCGGCGGTCTTCGTCGCGTCCTTGTGCCACGTATAGACGACGAACTTGAACGACTTCAGGTCGCCCTGCGCGTCATACGCGACCTTGCCGATCGGCGTGTCGAACGTCGTCTTGTGCATGTACGCGGCGACCTTCGTCGGGTCCGTCGTCTTCGCTCCCGCGATCGAGTCGGCGATGATCTTCACCGCTGCGTACGACGGCATCTGGAACGGGCCGTTCGCGTCGCGCTTCTTGTCCGCGAAGGCCTTCACGAGACCTGCGTTGGACGGGTCGGCCGAGAAGTCGGCCGGCAGCGTGACCAGCATGCCTTCCGACGCCGGGCCGGCGATCGCCGTCACGTCCTTGTTGCCCACGCCTTCGGGGCCCATGAACGTTGCCTTCACGCCCTGCTCGCGCGCCTGGCGCATCAGCAGGCCCATTTCCGGGTGGTAGCCGCCGAAGTAGACGAAGTCGACGCCTTGCGACTTCAGCTTCGTGATGATCGCCGAGTAGTCCGAATCGCCGGCGTTGACGCCTTCGAACAGGACGACCGGGATCTTCGCGCCTTCGAGGTCCTTCTTCACCGACGACGCGATGCCCTGGCCGTACGACTGCTTGTCGTGCAGGATCGCGACCTTCTTCGGCTTCACGTTGTTGATGATGTAGTGCGCGGCGGCCGGGCCTTGCTGGTCGTCGCGGCCAATCGTGCGGAAGATGAAGTGGCGCTTCTTGCCTTCCGTCAGCTGCGGCGCGGTGGCCGACGGCGTGACCATCACGATGCCTTCGTTTTCGTAGATGTCGGATGCGGGGATCGTCGAACCCGAGCACACGTGGCCGATCACGTACTTGATCTTCTGGCTGACGATCTTGTTGGCGACGGCGACGGCCTGCTTCGGTTCGCAAGCGTCGTCCATCATCACCACTTCAAACTTGTTGCCGCCCGCACCGCCTGCCGCGTTGATCTGTTCGATCGCGGTCAGCGCGCCGGCCTTCACCATGTCGCCGTATTGGGCGACCGAACCGCTCATCGGACCAGCGATGGCGATCTTCACGGTTTCCGCGTGCGCGGCGGCGGCGCCGGCGGCGAACAGCACGGCGGCGGCGGAAATGGACGTAAGACGGGACAGCGTCATCAGGAGCTCCTCGATGTTGTTAGTCATACGGGCAAAGGCGGCATGACTTGCGCAATCGAACAGCACCCGGGGCGAGGACATGGGACACGCCCGAGACACATGAAGACGGACCTGCGGATGAATGATGCGTAGCGGGGCCCGGCTCTTGCAGTCCCCGAAGGGGACGTCTGGTTCGGAAAGACATCGTGATGCGTCTTGCATTGCGCAAGCGTTTCGCCTGCCCCGCTTGCCAAAGTGCTCGTTCGGAGGGATGGTCCGACAGCCATTGGCAAGGCAGCCGAAATTATATGGGCGTTTTTAAATCGTCTGTCAAAAATGCCGGTGTTATGAGGGAAAACACGGAGAAACTTGCCGGGTGGTGGGTGGCGATGGGGGCGCAACTTGGTGGGAGTGGTAACGTTTGCGGTGGGTGCAATTGGGTTGCGATTTTGGGTGGGGTGGCGGGTGGGAGGCTTGCTGGGTGGGCTTCGCTGTGAGGTTCGGGGCGCCGCGTACGATTTTTTGGCTTTACAGGGTCGTAGCGTTTTAAATCAATTGACTGAGGATTGGGTTGGCGTGCACCGATGCGGGGCGTTGGGGCGGGGCGGTCAATCCTTCTTTTTGCTGACGATTTAGTCTCACGCGAAAGCCGATTGTTAATTTTGTGAAATAATGCGAACTCGCCTCTGCAATCCAGCCAGCCTTCCTGCGTGTCGCGTCCGCCGCGCCCCGTAGTCGCTTCAGGGCCGCTTCGACACCCTTCCGTCGCCCAGCCGCCAGCCAGTGATCTGCCGTTTTTTTGTCCTTGCATATCACCTGGTTCGGATCGCCAATGAATCATCCTCTCCGTTTTTCTTCCGCTGCCGCGCTTGCGTGTGCGCTTTCTGTTTCTATTGCCGACGCTTCAGGTCGCGATTCGCTGGTCGATCGGTCGGGCGGCGCCAATGTGTTTCGTTCGGAACGTCGAGTTGTGAGCCGGGATGATGGGCCTGTGCCGCGGACGACGCGGCAAGTCGAGTATGCGGCGCCAGTCGGACGTAGTCCGTTCGATACGCCGGATACGCGGCCGGTGCGGGTTTCGGGCGATGCGCTTGCGCCTCAGTCTTCGGATGAACACGGATCTGGCGATTCGGTATTGCCTTCGAATCGCGTCGCGCTCGGTGCGGGTGGGAGCGATAGCTTCGGGCGCGCGTTGCCCGGGCACGAGCAGCGTGAACTGAACTGGAATGAATATCTGCGGGCCAGTGGGTCATACGCTCCGGGCGGCGGAAACTCGTATGCGCCGACGCGATCTTTCGATGCCGCGCGCGGTCCGCACGGTGCGCCAAATCCGTACGATCCGTCAGTACCGCAACCGGAGACGCGGACGTTCTATGACAACGGCGCGGGTTCGCATTGCACAGCTACGGGCGGTGCGGGGACGGCGCGGTCGTCTTGCAATATCGCTTGGTGATGGTTGGGGGTGGCCGGTGGTGGCCGCCCTACTGGCTTGAAGTGCAGCTATGCGGAACGCCCGACTATCGATTCAGCTCGCACACTATTTCCGAAACCAAGATCGAGCCCGGCGATGCGTCGTTTGTCGGGAAGAATTATGGAGCGCGAGCCCGCCGAGTAGCCTCGAGCTACGCGCGTATGTTCCTCGAAGATTTTCACCTGGGGGAAAAGGGCAAGGTTGGCCGGTTCTATTGGACCGGGCTGGGGGCGTTCGCCGCCAAACAGGTTTCGGCTAACCTGGAAAGCTGGCAGATGGACAAGGTGCCCGGCATGGGTATCGTCCACGAGGGACTCGGCAAAGAATCTGTGGATTTACAACGACCTACTGACCTGGTGCTACCGATATGCGGCGGACCCGGCTGCGTTCCAGGCGTGTGCCAAGCAGCGTGATAGCCGGCAGTACCATCCCACGGTGCAGAAGAACTTGATGCGCCAGCAGTGGGCAAGCGACGTCGTTCCCAAGTGCCCGGTGATCAATGAAGCCAGCGCATCAATGGATGACGCAGGATCCGGAAAATTCCTTGGTCCCGACGCCGAGAATCCGTGCTACTTCAAATGGAACTCCGCGCGTGTCCATGGGGTTCGATCTTGTCAAGCAATGGGAAGAGACCGCAAATGAAAAGAAGAAAGCTGCCTTTGCGTTCAACCATCTGTGGGTCATGGCACAGCATGAACAGGGCGAAGTGTTGCAAGGGTTGATCCATAACGACAAGGCCTTTATCAGCAAGCTCAAATTCCAAAGAACCATGGACGACGCAACCAGTTCGGATAAGTGGTGGGCCGCGCCAGCACGTGCATTTCACGCTCTGATTCCACCTCTGCAGCTAAGCTTCACGGCGCAGGATGAAACGTCCGACATGCAATATCGCTCGAACGCGCCGAAGGAGTTGATTCTCGAGGATTATGCTCAGTGAATGGCATGGATCAAAGACACCGGAAATTTGTTCCACTTTCTAATGCAGAAGCAGCGTACCTACATGCAGATTGAACTCAAGACCATTGCCGCCATGGGCGGCCTGACATGATTGACTTTTCACATAAAGGCGACTATGCCGATATTGGTTAAACGCAAATTAATGAGAATCTGGTGGTGGACTTTGGCAGCAATTTCTTTGTGCACTGCAATTTACGCATCAACAACCGCCCAAGACAAAAAGGACAAAGCAATGCCGTCTCAAGTTGTCACCATTAAATTCGGAGTAGACGGAAAATCGGATGCCGTAGCCCAAGGATTTTATACAATGAATCACCCTTCTGGCGTTTATGCGTATCAGATGCACTGGGACGACCCAAAGAAGCTTGGACTAGTGAAATATAGCCAAGGACAGCACTCGTTCGACCTCGACAATGTCACGATCGTGACAGGTCTGGGGGACAAAGACAGTCCAGAAAGCGGAGTTGAAAATTGGGATGTCCATTTCAAGATCTCGCCTTCGGGCACAACCTCGTATGAAGAGGCTCGCGACAAGATCGCAGCCCTGCTAGCAAAATTGAGAGCCGCGGGATGGAAGAGGTATATTGAAACCTCCGATCCGCGGCTCGTCGGTAAAGAGGCAACGGCCTATGCCTTGTCAAAACCAGGCGCTCTTTATTCGATCGACTCGACCTACATGCCGACCGGAGAGGAATGGAGAAACTTAATTGTGTCCGAGCCAAGATGGCTTTTTTATACTGACGGCGTATTTTTGACACTATCTCTGTCGTATCAATCCTCGTCGACTCCCGACATGGGGTATTACTTGACCGACATTCAGGTGAGCACTGCATCTGACAATTACACACCGTATTTTACTGATAGTATCGAACGCCGGAGGCAGTGGAAGCAATACCTGTCTGACGAATTGACGCCGGCCAGGACAGAACGAGCGAAACATGAAACGGAATTGAAGGCTCAGGGCTACACAATCGATACGACATATCTGCCGCCGCCGTATGAGGCCCCCGACTTTTCGGCCAAAGCTGGCGACACTCATTGATCTTGGAGAGCTAGGCGATGCAACGAGCGAACTTGCACGGACGAGCGCAGATCGTGGTCGGCGATACGACAAGCCACGGCGGCAAGGTGATTTCGGGCAGCCCATCCTCCACTTGGAGCCAGGCCAAGGTTCCCATCGCACGAAGGCGATCAGGTGACGTGCCCGCTTTGCGCGCCACATCTCTTTGAAATCGCTGAGGGGCTCGAGGGATGCGAAGATTTCGGGCAGCCGATGGCTTTGGAGGGACATAAAACGACGTATGGAGCTATTCTCATTGCGCAGCCTGCTCCCGACGATTGATTGTCCATGTTCGTTTTTAGGACTGCGCTCTCCTGAGGCGGTCCGAGTATCCACTGCCATCATCGCGCCCTGACCGCCCCCTCACCGCGGCGAAACCACAATCGCCGCCCGCCGATTCTGCGCCCGCCCGGTTGGCGTCCGGTTATCGCCCACCGGATCGCTCTTCCCCTTCCCTACAACCGCAATCCGCTTCCCGTCCAGTCCTACATCAATCAGCTCGATCGCCACCACCTCCGCCCGCCGCCGCGACAGCTCCCGATCGTAAGCCACCGTCCCCTCGTCATCGGAGTACCCATAAACCCGCACCCCATTGATGCCGGCCGACCTCAACGTCCTCCCGATCCGCTCGACGATCCGCCTCACATCCGGCTTCAGGTTATACCGGTCGAAATCGAACAAAATCGGCCCGCTCGACCCGAACTCGAACCCTTGCCCCGTCTCCTGAAACCCGGCCGACTTCAGCGCCGTGACCTGCGTCTGCGTGAGCCCCCGATGCAGCGTCGGCGGCGTCTTGCACCCGCCAAGCAACAGACACAGCAGCACCGCGCTTCCGACGCACAGCCTCCCAATGCTCACCGGCAACGAGCTTTTCATCATCGTCCCCTTCGTATGCGCCCGCGCCGCGTGCGCTTCTTATCCCGCCGCCGCGGCCTCGCCCGCGGCGCGAAACGATAGACATCACACCCGCCCGGCAACGCCTTCCGCCCACTGCCACGTCCCCGGCCGCGTGCGCTTGGCGCGGTACATCGCGGCATCCGCCGCCCGCAGCAAGCCGTTCGCGTCCGACGCGTGATCGGGATACAGCGCCACGCCGGCACTCATCATGGTGGCCACCATGCGTCCGTCGGGCAGCTCGATCGACGGCACCATGCCGGACAAAATCTCGTCGGCGATCCGGCACACGCTTTCCACGTCGCGCACAGTGCCCAGCATCACCGCAAATTCGTCGCCGCCCAGGCGCGCGACCAGATCCGTCTCGCGCACCTGCGTGCGCAGCCGCGCCGCGACACCGACCAGCACCGCATCGCCGGCATCGTGGCCCAGGCAGTCGTTGATCTCCTTGAAGCGGTCGCAGTCGAGATACAGGATGGCGACCCGCTGACCGGTCACCACGGCATCGCAAAGCGCCACCGACAGACGCGACTCGAACTGCGCGCGGTTAGGCAGCCCGGTGAGCGCATCGTGCGTCGCCTTGTGTTCGAGCGATGCGTTTTCGTCGCGCAGCGTGTTCTGCCAGTCTTCCAATTCGTCGAGCAGCGCGTTGAAGTCGTCGCCGAGCTGGTTGAGTTCGGCGATCGTCGCGGGCTCGACGCGCCGCCCGAACGCACGCTCGCGCCGCACGGCATGCGCGACGCCGGCGAGCGCGCGCAGCGGCGCAACGATGCTGCGCAGCAGTCGCTTCGAGCTGACATACGCGCCGAGCACACTGACAGCAAGGCAGCCGAGAATGCCACCGATGCCACCCAGCAGGAATCCGAAGAATTGGTGTCCGCGCCCACGCACGATGACCTGACCGACGACGATGCCGTCGTGCATCACCGGAATGGTCACGGGCCCGGGCAGCGCGAGATTGGCGACACCGCGCTCGAGTCGGGCGATCCGGCCTTCGGCGGGCAGCTTCCAGGTGGCGAACAACTGTCCCCTGGCATTGGTGACGACCACCTGCGCGACGTCCTCGTCGTTGGCAATGGTTGCAATTGCCTCGTTTGCCGCGACGCGATCGCCGAACACGAGCGCCGCCTCGACCGTATAGCCGAGCGAGCGGGCCAGCAGGTTCAGGTTGTTGCCGGCATACGCGCGCAACGCGATCACGGCGACGACGATCAGCGACACGGCGGCCATCGCAACCGCGACGAAGGCGAGGCGCAAATGCGCGCGACGCAGCACGCTTTGCAGCGTCGGGCGCGGCACGCGTGAAGACGAAATGGGGGGCGCGGAACGTGTCATGGCGTCAGCGGCCGTCGCGCGAGATTGAGCACGTTCGGATGCACGCGCACGCCACTGCGCGCGACGGCGTCGAGATTGATGTCGAACGTCACGCGTTCGCCATCGACGGCGAGGCAGAACATGGCACCCGCGGTGCAGGACTCGTCGTGTTCGGCGATCGTCAGCACCGGGCGGCCCGCCAGCGCGGCTCTCACCCGTGCTCGCTGATCGTCGCCCAGGGTGCCGAGATAGACGACGTCGCATGCGAGGCCGAGCGCGGGATCGTCGAAGCGCACGCGCTGCACGTCGAGCACGGTCGAGCCGGCCTGCAACGTGTCGGTGAGGCCGGCCGCGTAGTCGGGGCGACCGGTCACGCACAAATGCAGACGAACGGGTGTCGACGGCCAGCGCGTGAAACTGACGATGCCGAGCACGACCTGGCGCACGGTGGAGTCGTGTGAGGAAATCGCGGGATTGGCAGGAGTGACGGCCGGCCCGGGGGCGGCGATGCGCACGGTTTCGCCCGGCTCGTCCGGATCGGCAGACGCCCCGGCGAGGACGGCCGGCGCACCGCTCAGAACGCAAACGATTGCGACGAACGCGCGGCGTAACGTGGCGACTCGGCCCGGTCGGCCGGACGCCGTATGCGCAGCGATTGCCGCCGCGCGCACTGGCGTCGATACGGCTGCATGACTCGCAGCCGCCGCGCACACACTCGCATCCATGATGGAAACATCTGCTGCAGTCGTTCCCGGCGCTACCGCTTACCTGCATGCGCATGCAAGCACCGTCTCACGCGCACGAATGCTTCCATCTTAGGTAAAAATTCGTATCCCAAACCAGTGGGATACACCCGCAAGTAACGTCATACGGTACGCAGAAACGACGCGGCACGTCCGCCCGCATATCAAGTCACCGCTTGTCGGCTTCCTCGACGAAGATCTCGAACCACGCGTTCATGACGGCCCAGAAATCGACCGGCTCGAGTTCGGCCGGATTCTCGTGCCACCAGAGTCGTCCAGCCGCGCTGCCATCGCCGACACTGTCGCGAAGATCCACGCACAGATAGTCGCCGCTGCCGTTCTGAAATATCGTCCAGACGAGATCCGGATTCACGCCGAGCTTGCGTGTCTCGTCGCTCGTCAGGTGGAGCTTGTCGGTCAGCGCGGTCTGGTCGCCGATCGGCATCGGTCCCATCGAATTGGCGGGAAAGAAGGTCCACCCATCGTGCACGTTCTCGTAGAAAAATCGCAAATCATCCGGCAGCGCGGACCAGAACGATTCGCCGACCGGCGCCCGCTCGCCGAGCGGCATACGACCGATGAAGAAATTCAGATCGCCGGACTCGACCATGTACGGATACAGCAGCATGACGTCGCCATCACCGCTGCGAAACACAGCCGGCCGCGCGAGCTTGTCGCGAAAGAATTGCGCAACCGCCGGCAATCGATCGATGACGCCCGCCCACATCTGCACGAGCTCGTCGGCAACCCGATCATCTGAAGCACTCAGCAACGCGAGCCAAGTCGGCGGCACCTCGACGCCAGCCGGAATCTCATGCGCCGAGAGCCACACGCTGCCGGTAGCGCGGAAGCGCTTCAACTCCGCTGCGTATGCGTATGCGGACAACTCGATCATCGCGCGTCACCGTTGAATGTCGAAACCCGCGCATTCTACTGTCCCGCATGACGGCGACGATCGCGAATCACCACGCGCGGGCCACGCGCACCGAGTCGGCGACGCGCCCCCCTTGGTGCCCCGCCCCACCGCGAGTATCCTTGCGGTTCGAGCCACTCCAACCAGGGCGCACACCGCACCGCGGCCATGCGCCCCCGCTAACGGCCAATACACGATGGACTTCGACGTAATCGTTCTGGGCGCAGGCATCGTCGGCGTCTCCGCCGCGTTGCACCTGCAGGATCGCGGCCGCAAGGTCGCCCTCGTCGACCGCGGCGCGCCCGGCGAAGGCACGAGCTTCGGCAACGCAGGGCTGATCGAGCGCTCGTCGATCGAACCGTATCCGTTTCCGCGCAGCCCGTTCACGCTGATGCGCTACGCGCTGAACCGCTCCACCGATCTCTACTGGCACAGCACGTCGCTGCCCGCGTTCGCGCCGTGGCTCGCGCGTTTCTGGTGGGAATCGGCACCGATGCGTCACGCAGCCGCGTCGCGCGACATGCTGCCGCTAATCGAGCGCTGCATCGTCGAGCACGACGCGCTGATCGCGCGTGCCGGCGCAGGGGAACTGGTGCGTGCCAGCGGCTGGATGGAAGCGTTCCGCACGCCGGCTGCATTCGAACGCGCGGTCGCCGATGCGGGGCTCACCGCGCGCCGCCACGGGCTCGGCATCACGCCGCTCGATGCCGCGGCACTGCGTGATCAGGAACCGAGCCTCGCGCCCGGCTTCTGCGGTGCGCTGCACTGGCTCGATCCGAAAAGCGTCGTCGATCCGTCCGCGCTCGTCAAAACCTACGCGCAACTCTTCGTGCAAGGCGGCGGCACGCTGCTCACGGGCGATGCCGCGAGCCTCGACGCGTTGTCGCCGGGCTGGCAGGTCACGACGGAACACGGCAGGATCGCCGCGCCGGCCGTGGTCGTCGCGCTCGGCCCATGGTCCGACACGGTGTTCGGCAAGTTCGGCTACAAGATTCCGCTGCGCGAGAAGCGCGGCTATCACATGCACTACGCGCCGTCCGAACGCGGCGCGCCGTCGGCGCCGATCGTCGATCGCGAATACGGCTACGTGATCGCGCCGATGCGGCGCGGATTGCGGCTGACCACCGGCGTCGAGATCGCGCGGCGCGGCCTGCCGCCGACCGGCGTGCAGCTCGATCGCGCGGAGCGCGTCGCACGCCCGGTGTTCGGCTTCGGCGAACGGCTCGACCCGCAGCCGTGGCTCGGCTTCCGGCCGTGCACGCCGGACATGCGGCCGGTGATCGGCCCCGCGCCCGCGCATCGCGGGCTGTGGTTCTCGTTCGGGCACAACCATCACGGGCTCACGCTCGGTCCCGTCTCCGGCCGCCTGCTGGCCGAGATGATGACGGGCGAAGCACCGTTCACCGATCCGACGCCCTACCGCGCCGATCGCTTTTAAGCGCGCGCTCAGTCGAGCGCGCGCCCGAAGATCCGGATCACCTCGTCGAGATGCTCGGCCATCGCGCGGCGCGCTGCCTCGGGGTCGCGTGCGCGGATCGCGTCGAGGATCGCGCGGTGTTCCAGCTCCGACCGGTGCGGCATATCGTTGGGCATGTACAGCGACTGCAGGCGCTGGAACATCAGGTCGTACTTGTGCGCGAGCAACTGCTTGATCATCAGCGCATAAGCCGGGTTGTCGCTCGCCTCCGCGATACGGATATGGAACAGCCGGTCGCCCGGATGCGTGAGCGAGCCGCTGCGGTTGTCTTCCTGGTTGCGCAGGAACGCGTCGTGAATCCCTTCGATCTGCTCGTCCGAGCCGTGTTTCGCCGCGAGCGATGCGGCTTCCGGCTCGATCAGCCGGCGTGCCTGCAACAGCGCAAACGGCGGGATTTCGGTATCGAGGTCGAGCGCGATGCCGAGCTCCGGATCGATCTCGACGATCGAAAACGGCGCAACCTTCGTCTCGTGCCGCGGCTGCGGTGCGGCAGCCGCCTCGGGTTGGCGCACCTTCACGCCGTCGCCGACACGCACGCTGACGAGCCCGCTCACTTCAAGCGCGATCAGCGCCTCGCGCACCGACGTGCGCGACACGCCGAACTGCTCGGCCAGTTCGCGCTCGGGCGGCAGATAGCTGCCCGGCGGAAAATCGCCGGACCCGATCATCGCGCTGAGCTTGTCGGCGATCTGCTGGTAGAGGCGGCGGTTCTGAATCGGCTGGATGGACATACGTTGAGACAGGTAAGCGGTTGCGTTGCGGACGGCCCGACGAATGACGCATCGGGCCGCTCGCGCCTATTTTATATGCCGGCCTTCGGGTCGCCCGGCACCGCATAGCAACGTGCGGCCGTGCCGCCCCACAACGCGTTGCGCTCGGCCGCCGACAATCGCGCTTCGGCCCAGCGCTCGATCAGCGACGCCACTTCGTCATACGACGCCGCGAGCAGGCACACAGGCCAGTCCGACCCGAACATCAGCCGCTGCGGGCCGAACGCGTCGAGCGCCGCATCGAGACATTGCTCGATGTGCCGGATGTCCTGCCCGCGCAGGCCGCGCCGCCAGTCCGTCTCGGTCACGAGACCCGACAGCTTGCACACGACATGCGGCAGCGCGCCCAGCTCGCGCAACGCGGCGCGCCAGCGTGCGAGCGCAGTGTCGTCGCGGTCGAACTCGGCGAGCGCGGGCTTGCCCGCATGATCGAGCACGAGCCAGTGCGCGTCGTGCCGTGCGCAGAACGCGCGCACGTCGGGCAACTGGCGTTCGAACACGAGCACGTCGTACACGTAACCGTTCGCCTGCAGCCACGCGACGCCGCGATTGAACGCGGGATCCGCGACGAACGCGCCGACGTCGGCTTCGTCCTGCATCTGATGCCGAAAGCCGCGCAGCTTCGGGCTGCGCCATTCGGCCACGCGCTCGGCGAGCGCCGGCGCACCGAGATCCTCCCAGCCGACGACCGCCGCGATGCGCGCGTCGTCGCGGGCGAGATCGAGCAGGAACGCCGTCTCGTCGCGTCCGGAGCGCGCCTGCACCGCGATCGACGCGCCGAGCGCCTGCGCATGCATCTGCGGCCACAGCGCGTCGGGCAGGTAATCGCGGGCGAGCACGCCCATGCCGGGGCCGATCCACGGATAGTCGGCCGCGCGGTAACGCCAGAAGTGCTGATGGGAATCGATACGCACTGCGCCCATGGTGTCCTCGTGGTTCGCGCTCGAACGCGGCATCACGTCACGCTCAGTCGTACAACACCGCCGAGATCTTCGGGTCGTCGATATTGGTCTTGTCATACCAGTAGAAACCGGTATCGATGACCTTCGGCAGCTTCTCGCCCTTGATCGCCTTCACGGCCGCCTCGACGGTCTTGTAGCCGATCCCGATCGGATTCTGCGTGATCGCGCCGGCCATCAGCCCGCTGCGGATCGCGTCCTTCTGCTGCTTGCCCGAATCGTAGCCGACGATCACGACCTTGCGCTTCATCTCGCGCACGCCGTTCACCACGCCGATCGCCGAGCCTTCGTTGGTGCCGAACAGGCCCTTGAGCTTCGGATACGCCTGCAGGATCGACTTCGTCACCTCGGTCGACTTCAGCTGGTCGCCTTCGCCGTACTGCACGGTCACGACCCGCACCTTCGGGTGCGCCGACTTCATCCGTTCGAGAAAGCCGTCGCGGCGGTCGATGCCGGTGCGGCTCGTCTGGTCATGCGCGACCACGGCGACCTCGCCTTCGTCGCCGATCAGCGCGGCGAGCTTGTCGGCGGCGAGCGAGGCGGCGGCCTTGTTGTTGGTCGCGGCCGTCGTCACCGGGATGTCGCTGTCGACGCCCGAGTCGAACGCTATCACGGGGATCTTCTCGGCCTGCGCCTTCTTCAGGAGCGGCAGCGCGGCCTTGCTGTCGAGCGCCGCGAAACCGAGCGCGGCCGGCTTCTTCGCGATCGCGGCGGACAGCATGTCGATCTGCTTGTCGACCATCGCCTCGGTTTCGGGGCCTTCGAACGTCACCTTCACCTTGTAGTCCTTCGCGGCCTGCATCGCGCCCGCCTTCACGGCCTGCCAGAACTGATGCTGGAAGCCCTTCGAGATCAGCGGGATATAGGCTTCCTGCGCCTGCGCGCCGGCCGTCACGCCGACGGCGAACGTCAGCCCGACGATCGCGTTCAACATCTTGCTCCTGATCACTTCGCGTCTCCTTGGTTGGTATCGACTGAAACGCCGGCCCGGCCGGCGGTGAAGCAGATGCGCATACAACTACGTAGGTCAGCGGCGGCGCCGGCGCAGGATGTCGACGTAGACGGCGAGGATGATGATCACGCCCGTCACGACCGTCTGCCATTCCTGCGCGACCGACATGATGCGCAGGCCGTTGGTCAGCACGCTCATGATGAACGCGCCGATGATGGTGCCGACGATGCTGCCCGCGCCGCCCGACAGCGACGTGCCGCCGATCACGACGGCCGCGATCGCATCGAGTTCGTAGCCCTGCCCGAGCGCCGGCTGCGCGGAATTCAGCCGCGATGCGATCAGGAGCCCCGCGATCCCGCACACCGCGCCGCTGAACGTGTAGACGGCGATCTTCCACGCATCGACGTTCACGCCGGACAGCCGCAGCGCTTCCTCGTTGCTGCCGAGCGCGAACGTGTAGCGGCCGAAGATCGTGCGGTTCAGCACGATCGATGCACCGATCGCGACGAGGAACAGGATCAGCACCGCGTTCGGAATCGGCAGTGCGGGAATCAGGCTGCCGATCAGCGAATCCTGCGCGATCGACGTGAAGCCCGGCGTGTCGTTGAAGTAGATCGGCCGCGTGCCCGAGATCACGAGCGACAGCCCCTTCAACAGCATCATCATGCCGAGCGTCGCGATGAACGGAGGCACCTTCATCTTCGCGATCACGAAGCCCGACACGCTGCCCGACAGCGCGCCAAAGCCCAGCGCGGCCAGGATCCCGAGCGGCAGCGGCATCCCCCACTTCGTCAGCACGACGCCGGCCATCACCGCGCAGAACGTCATCAGCGTGCCGACCGACAGGTCGATGCCCGACGTGATGATCACGTAGGTGCACGCAACCGCCAGCACGCCGTTTACCGCGGTGGCCTGCAGGATCGACACGAGGTTGTCGACGTCGAGGAAGTTCGGCGATGCGAAGCTGAAGAATGCGATCAGCAGCACGAGGCTCGCGAACGCGAGCAGCTTCTGCCGCGCGGCCGGATTGAAGAAGCGGGCCTTCAGGCCGGCTGCGCCGGCCGGCGTGTCGCCGGTGGCCAGAGGCGGAACGGGATGCGTATCGTTGGGCATGATCGGGTAAGCGTCTGATTCAGGACAATACGGTCGACTCGCGCTGCGTCGCGAGCTGCATGATCTTTTCCTGCGTGGCGTCGGCCGCGCGCAACTCGCCGGTCACGCGCCCTTCGCACATCACGAGAATCCGGTGGCTCATGCGCAGCACCTCGGGCAACTCCGACGAGATCATCACGATCGCCTTGCCGTCGGCGGCGAGCGCGTCGAGCAGCTTGTAGATCTCGCTTTTCGCGCCGACGTCGATGCCGCGCGTCGGCTCGTCGAAGAACAGGATGTCGCAATCGCGCAGCAGCCACTTCGCGATCACGATCTTCTGCTGGTTGCCGCCCGACAGCAGCCGCGCGGGCTGCGCGACCGACGGCGTGCGGATCGCGAGCTGCCGCACGTACGACTGCGCGGTGTCGCGCATCTGGCGCGCATCGAGGAACAGGCCGCGCCGCACGAAGCGGCGCATGCTCGACAGCGCGATGTTGTTCTGCACGTCCATCCCGACCGCGAGCCCGAAGTGCTTGCGGTCTTCCGACAGATAACCGATCCCGTGCGCGACCGCGTCGGCCGGCGTGCGGATCGTCACGGTCTTGCCGTGCACGCGGATCTCGCCGGCGTCGACCGGGTCCGCGCCGAACACCGCGCGCGCGACCTCGGTGCGGCCCGCGCCCATCAGCCCCGCGAAGCCGAGGATCTCGCCGCGCCGCAGCGTGAAGCCGACGTCGCGGATCGCGCGCCCGCGCGACAGCCCGCGCACTTCGAGCGCGACGTCGTTGGCGGACGTATCGGGCGGCGTGCGGAATTCGGTATCGAGCTGGCGGCCGACCATCATCGCGATGATCGCGTCCATCGACGTGCCGGCCATCGGCACGGTCGCGACATACTTGCCGTCGCGCATCACCGTCACGCGATCGGCGATCTGGCGCAGTTCGTCCATCTTGTGCGAGATATAGACGATGCCGACACCGTGTGCGCGCAGCTCGCCGATGATGCGGAACAGCTCGGCGATCTCCGCGTTGTTCAGCGCGGCGGTCGGCTCGTCCATGATGAGCACGCGCGAGTCGAACGACAGCGCCTTCGCGATCTCGACCATCTGCTGCTTCGCGACCGTCAGCCGGCCGACCGGCGTGCGCGGGTCGAGATCGAGCCGCATCCGCGCGAAGATCGCGGCCGCGTCGCGGTTGAGTTTCTCCTCGTCGACGAACACGCCGAAGCGGCCGCGCGGCTCGCGCCCGATGAAGATATTCTGCGCGACGCTCAGGTGGTTCATCAGGTTCAGTTCCTGATGGATGATGCCGATCCCCAGCGCCTGCGCGGCGCGCGGATCGTCGATCTCCACCGCGCGGCCGTCCATCCGGATTTCACCGCCGTCCTTCTGATACACGCCGGCGAGGATCTTCATCAGCGTCGACTTGCCGGCGCCGTTCTCGCCCATCAGGGCATGCACTTCGCCGGCGCGCAGGTCGAACCGGCAATCGTCGAGCGCCTGCACGCCCGGAAAGCGCTTGCTGACGCCGGTCAGCTCGATCAGCGCGGCAGGTGCGGCGGCGGGGTTCGAATCAGGTTGCATGGCTCGCCGTCCTCAGCCGATCGCGCGATCGAGATGCGTATAGCCGCCGTCGACGAACAGCCACTGCCCCGTCGTGTGCGATGCGCGTTCCGACAGCAGGAACACGGCCGTGTCGGCAATCTCGTCGGCGGTCGTGAAGCGCTTGCCGAGCGGCACCTTGCCGGCGATCTCCGCCAGCTTCGCATCCGGGTCGTCGAAGCCGGCGATCCAGTTCTGGTAGAGAGGCGTCATCACCTCCGCCGGGATCACCGCGTTCACGCGCACGCCGTCGTTGCGCAATGCGACCGCCCATTCGCGCGTGAGCGCGAGCTGCGCGCCCTTCGATGCGCAATAGCCGCTCGTGTTGCCCTGCCCGGTGACGGCCGTCTTCGACGAAATATTGACGATCGCGCCGCGCGTGGCCTTCAGATGCGGCACGCAGTGATGCGCCATCACGTAGTAGTGGATCAGGTTGCGTTCGAGCGATGCGACGAACGCGTCGCGCCCCGCATCGAGGCCGATGCTGTCGTTGATGCCCGCGTTGTTGACGAGGCCGTCGATGCGGCCAAAACGCGCGATGGTCTGCGCGACGCCGTCGCGGCACTGCGCGTCGTCCTGCAGTTCGACGGACACGCGCGCGGCGCGCGGCTGCGTCTGCGTGAGTTCGCGCCAGAAGCCGTCGTCCGGCGCGTGGCGGGCGAACACGACCGGAATCGCGCCTTCGCCGGCGAGCCGCATCGAGATCGCTGCGCCGATGCCCGACGCGCCGCCGGTCACGATCACGACCTTGTCTTGCAGATTCAAATCCACTTCGCGTCTCCGTCGTTCATGTTGTAGCCGCGCGCGACGCGCGGCGTCGTGCTTCAGCCGCGGAACCGATACTGCTCCAACGATTCCGGCTTCATCTCGATCGAGAAGCCGGGCGCCGTCGGCGGCATGTACGCCGCGCCGCGCACGACGCACGGCTCGACGAAATGTTCGTGCAGGTGATCGACGTATTCGGTCACGCGCCCTTCCTTCGTGCCGGAAATGCACACGTAGTCGATCATCGACAAATGCTGCACGTATTCGCACAGCCCGACGCCGCCCGCATGCGGACACACCGGCAGCCCGTACTTCGCGGCCAGCAGCATCACCGCGAGAATCTCGTTCACGCCGCCGAGCCGGCACGCGTCGATCTGCACGACGTCGATCGCGCCGCGCGCGATGAACTGCTTGAACAGCACGCGGTTCTGGCACATCTCGCCGGTCGCGACCTGCACGGGCGCGATCGCCTCGCGGATCTTGCGATGCCCTTCGACGTCGTCGGGACTCGTCGGCTCCTCGATGAACCACGGTTTCGCGAACGCCAGCTCGCGCACCCAGTCGATCGCCTCGCCGACTTCCCACACCTGGTTCGCATCGATCATCAGCTTGCGCTCGGGGCCGATCACCTCGCGCGCGATGGTCACGCGGCGGATGTCGTCCTCCAGGTTCGCGCCGACCTTCAGCTTCACGTAGTCGAAACCGGCGTCCACCGCCTCGCGGCACAGCCGGCGCAGCTTGTCGTCGCTGTAGCCGAGCCAGCCCGCCGACGTCGTGTAGCACGGGTAGCCGTCGCGCTCGAGCGTCGCGATCCGCGCGGCCTTGCCGGGTGCCTGGCGGCGCAGCAGCGCGAGCGCCTCGTCCGGCGTCAGGCAGTCGGTCAGGTAGCGGAAGTCGATCGCGCGCACGATTTCCTCGGGGCTCATGTCGGCGACGAGCCGCCACAGCGGCTTGCCCGCGGCCTTCGCCCACAGATCCCACACCGCATTGACGACGGCGCCCGTCGCCAGGTGGATCGCGCCCTTGTCGGGGCCGATCCAGCGCAACTGGCTGTCCGACGTCACGTGCCGCCAGAAGCGGCCCATGTCCTCGCGGATCCAGTCGAGGTCGAGGCCGACGACGAGGTGACGCATCGCGTCGATCGCCGCGCAGCAGATTTCGTTGCCGCGCCCGATGGTGAACGTGAGCCCGTGGCCTTCGAGCCCGTCGTGGTCGGTTTCGAGCACGACGTACGCAGCCGAATAATCGGGGTCCGGATTCATCGCATCGGAGCCGTCGAGCTGGCGCGAGGTCGGGAAGCGCACGTCGAGGACGCGCATCGATCGAATGATAGGCATGGCGAACGGTCCGTTAAAGGAAATCAGGCCTGCACGGTGCGCTGGCGCTGCTCGCCGAGCCCGTCGATGCCGAGCGTGAT
Organism: Burkholderia sp. SIMBA_051; assembly: GCF_046534915.1. Classification (NCBI taxonomy): domain Bacteria; kingdom Pseudomonadati; phylum Pseudomonadota; class Betaproteobacteria; order Burkholderiales; family Burkholderiaceae; genus Burkholderia; species Burkholderia sp. SIMBA_051. The sequence goes on along the minus strand of NZ_JAWRXS010000006.1, from coordinate 159,316 downwards.
CACCTGGCCGGCGCGCAGATAGACGGGCGGCTTCTGGCCGAGCCCGACGCCCGGTGGCGTGCCGGTCGAGATCACGTCGCCCGGCTGCAGGCTCATGAAGCGGCTCAGGTAGCTGATCAGATGCGGCACGCGGAACACCATCGTCGCGGTCGTGCCGTTCTGGTAGCGGTGGCCGTCCACCTCCAGCCACAGCCGCAGCGCGTGCGGATCGGGCACTTCGTCGGCCGTCACGAGCCACGGGCCGAGCGGGCCGAACGTGTCGTTGCCCTTGCCCTTGTCCCACGTGCCGCCGCGCTCGAGCTGGTATTCGCGCTCGGACACGTCGTTCACCACGCAGTAGCCGGCGACGTGCGACAGCGCGTCGGCTTCGTCGATATAGCGGCCGCCCTTGCCGATCACGACACCGAGCTCGACTTCCCAGTCGGTCTTCTCCGAGCCGCGCGGAATCTCGACGTCGTCGTTCGGCCCCGAAATCGCGCTCGTCCATTTGCCGAACACGACCGGCTCCTTCGGGACGTCCATGCCCGATTCGGCCGCGTGGTCGGAATAATTGAGCCCGATGCAGATGAACTTGCCGACGCGGCCGACGCATGCGCCGAGCCGCGGCGTGCCTTCGACGCGCGGCAACGACGACGGGTCGATGTCGCGCAGCCGTGCGAGCGACGCGGGCGTCAGCGCGTCGCCGGCGATATCGTCGATCACGCCCGACAGGTCGCGGATCGTTCCCTGCGCGTCGAGCAGGCCCGGTTTCTCATGGTGTTTGTCGCCAAATCTCAGCAGTTTCATGTCGTCTGAATGGAATAGGAAAGGGAATGGGGGAGCGCGGTCAGTTCGAGAGTCAGTTCGACACGGTCAGTTCGACACGGTCAGTTCGACACGGTCAGTTTGACCAGCCGCCGTCGATCAGGTGAATCGCGCCGGTGGTGAACGACGCTTCGTCGGACGCCAGATACAGCGCGAGCGCGGCGACTTCATCCGCGGTGCCGATACGACCCATCGGCTGCCGCGCGACGAACGCCTGGCGCACCGTGTCGGTCGACACCTGGCGCGTGCGCGCCTGTTCGGCGATCCGCTGTTCCAGCGACGGCGACTCGATCGTGCCCGGGCAGATCGCGTTGCAGCGAATGCGCTGTTCGACGAAATCGGCGGCAACCGACTTGGTCAGGCCGATCACGGCCGCCTTGGTCGTGCCGTAGACGAAGCGGTTCGGCACGCCCTTCACGCTCGACGCGGCCGACGCCATGTTGATGATCGACGCGCCGCCCGCTTCCAGCATCGCCGGCAACAGCGCGCGGATCAGCCGGTACATCGACGTGACGTTCAGGTTCAGCGAAAACGCCCAGGCGGCATCGTCGCAGTCGAGGATCGAACCGTGGTGCACGTAGCCGGCGCAGTTGAACAGCACGTCGAACGCGCGCTCCTGCGCGGCGAGTGCCGCGACCTCGCCCGCGTCGGTCACGTCGAGCCGCCGCGTCGTCAGGCGGCCGCCCGCGCGTTCGGCGTCGGCCGCGAGTTGCGCGAGCGCGGCTTCGTTAATGTCGGTCGCCAGCACGTCGGCGCCCTCGCTTGCGAACCGCAGCGCGGTCGCGCGGCCGATACCCTGCCCGGCCGCCGTCACCAGCGCGCGCTTGCCCTGCAATCTCATGAGCACTTCTCCTGTGGAAGTCGGCCGAGCCGATCGATTGGCACAAAGGACTAAAGGTCCAACCAATCATAGGAACAGTTTCGAGATTTGTCACGAACGCGCGATTCAGTATTTTCCCGAGCGGGAGAATCGGGGCGAACGGAGTAAAGCCGGCGGTGCAACGGCTCTTTCGAGGCTGCCAGCGATCGGCTGCTCGTCGCGCGAAGCCAATACCGGCGGGGGTTTGCGGCGAGTGTCGAGGCCCGCACCACGCGCCGGCCGGCCGAAACTGACAAGAAAGTCATGTTCGCGTCAGGGTTCTAACCGGGTGCGCGCGCGATCATGGTGTTGCCGGACCGCGCTTCCCGGTACACCGCCCCCGCCCGTCGCAGATCCCTGACGGGCACCTCCGTCCTCCGCGGTGTCCACGTGACTGAGCGAGCAGCCACGGTGGCGCGGCCCGATTTTTCGCCCCGGACGTTCGCGTCCGGGGCGCTTTTGTCGCTGCTTTTTCAAGAAAATGCGCGGCGATTGTTTCTGATTCGGCAAAAGGTAATTTGAGCCAGACAGGATGTTTTTTCCGGTCACAGACGCTTACATTTACCGCACCACTCATGGAAACCGCTACGGATGCGCCCGCGGGTAGTGACATCCACTGCCACGGCCGAACCGCACGAGTTTTAGGAAACGGCAAAATGAAGGCCTCGAAATCCCTGCCTGCGCTCGATCCCGCCGACGTCCACGTCGAAATTCTCGAACGTTCCGATACGCTGCTCGTCGTCCGCTGGGTCGAACCCGGCCGCTGTCATTACGGCGAACAGCGCTGGCGGCGCCGCTTCGCGCAGCGCACCGGCACCTGCGCACTGTCGCGCCAGGTCATCCAGCGCGGCGACGAAGTATTCCGCCCGGCCGAGCGCCCGGCTCCCGCGAATGCGGCCGCGATGATCTCCGCCGCGGAAGTACTGGCGCTGGCGGGCACACTCTGAGGTCCGCCCGCCGCGTGCGAGGGCTGGCTGCGTGATGCGCAGGCCCGCCCTAGAAGCGCCGGTCTAATCACCCGCTTGTCTGCCCCGCCTGCGCGGACTATCGTTACAGCACTCAATGTAACGATTACGGGCGTCGTGGCGCATCGGCCGCGCCGATGGAGACAGACATGCATGCATGGAGCGCGCGCCACGTCCCGGCGCAAGGCGGCAAGGTCGCAGTCGTGACCGGCGCCAATAGCGGCCTCGGCTGGCAGATCGCGGAAACGCTGGCCGCCAAGGGCGCGACCGTCGTGATGGGCTGCCGCGATGCCGCGCGCGCCGCACAAGCCGCGGACGCAATCCGCCGGCTTCATCCTGCCGCCCGGGTCGAAGTCGATCCGCTCGACCTCGCCGATCTCGCATCGATCCGGCGCTTCGCCGCCGACATCTCCGCGCGCCACGGCCGCGTCGACATCCTCTGCAACAACGCCGGCGTGATGTTCCTGCCGCTGCGGCACACGCACGACGGCTTCGAGATGCAGTTCGGCACCAATCACCTCGGCCATTTCGCGCTGACCGGCCATCTGCTGCCCGCGCTGTCCGCCGCACCGCGGCCGCGGGTCGTGACGATGTCGAGCGGGTTCAACCGCGGCGGCCGGATCCGCGTCGACGACCTGCGAGCCGAGCACCGGTACAACCGTTATCTCGCGTACTGCGACAGCAAGCTCGCGAACCTCGTGTTCGCGATCGAGCTGCAGCGCCGCTTCCAGCGCGCGGCGTTCGCGGGAATCAGCGTCGCCGCGCATCCCGGCTACGCGGCGACCAACCTGCAGTTCGCCGGCCCCGCGATGGACGGTTCGCCCCTCCGCGCCGCGCTGATGCGCGCGGCACACCGTTATCTCGCGCAACCGGCCGATCAGGGCGCGTTGCCCGCGATCCACGCGGCAACGTCACCCGAGCTCACCGGTGGCGCGTACATCGGGCCGTCAGGCTGGTTCGAGTCGCGCGGCCTGCCGGCGCGCGCGAGCGTGCCGCGCGCGGCACGCGACGTGGCCGTGGCGGCACTGCTGTGGGAAGCGTCGGAGGCCGCGACGGGTGTGCGTTTCCTGAGCGCGGGCGCGCCTGCCGGCCGGCTGCCCGGCACGCCGTTCGATACGACGGCCGAAGTGCGCTGACTCGCGCATTTCCTGTCGCTATTCTTCATACTTATTGCACTTACAGAAACGAAAGGCCGATGAAAGCCTGATTCGACGCCTCACTGTTACCAGCCAGGAAACAATTTATCGTCAAAATCAGCGTTTACCCTGAACGACCCGGTGACTAAGATTTAGTCAATCGCTGAAGACATGGTGTCGACGGCGAACCCAATAAAACACCGGAGGTCATCATGAAATCGCTCGTTTCCGCAGTTGTTGCCGCTGTCGCCCTGTCCGCTTCGTTCAGCGCTTTCGCACAAAGCACCGTGACGCGCGCACAAGTGCGCAACGAACTCGTCCAGCTCGAACAAGCCGGCTACAAGCCGGGCGTGTCGAGCCCGTACTACCCGAACGACATCCAGTCGGCGGAAGCGCGTGTTCATGGTGCCGATCCCAGCGGCTACGGCGCGCAACCGGCTCCGGTCGTCCACTCGGGCGTCCCGGCTGCCGCAGCGTCGTCGAACGCTCGCGACTCGGTCTTCTTCGGCCAGTAAGCCGACGCGCCCCCGGCGGGCGCACCGCGCATCGCGCGATGAAGCTGGATCCGGACGAGCCCGTCATGCGGGCTCGTCTTTTTTTCTCAAACGCATACCTCCGCCGCCCGGCAGCGGGTGGCTTCGCCCGGGCGCGTTGCGTCCGGGCGCTTTTTCCCCGGCGAGGTAAGCGTAACGAAGCGGTATGCGCCGGTCAGCGCGCCGCGGCTGCCGCAGGCACCCTGCGCGACAGCACGCGCCACCGCGACAGCAGTTCGTCGCGATCGACGTAACATCCCTGCAGATGGCGGCGGCCCGTCGACGGATCGAACTCGGTGCGCGCATGCAGCACGCGCCGGTTGTCGAACGCCCACATGTCGCCGGCCCGCAGCCGGCGCTGCACGCGAAAGCGCGGCTCGCGCGCGAGCGCAAGAAAACGCCGGTAGGCACGATAGACGGCCGCCACCGCATCGGCCGGCGCATCGAGCGGCCCGCGCAGGAAGTTCGCGACGCGCACCTCGGTCACGTTGCCGCGCGCATCGAGCCCGATCACCGGCGCCGAACAGCGGTAGTCACTGTCCGCACTCTTGTTCCAGAACTCGAACGGTGTCGACGCAAGGTGCCCGAAATCGGTCGGATATTCGCGCCGCAGCGCATCCGCGAGCGCGAAGCCGTCGAGGAAGACGCTGTCTCCGCCCGTTGCATCGTTCGTGAGGCAATGCAGGAACTGCACGCCCGGCTGCAATTCACGCGTCGGCAGGTCGGTGTGCGGCGGCAGGTTGAGCGACGTATAGGCGTTGCTGTCCGGGCGCGGCTTCGATTCGACGTCGAACAGCACGCCGAAATTGCTTTCGCGAATCAGGCCGATACGACGCGCGATCTGGTCGACCCGGCCGCGTTCGGCCGGCACACCCTCGACGAGCGTCAGCCCCGTGCGCTGCAACGCGGCGAGCCACGCGAGCAACGTGCCGTCGTCCTCCATCACGTCACGCCATGCGAACACGCCGATCGCCGTCGCGTCGTCGCCGGTCCATACGTGCCGCCCATGCGCGGCCTGACGCTCGGCGCGCGACGCATCGTCGTATGCATGCGCGCGCAACCATCCCGGCGACCAGGTACTGCGATGCCCGTCGTTCCACTCGACGTGCAGCGCGCCGTCGGTGTCGACATGCACGACGCGCGCCGACAGATCCTCGCGCGCGTCGGCGATCTCGAACACCTGTTCGCGCGTGACCGCATGCACGCACGCGGAACACGTGCAGTTGTCGCGCAACCAGTCGAAGTGAAACGGCGATCGTCGCGTGTCGCTCCACTCGACGTCCACCGCGCCATCGCCGATCGTCGCCGCCGCGATGGCCGCTTCGACGGAAAAAGTCCGCCAGTCCTCGATACGGTGTTGCGCTGCCTGCATCGTTGCCTCCCGGAAACGCCCGCTACGCATGTGGTGCGAGCAGAAACTCGCCGACCATCCGGTGCATCCGCGCCGCCTGCGGGCTCGTTCCGAGCGCGCGCCAGCAGCCATGCACCAGCCCCTTCCCCATCCAGTAACGCGCGGCGCCCCCGGCCGCGCGAATCCGTTCGACGTACACACGCGCATCGTCGCGCAGCGGATCGTGTTCCGCGCCGATCGCGAGCACGGGCGGCAGCCCGTCGAAACGCGATGCCGCGAGCGGCACCGATGCACGCAGCAGCGGATCGTCATCGGCCGGTGCAACGTGTTGTGCATCGCCCCAGTACAACGCGCGATAGCGATAGACGTCATCGAGCGTCAGCATCGGCGCGTGCGCTTGCGTTTCGCGCGCCGGCGATTGCGGTTCGATGCCGAGCATCGGATACACGAGTGCGATTCCGTCGATGCCGCCTTCGCCTGCATCGCGCAGCGCGGTTGCGACGGCCGCCGCGAGATTGCCGCCCGCGCTGTCGCCCGCGAGCGTCAGCGGTCGTGCGCACGAGCCGAACGACCAGCATGCATCGCGCGCGGCTCGCGAGACGGCCAGGCAATCCGCGAGCGCGGCCGGCGCGCGATGCTCGGGCGCGAGCCGGTAATCGACCGCGATCACGGCCAGCCCCGTGTCGGCCGCCAGTTGCGCGGTGATCAGCGCGTGACTGTCGAGCGAGCCGACGACGAACCCGCCGCCATGAAAGAACAGCACGGTGCCGCGCGGCTCGCCGTGAGCCGGCGCGTAGCGCCGCAGCGCGATCGCGTGTTCGTGCGGTGCATGCCACACCGCATCGTGCTGCACGATGCCGGCCGGCAGTTCGCCGGGCGTCCATGCGGCCGCGAAACGATCGTAGAGGCGGCGTTGCTCGTCGGGCGAGCACGCCGCCGCGCCGGCCGGATACGCCGCGTCGACAGCCGACACGAACGCCGCGATTTCCGGTTCGAGCATCGTGCGCGCCCCGTCGTCGCCGGTGCTAGCGGCGCGGCGGCAGGCCGATCACGCGGCCCGCATACGCGGGCGCCGCGCAATCGCGCTGCAACGCATGCAGTTCGGCAACGCGCGCGGCGACGTCGTCGTCGAACGGCGCCGATTTCGCGCCGCCGCGCGTGTCGACGTGCAGCAGCATCTGCTCGCTCGCCGACACCGCACCGTCGTAGCCGTCGGCAAACAGTTCGAGATACAGGTGCAGCCGCTTCGCGTCGTGCGCGAACACCCGCGCATCGACGCGCACGCGCGTGCCTTCCTTGATCTCCTGCAGATAGTTAACGTGCGCTTCGAGCGTATAGACCGAGCGGCCCCGCTCGCGACGCGCGGCGTCGTCGAGACCGATGCGCTCCAGCAGCGCATCGGTCGCGAAACTGAAGATCAGCAGATAGAACGCGTCGCGCAGATGGCCGTTGTAGTCGACCCACTCGGGCCGCACGACGTCGCGGTATATCGTCAGCGGGGTATCGCCGGTCATGTTCGTTCAGTCCTCGAATCGCATTCCGTGCCGCGCCTTCACAGTGGCGATCGCCTTCAGCACCTCGGTAATGCACTCGTCGCGATAGCGTTCGAGCTCCTTGATGCTGCGCGTGCCCTGCTGCTCGCTCGTGCCTGCGACGACGCTGTCGATCAGTTCGTCGGTCAGCGTCGGCGCGACCAGCTTCGTCCACGGCAGTTCGAGCGCGGGGCCGAACTGCTGCATGAAGTGTCGCATGCCCGCGTCGCCGCCGGCCAGCGTATAGGTCAGGAACGTGCCCATGAACGACCAGCGGATGCCCGCGCCGAAGCGGATCGCATCGTCGATCTCGCCGGTCGTCGCGACGCCTTCGTTGACGAGATGCAGCGCCTCGCGCCACAACGCCTCGAGCAGCCGGTCCGCGATGAAGCCCGGCACCTCCTTGCGCACGTGCAGCGGCCGCATGCCGAGCTTGCGATAGATCTCCATTGCCGCGTCGACCGCTTCCGGCGACGTGCGCGCGCCGCCGAGCACCTCGACGAGCGGCAGCAGGTAGACCGGATTGAACGGATGGCCGACCACGCAGCGCTCCGGATGCGTCGCACGTGCGTAGAAGTCGGTCGGCAGCAGCCCCGACGTCGACGATGCGATGATCGCGTCGGGCTTCGCCGCGCGGCTGATTTGTTCGTGCAGTTCGAGTTTCAGCGCCTCGCGCTCGGGCGCGCTTTCCTGGATGAAATCCGCGTCGGCAACGCAGGCTTCGATCGTCTCCGCAAAGCGCAGCCGCGCGGGATCCGCGCCCGGCGCGAGGCCGACGCGTTCGAGCGCGGGCCATGCATTCGCGACGGTCGCGCGCAGCCGCTCCTGCGCGCCCGGCGCCGGGTCCCACACGACTACGTCGAGACCGTGCGCGAGCGCACGGCAAATCCATCCGCCGCCGATCACGCCGGTGCCGATCGCGGCGAACGTCTTGATGTCGGTCTTCACAGCCATGTCCACGCATCCTTCAAATCGAGGGGAATCGGACGGCGGCCGCCCTCGTGCGTGCCGCCGCAATGCATCACTGAATCAGCCGTCGACGCTCACGCGAATTCGGTCGCCGCGCGGCGTTCGAGCAGGCGCTCGCCGCGCGCCGGCAGGCCGAGCTTGCGACGCCCTTCGGCCGGCGTCAGCACGCGGGCGCCGAGCCGCTCGATGATTTCCCGCGCGCGCTCGACGAGCGTGCCGTTGGTCGCATGCACGCCGCGGTCGAGCCAGATGTTGTCTTCGAGGCCGACGCGCACGTGGCCGCCAAGCAGCATCGCCTGCGCGACCATCGGCATCTGCATGCGGCCGATCCCGAAGCCGGCCCAGTGCGCGCCCGGCGGCAGGTTGTCGACCATCGCCTTCATCGTGCCGGTGTCCGCCGGTGCGCCCCACGGAATGCCGAGGCACAGCTGGAACAGCGGCGGATCGTCGAGCAGCCCTTCCTTCAGCAATTGCTTCGCGAACCACAGATGGCCGGTATCGAAGATTTCCAGCTCCGGCTTCACGCCGAGTTCCTGGATGCGCTTGGCACCCGCGCGCAGTTGCGCGGGCGTCGACACGTAGATGTAATCGCCGTCGCCGAAATTCAGCGTGCCGCAATCCAGCGTGCAGATCTCGGGCAGCAGTTCCTCGACGTGCGCGAGGCGCGTGAGGCCGCCGACGAGGTCGGTGCCCTTGCCGAAGCGCATCGGGTCCTCGCCCGGGCCGATTTCCAGATCGCCGCCCATGCCGGCCGTCAGGTTGATGATCACGTCGACGTCGGCCGAGCGGATCCGGTCGACCACTTCGCGGTACAGGTTCGGATCGCGGCTGCCGCGGCCCGTCTGCGGATCGCGGACATGACAGTGCGCCACCGTCGCGCCGGCCTTCGCGGCTTCGATCGCGGCGGACGCGATTTCCTTCGGCGTGACCGGAATCGCCGGATGCTTGCCGACCGTATCGCCCGCGCCGGTGACCGCGCAGGTGATGATGACTTCGTGGTTCATGTTGACTACCCTCGCTTGATTCGAATTGTGTCGCTCGATTTTGTGTCGTACGTACTGCAGATGATTCGTCGCCACGCGCCGCATGCATCGGGCGCGCAGGCCGTTACAGGCCGAGATAGGCCTTCACGGCAGGCAGGCCGTCCTTGCCGTCGAACGTCTTGACGCCGGCGAGCCACGCGTCCAGCACCTGCGGATTCTTCTTCAGGTACGCCTTCGCGGCGTCGGCCGGCTTCGTCTTGTTCATCACCGACTGCATCAGCTGGTTCTCGAGCTGCGTCGAGAAGCGCAGGTTCTCGACGAGCTTGCCCGCGTTCGGGCAGCGCGAGATGAAGTCGGGCGCCGTCAGCGTGTACACGCGCGCTTCGCCATAGTTCGGGCCGAACGACGCATCGCCGCCGGACAGGTAGTTCATGCTGATCTGGATGTTCATCGGATGCGGTTCCCATCCCAGGAAGACCACCCACTTCTTGTCGCGAATCGCGCGCTCGACCGTGACGAGCATCCCCGCCTCGCTCGATTCGACCAGCTTGAAGCCGCCGAGGCCGTACTGGTTCGTGTCGATCATCTTCTGGATCGTCGCGTTCGCGCTGCTGCCGGGCTCGATCCCGTAGATCTTGCCGTCGAGCTCGGCGCGGTGTTTCGCGATGTCGTCGAAGGTCTTCAGGCCGGCCTGGTATGCATAGCTCGGCACCGCGAGCGTCGCCTTCGCGCCCGACAGGTTCGGCGGCTCGACCACGTTGATCGACTTGTTGTCGAGGAACGGCTGGAGCTGCTTTTGCTGCACCGGCCACCAGTAGCCGAGCGACACGTCGAGCTGCTTGCTCTTCAGGCCGGCGAACGAGATCGGCACCGACGCAATCGTCGTCGTCGGCTTGTAGCCGAGCCCCTCGAACACCGTCGACGCGAGCGCCGTCGTGGACGTGATGTCGGTCCAGCCGATATCCGCGAAGCGTACGGTGCGGCAGGTCGCGGCATCCGTTTCGGCCTGCGCCGCAGTCGCGAACGCGCCGGTCGCCAGCATGGCCGCGACGAACGCGGCGATCTTTGTCGACTTCATGGTTTCTCTCTCCCGATTGGACCGATGTCCGACGGGTTCGCGGTGTGCGTCCCGGCCTGCATCGTGGGAGTAAAAGTAACGAGCCATATTGGTCGCGGGAAGACCGGCGGCGACCTGTTCTTGACTGTTTGCGACTATGAGTGGAAACCACTAGGCGCGGGCAGGCGCTTGTACTGCGGGGGTTTCGGGCGAATCCCAGCGAACGGGGGTTTGTCCGGATGCGGCGTGGAGACGTGCGTTGGCGGCGGCGCTCGGGCGGCGTGACGCGATTTCCTCCCCTGCGAGCAGGACCCGCCTCCACCAAGCGCTATCGCGGCACTTCGACGTAGGTTTCCCGGCAGATCTCGCGCAATGCCTGAACCAGCAGATCCCGCGTCGGCGCATGCGATTCGCCGGCGCGGGTGAACAGCGCGATGGGCGGCAGCGTCCAGACCAGCGAGTAAGGCACGATCGCGACGCCGGCGATGCGCACCATTTCCTCCGCGATATCGGCCGGCACGATCGACACCGCGTCGTCGCTCGACGCGATCATCTCGCCGATCAGCTTCGACGAATAGCTTTCGACGATCGGCACGGGCGGCGCAATGCCTGCCGACAGGAACAAGTCGGTTACCTGCTCGCGCATCGGCGTATGCGGCGCGCCGAGGATCCAGTCCAGCGCGTGCAGCTTCTGCCAGTCGAGCTTCGTGCGGGCCAGTTTCGCGGCAAGACGCCGGCTCGCGATCATCCGCGGCTGCTGCTGATACAGCACTTCAAAGGACACCTGCCCCAGATCGATCGCCGACGATGCGCGCCCGATCACGAGGTCGACGCTGTGGTCCTTGAGCTGCAGCAGCAGCTGGTCGCTGGTGCCTTCGTGGATCGTCACGGTCAAGCGCCGTTCCATCCGGGATTGCAGACGCTTGAGCGCGGCCGACAGCATCTGTCCCGAAATAAACGGAATCACGCCGATATGCAGGTGCGCCGCATGGCCGGCCGCGACCGCCTCCATCTCACGGGCGAGATGGTCGAGATCCTTCAGCATCGCCGTGGCCCGCTCGAGCACGACCGAACCGAGCGCGGTCGGGCGCATCCCGCGTGACGTGCGCTCGAACAGCGGCGTGCCGAACATGCTTTCCAGCTCGGACAACGCGTTGGTCACGGCCGGCTGGCTGCTGGCCATGTGCTCGGCGACGCGCGTCAGCGACCCGTGCTGCTGGATCTGCAGCAACAGCATCAGGTGCCGCATCTTCAGGCGCGCGCCCAGCCGCCTGACCACGTCGTTCGCGTCGAATGTCATCGCCGGCCACGCACCCATCATGAAAAAGTGATGGACCGATATTAAAACAGAATCATCTCCTTATGGCCGATCCCTAGAATCGTCCCTGGATCGCGTCGGGACTGGCCTGGCGCGCACGCCCGGACCCAAAAAACATGAAACAGACAGAGACCCAGCAGCAGGCCGCGTACGACTATCACGAGTTTCCGACCCCGGGGAAGATCTCGGTCGTCGCCAGCAAGCCGCTCGTGACGCAGCGCGATCTCGCGCTGGCCTACACGCCCGGCGTCGCCAGCGTGTGCGAGGCGATCGCCGCGGATCCGCTGCAGGCGCGCCGCTTCACGAGCCGCGGGAATCTGGTGGGCGTGATCACCAACGGCACCGCCGTGCTGGGTCTGGGCAACATCGGCGCGCTCGCGTCGAAGCCGGTCATGGAAGGCAAGGCCGTGCTGTTCAAGAAGTTCGCGGGCATCGACGTGTTCGACATCGAGATCAACGAGACCGATCCGGACAAGCTCGTCGACATCATCGCGGGCCTGGAACCCACGTTCGGCGGGATCAACCTCGAGGACATCAAGGCGCCGGAGTGCTTCACGGTCGAGCGCAAGCTGCGCGAGCGCATGAAGATTCCCGTCTTCCACGATGACCAGCATGGCACCGCCATCACCGTCGCCGCCGCGTTCATCAACGGGCTGAAGGTGGTCGGGAAGTCGATTTCGGAGGTGAAGGTCGTGACGTCGGGCGCCGGCGCCGCGGCGCTGGCCTGCCTGGACCTGCTCGTCGACCTCGGGCTGCCGGTCGAGAACATCTGGGCGACGGATATCGAAGGCGTCGTCTATCGCGGCCGCACCACGCTGATGGATCCGGCCAAGGAACGCTTCGCGCAGGCAACCGACGCGCGCACGCTGGCGGAAGTGATCGGCGGCGCCGACGTGTTCCTCGGGCTGTCGGTCGGCGGCATCCTGAGCGCGGACATGCTGAAGGCGATGGCCGTGCGTCCGCTGATTCTCGCGCTCGCCAATCCGACGCCGGAAATCTTCCCGGAACTGGCGCACGCCACGCGCGACGACGTCGTGATCGCGACGGGCCGCTCGGATTTCCCGAACCAGGTCAACAACGTCCTGTGCTTCCCGTATATTTTCCGCGGCGCACTGGATGTGGGCGCAACGACCATCACCCGCGAAATGGAAATTGCCGCGGTTCACGCGATTGCCGGCCTCGCGGAAGAAGAGCAGAACGACGTCGTCGCGGCGGCCTATGGTGGCGACGAAGTGTCGTTCGGGCCGCAATACCTGATTCCGAAGCCGTTCGATCCGCGCCTGATCGTGCGTATCGCACCGGCCGTGGCCAAGGCGGCGATCGAAGGTGGCGTGGCGACGCGCCCGCTCGAGGATCTCGACGCGTATGTCGAGCAGCTGCAGCAGTTCGTCTATCACTCGGGCGCGTTCATGAAGCCGCTGTTCGCGGCCGCGCGCCAACTCGTGCGTGACGGCGGCAAGGCGCGCATCGTGTTCACCGAAGGCGAGGACGAGCGCGTGCTGCGCGCGGTGCAGGTCATCGTCGACGAGAAGCTCGCGCGTCCGATCCTGGTCGGCCGTCCTGAGGTGCTGCTGGCGCGTATCGAGCGGTTCGGCCTGCGCCTGCGACTCGGTCAGGATGTCGAAGTGACCAATCCGGAATATGACGAGCGCTTCCCGCAATACTGGACGACGTACTGGGAACTGCGCTGCCGCGACGGCATTTCGAAGGAGATGGCGCGCGTCGAAATGCGGCGTCGGCTGACGCTGATCGGCGCGATGATGGTGCGGCTCGGCGATGCGGACGGGATGATCTGCGGGACGGTCGGTGAATATCACAATCACCTGAGGTTCGTGGACGAAGTGATCGGCAGGAAGCCCGAAGCGTCGACCTACGCGGCGATGAATATCCTGCTGCTCAATCAGCGGACGGTCGCGCTGGTGGATACGCACGTCAACGACAACCCCGATGCGGAGCAGATCGCGGAATTCACGATCGCCGCGGCGCGGCAGATGGAGTGGCTGAATCTGACGCCGAAGGTGGCGCTGCTGTCGCGGTCGAACTTCGGCTCGGGCAGCGCGGCTTCGGGCGTGAAGATGCGGCAGGCGCTGGAGATCATTCGCGCGCAGGCGCCGGATATCGAGGCCGATGGCGAGATGCATGGCGACTGCGCGCTCGATGAAGGGCTGCGGGCGCGGCTGCTGCCGATGTCGCCGCTGAAGGGCGCGGCGAACCTGCTCGTGTGTCCGAACGTCGATGCGGGGAATATTGCCTATAACCTGCTCAAGACCGAAGCCGGCAGCAACGTTGCCGTGGGGCCGTTCCTGCTCGGCGTCAATGCACCGGTGAACATTCTTACTTCGAGTGCGACGGTGCGGCGGATCGTGAACATGACGGCGTTGACGGTGATCGAGGCGAATCGGAACGTGGCTGCTTGATTGCGGTTGATGTAATTGCTTGACGGGGGTCGGCTGTGGCCGGCCCCCGTCGGGCGGCGCGGGTGGCGGGCGGGAATCATCACCGGATACGACCCGCAAGCCAACGCGATTGAAGCGGCACGCTACACAACCCGCTCCAACGCACTGGCAAACCTCGCAACCGCGGCATCGACATCATGCAGCTTGTCGAGCCCAAACAAGCCGATACGGAAGGTCTTGAAGTCCGCCGGCTCGTCGCATTGAAGCGGCACGCCGGCCGCGATCTGCACACCGACATCGGCGAATTTCTTGCCGGAGCGGATGTCGTCATCGTCCGTGTAACTGACCACTACACCCGGCGCCTCGAAGCCTTCGGCAGCCACGCTCCTGAACCCCTTCTCGGCCAGCAATGCACGAATCCGCGTGCCGAGTTCGAGCTGCTCCGCCCTCACCTTGTCGAAACCATATGCTTCGGTTTCCTTGATGACGTCGCGCAGCGTCGCGAGGCTGTCCGTGGGCATCGTCGCGTGGTACGCGAAGCCGCCGTTCTCGTAGGCTTCCATGATCTGCAGCCACTTGCGCAGATCGCACGCGAAACTGGTGCTGGTCGTCGCATCGATGCGCTCGCGAGCGAGCGGCCCGAGCATGACCAGCGCGCAACCCGGCGACGCGCTCCAGCCCTTTTGCGGCGCGCTGATCAGCACGTCGACGCCGCTCTTCTCCATGTCGACCCAGATCGTGCCGGACGCGATGCAATCCAGTACGAACATGCCGCCGACCGCATGCACGGCGTCGGCCACCGCGCGCAAATAGGCGTCGGGCAACATCATCCCCGATGCGGTCTCGACGTGCGCGGCGAACACCAGATCCGGCTTGTGCTCGCGAATCGCGGCGACGACTTCGTCGATCGGAGCCGGTGCAAAGGCGGCTTGCCTGCCCGCTTCGACCGGGCGCGCTTTCAACACGATCTCTTCGGACGGAATGCCGCCCATGTCGAAAATCTGCGACCAGCGGTAACTGAACCAGCCGTTGCGGATGACCACGCACTTCTTGTTCGTCGCGAACTGCCGTGCCACGGCTTCCATGCCGAACGTCCCGCTGCCCGGGACGATGACGGCCGCCTTCGCGTTGTAGACTTTCTTCAGCGCGGCGGAAATATCGCGCATGACGCCCTGGAAGCGCTGCGACATGTGATTGATCGACCGGTCGGTGTACACCACCGAATATTCAAGAAGCCCGTCGCGGTCGACATCGGGAAGTAATCCTGGCACGTTCGCCTCCGGTAAAGGATGAGCCATGTAGTGAGAGCGAGCGGTATTGGTGACGCGATGCCTCCACGCCTGTGCAAATCCGCGTTTTTGATTCGACGACGACCGATTCTAACGAAAGCCGTCTGAGGCTTGGGATTTTGGTGTGTTGTGGTGCGTCATGAGCACGGCACGCGATTGACCGCCGATCGGCGTGCTCACGTAAAGCCCGCGCGTCGAAACGCAACATCGTGAAACCGCGCTTGCTCTCCGACGACACCGGAACCTAATCTTCAATGGCACAGGCGGAGGTGGCGAACGATTCCGCCCGGGTTTCCTGACACGCCGCGATAAACATGAAAAGCCGTGCCCGCCCACATTCGGTTCAATCGACTCGCCAGCCCGCTGCCGGCCCGCTGCGGTGGATCACCGGCCTCGCCGCGGTGCGCGGCTATCAATGGTCGTGGCTGCCGCACGATCTGCTTGCCGGTGTCACGCTCAGCGCCGTGCTCGTGCCTGCCGGCATGGCGTACGCAAACGCAGCGGGCCTGCCCGCCGTCAGCGGCCTCTATGCATCGTTCGCCGCGATGCTCGCGTATGCGCTCTTCGGCCCGAGCCGCATCCTCGTTCTCGGCCCCGACTCCGCGCTGGTCGCATTGATCGCCGCAAGCATCGTGCCGCTTGCTCATGGCGATGCCACGCGCGGGCTGGCCCTCGCCGGGGCGCTTGCGATACTCGCGGGCGCGATCTGCATCGCGGTCGGGGCGCTCAGGCTCGGATTCGTCACCGAGCTGCTGTCGCTGCCCATCCGGCACGGTTTCCTGAACGGCATCATGCTGACGATCAGCATCGGACAGCTACCCAAGCTGCTGGGATACCAAGGCCACGGCGAATCGTTCGTCGAGAAAGTGCGCGACGTGATCGAAGGCATCGCGGCATCGCGGGTGAACGCGACATCGTTCGCGCTCGGCGTCGCCGCGCTCGTGCTGATACTCGTCTGCAAACGGCTCTGGCCGAAAGTGCCGGGCGTGCTGCTCGCCGTGGCGGGCGCGACGGTGGTGGTGATGTGGTTCGATCTGTCCCGGCACGCGGGCGTGGCGACCGTCGGCGCGGTCCCGCCAGGCCTGCCCGTGCCGCGCATCCCGAACGTGACGCTCGACGACTGGCTGCATCTCGCGGGTAGCGCGGCGGCGATCGCGCTCGTTTCGTTCACGGATATCAGCGTGCTGTCACGTACCTACGAATTGCGCAACGACACCAGCGTGGACCGGAATCACGAATGCGTCGCGCTCGGGTTGTCGAACATCGCCGCTGGGCTGGTGCAGGGGTTCGCGGTGAGCGCGAGCGGCTCGCGCACGCCGGTCGCGGAGGCGGCGGGCGCAAAGACGCAGGCGACGGGCGTGGTGGCGGCCGCCGTCGTCGCCGCGCTGCTCCTGTTCGCGCCACGCGCGCTGTCGCACACGCCGCAATCCGCGCTGGCTGCCGTCGTGATTGCCGCATGCGTGAACATGATCGAAGTGCGGGGCGTCATGCGGCTTTATCGTCTGCGCAAGAGCGAGTTCGTGCTGGCATTGGTGTGCTTCGTCGGCGTTGCGGTCCTGGGTGTCGTGAACGGCATCGCCCTGGCGCTGCTGCTCACCGTGCTGTCGTTCCTATGGCGTGCTTGGCGGCCTTACGACGCCGTGCTCGGGCGCGTCGATGGCATGAAGGGCTATCACGACGTGTCGCGCCATCCGGAAGCGCGGCGCGTGCCGGGGCTCGTGCTGCTGCGCTGGGATGCGCCGCTTTTTTTCGCGAACGGAGAGATCTTTCGTGAGCGCGTACTGCGCGCCGTCGACGAATCGCCGCAGCCCGCGCGCTGGATCGTCATCGCGGCGGAGCCCGTGACCGATATCGACCTGACCGCCGCCGATGTGCTCGAACGGCTGCATGGCGAACTGGCGGCGCGGCAGGTCAAGCTGGTCTTCGCGGAGCTGAAAGGCCCCGTGAAAGACAGCCTCAAGCATTACGGGATGTTTGGCATGTTCGGCGAAAGCAACTTCTTTCCAACGGTTGGGGAGGCGGTCAGCGGCTATCTGAAAACGCATCGGGTGGAGTGGCACGACTGGGAAGACGAAGCATCGGGTTGAAAACGGATCGCCCGGATCAATGCATGCGTGGTGATGGCCGGAGCGCCGTATCCGGGCCTCCGCCAGTGACAGCAAACGCTTAAAACGCAAAAGGGACGATTCGGCTTGGGAACTCGCGTGCGCTGCGGTGTAGTCTGATAGTCAGGTGCCACATCGGAGGGCGATATGGAACGGGAGTTGAAGCTACGGGTTTCCGTCAAGGATCTCGACAAGTTGCGCCGCGCGCCGTTGCTCGCGCAATCCAGCGGCGCCCACGCGCCTCAGCTGCTGAAGAGCACGTACTTCGATACGTCAGCGTTGTCATTTCACGGGTGCGGGGCGTCTCTGCGGATACGCGCGGTCGGCAACAAGCGAATTCAGACGTTGAAGCTGGAAGGATCGGTGCAGGCCGGCTTGTTCGACCGCGATGAGTTTGAGATGCCCGTCGATGGCGACCTCCCCGATCTGGCGCGGCTGCGGGATCGACTGCCCGCTGACAGCGACTGCGGCAGGCTGATTCGCGACGTGGCCACGGCGGCCCGGCTCGAGCCCGTATTCGTCACGCGAATCAGGCGTTCGGCTTTACCGCTGCGCTTGCCGTCCGGCGACGAAGTCGAGGTGGCGCTCGACAAGGGGACCGTGGAGGCAGAGTCGAATTCGGTGCCGATCGCCGCTGTCGAACTGGAGCTGAAACGGGGCCGGCCTGAAAGCCTGTACGGCGTCGCACAGGAATTGCTGGAGATCGTGCCGTTGCGCATCGATCGCGAGAGCAAGGCCGATCTCGGCTACGGACTGCTGGTGGCCGAGCACCGTCCAGCCGTCAAGGCGCAACCGTTACAACTGAAGAAAAGCGATTCGATCGAAGACGCCTTCTGCCAGATCGCGCGCAACTGTCTGGATCAGGTCCACGCCAACGAGCGTGGCGTCGAGTCCGGCCACGATCCGTCGTGCGTCCATCAGATGCGTGTGGGGCTTCGCCGTTTGCGCTCGGCGCTCGACCTGTTCGCGAACGTGATTCCCGCGTATCCCGGCCTCGACGACGAGCTGCGCTGGATCGCCGCCGAGCTCGGCGCCGCGCGTGACTGGGAGGTGCTGGCGGGAACGACGCTCGACCATGCCGGTACGAACGGCAATCCGGACGAGATGCATTCGGTGCGCGAAGCGTGCGAGCACATTGCCGTCGAGAACCGGCAGCGCGCGGCGGCGGCAGTCGGGTCGGTTCGCTACACGCGGCTCGCGTTGCAGCTCGCGTCATGGTTGAGCCGAAAGGGCTGGCGACAGGAGATGTCCGACGAACAGCGCGCCGCGATCATGCAGCCCGCGAAGCCGTTTGCCGCTGATGTTCTGCGTCGTCGGCACCGGAAACTGATCAAGCGTGGCAAGCGGCTGGCCGATCTGGACGATCATCGTCGCCACCGTGCGCGCATCGCGGCAAAGAAGGTTCGATACGCGACCGAATTCTTCGCGTCGCTGTGCCGCAAGCGGGCCGTCCGCTCGTATGTCGATGCGTTGACCGCGCTTCAGGACGATCTGGGCTGGCGTAACGATGCCGTTGTCGCGGACAAGCTTCTGAAGGCGCTGCCCGATACGTCGCCTGACGCCGCGCCGGGCGCGGGCTTCGCGCGAGGCTTTCTGGCGGCGCGCGCCGCGGCCGATCATCAGACCTTGAAGAAGCTGTGGAGCCGCTTCAAACGTCTGCCGCCACCGCACTGAATCGGCACGACGCCATCACCACGCACAATCAGTACCGTTCGGACACACCGTCGATCCCGCGCGCCTGCAGCGCGCGAACCAGCCCGGCACGCACCGTCGCGACGTCGGAAAACGCCGGCCGTCGATGCGCGGCGACTTCGGCGGCCGTATAAGGCTTGAAATCGCGCGGCAGCGCGTCGCGGTTCATTGTCGTGAGCACCCAGTTGAGCACGTCGGCGAGATCCTGGTCCGAGAGCGCCGAATTCGACGCACCCGGCACGCGCATCACGTACTCGCGCCCAGCCGGCAGATGCGTGAAATAACCGAGCGAGTTCGCAAGCGGCGGCACCTTGCCCGGAATGCCGCCGCCTGTCGCCGTGTGGCAGCCCATGCAGTTGAGCACCCAGTGCTGTCGCGCGAGCGTCGCGTCGGCCGCACCGTCGGCATGGGCGGGGATGGCGATCGCACACGCGGTGGCCGCGACCGCCGCCGGCAACGAAAGCAGGCGGCGTGCGATGAACGCCCCGATCGGCCACACCGCCGCACGCCGGCCGCCACGGCACCGAATGCACCGGGCATTCACAGCCCGAGCCCCTTCGTCACGACCGCACGTTGCGCGTGAACGGCCGTGCCGTCCATCTCCTTCGCGCGCGCCGCGCGAATGTCGGCCGCCGTGAACGGCTTCGCGTCACCGTGCTTGTCGTTGAGATCGAACACGACGTAGTTCAGCACGTTCGCGATGTCGTCATCGCTCGCGCTCGCGAACGATGGCATCTTGAAGTTGTAACGCTTGTCGTGCACCGTGATCTCGCCGAACATCCCGTGCAACAGCGTCGCGACGAGTTGCGCGCGGCCCGCGTCGGCCGTCGCGTACTTGCCCGGATACTCTGTCAGCGGCGGCGCGAGGCCATCCTGTCCCTTGCCGCCGGCCTGGTGGCACACCGCGCACTGCGCGTCGAACAGGCTCTTGCCCGCCGGGTAATGGACGGCCTGCTGCGCACCGGCAAAACCGGGCAGCGCAACACCCGCAACAGCCGCCACGCACGCGACAACGATCTTTCCCGCTTGCATTACTTTCATTGTTTTGCCGCCCCCAGCAGGACCGAAACCGAACAGTGGTAATTCGAATTGCCGTTCGCCATGCACCAGTTGATGTCGTTGTTCAGCGACAGCTTGTACAGCGGCTTCTCGCGCTCGTTGCGGTTGCAGAAGCACTTGCCGCACGACGTCTTGCCACAGCAGTCGTTGTACGACACGATGTAGTCCGAACCGTCGTGCGGATTGCGGCACGTGCCGATCCACGTGATCGGCGACGGCGTCGTGCCCGGCGGGCAGCTGCTCGACGTTCCGCCGCAGCAGCTGCACAGCCAGCCGTCGATCGCGCAGTACTTCCAGTAATCGCAGCTCGTCGGATCGTCGCTCGCACCCGACGCGGCGGCACCGGAAGCCGCCGACGCGCCCGACGCGGCGTCGGCCGCATACGCGGTGCGATCGACCGGCAGCAGCGGCAGCATCGCCGAGCCCACCAGCACCTTGCCGAGCCTCGCCATCGCGCTGCGCCGCGAACTATGCTGCGCGACGCCGCGCGCCGACCGTTCGAACCATGAATCAAACAGGCCCATGGGGTTGTTCTCCGTTGACGTTGAAAGAGGGTCGGCCGATCACGCGTGCTGCGCGTGTTCTTCGTGGCCGTGGTCGTGATCGCCATGGACGAACTGCTGCAGCGATGCGACGCCCCGCTCCTTCGCTTCGAACAGGCTCTCGAGATGCTCGCGCGTGTTGACGAGCCCCTTCGCGCGCACGGTGCCGGTGTCGTCGAGAAGCACCGCGTACGGCAGCTTGCCGATCTGATACGCGAGTCCGAGCTCCTGCGACAACACGTACGGGAAGCGCGCGAGGTCGTGCTTCTGCGCGAAGCGCGTGTGTTCGTCGCGCTCGCCGTCGCTCGCGAGCACGATGTTCACCGGCGTCGATTCGCTCGCCTGCAGCGACGGCAACAGCGGCAGCAGCTTCTTGCAGACCGGGCACGTCGGCGACAGGAAGAACAGCAGCGTCGCCTTGCCCGCCCCGTCGATGCCGCCGACCTTGATCCGCGAACCGCGAATGTCGGTCAGCTCGAACGTCGGCGCGATCGCGCCGACCGCCGGGCCCTTGTCGATCATCAATGCGCCGGCCGGCATGATGCGTTCGTACAGGATGCCGATCTGCCGCACGAGCGCGAGGCAGATCGCGCCGAGCGCGAGGACGGCGATCCACAGCAACGCGGTGGAAACGGTGAGAGCGGTTTGCATCATGAATTCCTCAGGTGAGAAAGGCGCGGGATGTTGGCGAGCAGCACGTCGACGGTGAGCAGCGCGCAGACGATCAGCAGCACGGAAGAGAACAGCGTCAGGTAATCGAACCACACGACCGCGCGGCCGCCCGGCTCGACGAGCGCGGTCGCGGCCAGCGCGACGAGCAGCAACACGCGCGCGACATGCAGCCAGCCGATGCCGCGTGGTGCATCCGCGCGCGCGGCGGCAAAGCCGGAACACCCGCAGTCGATGTCGGTGTGGCCGCGCAGGATGTTGATCGTCATGCCGGCCGCGAACACGAGCAGCAACGCGATCAGGCCGAGCGCGCCGGTCATGCGCGTATCGGGAAACAGCAGCGCCGCGGCGCAGGCGGCTTCCGCGAGCGGAATCGCGAATGCCGCGGGCGCGGTGAGCGCATCGGGCAGCAGGCGATAGCCGGCGAGCGCTTGCCGGAACGCCGCGGGCCGGCGCATCTTCGCGAAGGCGCCCAGCAGCACGACGACGGCCGCGCCGGCTTGCGCACTGGTGGCGAGTACGGGATCGAGCGTCATCGCGGCCTCACGGGTTCACGAGCAGCGTCGACGTACTGCCGATCTGCTTCTCGACGTGCTGCCGCTTGCCGGTGCGCGCGTCCATCACGACGAGGTCGGACGTGCCCGTCAGCCCGTAGAACAGCGGCTTGTCGTCCTCGCTGACCTGGATCGACACGAGCGGATCGACCTTCTGCTGCGCGAGATCCCAGCGCGCGACCCGCTGTTTCGTCTTCAAGTCGTAGACCCACACCTGCGTGCCCGGATCCTTGTGCGTGCCGTCGCCGCCCTTGTGCATCAGCACGTAGTAGCGGTGCTGCTTCACCTGCACGGCCGTCTGCTGCATGCCGCCCGGGCGCCAGCCTTCGGCGCGCTCGGCGTCGGTCAGCAGCGACCACGGCTTGCCGAACGCCGGCTTGTCGCCGCTGAAATCGGCGCTGCGCACGTTGCCGTGATACGTCGTGAACAGATAGCCGCCGTTGTAGCGCGACGCGTTGATGAAGGCCGGATCGTTGTCGACGTCGATGAACGCGTCGGACATCGTGCGCTTCACCTCCTTGCCGTTCGCGTCGAGCGTGACGGTCAGCGCCTTGCCGCTTTCGCACAGCGCGGTGAAGCGGTCGTTCCCCGACGGATACGCGAGCACGCATGCCGCGGTGTCGATCTCCGACAGCACCTTCTTCGACACGGCGTCGATCACCGTCACCGACGCGGCCGGCGTGATGTTCGCGACGTACAGCCGCTTGCCGTCCGCGCTGAACGCGGTGTTGTACGGCGACGGCACGTGCTGCCCGTGCTTCGCCGGAATCACGATCTCGCCGCTGTGATCGAGCGTCGCGTTGTCGGTCATCTCGACGACGTCGGTGCGCGTGCCGTGCGAGCCGCGCGAGAAATAGGTCGTCGCGATAAAGCTCGTCTTGTGGTCGGGCGAGATCGCGAGGCCGGGCGCGAAGCCGCCGTCGATCTGGCCGAGCAGCTTCTTCGCGTCGGCGTCGTACACGTAGATGCGCCCGTCGGTCATCGTCGGCATCGCGATGTCGACGACGTACACCTCGTGCGGATGCCACGGCGGCATCTTCTGCACGACGAGTTCCTCGGGCTTTTCCGTCGCGTTCGCGCTGCCGGCCCACGCCGCCGCGAACGCCAGCGTCGCCGCGCAAACCGCGGTGCGTCGCCTTGCTCTCATGTCGCCTCCAGTTGGGGATTCACGTTATGTGGGGCGACTGTAGTTCGACAATAAACCGGTTCAGCACCCGGACCGGCAATGCGTGCGTGCCGATTCGGGACATTGGAAAACCGCCTGAAAGGCGCCACTGCCCGACACCTTCCGGCCCCTCAAAAACCCTCGCCCGAATAGCGCTCGCCCGTATTGCGCCGACCATTTGGCCGGTTTAATCTTGCGCGGTCCGAACGACCACCGGAGGCGCCGTGCGCGTGTTTCATCAAATGTTCGACGACGCAGACCGGCATGCCGAGGCGCTGCGCGGCTGGGATCAGCGTTACGACCAGATCGGCTCCGGTTCCTATCGCAGTGCGGTCAAGCACGCGGTGCTCGACGGCGTGCAGCTGTTCCAGGAAACGGCGAACGTGCGCATCATCCAGCGCGGGCGCCTGCCGCCCGGTCACACGGTGTTCGGGATGCCGCTCACCGGCTCGGGCAACTTTGCATTCGGCGATGCGCGCATGGAGCGCGGCACGATCGTGATGGCGCGCGGCGGCGCGCCTTTCGAACTGCATTCACCGGACGACATGTCGCTGATCGGCGTGGTCGTCGATGCCACGCTGATGCAGCAGATCGAGGATGCGGCCGATGTCCGGCTCGACGAGCGCGCGCTGCGGTGCGGCGTCGTCGACGTGCCGGTCACCGCGCGAGAACGCGCGAGCGTCCAGCTCGCGACGCTGCTCGAGCGCGTGCTGTCGGCACCCGATACGTTCGACGCGGCGCGTGCGCAGTCCGAATTGCGCGGCGAAGTCGGCAACGTGCTCGTCGATCTCCTCACGTATCGAATGCCCGGGCCGCCGAACCGTCTCACGCATGCGTGCCACGCCGACATCGTGCGCCGCGTGCACGACTACGTGATCGAGCATCCGGAGGCGCCCGTCGACATCCTGAGCCTGTGCACGCAACTGCGCGTGAGCCGGCGCACGATGCAGAACAGCTTCCAGTCGGTCGTGCAAACCGGCCCGCTGAACTACACACGCTCGCTGCGCCTCGCGCAGGTGCGCCGCCTGCTGCTCGACACGCGGCAGTCCGACCTGCCGATCAGCGAAGCGGCCGCGCGCTGGGGGTTCATCCACCTCGGGCACTTTGCGAACGCCTACAAGGCCCAGTTCGGCGAACTGCCTTCGACGACGGCGCGCCGGACGGTGCGCGGCGCAAAAACGCGCTGACAGCCCGCAAAACCCGCGATAATCCCGTGTTGAACGTTCGGCTCCCGCGAGCCGGGCGCGGCGCGCAGCCCCGCCGCCCGCCGCACCGTGCCGCGGCGTGCGCGACGCCCACCCGATTCCACCCCACGCCCCGATGCCAGAGGATTTCCACTTCCTGTTGCTGCCCGGCTTCTCCGCGCTCGGCTTCATGTCCGCGGTCGAACCATTGCGCGTCGCGAACCGGTTCCGCACCGAGCTGTACCGCTGGCACGTGATCAGCGCGGACGGCGCGCCCGTCGCCGCGAGCAACGGCATTCCGGTCGCGGCCGAAGCCGCGTGCGCGGACGTCGCGCAGGTCGACACGGTGTTCGTGGTCGCGGGCTTCGATCCGCTCGTGTGCTACGACCGCGCGCTCGCCGACTGGCTGCGCCGCCAGAATCGCCATGGCGCGACGCTCGGCGGCATCGACACCGGCAGCTTCGTGCTCGCGGAAGCCGGGCTGTTCGACGCATCACAAACGCTCACGCTGCACTGGGAAGCGCTTGCCGCATTCCGCGAACGCTACCCCGGCCTGAACGTGACGCAGGAGCTGTTCGAGATCGGCGAGCGGCGCATCACCTGCGCGGGCGGCACCGCGTCGATCGACATGATGCTCGACCTGATCGGCCGACGGCATGGCGCCGAACTCGCGGCGGCGATCTCCGAGCAGTTCGTCGTCAGCCGCATCCGGCAGCGTTCGGACAGCCAGCGGCTCGAGATCGCCGCGCGCTATGGCGTGCACAACCGCAAGCTGATCCAGGTGATCGGCACGATGCAGCGGCACATGGAAAACCCGCTCGGCTCCGACGCACTCGCGCAGGAGATATCGGTCACGCGGCGTCAGCTCGAACGGCTGTTCAGCGCGACGCTGAACGACACGCCGACGCACTTCTACCTGAACCTGCGCCTCGATCGTGCGCGCGAGTTGCTGCAGCAGACCGACATGAGTATCACGTCGGTGTGCGTCGCGTGCGGCTTCGAATCGCCGTCGCATTTCTCGCGCACGTACCGCTCGCGTTTCGGCGTGAGCCCGCGCAGCGACCGCCGCGCGACGCGCTGAACGGCGCTGCTTTTGCGTACAATCCGGCGCGCTATTGCGCGCGTCGGCTGCGTTTGCCGCCATTCGCTGAACAATGCCGGCGAATGATCGACGGACCGAAGCAGGCTTCGAAAATAATTTGCAATGTCGCCGAAAATGTTCTGTAACATACCTCGCAATTAGATAGGCAGCCCTAAGGAGATGAGAGCCCGGGGCCGCGCACATCGCGCCACGCAGGCTGCCAAACCGATCTCAATGCCGATCCGAGGGGTATGACATGACGATGCTCGCTTCGCCGTCGCCGCACCTGCCTTCCGTTCGCTTCCCCGCCGCCGCTCCTTCCCGATTCGTTTCGACCTGACGCTTAGTCATCCTTAGTCAGTCGACGCTCCCAGCACCGCTTCGCCGCACCGGTTCCATCGAGCCGGCGCGCGGGCCGTGTCGTGCCTGCTCGCCACGAGCGCGCGGGCGTGTCCAACCGTTGAGATGAGGATCACGTATGCAGACATCACGCAAAGCATTGCCGATCGCCCTGGGTCTCGCGCTCGGTTTCGGCATCGTCGGCGGCAGCGCGGCCGATTCCAAGGTCGGGAACCCGCAGGCGTCGAGCCTGCGAGAAAGCCTGACACGCGGCGTCGCGTCGGCGCCGGCCGCGGCCAGAACCGATACGGCCGCCGGGCAGTTCCGCGCCGACGGCGTCGCCGTCACGCTGTACAACCCCGCGTATCACGCGAAGAAGGCGGCCGCCACGCCCGCCGCCACCGCGCGCGATTTCGTCGCGTCGCAGGCGACGCAGCTCGGGCTCGACGCGGCCGCGCTGGCGAGCCTCGTGGTGACGTCGGAGCGCAACGACGCCGACTTCACCGTCGTGCGCTTCCAGCAGCAGGCGGCCGGGCTGCCCGTGTACGGCAGCGAGATCGCGGTGACCGTCGCGAAGGACGGCCGCATCCTGTACGTCGCGAGCAACACGATCAGCGGCGTGATCGCCACCGCGCGCAAGGCGCAGGCGGTCGACCAGCAGCAGGCGCTTGACCGTGCCCGCGCGTATCTCGGCGTAAGCGGCTTCACGCACCTCGACGCGCAACTCGTCGCGTTCGTCGACAAGGCCGGCACGCATACCGCGTGGAAGGTGCGCGGCCGCCCGCAGGACGGCCCGAAGGGCGACTGGGAACTGCTGATCGACGCGGACAGCGGCGAAGTGCTGCGCGCCGAGGACAAGGCGTTCTATGCGACCGATGGCACCGGTTTCGTGTTCCGGCCGGATCCGCTGTCTTCGACGAAAAGCAGCTACGGCAGCACGGGCTACAAGGACAGCAACGATGTCGATTCCACGCAGCTCACGGCCGCGCGCGTGCGTGTGACGCTGAAGGATCTCGCGCTGTCGGGCTCGCGCTACACGCTGTCGGGACCGTATGCGTCGTGCGTCGATTACGACGCGCCGCGCGACAACGCGTGCCCGGCACAGGCGACGCCGGCGTTCGAATTCACGCGCGGCAACCTGTATTTCGAAGCGGTGAACGTGTACTACCACATCGACACGTTCCTGCGCTACGTGAACCAGACGCTCGGCATCAAGGCGCTGCCGTACCAGTACACGGGCGGCGTGCAGTACGACCCGCACGGCGAATCGGGCGACGACAACTCGTCGTACTCGTCGAGCAGCGGCCGGCTGACCTTCGGTCAGGGCGGCGTCGACGACGCGGAAGATGCGGACGTCGTGATCCACGAGCTCGGCCACGGCATCCACGACTGGGTGACCAACGGCGGCCTGTCGCAACAGGAAGGCCTGTCGGAAGGCACGGGCGATTATCTCGCCGCCGCATATAGCCGCGACTTCAATCAGTGGAGCCCGTCGGACACGCAGTATCAGTGGGTCTACAACTGGGACGGCCACAACGAATACTGGGGCGGCCGCGTGACGAACTGGAACGTCGGGCGCACCTACGCACAGGCGCGCGGCGCGGAGATCCATACGGCCGGCCAGTACTGGGCGTCGTGCAACCTCGTCGCGCGCGACGCGATCGGCGCGCAGGCGATGGACAAGGCATTCCTGAAGGGGCTGTCGATGACCAACAGCTCGACGAACCAGAAGGCCGCCGCGCAGGCGGTGCTGACGGCCGCGGCCGCGCTCGGCTACAGCAGCGCGCAGCTCACGGCGATCGGCGACGCGTACAACAAGAGCTGCACGTACGGCGTGACCGTGCCGCAGAAGTCGTAATTCCGCAGCAGGCGGGGGCGCTGCACGACCTGCGGCGCGCCCTTTCCTCGACATCGCTACCCTCACGAGATCGAACATGCCTACTCTGACATTGACCCGCCTGAGCGCCACGCTGGGCGGCATGCTGCTGACCGCCGCCGCGCAGGCCGCGCCCGTGTGGATCACGCTCGGCGACACCGCGTTCCGGCAGCTTCAACGCATCGATGCAAGCGCAACCGCGCAATACAGCACGGCGCTCGACGCTGGCCATGCGGCCGACGGCGCCGTGCGCCGCGAAACCGTGCATATCGTCGAGATCGACGATGCCCGGCTCGGCGAGCTGGCCCACGCGGTACACCATGCACGTGGCCACGGGCCGGGCTACATCGTGCACGACTCGTTCGACGACGCGCGCCAGGCGTTGCAGCCGACGCCCGCGGCAGTCGCGAAGCAGGCCGCCCTGCCCGCCTACACGGTATCGAACGCACCGCGGATCGGGACCTGGATCCAGCAACTTCAGGCCAGCAACATCGTCGGCACGATCACGTCGCTGTCCGGCTTCACGAACCGCTATTACACGACGTCGCATGGTGTCGCCGCGTCGGACTGGCTCGCGCTGCAGTGGAAGCAACTGGCGGGCTCACGCGCCGACATCACCGTCGAACAGTTCACGCATACGAGCTTCCCGCAAAAATCGGTGATCCTGACGATCCGCGGCAGCGATCCGGCCGCGGGCACGGTCGTGCTGGGCGGCCACCTCGATTCGACGGTCGGCCGCACGACGGAAAACACGCGCTCGCCCGGCGCGGACGACGACGCGTCCGGCATCGCAAGCCTGACCGAAGCGCTGCGCGTGTTGCTCGAGAACGACTACCGGCCGAAGCGGACGATCAAGTTCGTCGGCTACGCGGCCGAGGAAGCCGGCCTGCTCGGCTCGAAGGCGATCGCGAAGCAGTTCCGCGCGCAGAATGCGAACGTAGTCGGCGTGCTGCAGCTCGACATGACGAACTACAAGGGCGATCCGAAAGACATCTACCTGATCACCGACTACACGAACGCCGCGCAGAACACCTACCTGACGAACCTCGCGAAGACCTACCTGCCGGAACTCGCGATCGGCACGTCGCAGTGCGGGTATGCATGCTCGGATCACGCGTCGTGGAATGCGCAGGGCTATCCGGCGTCGTTCCCGTTCGAAGCCAACCAAAACGATAGTCCCTACATCCATACCGTGAACGACACGCTGGAGAATTCGGATCGGCAGGCGAACCACGCGCTGAAGTTCGGCAAGCTGGCGCTCGCGTATGCGGTCGATCTCGGCGGCGACGGCAGCACGGCCGTCAAACCCTGATCGCGCGTCGGGCCACACCGGGCGCGCGCGGCATGCGCGCCCGTTCGAGCGCGTTTCCGGTTCCGGATAGAATCGTCGTTCGATCACTTCCGCGCCACCGTGCACCGCCATGAACGATTTCTCCCGCTCCATCAGCGATCTCACGCCCGAGCGCGTCACGACCGCGTTCGACCTGGCCGGCCATACGACGGCGCGCTCGCTCGGCGTCGCACAGGGCATCGTCGTGCGTTCGCGCTCGATCGTCGGCTCGTTCGGCGCGGGGCTGCAGACCCTCTTCGGCGGCAACATCACGCTCTATACGTCGCTGTGCGAGAAGGCGCGCCAGCAGGCATTCGACAAGATGCTCGCCGATGCGCGCAAGCTCGGCGCGAATGCGGTCGTCGCGATGCGCTACGATTCGACCGAGATCGGATCGGGCATCACGGAAGTCATCTGCTACGGCACGGCCGTGCAGGTCACGCGCGACGCCGGCGCCTGAGCGTCAACCGGGCGTCACCCGCGCGTCATCCGTTACGCGCCGGCAGCCCACACGATCGCGACGATCGAGCCGACCACCAGCACCGCGCCGATCATCTTGCGCTTGTTCAGTTCGGTCCACAACAGCACGCCCGTCAGCGACAGCAGGATCAACGCGCCCGCGAGCGTGTCGACGAGCAGCACCCAGCCGATGCTCGTCCCGACGCCCTTGTGCAGGTTCGTCAGCCACGCGAGCGTGGTGTTGTCGGTGCGCTTGAGCGTCATCGTGTCGCTGCCGACCCAGTAGTCGATGGCGACGCTTTCACGCGGCGACGCGAACACGAGCTGCCAGTGCTCGGGCTGCACGGTCTCGCGGTCGCCCCATGCGACCGGATGCTCGGGTTCCTTCTGCACGCGCCCCATCCGTTCCGGCAAATGCAGATCCGGTTGCCCGCGCAACCATTGTGCGAGCGCGAGCGGCGAAGCGGGTTCCGGGTCGGGCACGTCGAGCCGCAACGTCTCCACATGCGGCGCACCGGTCTGGATCCGCAGCGGCGGCGCGCGGTGATTCAGCAGGAACCCCGTCGCGCCGAACAGCAGGCCGAGCGCGGCGCCCCACAGGCCGACCCAGCCGTGCACCTTGCGCAGCCACTTGATGAACGTCCCGCGGCGCGATCGCGTGCGGCCGGCGCCGGCCGGACGCGCGCCTGGCGCAATGCGTGACGCGGGCGACACGGGCGCCGTATCGATTTCGATGGGATCGGCAACGCTCACGTTTCGCTCCAGATTCGCAAAAGATTGTGATAACAACCAACCAGGCTGCGGCATGCGTCGGTATCGGCGCCGCTCGCGTTGAGCCGCTGGATCGCAGTGTCCATGTCGAACAGCAGCGCGCGCTGCGCATCGCTGCGCACGAGGCTCTGCACCCAGAAGAAGCTCGCGACGCGCACGCCGCGCGTAACCGGCGTGACCTGGTGCAGGCTCGTCGCCGGATAGACGATCATGTCGCCCGCCGGCAGCTTGACCTGCTGCACGCCGTACGCGTCCTCGATCACGAGCTCGCCGCCATCGTATTCGTCGGGCGCGGACAGGAACAACGTGACGGACACGTCGGTGCGCAGCTTCACGCCGTTCGGCAGCACGCGCACCGCGCCGTCGACGTGACTGCCGAATGTCATCCCGCCTTCGTAGCGGTTGAACAGCGGCGGATAGACCTGGTTCGGCAGCGCCGCGCTGATGAACAGCGGATTGCGCTCGAGCGCGGCGAGAATCACGTCGCCGAGTTCGCGCGCGACCGGCGAATGCTCGGCGATCTGCTGGTTGCGCTTGACCGGCGCGCCCGTATAGCCGGCCGTCGCACGGCCGTCGACCCACGCGTCGCCCGCGCGGTCGAGCCGGTCGCGCAGCATGCTCACTTGCTCGGGCGTCAGCACGTTCGGGATGTGTACAAGCATCGTTTCCCCTCTTTCATCGAATGGCGCGGCGGCGCGCGTGTCGCTCAGAACCGGTAGTCGAGCGTCGCGAGGAACGTGCGCCCGACGCCCGGCACCGCACGGCCGCCGTCCGACTGGATCAGCGCATCGTAATAGAACTTGTTGGTCAGGTTCAGCAGGTTCAGGCGCAGGTCCCACTGCTTCGCGTGATACGCGGCCGTCGCATCCCAGCGCGTGTAGCCGCCCACCTGCACGTAGTCCGTGTTCGCCGCGTAGCGTCCCGACATGTACGTCGGGCCGCCGCCGATCTCCCAGTGCGGCGTGAACGCATACGTGGTCCACAGCGTGAACGTGTTGCGCGGCGTGTTCGCGAGCGTCTTGCCCTGCGTGCCGTCGCGCGCGCTCAGGATCACGCCGTTCATGTACGTGTAGCTGCCGAACACCTGCCACTTCGGCGTGATGTGGCCCGTCACGCTCGCCTGGAAGCCACGCACGCGAACGTCGCCTTCGAGCAGGTATTCACCCGTCGACGTCTGCGTGCGCGCGTTGCTCTTCTCCTGCTGGAACAGCGCCGACGTGACCGACAGGTTGTCGTTGAGCAGATCCCACTTGCCGCCGACCTCGTACGACTTCGTGTGCTCGGGCGACAGGTTCTGCGTGTTGTTGGTGACCGTCAGCGACTCGAGCGACGGGTTGAACGACGTGCCGTACGAGAAGTAGTACGACTGCGATTCGGTCGGCTGGTAGATCACGCCGGCCCGCACGCTCGTGAAATAGTTCGTCTGCGACGTATAGCCGGGTGCGCTCACCGTGTTCGCGAGATGCGCCTGGAAGCGATCCCAGCGCAGCCCGCCGACGAATTTCCAGTCGCGGCCGATCGACACCGTGTCGTTCAGGTACGCCGCGAGCGTGGTCGCGCCCGACTCGGCGTGGTTGGCCGGCGTCTGCGTCGCGTTGGTTGGCGTCGACGCCAGGTAGGCCGGGTTGATCAGCGACAGGATCGGCAGACCGCTGCGCGTGTACGCCTGGTTCGTGTAGCTGTCGTGGCCGACCTCGACACCGGCGATCAGGTCGTGCTTCACGAAGCCCGTGTCGAACTTGAAATGCGCCATCGTGTCGTTGTCGACCGAATGGTTTTCGATCACGCGGTCGTGGCTCGCGAGCCTCACGTACAGCGCGGACATCGGCAACGACGTGTAGTTGCCGTTCGTCAGCGCGGTGCTCGACGACAGCGGCCCGGTCAGCACCGCGTTCGCGGCCGTCTCGCGCGCATCGGTCATCGAGTGCGAGAACGACGTGCGGTTGCTGATCGTCAGCGCATCGTTGACCCGATGATCGATGCGCGCGGACACGGTCTGCACGTCCTGGATCGTGCGATCGTCGGTGAGGCCATAGAAGGTGTTCTTCGGCACTGGCGCCGGATGGCCGTTGACCGCGAGCACGCCGTAGTCGGGCATGTCGTAGTTGTGCTGGATCAGCGCGGACAGCGTCACCTCGGTCGGCGTGCCGATCCCGAAGCGCAGCTCCGGTGCGATCCCGTAGTCCTTGTTCTTCATCACGTCGCGCGTCGAGCCGAGCGACTGGCCGAACGCGTTGATGCGGAACGCCGAGGTCGCGCCCAGCGGCCGGTTCAGGTCGACGCTCGTGCGGTAGCGGTCGTTGGTGCCGATCGTCGTCGACACCTCGGCCGACGGCTTCAGGTTCGCCTTCTTCGACACCTGGTTGATCACGCCGCCCGTCGAACCGCGCCCGAACAGCATCGACGACGGGCCGTACAGCACCTCGACGGAATCGAGGTCGAACGTGTCGCGGTAGTACTGGTTGCGGTCGCGAAAGCCGTCGAGATAGATGTCGTTCTGCGCGGTGAAGCCGCGCAGGTTGATGTTGTTGCCGATCTGCCCGCCTTCCGCGCCGCCGATCGTGATGCCCGGCGCATTGCGCAGCGCGTCCTGGAACGACGTGAGCCCTTGCGATTCCATCAGCGCCTTGTTGATCACCGTGACCGACTGCGGAATGTCGCGCAACGCGGTCGGGGTTTTCGCGCCGACGCTCGAGCGCTCGGCCTGGAAGTCCTGTTGCACGGCCTGACCCGACACGCTGATCGTCGGCAGCGTATCGCGCGTGGCGGTGGCGGCCGGCGGCGCATCGCCCGGTTTCGCGGCGGCGGCCGGCGACGGTTCGGCGTTCGTGCTCTGAGCGAGTGCGGGCGAAGCGATAGGCAAAGCAAAGGCCAGCGCGAGCGCGCTCGCGAACGGGGTCCTGTTCAGCATGGAAATCCAGTCGGAGTGAAACCGCCCCGCGTGGACACGCGCCGAGGCGCGCGCACGAGGCACGGATGCGATGGCTTGCGGGCCACCGGCAATCAGGCCGACGGCACTAGCTGGCTAGGGTTGACGAGTCACCGGCGGCAGTCGCCGCACCGGTCACGGAAATGAGAATCGGTATCATTCCATGTATTTCTTTTTGTTTCAATTGATAACCGATTCGTCATACGAAAGCACGATGTTTCAGAAAATTACGGAAAGTTATATGTAATTTTTAGAATGGTTTTCCGTAATTTAAATCCGCTATTTCATCGGACGAATGCCGCCTGAGGCCTTGTGCGGCAAGGCATTGACGAAAGAGCCCCTTTTTTCGTTTTCCGGCCTCGTCGAACTGGCTGACGCTTCAGTCCAATCGAAAACGACGGTGGGCCGACGAATTAATCAGACGATTATCCCAGCCGAATTCCGTTTGGCATTTTGAAATGAATTGCAGTGAACGCGGCCGCTCAATGATCGCGCTCCAGCGACTTCATGTTCCGCAACATCGGAAACAGGCGCATCCACGTGAGCGCAACGGCGATCGTCGCCGCGCCGCCGACCACGATCGCCCCCGGCGCGCCCCACCATGCGGCCGTCACGCCCGATTCGAATTCGCCGAGCTGGTTCGACGTGCCGATGAACAACGAGTTGACCGCGCTCACGCGCCCGAGCATGTCGTCGGGCGTACGCAGTTGCACGAGCGACAGGCGCACGACGACGCTCACCACGTCCGACGCGCCCAACGCCGCCAGCGCGATCAGCGACACCGCGAAATGCGTCGACAGCCCGAACACGATCGTCGCGATACCGAATGCGATCACGCCGCCGAACATCGCGCGGCCCGGCCGCCCCTTCAGCGGAAAACGCGTGAGCCACAGCGTCCCCGCGAGCGCACCGACCGCCGGCGCCGCGCGCAACGCGCCGAGCCCCCACGGTCCGACCTGCAGGATGTCGCGTGCGTAGATCGGCAGCAGCGCGGTCGCGCCGCCGAACAGCACCGCGAACAGGTCGAGCGACAGCGCGCCGAGGATCGCCGGCTCGCGCCGGATGAACGCGATGCCCGAGAACACCGAACGCAGCGTGACCGGCTCGCGTGCCGGCGGCGCGCTGCGCAGCGGAATCGTGCCGCTCAGCACCGCTGCGATCGCGAACGCGACCACGCTCGTGCCGAACGCGGCGGGCGCACCGATGCCATACAGCAGCCCGCCGAACGCGGGCCCGAGAATCTGC
Organism: Burkholderia sp. SIMBA_051; assembly: GCF_046534915.1. Lineage (NCBI taxonomy): Bacteria > Pseudomonadati > Pseudomonadota > Betaproteobacteria > Burkholderiales > Burkholderiaceae > Burkholderia > Burkholderia sp. SIMBA_051. The sequence goes on along the minus strand of NZ_JAWRXS010000006.1, from coordinate 125,124 downwards.
GCGGCCTGGTTCGCGGACGTCGACAGCGCGGTCGCGCGCGGCAGGTCGCTGCGCGGCACGACGGCCGGCAGCAACGACGACACCGACGGCGATTCGAACGCACGCGCGGTGCCGACGAGCGCCGCGAGCGCATACACGGCCGGTTCGGTGAGGCCGCCTTTCGCCGCGCCGAACAGGAACACGCCGGCGGCCAGCGCCTCGACGCTCTGGCAGATCGTCGCGATGCGCCGGCGATCGTAGCGGTCGGCCACCTGCCCGACGACGAGCGTCAGCGCGAACATCGGCACGAACTGCGCGAGCCCGACGAGACCGAGCGCGAACGCGCTGTGCGTGAGCGAATACACATACCAGCCGATCGCGACCGACAGGATCTGGAACGCCAGCGACGACATCACGCGCGTGCCCCAGAAGCGCTGGAACGGTGCGTGGCGGAACAGGTTGGCGGGTAACGCGGATGGAGTGCTGGAGTCGGGTAACGGGGTGGTCATCGAGGAGGCGTCATCGGAGGGGAGCGGGCGATCGGCGATGCGCGATGCGCGATGCGGCCAAACCGCGATGATATCGCCAACCGCCCCGCGCCGCCCCTGCCGCGCGCGCGCCCCGCGCCGGCGACGCCGCCGCCCGACAAAAAAAAAGCGCGAACCGTGGTTCGCGCCAAAGAGAGACCTCGCTGAAGACGTCGAAAGATCTACCTCATCCCACTCAGAAAGAATGCCGCATCCCGATCCGCACGTCGGCCTGCGTCTGCGTGGTCGACGGCGTGAAGCTGTAGCCGACCACCGCATCGACACCGTGCGACGCGCGCAGGTAATCGCCGGAGATGTACACGTCGGTGCGCTTCGACAGCAGGTAATGCAGGCCGGCCGTGCCCTGGTTCCAGTGGTGGCCTTCGAAGCGCGTGTGCTGGTAGCCCGCGATGAAGCTCAGCGCCGGCGTGAACTGATACAGGCCGCCACCTTCGTACACCTGCATGTGCGACGACTGGCCGAAGCCCTTGATCGTCGTGTACGAGTAGTTCGCGTCGAGCGTCAGCTTGCCGATCGTGTAGCTCGTGCCGACGCCGAACGTGCCCTGGCTGTCGACGTCCATCGCGGTATTCGCGAACAGGTCGGTGCGCGCGCCGGTCGCCGGATCGACGGTGACGGTCTGCTGGCCGAGGAACGTGTGCGTGCCAATCATCGCGTACGGGTCGAACGCATAGATGCCGTTCGGGTTGTTCAGGCGCGTGTATGCGGCGCCGATCGAGAAGTCGCCCTTCGTGTAGCTCGCGCCCGCGCTCCATGCGCTGTTGCGGTGGAAGTTGCCGGCGACGTTGCCGAACGAGTACATCGCGCCGAACTTGAAGCCGCTCAGGTCGTTCGACAGGAATTTGACCGAGTTCGGCAGGCGGTCGCCGTTGAAGCGGTCGAAGTCGCCCTGGTGGATCGCATAGCCGCTGCCCCACGCGGAGATGTTGTAGATCGATACGAGCTCGTTGGTGATGTCGAGCTGGTTGCCGAACGACAGCGTGCCCCAGTCGTTCTGCAGACCGACATAAGCCTGCCGACCGAACTCCGACCCGCCGAAGCCGAGCTGCCCGTTGCCGAGGTGGAAACCGCTCTCGAGCACGAACACGGCCTTCAGGCCGCCGCCGAGATCTTCCGTGCCTTTCAGGCCGAAACGGTTCCCGTATGCGACGCCGTCGTCGAACTTGACCACGTGTGACCCGCCCGTGTTGTTCACATAGGTGATGCCCGCGTCGAGAATCCCGTACAGCGTCACGCTGCTCTGCGCGTGGCCGATGGCGGGAATACAGGCCGCGCATGCAAGCGCGGCGGCTACGGCAACTTTCTTTTGCTTCATTGTCGACCACCCTCCCTGAACCGTTCGATGGAACGAACCGTGGCCTGGCGCGCGCCGCAATACGCCGGCTGATTCGAATTCGGTACGTCTGCTAGCTTCGGTATTTCGTTTTCCGCAATAACGTAGCCATTGGCGAAAAATACAAACCCATATTTCGGGCCACCCGTCTGAAGGCGACACCAAATGGTCTCGATGCGACTGGTCGGGAAAACACGGAGACGGGCGGCGCGGCAAAAACCGGCCGCCCGGAGGCCGGTCAGCGGGCGTCGAGCGCCGCGCGCACGGCCGGCAGCGCCGGCGTGCCGGATGCGGTCGTCACGCCGTCCAGCCAGCCCTCGACGAGCGCCGGGTCGGCCTTCAGCACGTGTTGCGCCGCGAGCGCGGGCGAGGTCTTGTGGTCGAGCATGTCGGCGATGATCCGGTTCTCGACGTCGACGGAGAACGTCATCTGCCGGAACAGGCGCGCGAGGTTCGCGCACTGGCCGGCAAAGCCCGGACGCGTGACCGTGTTGACCGTCGCGCCGCCGTAGTTCGGACCGAAATACGCGTCGCCGCCCGACAGGTAGGTCAGGTGGAACTTGGTGTTCATCAGATGCGGCTCCCACGCGAGAAACACGATCCAGCGCTTGTCGCGCACCGCACGCTCGACCTGCGTGAGCATGCCCGTCTCGCTCGATTCGACGAGCGACCAGTTCGCCGGGCCGAGCGCATGGTCGGACAGCATCCGCTTGATGTTCTGGTTCGCGGGCGCGCCGGGCTCGATCCCGTAGATCTTGTCACCGAAGCGGTCGGCATAGCGCGCGAGATCGGCGAACGTGTGCACGCCCGCGGCCGCGACGTAATCCGGCACGGCCAGCGTGAACTTCGCACCGCTCAGGTTCGCGTGCAGCACGTCGATCGACTTCTCGTCGACGAACGGCTTCACGAGCGGCGCCTGCGCGGGCATCCAGTTGCCGAGGAACACGTCCACCTGCCCTTTCTTCAAGCCCTGGTACGTGATCGGCACCGACAGGTTCGCGACGTCCTGCCGGTAGCCGAGCGCCTTCAGCACGACGCCGGCCATCGCGTTGGTCGCGTCGATGTCCGTCCAGCCGGGCGCCGCCATCTTCACGTCGCGACACGTCTGCGGATCGGCCGCGTGCGCGGGCTGCGTCGCCAGCACGCATGCGGCCACGGCGAGCGCCGTGCCGAGCTTGCGGATTACTGCATGGGATTGCCGTTTCATGGTGCGTCTCCTTCGTCGTTCGTCAATGATCGTGTGCGGATCGTTCAGCGCCCGACGCGCGGAAAGCGCGCCATCGCTTCGAGCGTATCGAGTTCGATGTGATTGCGCATGTAGCGCTGGCTCGCATCGGTGAACGGCTGCCAGTCCCACGCCTGGATGCGGCCCTGCGTCGTCGCCGCGTAATGGAAGCGGCGCCGCCGCTGGCTCGCGCGCACCTGCGCGTCGAGTTCCGGCAGGTTCCAGCGCTGCGCTGCCTCCGCGCGGAACGCGGCGAGCACGTCGGCGGCTTCGGGCAGGCCGGCCAGGTTCGTGCGCTCGCGCGGATCGTCGGCGAGGTGGTAGAGCTGGTCGGGGTCGGCCGGGCAATGCACGTACTTCCAGTCGCCGCGGCGGATCATCACGACCGGCGCGACCGCCCCTTCCGCGAGGTATTCGCCCAGTGCGACGTCGTGCGCGGGCGCACCTTGCAGATGCGGCACGAGGCTCGCGCCGTCGACCGGGTCCGGCCATCCGGGGTCCGGCCAGCCGCCGGCGGGCGCCGCACCGGTCAGGTCGACGAGCGTCGGCAGCAGGTCGAGGTGCGACACGGGCCCGCGCACGCGCGCGGCGTCGAAGCGGCCCGGCGCGTGGACGATCAGCGGCACGCGGCAGCCGCCTTCGAAGAACGTCATCTTGTACCAGAGCCCGCGCTCGCCGAGCATATCGCCGTGGTCGGACGTGACGATCACGATCGTATCGTCGGCGAACCCGCATTGCTCGAGCGCGGCCAGCACGCTGCCGAACTGCGCGTCGACGTACGACGTCGCGCCGTAGTATGCGCGGCGCGCGGCGCGGATCTGCGCGTCGGTCGGCGGCGTGCGATCGTTTTCGCAGACGAAGCGCAGCCGCTGCGAATGCGGATCGCTCTGCTCCGCATCGAGCCGCACGGCCGGCATGTCGATCTCGTCGTCGCTGTACAGATCCCAGTATTCGCGCGTGATCGCGTACGGATCGTGCGGATGGGTCAGCGACACGACCATGCAGAATGGCCGCGCGTCGTGCCCGGCCGCGCGCTCGCGCGCGACGTCGTACAGCTTCTGCTTGGCCGCGAACGTGACCTCGTCGTCGAAGTCGAGCTGGTTGGTGCGCACGCACGGGCCGGCCTCGAGCACCGAGCTCATGTTGTGATACCAGCTCGGCCGCTCGGTCGGGTGATCCCAGTCGGGTACCCAGCCGAAGTCGGCCGGATAGATGTCGGTCGTGAGCCGCTCCTCGAAACCGTGCAGCTGGTCGGGTCCGCAGAAATGCATCTTGCCGGACAGCATCGTGCGGTAGCCGCCCGCGCGCAGGTAGTGCGCGAACGTCAGCGTTTGCGCCGGCAATTCGGCGGCGTTATCGTAGGCGCCGATACCCGACGGCAGCTTGCCGGTCAGCAGCGAGAAGCGCGACGGCGCGCACAGCGGGCTCGCGCAATACGCGGCGTCGAACACCACGCCTTGCGCGGCGAGACGGTCGAGCGTCGGCGTGCGCGCGACGCGGTTGCCATAGGCCGGCAGCGCGAACGGCGTCAGCTGGTCGGCCATCAGGATCAGGATGTTGGGAGTCGGGTTCGTCATCGCGGTCGTGGGGAAATCGGTGTTCGAACGGAACGGCGCGACGCTCGTGCGGCGACGCAGCCGGCATGACGGACGCGGCTTGCAGAAAGTCCCGCGCGCACCGGCCGCGACTGGCTAGAATCGCGGAAGGGCCGGCGCGGCGCCGTGCCGTCCAAAGCACTATCCCCCGCCCGAATTCGGGCGGGAAGGTGGCCGGCCCTTATGGGGCCATTAGAGAGACTTATGTCGAAATCCGAAGCGTTACCGTCGATGCAGGCGCTGCGCGCGTTCGAATCGGCCGCCCGTCTCCAGAGCTTCACGGCCGCCGCGCGCGAGCTCGGCTCGACGCAGCCGGCCGTGAGCCAGCAGGTATTTCAGCTCGAGGCGGAGCTCGGCGTGCCGCTGTTCGAGCGCAGCCCGCGCGGCGTCACGCTGACGAGCGACGGCCAGTGCCTGTACGAAGCCGTACGGGTAAGTCTCGACACGCTGCGCGGCGCCACCGCGACGCTGCGCGCGCGCCGCGAGCACGGCGCGCTCACGATCGTCACGGATTTCGGCTTCGCGACCTACTGGCTGATGCCGCGCCTCGCGGGCCTGAAGCACGTGATGCCGGACGTCGACGTGCGGGTCGTCACGTCACAGGATTACGACGCGCAGCGCGACCACGCCGACATCGCGATCCTGTTCGGCGACGGTCACTGGCCGTCGTGCACGGCCGCCCGGCTCTTTCCCGAATCCGTCACGCCCGTCTGCTCGCCCGCGTTCCGCGCCGCGCACCCGGACGTCGCGCGGCCCGACCACCTGCACGCGCTGCCGCTGCTGCACGTGCAGCCGACGCGCCCCGAGCGCTGGCTGTCGTGGGCCGGCTGGTTCGATGCGCACGGCCTCGACGCGCCGGCCGCCGCGCGTGGCGTGACCTTCAACAGCTACGCGCTGGTGATCCATGCGGCGCTCCTCGGCGAGGGCGTCGCGCTCGGCTGGTCGCCGCTCGTCGACGAGCTCGTCGCGTCCGGGCAGCTCGTGAAGCTCGTCGACGCGCCCGTCGTGACGTCGCGCGGCTATTTTCTCGTGCGGCCGCCGCAGCGGCCCGAGACGGACGCGACCCACGTGTTCCGGCGCTGGCTGCTCGACGCGTGCGCGTGCGCGTGACGGGCTGCTGCCTGACCACCCATCCACCCACCGCCCCACCCGGCCACGCTGGCGTGCCGATACCAGCCACACGGCGGGTTGGTTCTATCCGCGCCCAAATCGTCCTGATTTACTTGAGTCTCCCGCTACCCGCTAGCGTGGCGCCCGGTGCGCCGCCGCACGGATTTGCGCCCCAAGACATCCGAGGAACCTCATGACCGCCGACTCACGCCCCGATCAATTCGTCCTGACGCTGTCGTGCCCGAGCGCGGCCGGCCAGGTCGCCGCCGTCGTCGGCTTTCTCGAGCGCCATCGCTGCTATGTCGATGCGTTGAACGTGTTCGACGACGATCTCAGCAACCACTTCTTCGTGCGCTGCGTGTTTCATCCGACGGATGAGACGCTGCAGATCGACGCGCTGCGCCAGGAGTTCGGGCCGATCGCGGCCGAGCTCGGCGGCCGCGATGGCGACACGCAGTGGGCGATCCACGACGTGAACGCGCGCCCGAAGGTGCTGATCATGGTGTCGAAGCTCGAGCACTGCCTCGCGGACCTGCTGTTCCGCTGGCGGATGGGCGAGCTGAAGATGGACATCGTCGGCATCGTGTCGAACCATCCCGACTTCGAGCCGCTCGCCGCGCAGCACGGCCTGCCGTTCCGCCATTTTCCGATCACGCCCGACACGAAGGCGCAGCAGGAGGCGCAGTGGCTCGACTTCCTCGAGTCGAGCGGCGCCGAACTGGTGATCCTCGCGCGTTACATGCAGGTGCTGTCGCAGGAAACGAGCGCGAAGCTCGCGAACCGCGCGATCAACATCCACCACTCGTTCCTGCCCGGCTTCAAGGGCGCGAAACCGTATCACCAGGCGCATGCGCGCGGCGTGAAGCTGATCGGCGCGACCGCGCACTTCGTGACCGACGATCTCGACGAAGGCCCGATCATCGAGCAGGTGGTCGAACGTGTCGATCACGCGCTGCGCCCGGAGCAACTGCTGGCGGTCGGTCGCGACGTCGAATCCATCACGCTCGCGCGCGCGGTGAAGGCGTTCATCGAGCGCCGCGTGTTCCTGAACGGCGATCGGACGGTGGTGTTTCCGTAAGCGCGTCGCGGGCCTGGCGCCGTGTTCGTCGGGCGGCGAGCAAATAAAAAAACGACCGGCACCTGCCGGTCGTTTTTTTATCGCCTGGCGTTCGACGCGTCGCGCGGGCGCGTCAGCCCCTTACTTCACCCACGCAAAGTGATACGACAGCCAGATCGTGAGCCCCGCGCCGAGCAACGCCGCATACGGCATCAGGCTCAGCCACATCGCGCGCTTCGGCACTTCGAGTTCCATGTCGCGCTGCATCTGCGCGGGGAAGCGGCCGCGATCCTGCCAGTAGTGGCGGAACAGGAACACCGGCACGATCAGCAGCATCGCGATCAGCCCGTTGCGCAGCGTGCCTTCGCCCTGCAGGTTCGCGCCCGCGCCGACATAGACGAGGTTCGCGTAGCCGCAAATCGAACCGGCGACGAGCAGCCAGGTCGGGCAGCGGAACGGCCGATCCCAGTTGGCGCGATCCATCCGGTGGATCCAGCCCGACTGAAGGTTCAGGAATACGAACAGCATGTAGCAGACGTTCGAGATCGACAGCACCGTCATGTAGTCCGACATCATCAGCAACACGAGGTTGAAGCCGAGATCGGTCCACATCGCGCGCGTGGGCGATCCGTGCTCGTTCACGTGCGACAGGTACTTCGGCAGCCAGCCGTCGACCGATGCCTGATACAGCGTGCGCGACGAGCCCATCATCGACGTCATCACGATCAGCAGGATCGACAGCATCAGCATCACGACGACCGCATTCGCGACCCACGCGCCGCCGCCGACGATCCGCGCCATCGCGGCCGCGACACCGGTGCCGTCGCCGATCGCGGGATCGAGCATCGCCTGCGTGCCGAGCGCGCCCTGGAACGCCATCGGCACGAGCGTCATCACGACGAGACACAGCGCGCCCGACCAGAAGATCGCCTTCGCGGTGTCGCGACGCGGATCGCGGAATTCGCGCGTGTAGCAGACGGCCGTCTCGAAGCCGTACGACGCCCAGCCGGCCATGAACATCGCGCCGAGCGCCATCGTCACGCCCTGCCCGTTCCACGAGCCGAACGTCGCGGTCGTGAGGTTGCCGTGCGCGTCGTGACCGAGCGGCAGCAGTGGGAGCAGGTTCGACATCGGCACGTCGCCGGTGACGAACGGCACGATGCCGACGATCAGCAGCGGCGTGAGCGATGCAATGCCGAGAATGCGCTGCGTGCGCGCAGCCTTCGACGCGCCGCTGTGCTGAAGCTTGAACGTGATGAGAAGCAGGATCGTCGCGATGATGAACGTCGCGTTGATTCGCAGGGAAAGACCCGGCTTGATGAAACCGAGATCCGCGATCCTGAGTTGCCAGTGCAACACCGCCGCGTCGGCGGGAAAGAGACTCGTGAGCGCATAGCTTGCTGCGAGGCCGCAGCCGAGCGCGAGCATCGGCGACCACGCGAGCCAGTTGCACCACACGGACACCGGGGCAATCAGCTTGCTGTAACGGACCCAGCCGATCGCGCCATACACGGACGCGCCGCCCGATTTATGGGGAAATAGCCCGGATATTTCCGCATAAGTCGCGCTTTGAATCAGCCCCATCGTGATCGCGGCGATCCAGATCGCCCACGCGGGCTGGCCGATCGTCGCGCATACGCCGCCGATCGTGAACAGCACGCCTGCCGGCACGCCGCTCGTTACCCAGAATGCGTCTTTCCAAGTCAGGCCACGATGCAGCGTGTGGCCCGTCGAATCATGTGAGATGGTTGCCTCAACGTCACTGGTGCGATTAGCACGCAGTCCTGCCTGACTCATCCATTGCCTCCTGAGATGACTCCGCACAAGGGCCGTAGTGTAACAACTTACGCCGTTTCTTGCAGAATCAGTAAAAGAATTCCGGGATATGGCCGCGAGGAATCACGATTGTTTCGGATTCCTGCATGCCATTCCCGGCGTATTTTTTATAGTGATGCGCGCAATGAAGCGTCGCGTGTTACTGGGTGCCTTCGGTCCACGAATTCACGCGGTCCGCATGGGCTGCGATCCACGCATCGGCGGCCGCTTCCGGCTTCGAGCCGTTCTGGATCGCAAGCATTACGCTGTCGATCTCGCCCGGTTTCCACTGGAATTTCTTCAGGAACGCGACGACCGGCTTGGCCTTCGTTTCGAGCTGCGGATTCACGACGCTGTCGACGTGCTCCGCGCCGCCGAATACCTTCTTCGGATCCTCGAGGAAGCGCAGCTTCCACTTCGCGAACATCCAGTGCGGCGCCCAGCCGGTCACGATCACCGGCTTGTTCGCACTGACGGAGCGCGACAGCTCGGCCGTCATCGCGCTGCCCGAACTCGGCATCAGCGTGTAGCTCAGCCCGTAGTTCTTGATCGCTTCGTCGGTCTTGCGCATCACGCCCGCACCGGCATCGATGCCGACGATGCGGCCGCCGAAGCTGCTCTTCTCGGCGTTCAGATCCTCGATGCTCTTCGCCTTCACGTAATCCGGGACAATCAGGCCGATCTTCGCGTCGGGAAAGTTCGCGCCGACGTCGACGACCTTGCTCTTGTATTCGCTCCAGTACGAGCCGTGCGTGACCGGCAGCCAGGCCGACAGCGTCGCGTCGAGATCGCCGCGCGCGACGCCCTGCCACATGATCCCGGCAGCGACCGGCACGAGCTTCACCTCGTAGCCGAGCTTCTTCTCGATCACGCGGGCCGCGACATTCGACGTCGCCACACTGTCGTCCCAGCCTTCGACGTAGCCGATTTTCAGTGTCGGCTTCGTATCCGCAAGTGCTGACGCGCTCAGCGCCACCATGGCCGACACCGCGCCCGTCCACAACAGTTTTCCGAACAGCTTCATGGTCGATCTCCTTGATATGCGCTCACCGCGCGTTGCCTCTCTAGGTTCTTCAACCACAAATCCGCGGTATCGTTCTTTTCCGACGGATGCTTGTCCGGACGCGACGCGCCCGGACAGCCAATGGCTTGTTTGCTTATTTGTCGATCACGAGATCCGACAGCGGCTTGCTGCAGCACAGCAGCACCATCCCCTGGTCGATCTCGCGCTGGCGGATGCCGCCGTTGTGCTTCATCTCCACCTGCCCCGACACGAGCTTCACCTTGCAGGTGCCGCACATGCCCTGCGTGCACGACGCCGGAAGCCGCACGCCCGACTGGCGTGCCGCGTCGAGCACGTGCTGCCCGGAGCCGCACGAGATTTCGCGGTTGCTCTTCGCGAAGCTGACCGTGTACTGCTTCGTCGCGACGTCGGCGCCGTCGGCCAACGGCACGAGTTCGGCGAGCACCTCGTCGCTCGCGGTCTGCGCGAGCGTTTCGAACGAGAAGCTTTCCTCGTGATACTGCTTGCGGTCGAAGCCGGCTTCGTCGAGCAGGTCGCGCACGGCCTTCATGTACGGCGCGGGGCCGCACGTGAAGATCTCGCGCTCCATGAAGTCCGGTGCGATCAGCTTCAGCAGCGGCAACGTCAGGAAGCCCGTGACGCCCGGCCAGTTGGTACGTGCCCCGACGCGCTCGACGACGAACGACGTGCGGAAGTTCGTATGGTTCGACGCGATCAGGTCGAGCTCGCGCGCGAAGATGATGTCGTCCGGCGTGCGTGCGCTGTGCACGAACAGGATGTCGCGATCCTCGGCGAGATCATGGTGCGCGCGGCTCATCGACATCAGCGGCGTGACGCCCGAGCCGGCCGACAGGAAAAGATACTTGCGCGCCGGATGCCGTGCGCACGTGAATTCGCCGGCCGGGCCGAGCACGCGAACCGACGCGCCCGGGCGCAGGTTGTCGTGCAGCCAGTTCGACACCTTGCCGCCCGGCACACGCTTGACCGTGATCGAGATCGTATGCGGACGCGCCGGCGACGACGAGATCGTATAGCAGCGGTTGATCGTCTCGCCTTCGATATCGAGCTCGAGCGTGATGAACTGCCCCGGCTCGAACGAAAACGCACGGCCTTGCGGCGAACGGAAGAAGAAGCTCTTCACGTCATGGGTTTCCTGCCGAACCTGGCAGCACACCAGCGTTTCCTCGACGTCGCTCGTCCAGCGCTCCGGCAGCGCGGTCCAGAATGCCGGGTGCGTCACCCGGCTTTCCGCCGGCTCGAAATTGGCTGCATCTCGCATCATGCCAACCTCCGCCGGGCCGCCCCAAGGAGGTTGACCGCCCCCTCGGGGGGCAGCGAGCAAAGTGAGCGTTGGGGTTGTTTCATCATTGACTCCGCTTGCTGTCCGCTGACTACTACGCGCCGGTTTTTTCGGCGAGCCGGCCGATGTACCAGGCCGAGAATTTTTCGACGAGACCTTCCGTGAACGGCGAATACGGGCCCGGCTCGTACGCGCTGCTGGTCGCGCCACGCTGCGAGAATTCGACGAGCGCGCGATCCTGGTCGTTGGTCGCGTTCCACACGGCCGTCAGGTTCTTCACGTCGTAGTCGATGCCTTCCTTCGCGTCCTTGTGCACGAGCCACTTGGTGCGCACGAGCGTCTTGCCGGCCGACAGCGGAATCACCGAGAACGTCACGATGTGATCGCTCATGAAGTGGTGCCACGAGTTCGGCTGCGTCCAGAACGACAGGCCGCCGAGGTCGGCCTGGTCGAACTTGCCGAGCAGCTTCTTCGACGCAACCTTCGCGTCGAGCGTCTGCGATTCGCCGTGGCGGTCGAGCGGCAGGCGCTGCGTGCGGAAGCCCGTCACGTCGCTCAGCTTTTCGATTTCGGCGGACGGCAGGCCCATCTCGGCCCACTCCTTGCCGCGGCGCACGCAGGTTTCAGCGAACGCGTCCATGCCTTCGGCGTTCGCGTCGGAGCGCTGGTAGCCGAAGCCGTATTCGTACAGCGAGATCGTCAGCTCCGGATGGTTCGCGACGCAGTGATAGCACTCGCGGTTGTTCTCCATCGTGAGCTTCCAGTTGCCTTCCTCGATGATGTCGACCTGAGCGGCGATCTTCGTGTTCGGCAGATCGTGCGGCAGCAGGTACGGCTCCATCTCGGCGCGCAGCTGCGCGAAATCGACCGGCGGCTCCTCAGCGAGGCAGACGAAGATCAGCCCCGCGAGGTTCTGCACGTGCACCGACTTCAGGCTGTGCTTGCAGCGGTCGAACTTCTCGCCCATGTGCTCGGCGAACATCAGCTGGCCGGTCAGGTTGTAGGTCCAGCTGTGGTACGGGCACACGATGTTGCCGACCGAGCCTTTGTCTTCGTTGCACAGGCGCGCGCCGCGGTGACGGCACACGTTGTGGAACGCACGAATTTCCATGTCGTCGTCGCGCACGATCAGGATCGAGTCGCTGCCCAGTTCCACGGTCACGTAGTCGCCCGGCTCCGGAATGTCCGGTTCGACCGCTACCTGGATCCAGTGCTGGCGGAAAATCGCCTCCATGTCGAGGGCGAAGATTTCCTCGCTCGTATAGAACGGCGCCTCGAGGCTGTGGCCTTCCTTGCGTCGCGCGATCAGTGCACGAATGTCTGCCGATACTTTCATCGTTTGCTCCGGATTCCTTGCATCCCTGGGGTTCTTGCCGACAGGCACCAAATTCAGTAGTCGATGAGCTGATGCTCGCGCAAATACGCGAGTATCACTTGTGCTTTTTCGACTGAACTCCCTTCATTTACGACGTTGCCGCCGCGGCTTTCGGTCGTCGTCGCGGACAGCATCCGCGCATGCCCGGAGCGCTTCTCGGCGGCGACCAGTTTTACGGGTTTACGCTCGATCGCGCCGACCTTCCAAGCGGCCGCATCGGCGTCCGCGCCGGTCGCCGTGAGCAGCGGGCGGATCGCGCCGGCCCGCAGCCGCGCATACGCGTAGCGCGGCTCCACGTTGGCGAGCGGATGCACCGCGACGACGGCCGGCAGCGCCGCGTCGACGCGCCGCCGCAGCCCCTTCGGCAAGAATTGCCGGACCGCCGCGCGGCCGCCGTCGACCGTCACGTCGACGGCCGAGCCGACGAGCGGATAGCCGAGCGTCGCGGCGACGCGATACGGCAGCATGCCGGTGTCGTACGCGCCTTCCGCACGGGTGCCGGTCAGCACGAGGTCGTACCCTTCGACGCGGGCGGCGAGCGCATGCGCGGCATCGTCGCCGTCGCGGCAGGCGAGCACCTCGACCTGCCGCGCGCCGAGCGCAAGGTATTCGGCAAGCGCTTCATTGGCGGGGTCGCCCGCATGGATCACGTCGAGCTGGGCCCGATGTTTCTCCGCGAGCTGGCGGCCAACCTCGAGCGCGGCCGCGTCGTTGCGGCTGTAGCGCGCGGTGCCGCTGACCGGGTGCCGGCCCACGGACACGAGCACCGCGATGCGTTGCAACTGGCGAGGGGCGTTCATGCTGCGACTCCTTCGGATTCACGGGCGCCGACCGCGGTCGGCGATTGTCCGCGCGACGCACGCGCGGCCTGCACCTCTTCGATCAGCGCGGCGATGGTCGCCTGCGCGTCGCCCACCACCGTGAGGTTCGCGCGCTTGGCGATCGGCGCACTGCCGTCGAGGTTGACCGCGATCACGTGACGGCAGTCCTTGATCCCTTGCAAGTGCTGCACCGCGCCCGAGATGCCGAACGCGATGTACACGCTGGCCTCGACCGTCTTGCCGGTCGCGCCCACCTGCTTGTCGCGCGTGAAGTGGCCGTTGTCGACCGCGACGCGGCTCGCGCCGATCGCCGCGCCGAACGCGCCGGCGAGCCGCTCGAACGCGCCGATGTCGGACACGCCGTTACCGGCCGACACGATGAAGTCGGCTTCCTCCAGCGCGACCTGCGCGGCGTCGATTTCCTCGAGGCCGAGATCGCGGTACGGCTGCGCCGTGTCGCCGGCCGGGCGGATGAAGTCGGCGGCCAGGCGATCGCCCGCGCCGACGAACGGCAGCTTCGCTTCGACCGCGTTCTGCGCGAGCAGAATCACGTCGGGCAAGCCGCGCGTCGCGAACGCACGGCCGGCCTGCGCATACGCGCCGACATGCTTCGCGTCGATCTCGACCACGTGGGTCGCGACGCTCGCGCCGGCGGCCGCCGCGTAACGCCGGCCGAGATCGCCGTCGCCGGTCGCGTTGTCGGGCACGAACACGTGCTTCGGCGCGAGCGCCGCGGCGCAGGCCTGCAATGCTTGCAATTCGCTTTCGGGCGCGAATGCGCGGCGGTCGAAGTCGGGCAGCTCGATCAGCTTGTCGACACCGAGTTCCGCGGCGTCATCCTTCAGTTCGCCGAACGCCAGCAGCGCGACTTCCGTTTGCGCGTCGGCCAGCACCGCGGCGGCGGCGATCGCCTGGCGCGAATGGTCGTCGAGCGCGCCGCGCTCGGTGTGCGCCACCACCAGCATCACGTGCTTCGGGTCCTGCACCGCGCGGCGCGGCTTCGCGGCCGCGGCGCCGTGACCGTGCGCGGACCACTGCGCGGCGCTCGCATCGGCGCTGCCTTCCTGGCCGAGCGTGATGCGCTTCAGGCCCGCGGCCGTGATGATGAACGGCCGGCGCGGATCGATTCGTTTGATCGTGTTCATCGATTCACTCCAGCGAGGCGGCAACGAGTTCGGCCACGTCGAGCACGTCGGGGCGCGGGCCCACGACGCCTTCGAGCATCGCCGTGCAGTTCGGGCAACCGACCGCGACCACGTCCGCGCCGATGGCGCGCGCGTCGGCGATGCGGATGTCCGGAATACGCTGCTTGCCGGGGATGTCGGTCAGCGGCGCACCGCCGCCACCGCCGCAGCAGCGACCGCGCATGCCGTTGCGCTCCATCTCGACGACCTGGATGCCGATCGTCTTCAACAGCTTGCGCGGCGATTCCGTCTCGCCGTTGTAGCGGCCGAGGTAGCACGGATCGTGATACGTGGTGCGCTTCTCGCGCAGCGCCTCGACGGCCTTCGGCGCGATCTTGCCGCTCTCGGCCAGCTCTGCGAGGTAGGTCGTGTGATGCTTGACCGTCACGCGCAGCCCGAGCGCGCGGTATTCGTTGCGCAGGCTGTGCATCACGTGCGGGTCGGCCGTCACGATCTGCTTGTACGACAGCGTGCCGAGCGTGCCGATCAGGCGCTTCGCCATCTGCTGGAACGTCGCTTCGTCGCCGAGGCGCCGTGCGACGTCGCCGGTATCGGTCTCGGTCCCGCCGAGCACCGCGTAGTCGACGCCAGCCTTGTTCAGCACCTTCACGAACGCGCGCAGCGTACGCTGGTAACGCATGTCGAACGCGCCTTCACCCGCGACGAACAGCACGTCGACCGGCTTGCCCGGTTGCGCGACGGGTGCGCTCAGGTCGACCGACCAGTCGTAGCGCGCGGCTGCGTCGTAACCGCCCATCGTGCCGGTCTCGCGCAGGTTCGCGAGCACTTCCTGGCCCTTGCCCGGCACCGTGCCGTGCACCAGCGTGCGGTTACGGCGCATGTCGACGATCGCGTCGACGTGCTCGATCAGCATCGGGCATTCCTGCACGCATGCGCGGCAGGTCGTGCACGACCACAGCGTCTGCTCCTCGATCAGGCCGGACACGATCGGGCCGTTCGGCTCGCCGCGATGCTGGCCGACCGCGAGGCCCGGCGTCGGGCTGCCCGCGTAGGCCGCATCGGTGCCGCCCGCCATCCCGACGACGAGATCCTGGATCAGCTTCTTCGGGTTCAACGGCTGGCCCGCGGCGAACGCAGGGCACGCAGCTTCGCACTTGCCGCACTGCACGCATGCGTCGAAGCTCAGCAGCTGGTTCCAGCGGAATTCGACCGGCTTCGCGACGCCGTATTCCTCGTGCTCGATGTCCGGCAGCTTCAGCGCGGTCGGCGGCGTTGCCGTGCCGTTGCCCGTGAACGAGTCGCGGGTAGCCGCGAAACGCTCCTGGCGCGGGTGGAACGCGAGGTGCAGCAGGCCGGCGATCGCATGCTTCATCGGGCCGCCCTTCGCGGCGCCGATGGTCATCGTGAATGCGCCGGCGCCGATCAGCAGCGCGCAGAGCACCGCGAACGCCCCCGACATCGCGCCGGTCGGCACGACCATGAACAGCACGAGGCCGAGCGCGAACGAGCCGAGCAGCCAGGGCAGCGCGTTCCACGGGCCGCGCGACAGGCGGGCCGGCACGTTCTTCGCCGCGCGGCGGCGCCAGACGAACACCACGCCGACGAGCATCGCGAGCGCCGCGAGGAAGATCAGCTTGTCGAGCCACGGCGAGTAGATCGCGAGGCCGTAGTTGACGAACACCAGCGCGAGCGCACCGATCGCGCCGCCGGCGGTCGCGACGTGGGTCTTCGCGATGTACGGGTCGCGGGCGACCACGTGGTGCAGGTCGACGAAGTAGCGCTTCGGGATCGCGAACAGGTTCGCGACGCCGAACGAGCCGGGCGCCGTGGCCCGGCCGAGACGCCAGTAGGACGAGCGCTTCGCGACCGCGAACGCGAGCCCCGCCACCGACAGCCACAACAGTGCGGTAATGAGGAAGGACGGATTCATTTTCAGAAATCCTTCACGAGACGCAGCGAGTCATAGATCGCGCCGTGGACGTTGTGCATCGAGATGCAGTCGCCGACACGGAACAGCAGGAAGCGGCCGTTGCCGAGTTCTTCCGACAGGCACGGCTGCGGCTCGGCCGCGAACAGCGTGTGCGGATCGATCTGGCCGCGGTTCACCGACTCCGGCTTGAGCTTCCAGTACAGCTCGTCGTTCGGCGACGAACCGTTCTCGATCACCACCTGGTCGACCGCGCGCTCTTCCAGTTCCTCGGTGTACTCGTTGCGCAGCACGGCGATCTTCTTGCCGTCCTCCTCGTACACGCGATCGAGCATGGTGTTCGGCGTCGGGATCACGCCGAGCGCATACAGGCGGCGATAGAAGATCGGGAACGTCGTGCCGCCGCAATCGTCGGCCACCTTCACGTCAGGGGTGACGACCTCGACCTTCGAGCCGCGGCTCGCCATGAAGTCGGCGACGCCCGCGCCCGCATGGGTGCTCACGCCGTCGAACAGCAGCACGTTCTCCTTCGGCTCGACCTTGCCGGTCAGGATGTCCCACGAGCTGACGGCCAGGCCTTCGGCCACGCCCCACGCCGGCACCTGCCACGTGAAGCTCGAACCGCCCGTGGCGAGCACGACGATGTCCGGCTTCTCGGCCATGATCATCTTCTCGTCGGCGGCGACGCCGAGGCGGCGATCGACGCCCAGGCGCTTGGTTTCCATGTCGAACCAGCGGATGATCCCCGACATCTGTTCGCGCTGCGGCGCCTTCGCGGCGATCATCACCTGGCCGCCCACTTCGGCGTTCTTCTCGAACAGCACCACGTCGTGGCCGCGCAGCTTCGCGACACGTGCGGCCTCGAGCCCCGCGGGGCCCGCGCCGACCACCACCACCTTGCGCTTCGGGCCGCGCGACTTCTCGATGACGTGCGGCATCGTCGCTTCGCGCGACGTCGCGGCGTTCTGGATGCACAGCACGTCGAGGCCGTTGTACTGGCGGTCGATGCAGTAGTTCGCGCCGACGCACTGCTTGATTTCGTCTTCGCGGCCATCGCGGATCTTGATCACCATGTGCGGATCGGCGATCTGCGCGCGCGTCATGCCGACCAGGTCGATCATGCCGTTGGCGAGCAGGCGTTCGGCCTGGCCCGCGTCGCGGATGCTCTGCGCGTGCATCACGGGGATCTTCACCACCGACTTGATGCCGGCCGCGAGGTGCACGAACGGCTCCGGCGGCAGCGCCATCGGCGGCATGCAGTTGGCGATCGTGTTGTGCGTATCGCCGCCCGAGCCGACCACGCTCAGGTAGTCGATCAGGCCCGTCTCCGACATCGCCTGCGCGATTTCCTTCAGCGCTTCGTGATCGAGGCCGTCCTCGTGGAATTCGTCGCCGCACATCCGCAGGCCGACGCAGAAGTCCTTGCCCACCGCTTCGCGCACGGCCGTCAGCACTTCGATGCCGAAGCGCAGGCGGTTCTCGAGGCTGCCGCCCCATTCATCGGTGCGATGGTTCGAACGCTGGCTCCAGAACTGGTCGATCAGGTGCTGGTGCGCGGCGGAGATTTCGATGCCGTCCATGCCGGCCGCCTTCACGCGCTTTGCCGCCGCCGCGAAGTCGCCGATGATGCGGCGGATTTCCTCGATCTCGATGATCTTCGCGTTGCCGCGGTGCACCGGCTCGCGCACGCCCGACGGCGACATCAGGTGCGGCCAGTGCTCGCCGTGGAACGACGAGCGGCGGCCCATGTGCGTCGCCTGGATCATGATCTTCGCACCATGCTTGTGCATGGTGTCGGCCAGGCGCGTGAGCGGGTCGATGATCTTGTCGTTCGACAGGTTCACCGACTTCCACCAGCCCTGCGGGCTGTCGATCGACACGGGGCTCGAGCCGCCGCAGATCGCGAGGCCGACGCCACCCTTCGCCTTCTCTTCGTAGTAACGGATGTAGCGGTCGCCCGGCAGGCCGCCCGGCTCGGCATACACCTCCGCGTGGGCGGTGCTGACGATCCGGTTGCGCAGCGTCAACTGGTTCAGCTGCATGGGTTTGAACAGGTGGGGATAACGCATCGCAGGCGACCTCTGGCGTTCGAATGTCTCGTGTTGCGGGTGTTGTTGTGTTGCTGTGTCGGATCGTCAGCGCGTCAGTGCGCGAGCGGCGACACTTCGAAGACGCAGTGGTCGTGATGCTCGGCCGCACACTGCACTTCCTTCGACTGCGCACGCGGCGCGCCCTTGCCTTCCGGCGTCGTGTCGTTGACCCAGTCCATCGCGCCGGCGAACCAGCCCGCGAACATGTAGCAGAGCTTGCCTTCCTTGCCCGGCTGCTGGAGCACGAACGACGAGTGGCGCAGCTCGATCTTCGCGCGCGCGCTGGCCGGATCCGCCTCGATGATCGAGAACAGGCCCCAGCCGCGTTGCGACAGGCGCTTCAGGTAGTGCTCGAACACGGCCATGCCGGTCAGCCCGTGCAGCTTCGCTTCCTTGTCGCACCAGTGGTATGCGGACTTGTAGCCGGCCTTGTAGAGGATCTCGGCATACGCGTCGACGCCGAGCGCTTCCTCGACGGCGACGTGATTGTTCGTGAAGAAGTGGCGCGGCACGTACAGCATCGGCAGCGCGTCGGTGGTCCAGACGCCGGTATCGGGATCGACGTTGATCGGCAGTTGCGGTTGCATCGTGGTGACTCCGTGAGGAAAATTGGCCGCGCGGCTCAGGCGCGACATCGTCCGCGTGCCCGCGCGAATTGCACGGGCACGTCCCGATTTTTCTTGTGTTGAATCGCGGGTGGCGGTTCGGGCGGGCGGACGCTTACGCGCCCCACACGTCCTTGAACACGCGTACCCAGTTCTCGCCCATGATCTTGCGGATGCGCGACTCCTTCCAGCCGTGGCGTTCCATCGCCGCGGTCAGGTTCGGGAATTCGCCGATCGTGCGGATGCCGTCCGGGTTGATCACCTTGCCGAAGTTCGTCAGCTGGCGATAGCGGCCCTTGTCATGCGTCAGCATGTCGAAGAATTCCTTCGCGAAATCCTGCGTGAAGTCCGTGCCGATGCCGACCGCGTCTTCGCCGATCAGGTTCACGACGTAGTCGATCGCCTCGATGTAGTCGTCGATGTTCGCCTCGATCCCGCGCTTCAGGAACGGCGCGAACATCGTCACGCCGACAAAGCCGCCGGCGTCGGCGATTTCCTTCAGCTGCGCGTCGCTCTTGTTGCGCGGATGTTCCTTCAGGCCCGACGGCAGGCAGTGCGAGTAGCACACCGGCTTCTTCGAGAACGCGATCGCTTCCGACGACGTGTTGCCGCCCACATGCGACAGGTCGACCATGATGCCGACGCGGTTCATCTCGGTGATCACTTCGCGGCCGAAGTCCGACAGGCCGCCGTCACGCTCGTAGCAGCCGGTGCCGACCAGGTTCTGCGTGTTGTAGCAAAGCTGCACGACGCGCACGCCCATGTCGGCGAACGCCTCGATGTAGCCGAGGTTGTCCTCGAACGCGTGCGCGTTCTGGAAGCCGAGAATGATCCCGGTCTTGCCTTCCTTCTTCGCGCGGAAGATGTCGTCCGTGGTACGCACGAGCGTCAGCAGCTCGCTGTTCTCGCGGATCTTCTGCTTCATCACGCCGATGTTGTCGACGGTCTTGGTGAAGTTCTCCCACACCGATACCGTGCAGTTCGCGGCCGTGATGCCGCCACGGCGCATGTCTTCGAACACCGGCTTCTCGAACTTCGAGATGTTCAGTCCGTCGATGATGATGCTGTCCTGATGCAGCGTGCTCATATCTGCCTCTCGCTCCAGTCTTGCTTTTGTGGGGGTCGTCGATCAGTAAATCGGGAAGCGCTCGCAGAGCGCGAAAATCTCGCGGCGCACGCGCTGTTCGGTCGCGGCGTCGCCTTCCGGGTTCGCGCGCAGCGCGTCGAACACTTCCAGAATCAGGCGGCCGACCTCGCGGAACTCCGCGACGCCGAAGCCGCGCGTCGTGCCGGCCGGCGTGCCGAGGCGGATGCCCGACGTGACGGTCGGCTTCTCGGTGTCGAACGGAATGCCGTTCTTGTTGCAGGTGATGCCCGCGCGCTCCAGCGCCTGCTCGACCGGCGCGCCCTTCAGGCCCTTCGGGCGCAGGTCGACCAGCAGCAGGTGGTTGTCGGTGCCGCCGGTGACGAGATCCACGCCGCCCGCCTTCAGCACTTCGCCGAGCGCCTGCGCGTTCGCGAGCACGTTGTCGATGTAGGTCTTGAAGTCCGCGTGCAGCACTTCGCCGAACGCGACGGCCTTGCCGGCGATCACGTGCATCAGCGGGCCGCCCTGCAGGCCGGGGAACACGGCCGAGTTGATCTTCTTGGCGATGTCTTCGTCGTTGGTCAGCACGAAGCCGCCGCGCGGGCCGCGCAGCGTCTTGTGCGTGGTCGACGTGACGACGTGCGCGTGCTCGACCGGGTTCGCATGGCGGCCGGCGGCGATCACGCCCGCGATGTGCGCCATGTCGACCATCAGCTTCGCGCCGACGCTGTCGGCGATCGCGCGAAAGCGTGCGAAGTCCAGTGCGCGCGGATACGCCGAGAAACCGGCGATGATGAGGTTAGGCTTGTGCTGGTGCGCGAGTTCTTCAACCTGGTCGTAGTCGATCCGCATCGTGTCGCGGTTCACGCCGTACTGCACCGCGTTGAACCACTTGCCCGACAGCGCCGGCTTCGCGCCGTGCGTCAGGTGGCCGCCGGCGTCCAGCGACATGCCGAGCACCGTGTCGCCCGGCTTCGCCAGCGCGAGCATCACCGAGCCGTTCGCCTGCGCGCCGGAGTGCGGCTGCACGTTCGCGTAGCCGGCGTTGAAGATCTGCTTCACGCGCTCGATCGCCAGCGCCTCGACTTCGTCCGCGAATTCGCAGCCGCCGTAGTAGCGCTTGCCCGGATAGCCTTCCGCATACTTGTTGGTCAGCACCGAACCCTGCGCCTCCAGCACCGCACGCGACACGATGTTTTCCGACGCGATGAGCTCGACCTGCGACTGCTGGCGCTCGAGCTCCTTCAGGATGGCGCTGCGCACCGGCGCGTCGCGCTCGGCAAGGGGCTGCGAGAAGAAAGGCTGGGTGTTCGACATAGTGCGTCCGTGACGAAGAATAAAGGGCGTGAAACCGAAGCTCGAGGCCCGCCAAACCTGGGGTTCCAGCGCATCCAGTGCAAGGCTGCCGACGGCTCTATTCTTGTCGTTCGGATTTTCGGCGGATTGATGAATTTAGACGCGTTCTTGGCCTTTTCCGCCATGCGCGTCCGTTTTGTACAAGTGACCGGTCGTGCTTTTCTGCATGGGCGATCGCGCCGCCGTTTGCCGTTCGCTTTGCACAAGCACTTCGGCGGTGCCTGCGCTGTGCATCCGGGGTGCAGCGCGGCCCGCTTACGGTGCAGTGCAGCATGGACGTCAAGCCCATACAACGTATGGAGCTAGGGTTTAGCCGTATGGCACGCTTGTTGCGCTCGCTCACACAATACGGCAGCCCGATCCGTGCCCTTCGGGCGAAAAGCTATTAGAGATTCTAGGAACGCCCCCATGTCCCCCGACCGCACAGCGTCGCTGTCCCACTTCGCGTTCATGCCTTTGCCGAATTTCACGATGATCGCGTTCACCAATGCGATCGAGGTGCTTCGGATGGCGAACTACCTGAGCGGACAACCGCTCTACCGCTGGTCGGTGATCAGCCCCGAAGGCGGCCCGGTCACGGCGAGCAACGGACTCACGGTCGACACGGGGCCGGCCGAGTGCGTGGGGCAGCCGGACATCGTCTTCGTGTGCGGCGGCGTGGACGTGCAGCGCGCGACGACGCCCGCCCATCTGTCGACGCTGCGCCGCTTCGCGCGCATGGGGCTACCGCTCGGCAGCCTGTGCACGGGCACCTATGCACTCGCGAAGTCGGGGCTGCTCGCGGGCTACGCGTGCGCGATCCATTGGGAAAACATGTCGGCGCTGAAGGAAGAGTTTCCGGACACGCGCTTCCTGAAGGAACTGTTCGTGGTGGACCGCGACCGCATCACGTGCACGGGCGGCGTCGCGCCGCTCGACATGATGCTGAACCTGATCGCCGCGCGCGTGGGCACCGCGCGCGTCACGCAGATCGCCGAACAGTTCATCGTCGAACACGTGCGCGACACGAGCGCGCAACAGCGGATGCCGCTCGTCGCGCGGCTCGGCTCGGCGAACAAGTCGCTGTTCGAAGTGATCTCGCTGATGGAGAACAACATCGAGGAGCCGCTGTCGCGCGAGGAGCTCGCGCGGCTTGCGAACATGTCGCAGCGTCAGCTGCAGCGGCTGTTCCGCGAGCACCTCGGGATGACGCCCACGCACTATTACCTGACGCTGCGGCTGCGCCGCGCGCGCGAGCTACTGCTGCAGACCGACATGTCGATCATGCACATCACGATGGCGTGCGGCTTCCAGTCGGCGTGCCACTTCAGCAAGAGCTATCGCGACGCGTTCGGCGTCGCGCCGACGCGTGAACGCCGCAAGCAGGTCGCGCCGCTCGCGCAGGGTGTGACGGGCGGGGTGGCGGCGTTTCCGGCGCATCTGGTTCATATGTGAAGCAGGCGTGGCGCGAATAAAAAAAAAGCGGCCTTCAAGGCCGCTTTTCATTTGCGCTTACGATCCCCAAACCTGCATCTCATCGAGCGAATAACCCCACTGCGTCGCCCGCTTCGTACCAATCATCCGCACGTAGCGCCCCTGCGCGTTGAGGTTCGGCAGCGTAACGTGACCGTACGACACGCCGTTGTTCGTCGAATAAACCGTCGTCCAGTTCGCGTTGTCGTTCGACGTCTGGATCTGGTAGACGAGCGCACCCGCATCCCAGTAGAGATCGACGCTGCTGACCTTCTTCACCGCGCCGAGATCGACGGAGATCCATTCCGTGCCGACGCCCGCGCCTTCCGGCGAATCCCAGCGCGTGCTCGTCGTGTTGCCGTCGAATGCCTTGTCCGGCGTCAGCGACGCGTTGTAGCTCGCCGATGCGGCGGCCGGACGTCCTTGCGACAGCAGCGTCGGTTGCGCGGCCGCCGGGCCGCCGTAGTAGCTCGCGCCGAGCTTCGCCTTCGTCGTATCCGCGTTCACGCCGAATTGCGACAGGCTCCAGCGCTGGCCGGTCGTCACGTCACCCACGTAGAGCTGGTAGCCGCCCGCCGTCGTCGACGAGAAGAACACGTAGTTCGTGCCGCTCACCGGTGCCGGGTCCGAGTTGTTGCTCATGCAATCGTTGATCGGCAGCGCGTTCGGTGTCGACGCCGGATCCGCGGTCTTCGCGTAGATCTGGTCCGCGCCGCCGCTGTCCTTCCAGCGCGCATAGAACACCATGCCATCGCGCCGCACGATGGGATAGTAGGTCTGCAGCCCGGCCGGATGATCGAATACCGCCGTGGCGCCGGTCGCGATCGTGCGCTTCATCAGCCCCATGTTCGAGCCGGTGCCCGTCGCGTAGTACACGGCGCTCGCGTCCGGCGCGAGGAACGGCATCGAGTATTCGCTGCCGGCCGGCGCGTTCGTCAGGCTCACGACCGACGTGAACACCGGGCCCGCGCTCGTGTACGACAGCGTGCCCTGCTTCACGTCGCCGTTCTGCTTGAACACGAGCGTCTTGCCGTCGGCTGCGAACTTCGGATCCTCGTTGCGCGTCGCGCCGCTGCTGTTCGTCAGGTTGACGGGCGGCGTGCCGGCGCCAAGCTGCAGCATGAACACGTTCCACGCGCCGTTGCTGATCCCCATGAACGCGAGCCACTTGCCGTCGGGGCTGAACACGCCATTCATCGGATCGGTGATGCCCCAGCTGCTCTTGCTCAGTTGCGTGAGCGTGCGGGCGGAAAAGTCGTACAAAAACAGTTGGCTCGTGCCGTCGCCGTACTTGACATAGCTGTGATAGACGAGCTTGCCGGTCAGTGCACCGGGGAACGACGCGTTGGACTGAGCCGGCGGATTGTTGACGCAGGCGGCGACTGCGGCGCCGCTGAACAGGTCGAGGGCGATGCCGGCCACGAGGCCCGCGACGAGGAACTTCGATTTCACGCTGAATGCTTCCGGGATAAGGGTGAGGACGCCGTAGACAAGGTCCCGCTCGCGGTGCGCGGGGGTCGCGGATTCGCCCTGCGGGCAGTGAACTCCGTATCGACCAGGCTTCGGGAACAAAGATTGCGCAGAATGCCTGCTCACAGATCTGAAGAAAAGGATCAGAGTCGGTCGAAAACGTGCGGATCAGCAATATGCGGATCGACGAGTGGGGCGGGATTGAACGCGGCGGATGGCGTGCTACTCTTTTTTTCATCGACGGCCGCGGTCGGCCGGAGGGCGGGCATGAAGCGATATGCGGCGCTCGCGCAGACGATTGCGGACTCGATCAGGCGTGGCGACCTCGCGGCCGGCGCGCGGATCCCGACCGTGCGCTCGGCGTGCCGCGCCTATCGTGTGAGTCCTTCCACCGTGTTTCGCGCGTACTACACGCTCGAAAGCGAGGGCCTCATCGTCGCGCGCGCGCGTTCCGGGTATTTCGTCGCGGATCTCGACGACAAGCGCGTGCGTACCAGCCAGGACACGCCACGCAAGCCGGGCGCGTCGCCGACTGGCGACGACACCATGTTCCGCTTGATGGACTCGCTCAAGCGCGACGACATCGTCCCGCTGGGTTCGGCATTCGCCAGCTATTCACTGTTTCCGATGAGCAGCCTGTGGCGCTACGCGGCGACGGCGGCCCGCAACATGGACCGCGCGCAACTGCTGGCGGGACTGCGCCGGGCCACGAAGCGCTGCGCCGCCAGATCGCCATGCGCTACCTGAACGCGGGCGCCGCATTGCCGATGGAAGAGATCGTCATCACGACCGGCGCGGCCGAAGCGCTGACGCTGAGCCTGCAGGCACTCACACGCCCCGGCGACATCGTCGCGATCGAACGCCCGGCCTTCCCCGCCGTGTTGCAGGCCGTGCAGCGGCTGCATCTGAAGACCGTCGAGATCCCGGTCGACCCGCGCGCCGGCCTCGATCTCGACGCACTCGCGGATGCGCTGGACACGCATCCGGTGCGCGCGTGCTGGTTCATGACCTCGCTTCACAACCCGACCGGCGCGACGCTGTCCGACGAGCGCAAGCGCGCGCTGATCGACCTGCTCGCGTCGCACGAGGTGCCGCTGATCGAGGACGACGTGTTCGGCGAACTGCATTTCGGGCCATTGCCCACGCGCCCCGCGAAACTGTACGACGATAGCGGGCTGGTGCTGCATTGTGGGTCGTTCTCGAAGTGCCTCGCTCCCGGTTTCCGGGTCGGCTGGGTCGCGGCCGGACGCTACGTGGAACAGATCAGCCACGTGAAGAACGAAAGCGCGCCGGCCGCCGACGTGCCCGCGCAGATGGCCGTCTCGAGCTACCTGCGCGACGGCGCGTACGACCGCTTCCTGCGCCGGCTCCGGCGCAACCTGGCCGCGCACCAGGCGCAGATGCTGGCCGCCGTTCGCGCGTACTTTCCGCCCGACACGGAGGTGTACGCACCGCGCGGCGGGTATTTCCTGTGGATCGAATTGCCGCCGCACGTGGACGCGATGCAGTTGTTCGACGACGCGATGGACAACGGCGTCAGCCTCGCGCCCGGGCCGATCTTTTCCGTGACGGGCGCATTTCACCGTTATGTCCGGCTGAACTACGGCCGGCCCTGGACCCCTGCCGTCGAAGACGCGATGCGGACCATCGGGACGCTCGCCGGGCGGCAACGACAGACGAGGTAGCAACACCATGCAAGTCCTGCTCAACCGGAATGTGCGGACCCGCGACACGCTGCGCGGCGCACTGAACCTGCGTGCCGAGCCGCACGGCGCCGTCAGCCAGCGCTGCCGCGAATGCGGCTTCCTGGCGTTTCGCGCCAGCGAGCAGTGCCCCGTCTGCGGTGTGGGAGACTGGCCGTTCACGCCGCTGCGCGACCGGCGCGGCGACGCACATGCCGAGCAGGCCACGCCCCCGCACGACACGCAGCGGCCTGTGCCGGCGTGGTCGTCGCGCGTCGCGGCCGCGGTGCGCAGCGCCGCGATCCGGCGGCCGCGCCCGTCCAGTGCGCCGCTGCTGAGCATCCTGACCGTCGTGCTGATGGTCGGCGGCTATGTGACGTTCGACCGGACATGCCGGGCGGACCCCGCCTGCCGCGGCCCGGCTACGCCCGGTGCGACGACGATCGATGCAGGCGTGCACGGCGCCGATGCGCCGACGCTGCCGGTCGTGCCCGTGCCCGTCTATGCGTTTCATCGTGCAGACGATAAGCCGGCCGCCGCACACGAGACGCCGGTCGCGGCCGACGACACGCAGATCGCGGCCGAGCAGCCGCGCGTGGCCGCACGCGTGGCCGATACGAGCCGGCGCGCAACCTCACGCTCGACCGCACGCGCGACCACGACACTCGCGCGACATGCGCCACCGGTTCGCGAGCCGCAACACGCGCGCAACGGCGTCCGCGTCGCCGACTGGAAAGGCGCCCCGGCCCGGCGCACGCATGCGCTCCATCGCGTGAGTGCGCATACACGCCACGGGCACCGCGCCGCGGCGACCGACATCCAATTGGCCGGGGTCTATCGCGGACACTGAGCGCGCCGCACGCCCACAGCGACAACGGGCGGCACCGTCTCCGGTGCCGCCCGCTTCATGCGCTCCCTGCTTCGTGCGTCAGGCCGCCAGCAAACCGTGCGGATCGATCACGAATTTGCGCGGCGCGCCGCCGTCGAACTTCTTGTAGCCTTCCGGCGCCTGATCGAGCGAGATCACCTCGACGTTGACGATCTTCGCGATCGGCAGACGGTCGAACAGGATTGCCTGCATCAGGTTGCGGTTGTACTTCAGCACCGGCGTCTGGCCCGTGAAGAACGAGTGCGACTTCGCCCAGCCGAGGCCGAAGCGGATGCTCAGGCTGCCGTGCTGCGCGGCCTTGTCCTTCGCACCCGGATCGTCCGTCACGTACAGGCCCGGGATGCCGATCGCGCCGGCCGGACGCGTGATTTCCATCAGCGAGTTCAGCACCGTCGCGGGCGCTTCCTCGGAATGGCCCGACGAACCGTGGCCGTGCGCCTCGAAGCCGACGCAGTCGACCGCACAGTCGATTTCCGGCACGCCGAGAATCTGCTCGATCTGCTCGCCGAGCGACGCGTCTTTCGACAGGTCGACCGTCTCGAAGCCCATTGCCCGCGCGTGCGCGAGGCGTTCCTCGTTCATGTCGCCGACGATGGTCACCGCCGCGCCCAGCAGGCGCGCCGACGCGGCCGCCGCCATCCCGACCGGGCCCGCGCCCGCGATATAGACCGTCGAGCCCGGCTTCACGCCCGCGCTCACCGCGCCGTGATAACCGGTCGGCAGAATGTCGGACAGGCAGGTCAGGTCGCGAATCTTCGCCATTGCCTGATCGCGGTCGGGGAATTTCAGCAGGTTGAAGTCCGCGTACGGCACGAGCACGTACTCGGCCTGGCCGCCGATCCAGCCGCCCATGTCGACGTAGCCGTATGCGCCGCCGGCACGCGACGGGTTCACGTTCAGGCACACGCCCGTATGCGTGTCCTTGCACATCGCGCAGCGGCCGCACGCGACGTTGAACGGCACCGACACGAGATCGCCGAGCTTCAGCGTCTCGACGTCGCGGCCCACCTCGACCACTTCGCCGGTGATCTCGTGACCGAGCACGAGGCCGACCGGAGCGGTCGTGCGGCCGCGCACCATGTGCTGGTCGGAACCGCAGATGTTCGTGCTCACCACTTTCAGGATGACACCGTGGCCGATCGCGCGGCCGGTCGGGTCGACCATTTTCGGATAATCGATCTTCTGTACTTCGACCTTGCCCGGGCCAAGATAGACGACACCTCGATTGCTGCTCATCGTATTGTCTCCATGTCTCGTTGGATGGCGCTGCGGCACGCCGGCGGGTGCGGCGCTTACGCAACGTGCTGTTCGAGAGTAGTCCCGGAGGCGGGGGCGCCGATGTCTCAAACCCGACATGCGTTTGATCGGTGCCGACATCGATGGCGCAAACGCGAAAGTCGGGCCGGAAAGCGGCCAGAAGGCAGTACCAAGGAAGACGCGGAGCGCGCGGGCCGCAAAGGCCGGCCGGTTCAAGCGATCGGGTCGGCCCGCCCCACCGGCCGGGCGAGCGTTATCCGCCCTGGTTCTCGCGGATGATCGCGGCGGCAGCCGCTTGCGCGTCGCTCGCGACGCCGTCGTGCATGCGCGTGCTGACGGCCGGCGTCGGCGGCTCGCTGTCGAGCGCGTGGCCGTCGCGGTTGCGCGTATCGACGGTCGCGCGCATCGACAACCCGACCCTGAGCGGATGCGCGGCCAGGTCGCGGGGATCGATCGCGATCACGACCGGCACCCGCTGCACGACCTTGATCCAGTTGCCGGCCGCGTTCTGCGACGGCAGCATCGAGAACGCGCTGCCGGTGCCGGCCGAGAAGCCCTGCACGCGGCCGCGATAGACGACGCGCGATCCGTACAGGTCCGACACCACGTCGACCGGCTGGCCGATGCGCATGTGGCGGATCTGCCCTTCCTTGAAGTTCGCTTCAATCCACAGCCGGTTCAGCTGCACGATCGACATCAGCGGCACGCCGGGCCCGACCTGCTGGCCGACCTGCACCGAACGCTGGCCGACCGTGCCGTCGACCGGCGCGACGATCGTCGTGCGCTTCAGGTTCCGGTACGCGAGCCTGAACTGCGCGGCCGCCTGCACGACGGCGGGGCTTTCGTCGACCGGCAGCTTGCTGCCGAGCGCCCGCGCCGCTTCGAGCTGCGCCTGCGCGGCCGCGAGGTTCGCCTGCGCGCCGGCGACCGCCGCGCGGGCGCGCGCCAGCTCCTCCGGCGCGACGATCTCGACCGATGCGCCCGAACGCGCGGCGAGCGCGCGCTGCGCGAGCGACAGGTCGGCCTGGCGCGCGTTCACGGCTTCCACGTACATCGTGTTCGAGATCTTCGCGTTCGCGACCTGCCGCACGGCCTGCACGAGCTGCGCCTTCGCCTGCGCGAAGGCGACGGACGCTTCGGTGTCGTCGAGCCGCACGAGCGGCTGCCCGGCGCGCACGGCCTGCGTATCGGCGACCAGCACGTCGGTCACCGCGCCCGGGATCTGCGCGGCGACCTGCACGATGCTGCCCGCGACGTATGCGTCGTCGGTGTCCTCGACATAGCGGTCGTGCAGCAGCCAGAACGCGATCCACACGAGCGCGGCCAGCAGCACGACCGCGAAGAACCACGTGAAGCGCTTGCGGCGGGTCGCCCGGCGCGCGTCGAGTGCCGGATCGTTCAGTGCGGCCGGCTCCGCGGCGGTATGAAGGTTGTCGTGGTGCATCAGTCGCTTTGCGTAACGATCAGGCGGTCATGCTGGAACAGGGGGATCGCGCTCACGCGCGGGTCGGCCGAGACGATGGGTACCGCGCTGCGCGTGCCGGTGCTCACGCTCGCGCTGTCGGCCGCCGCGCTGCGCGGCGTCGCGATCGCCGCCGGTGGGTCGATCGGCGCGGCGCCATTGACGGACGTGGCCGCGCGACGTGCTTCCGTGCCGGCGTTCGTCGCATTGAGAGCCGCCGCGCTCGCCATCGCGCCGCGCTTCGGCCGCGCGCCTTGCGCGGTACGTGTCGCGACCGGCGATGCCGATGCCGACGCCATCGCCGCGCTCGCATCGAACCCGCCGCCGAGCGCGCCGACCAGCCCGACGCGCAGCGTCCGCTGCCGGCCGAGCAACGCAATCAGCTGCGCGCGCTCGTCGATCAGCGTGAGGTCCGCGACATCGACGTCCTTCTGCATCAGCACGCCGCGCCGATGGCGGTCGGCCGCGATCTGCACAATCTTCTGCGCGGCGGCGACGGCGTCCTGCTGCTGTGCGACGAGCGTCTGCGCGGTTTGCAACGACGTGACGATCTGCGCGACCTGCCCGAGCGCGTCGTCCACCGTCTTGTTGTACAGCCCGATCGCGACGTCGGCCTGCGCGACGTCCGCACCGAGCTTCGCCTTCAACCGGCCGCGATCGAACACCGGCAGCGAGATCGCGGGGCCGACGGAGCCGGCGATCGCGTCGCGCGAGAACAGCGACGCGGGCGTCAGCGCGAACACGCCGCCGAGCGCGACGAGGTTCACGTCCGGATAGAACTGCGCGCGCGTGGAATCGGCATTCGCGAACGCGGCTTCGACACGCAGGCGCGCGGCGACGATATCGGGCCGGCGGCCGAGCAGGTCGGCCGGCAGCCGCGCGGGCAGCGCGCCGCCGGGGAACGCGCCGACGCGCGGCCGCTGCAGCGAGAGCCCACGCTCGGGCCCGCGACCGGACAGCACGCCGAGCTGCAATTGCGCGAGCTTGATCTGCTCGTCGTTCAGCGCCATCTGTTCGAGCAGGCGGGTGCGCTTGATCGACGCGTCGCTCGCGTCGTACGCGTTGTCGAGGCCGCGCGCGGTGCGCTCGCGCAGCACGGCCGTCACGCGCTGGCTGATCTTCAGTTTCTGCTGCAACAGGTCGCGCACCGCGTACGCCTGGTCGAGCTGGCAATACACGGTGACGATCGCGACCGCGAGCGTGAGCCGAACCTGCTCGGCCTCGACGCCGGTCGCGTCGCGCAGCGACATCAGGCTCTTCGTCGCCGCGCGGTTCTTGCCCCACAGGTCGAGCTGGTAGTTCAGCCCGACGAATATCGACGACGGCGACACGACCGGATCGCCGAAGATCTCGACCGGCACACGATAGCCGCCGACGGACACGTCGGCGACGTCGCCCGGCTTCGGCATCCGCGCGCGGCTGACCGTCGCGCCGGCCGTGCCGGTCAGCCCCGTCAGCGAATCGAATTGCCGAAGCTGCGCCTGCGCGATCCGCAGCCGCGCCTGCGCGACCTGCAGGTCGGGATTGTTCCGCGACGCCTCCGCCACCAGTTCGTCGAGCTGCGGATCCTGCAGTTGCTTCACCCAGTCGGGTGCGGGCCACGCGCCGTGCACACCGGGGCCCGCGGTGTGCGCCAGCGCGTCGCCGGCCGGTGCGCGCAGCGACAGCGACGGCAGGAACCCCGACGGCACGCAACCGCCCAGCGCCAGCAGCGCGGCCGCCGCGAGCATCGTCCAGCCGCCCTGCCCGCCGCGCGCCGGTCGCGCCGGTCGCGCCGGTCGCGCCGCTTTCATGATGCGTTCCATCGCTTCCCTCAACCCTGCTGGACGCGCTGCGCGCGTGCGGCCAAGCGCGGCCGCGCACGCTCGAGCGGACCGAGCCGGCCGAGCAGGCCGTCCGCGATGCCGTACAGGATGCCGGCGAGCTTGGCGCGCTTGTCGCGCTCGACGAGCGCGATCTGCACGACCTGCCACACGGTCAGCAGGTTCGGCACCATCGCCACCGGAAAGCGCAGCCCGTACTGCATCCCGAGCTGCACCGCATTGCGCGCGCTGTAGTAGCGCCGTTGCCACGAGTGATTCATCGACGTCATTTCGAAAGGACCGAATGCATGCCGCTGCTTCGCGCCGATCCGGTGCTTCAGCACCAGCGACGGCACGACATAGAGCGGCACGTTGCGCGCGAGCGCGCGGAAGCTGTACTCGGTGTCGACGTGATCGATGAACAGCGTCTCGTCGAAGCGGCCGAGCACGTCGAACGCGCCGCGCGACACGACGCAGCCCGACGAGATCAGGAACGCGCAGCGCTGCGGCGGCGCGTCGGGCGCGACGCGCAGCCGGCGCAGCGAGATCCCGTTCGTCGCGAGTTCGGGCA
The DNA here is from genome assembly GCF_046534915.1 of Burkholderia sp. SIMBA_051. Taxonomy (NCBI): domain Bacteria; kingdom Pseudomonadati; phylum Pseudomonadota; class Betaproteobacteria; order Burkholderiales; family Burkholderiaceae; genus Burkholderia; species Burkholderia sp. SIMBA_051. The sequence continues at coordinate 93,147 of NZ_JAWRXS010000006.1, read as the reverse complement.
GGAAGCTGCGCGCGTTCTCGTCGAAGATGCGCGGGCCGGCGAGGAAGGCGCGCCCCGCGAGCCCCGCGCACACGTCGCGCATCGTCGCGAAGTAACCGGCCGGCACCGACGAATCCTGGTCGAACAGCGCAACGGCATCGACGTCCCGCCGAAACAGCGCCGCGAGCCCCGCGTTGTACGCGCCGGCGACGCCGCCGCGGTTGCCGTGATGCAGCAGCGCGATGCCGTCGCGCGCGCACAGCGCGCGGGCTCGCACATCGGGCTGCGGCGTATTGTCGACGACCAGCAGCGCGTCGCACGCGTGCCGCCACGCGCCGAGCGCCGCGAGCTGCGCGTCGGTCGGGTGATACAGGATCACGAGTGCGCCGAGTGTCGTCATGCCCCTCTCCTCAATGTCCGAGCGAAACCGCGGCGCCGCGCTTCGGCCGCGTCAGCCACATCATCGCGGCGAGCACGACGCAGGTCATGCTCGCCATCCAGAACATGTCGCCCGTCGCCATCATGTACGCCTGCTGCATCACGACCTGGTGCAGCGTCGACAGCTCGCGCACGCCATCCACGCCCATCGCGTTCAGCGTATGCACGAAGCGCTGCGTGTTCGTCGATGCGTGCGTGACCGATTGCGACACGACGTCGTAGTGATAGGTCGCGCGGTTGTCCCACAGCGTCACGCTCATCGCGGTGCCGAACGCGGCGGACAGCGTGCGCAGGAAGTTCGACAGGCTCGACGCGGCCGCGAGCCGGTCGTCCGGAATGCGCGACAGCGTCGCGGCCGTCAGCGGAATGAAGAAGCACGGCAGTCCGATCCCCTGGATCAGCCCGGGCGCGGCGATCTGCGCGAACGTCATCTTCAGCGTGAAATGCGCGTCCCACGCGAGCACGGCCGCGAACACGAGGAAGCCGAACGTCGCGAGCACGCGTGCATCGAAGCGGTGCGCATGCAGGCCGACGAGAATCGAGAACACGAGCGCGAGCACGCCGAGCGATGCGGTGGCGAGGCCCGCGTGAAACGCGTTGTAGCCCATCACCGCCTGCATCCACAGCGGAAACACGACGCCCACCACCGAGAAGCTCATCATCCCGAGCGAGATGATCAGCACGCAGAACGAAAACGTGCGGTCGCGAAACAGGCTGAGGTCGACGACCGGATGCGCTTCGCCCGCCTCCCAGATCAGCAGCGACACGATCGCGAGCCCGGCGACCACCGCGAGCGTGACGATCAGCGGCGAATCGAACCAGCCCTTGTCGTGACCGAGATCGAGCATCGCCTGCAGCGAGCCGACGCCGATCACGAGCAGCACGATGCCCGGCACGTCGATCGGGCCGGCCGCGCCGCGCTGCGCGTCGGGGCGCAGCATCGCGGTGCACACCGCGAACGAGAACAGCCCGATCGGCAGATTGATCAGGAAGATCCACGGCCACGAGAAGCTGTCGACGATCCAGCCGCCGACCACCGGCCCGAAGATCGGCGCGAGCAGCACCGTCATCGCCCACAGCGCGAGCGCGACGGTGCGCTTGTCCGGCGGGAACGTGCGCAGCAGGATCGTCTGCGACAGCGGCACCATCGGCCCCGAGCACAGCCCCTGCAATGCGCGGCAGACCACCAGCACGTGCAGGTCGCGTGCGAGCCCGCACAGCAGCGACGTCAGCGTGAACAGCAGCACCGCGCCGACGAACAGCCGCCGCTCGCCGACGCGGCGCGCGAGCCAGCCGGTCAGCGGCACCGCGATCGCGGCCGCGACCGAATACGAGCTGATCACCCATGTGCCCTGGCTGTTCGACACGCCGAGACTGCCGGAGATCGCCGGCACCGCGACGTTCGTCACGGTCGAGTCGAGCACTTCGATGAAGGTCGCGAGCGACAGCGCGAACGTCAGGAGCGCGAGCCGTGCGCCGCGGACCGGTGCCGCGGCAGGCGCCGCCGAGACCGCGTCGAAAGCGGCGGGCGCGGCTGCGTCCTGAAGCGGCGATGCCGTGCTCATGCGCCCGCCATCGCATCCGCGGCCGGCGAGATCGCGCGTCCACGTTTCGGTGCAAGGCGCTCGATGAAATCGGCGGCCGTCTCGCATCCATTCGGCGCGGCGTTGATCAGCGTCCGCGCGCGCTCCGCATACACCGCGAATTCGGGCTCGTTCAGTACGCGCATGAGCGCCGCACCGAGCCGCGCGCCGTCGACCGGCGCGTCGATGCGTATGCCGGCACCGCTCGTCGCGACGCGCTGCGCATTGTCGAACTGGTCGTGCGCGAACGGCGTCACGACCTGCGGGATGCCGGCTTCAAACGCGAGCGCCGCGGTGCCGATCCCGCCGTGATGCACGAGTGCGCGGCAACGCGGCAGCAGCGTACGCATCGGCACGAAGCGGCGCACCAGCAGCCGGTCGCCGTCCGGTGCTGCATCGTGCGGGCTCAGCAGGATGCCGCGCGTGCCGGTCGCGCGCATCGCGTCGGCGACCGCACGCGCATACACGGCGTGATCGACGCGCGTCGACCCGGCCGTGAACACCACGGGCGGCTCGCCGGCCGCGAGAAACGCGTCGAGCGCGGGATCGTCGTCGGGCGTCGCGACATCGTTGAACAGCGGAAAGCCGCTTTGCAGAAGACGCGCCGGCCAGTCGCGCTGCGCCGGCGCGAACCAGTCGGGAAACAGGCACAGCACACCATCGGTCGAATGCAGCCAACGGCCCAGCACGCGCCGCGCGGGCGCGAGCCCGAGGTCGCAGCGCACCGCATTGAGCGCCGGCCCGCACACGCGGTCGAGCACCTGCCGCTCGATCAGCGTCATCAGCGCCGCCTTCACCGGCAGCGGCCAGCGCGCGGGAATCGTCAGGCGCGGATGCGTCGGCGGCACATGCGCGGACAGCAGCGTCGACGGCGACACCTGCACCGATACGTACGGCGTGCCGTGCCGCTCCTGCATGAAGCGCGCGGAAAACGCCCACAGCGTGCCGACCAGCACGGTGTCGCGATCGGTCAGTGCGCACAGCGCGTCGTAGTGCGGGCGCAGCACGGGGGCGATCACCTGCCACAGCGTGCGAAACGACGTGCGCGGATCCCACAGCGCCGGGTTCGCCATCGCGGCCTCGTACTCGGCCGCGGTGCCGACCGGCACGAACGCGAACCCGCAGCGGCGCACGGTCGCCTCGAACGGCGGATGCGTGCAGAACACGACCTCGTGGCCGCGCATCGTGAGCGCGCGCGCGACGCCGAGCAGCGGATGCACGTCGCCCGCCGAGCCGATCGCGGTCACGATCATCTTCGCCATCGCGCGCCTCGCGGAAAGATCAGTAGAAACCGGGGATCAGCGCCGCGACTTCGCGACGGTACTGCGCGTACGCCGGCCCGAAATGACCGGTCAGCCAGCTCTCCTCGACGCGCACCTTGTACGCGAGCGACGCGAACACCAGCGCGACGCCGAATGCACCGCGCCACTCGCCGCCGATCAGCGCGGCGCCCACCAACGCGATCAGGCAGCCGGTGTAGATCGGATGACGCACGAGGCCATACGGGCCGGTGCGCACGAGCTCGTGGTTCTCCTTCAGCGTGACGGACACGCTCCAGTTCGTGCCGAGATGCAGCCGCGCCCACACCGAGAACAGCAGGCCCGCGATCAGCACCGCGAGCCCGCACTGGGCCTGCAGGCCGAAGCGCTGCCAGTCCGGCACCCACGCGCGCAGGGTCAGGTCGGGCAGGATGATCAGCGCGCCGCCGACGATCAGCGGAATCGACTGCAGCGTGCGCGAGCGCGACGCCTCCTTGCGCACGGTCGTCTTCACGGCCTGCGACGTCATGATCCAGTAGGCGAGCCACGCGGCCCACGGAACGACGATGGCGATGGTCTGAACGATATTCACGGCTGGCCTGCCTCGTGTGGATGAGAATTCGGATGCGCGCGGCGTGCGCGGTGCGCGACGTGCCGCGTCACGACGACATGGCCGGCATCGGCGCGGACACGCACGCGTGTGCGGCGCCGAGCCCGACGCCCGCGGCAACGGGCGGCGCGTCGCAGAAGAAGCCGAGCAGCGCGGCACGCGTGGCCTCGCGCTGCGCGCGGCCTTCGATGTCGAGAAAATGGCCCGCGTCGGGAATCGTCGCGAAGCGTGCACGCGGCACGTGCGCGGCGAGCTGGCGGACGTCGGCCGGCGTCGTGTATTCATCGCGCTCGCCGTTCACGAACAGCAGCTCGGCGCCGATGTTCGAGAACTCGCTCAGATAGCGCTCCGGCTGCAACGACAGGATCTGGTCGACGTGGAACGCGACCTGATCCTGCTCGTCGCGCGGCAGGCGCGTCAGGTAGCGGTAGTTGTACAGCTTCATGATGCGCGGCAGGTAGCGGCCGACCGTGTCGTTCAGCAGTTGCGCCGCCTTCAGGTTCTCGCCGGCCGCGATGTGGTCGCGGGCACGCGTCACGTAGTCGACCATCGCGTCGTTCAGGAACGGCGAGAACGAACAGATCGCCGCGCGCCGCACGCTCGGGCAGCCGCGCGCGAGCGCGAACAGCGACGCGACGCCGCCCCACGACACCGACACGAGGAACGCGGGCGCGAAGTGCTCGACCAGATGCTGGAGGATCGCGGCCTCGTCGTCCTTCGTCAGGATGAAGCTGCCGGGGTTGTGCTGGCGCGACTGCCCGGCATACGGCAGGTCGAAGCAGATCGTGTTCATCCGCTCGCCGAGATACTGGACGGTCTGGCCGAACGACGCGGTCGTCGCGAGCGCGCCGTTGACGAGCATCGCCGTGTCGAATGACGGATCGAACACGTTCCGTTCGACGTAGACCTTCAGACCATTCGGCAGCGGGACCACGTGTTTTTCGGTCGGCATCGTCGTTCTCCGGTGGATGCGGCGTCTCGGCGTCGCGGCATGCTGCAGGTGCGCAATGGCTGGCGCCGACCGTGTTCCGGCCGTTGACCGCGCCCATTGCCGACGCACCGCGGAAAATACCCGCGGCGCCGATTCATTCCTTGTGATGCGGCGCCATCCTAATACGGGAAATATTGCTTACTCAAGTCACCCCAACGATTCCCTCTACTCCACCCGGGAATACAAGCGATTCAAATTTTTTCAGCATTTTTTATGGTAGGAGGAATCGGACGAAAAGAGGTCGCAATCGTTTGCGAGTGCATCATGAGATGCGCCGCGCGACGAACATTATCCTTTAAATTCAACCACATAAATCGTTTAAATCGCCTGATTTAAACGAATTTCCGGAAAATGTTGGCCTCGTCCTCGGCAATTCAAATTTCCGAATCCAAAACCATTCTCACATAGCTCGACATTCTTTCGACATGTAATAAATCGGATTCGGAAACAGCCGAAACTATTGCATCGGCTTTTTCCGATCCGTTTTAAACAAACTTAAAATTATTTAACTGTCTTTCAATCCGTTTTTCCGCATCCGCACAATCGCGGCGACGCCGTCGGTTTCCGGCCTCCGACACCAGATCCACCGTCAGACCCCGGTTTTTTATTGATTGAACGATCAATAAAAAACCGCTAAGCTCTCGACTTCCAGGAACGGGCCCGTCCGGGCGAAAGGAGTGCGCGATGCCGAAAGTCGGAATGCGGGAGATTCGCCGCGCACAGTTGATCGACGCCACGCTGCGCTCGATCGACGAAGCCGGCCTGCCCGGCACGACGCTCGCCTCGGTCGCGCAGCGCGCGAACATCTCGACGGGCATCGTCAGCCACTACTTCGGCGACAAGGACGGCCTGCTCGAAGCGACGATGCGGCACGTGCTGCGCGATCTGTGGGCGGCCACCACGCAACGTCGCGTCGCCGCGCGCAAGGATCCGCGTTCGCGGTTGCGCGCGATCGTCGCCGCGAACTTCGACGACACGCAGGTCAGCGCGCCCGTGATGAAGACCTGGCTCGCGTTCTGGTCGCAGAGCATGCACGACGCGATGCTCAAGCGCCTGCAGCACGTCAACACGCGGCGCCTCCATTCGAACCTGTGCGCGGAATTCGCGAAGGCGTTGCCGCGCGCGAAAGCACGGCAAGCCGCCAGCGGCCTCGCCGCGCTGATCGACGGCCTGTGGCTGCGCGGCGCCCTCGCCGGCGGCCCGATCGACACCCGGGCTGCATTGAAGCTCGCCCACGATTACATCGACCTGCTGCTCGCGTCCGACTGACGCGCAGGCAGTCGCCCTCAAGGAGATCCTCATGTCCGTATACGGTTTGCAGCGCCTCTACATCGGCGGCGGTTACGTCGACGCCACCAGCGGCAAGACTTTCGACACCTTCGATCCCGCCACCGGCGAACTGCTCGCGCAGGTGCAGCAGGCGAGCGCGGCCGACGTCGATCGCGCGGTCGCGTCGGCCCGGGAAGGCCAGCGCGAATGGGCCGCGATGACCGCGATGCAGCGCTCGCGCATCCTGCGCCGCGCGGTCGACCTGCTGCGCGAACGCAACGACGAGCTCGCGGCCATCGAGACGCGCGACACCGGCAAGCCGATCGGCGAGACGCTCGCGGTCGACATCGTCACCGGCGCGGACGTGATCGAGTACTACGCGGGCCTCGCGACCGCGATCGAAGGGCTGCAGGTGCCGCTGCGCGCCGAGTCGTTCGTCTATACGCGCCGCGAGCCGCTCGGCGTGTGCGCGGGCATCGGCGCATGGAACTACCCGATCCAGATCGCATGCTGGAAGACGGCGCCCGCGCTCGCGGCCGGCAATGCGATGGTGTTCAAGCCTAGCGAGGTCACGCCGCTCACCGCGCTGAAGCTCGCGGAAATCTATACGGAAGCCGGCGTGCCGGCCGGCGTGTTCAACGTCGTGCAGGGCGACGGCTCGGTCGGCGCGCTGCTCACCGGTCACCCGGACATCGCGAAGGTGTCGTTCACCGGTGGCGTCGAGACCGGCAAGAAGGTGATGTCGCTGGCCGGCGCGTCGTCGCTGAAGGAAGTGACGATGGAGCTCGGCGGCAAGTCGCCGCTGATCGTGTTCGAGGATGCCGATCTCGACCGCGCGGCCGACATCGCAGTGACCGCCAACTTCTTCAGCTCGGGCCAGGTCTGCACCAACGGCACGCGCGTGTTCGTGCACCGCTCGGTCAAGGACGCGTTCACGCAGCGCGTGCTCGAACGCGTGAAGCGGATTCGCGTCGGCAAGCCGACCGATGCCGACACCAACTTCGGCCCGCTCGTGTCGGCCGCGCAGCTCGACAAGGTGCTCGGCTTCATCGACAGCGGCAAGGCCGAAGGCGCGAAGCTGCTCGCGGGCGGCACGCGCCTGACCGACGGTCACTTTGCCAGCGGCCAGTACGTCGCGCCGACCGTGTTCGGCGATTGCCGCGACGACATGAAGATCGTCCGCGAAGAGATTTTCGGGCCGGTGATGAGCATCCTCGATTTCGAATCGGAGGACGAAGTAATCGCCCGCGCGAACGACACGCACTATGGCCTCGCGGCCGGCGTCGTGACCGAGAACCTGTCGCGCGCGCACCGCACGATCCATCGCCTCGAAGCCGGCATCTGCTGGATCAACACGTGGGGCGAATCGCCGGCCGAGATGCCGGTTGGCGGATACAAGCAATCCGGTGTCGGACGCGAGAACGGCATCACGACGCTCGAACACTACACTCGAATCAAGTCGGTACAGGTCGAGCTCGGCCGCTACAACCCGGTGTTTTGAGAACGATAGGAGATACCCCGTCATGACGACACGCGAATACGACTACATCATCTGCGGCGCCGGTTCCGCGGGCAACGTGCTCGCGACGCGCCTGACGGAAGATCCGAACGTCACGGTGCTGCTGCTCGAAGCGGGCGGCCCCGACTACCGCTTCGACTTCCGCACGCAGATGCCGGCGGCGCTCGCCTATCCGCTGCAGGGCCGTCGCTACAACTGGGCCTACGAGACCGACCCCGAGCCGCACATGGACAACCGCCGGATGGAATGCGGCCGCGGCAAGGGGCTCGGCGGCTCGTCGCTGATCAACGGGATGTGCTACATCCGCGGCAACGCGCTCGACTACGACAACTGGTCGACACACAAGGGGCTCGAGAACTGGACGTATCTCGACTGCCTGCCGTACTTCAAGAAGGCCGAGACGCGCGACGTCGGCCCGAACGACTATCACGGCGGCGACGGCCCCGTGTCGGTCACGACCAGCAAGCCGGGCGTGAACCCGTTGTTCGAGGCGATGGTCGATGCGGGCGTGCAGGCCGGCTATCCGCGCACCGACGACCTGAACGGCTATCAGCAGGAAGGCTTCGGCCCGATGGACCGCACCGTCACGCCGAAGGGCCGCCGCGCCAGCACCGCGCGCGGCTACCTCGACCAGGCGAAGGGGCGGCCGAACCTCGAGATCGTCACGCACGCGCTCGCCGACCGCATCCTGTTCGACGGCAAGCGCGCATCGGGCGTCACGTATCTGCGCGGCAGCGAACGCGCGAGCGCGCATGCGCGCCGCGAGGTACTCGTGTGCAGCGGCGCGATCGCGTCGCCGCAGCTGCTGCAACGCTCGGGCGTCGGCCCCGGCGCATGGCTGAAGGAACTCGACATCCCGATCGTGCTCGACCTGCCCGGCGTCGGCCAGAACCTGCAGGATCACCTGGAGATGTACATCCAGTACGAGTGCAAGGAGCCGGTGTCGCTGTATCCGGCGCTCAAGTGGTGGAACCAGCCGAAGATCGGCCTCGAATGGATGCTGAACGGCACGGGCCTCGGCGCGAGCAACCACTTCGAGGCAGGCGGCTTCATCCGCACGCGCGACGACGATCCGTGGCCGAACATCCAGTATCACTTCCTGCCCGTTGCGATCAACTACAACGGCTCGAACGCGATCGAGATGCACGGCTTCCAGGCGCACGTCGGGTCGATGCGTTCGCCGAGCCGCGGCCGCGTGAAGCTGCGCTCGCGCGATCCGAACGCGCACCCGAGCATCCTGTTCAACTACATGGCCGAAGCGCTCGACTGGCGCGAGTTCCGCGATGCGATCCGCGCGACGCGCGAGATCATGCGGCAGCCCGCGCTCGACCGCTATCGCGGCCGCGAGCTGAACCCGGGCGCCGACTGCAAGTCGGACAAGGAGCTCGACACGTTCGTGCGGTCCCGCGCGGAAACCGCGTTCCATCCGTCGTGCTCGTGCAAGATGGGCTACGACGACATGGCCGTGGTCGACGAAGAAGGTCGCGTGCACGGGCTGGAAGGGCTGCGCGTCGTCGATGCGTCGATCATGCCGATCATCACCACCGGCAACCTGAACGCGCCGACGATCATGATCGCGGAGAAGATCGCCGACAAGATCCGCGGCCGCCAGCCGCTCGCGCGTGTCGACGTGCCTTACTTCGTCGCGAACGGCGCGATGGCGCGGAATATCGCGAAGGCGGTGCGGCAGCCGGAGACGGTGTAATCGCATCAGCGCCTCCGCCCTGCGCACAGCGGCGGTGGCGGCAGCAACATGCACGGCTCGCGGCGTTTTCGTCGCGAGCCGTTTTTCATTCGGCGCGCCCGGCGCCAGTACGGAACCGCGTGATGGCCGCCCGCCTCGGCCGCACGCGTTTCGCGCGCACGATCGGATTCGCGCGCGACGTCAGGCTCATCGCGCCGCGCAAATGCTCGAACGCGACCTCCTCCTTCCGCCCGAAGCGGCCGACCGCCGGCCACGCCAGCGTTTCATCGAGCCACGTCTGCCACGCGTCGCCGTGGAAGCGGCGCGCGAATGCGCGCACCATGTCAGGCGCCGCGATCACGATGCCCGCCAGCAGGTAGTACGCCCAGAAGCTGCCCGCGCCGACGAGCCGATCGAGCCGGCACGCGGACACCGCCGCGAGCAGACCGTCCACCGACGCAAGATCGCCGCGGCGTTCGCGAATCGCGCGCGCGACGAGATTGTGCTGACCGCCGTATGCGGCAAAGGAAATCCCTTTGCCGGCGGCCAGCTCCGCGCAGAACAGCGCGAGCGCGGCCATCTCGTCGATGCGCGCGGCATCGTCGCGCGGCCCGCACACGCGCAGCACGATCGCATCGATGACGTCCCCCGGCCGGGCCGACGGCTCCACGCACGCCGCCGCGACGGCCGCGCGTCGTTCTCTCAGGTTCTTCGCGGGCGACGCTTCGCCGTTCGCGAGTCGGGCTCGTGCGTCCTGCTCGTCGGCATCGTCGCTGCGTCGCGCGACGCCACGAGCAATCCGCTCGAGCGCGCCCCAGCCGTCGTCGGGATCGTCGAAGGTCCACGCGTCGACGAAGCCATGCGCGGCTTCGAATACCGCTCGCGATCCCGGGCAGCATCGCTCCGCGTACGCGAGCTGCCGCGCGTCGGGCACGTGCATGCATGCGCCGGGCGGATCGCTCGCATCGCATGCGCAACCGCCGCCGTCCGTTGCCATCCACGGCGCGAGCGCATGCAGGACGGCGATCGCTTCGTGCGACAGGTTCAAGCCCGCTCGGCCGCGTGCCGGGGGCGACGATGGCGGCACGTCAGTCGCGCCGTCGTCGGCGGCGGCCGCCGCCACGCAAGCCGCTTCGGACAGGTGTTCGATCAGATACTGCAGCCACGCGGCCGTGCGCAGCCGGTCAGGCGTCGCACCGCGGGCAGCGCCATACTTCGCTGTGTCGGTGAGCATGTGGCGAATCGGAATGGTTGTGTTGTTTTGGGTGCGGTCGAAGCAGGCGGCACGGTGCGTCGCACCGGCCCCTGGTATGGCCGCCCGCGTCGGATCGCGACGCAGGCGGCCAGCCGGTCGCCGCGCCGATACGCGCGACGACACGAATGCAGCTCGAAACCGGAACGCCCGCCGCGCATCCTTGCACGGCCCTCGTCGATGGCGGGCGCCCGGCCTCGATCACGCGACGCTTACTGCACGTGGAACTTCGGCGACGTGACGACCGTGCCGCCGACCGTACAGTCCGGTGTCAGCACGGCATTGTTGAACGTCAACGACGAGTTCGGATCGTTCCACGTCGTCACGACCTTGCTCGGCCCGCACGTGCCGAGCAGCGTGACGTTCACCTTCACGTTGTTGATCGACAGCTGCGTCGTACTGTCGGCCTGCCCGGTCCACGGCGACGCGCTGGTCGCGCTGCCGCTGATCAGGCCGCACGTCGCGCCGCCCGTGAAGGTCGTCGACGTGATGTTGACGATGCCCGTCGACGAGATCGTGCCGTTGAACGTCGCGTTGCAGGTCGCGTTGATCGACCCCTTGGCCAGGGCCGTAAGGCCCGTCGCGGAGAACGGCTCCCCGTTGGGGTTCATGGCCTGACCGTCGGCGCGCGACACGGTGACGGCGAAAGCAGGCGCGGCCGAAACCGCGGTGAATGCCACTGCAGCAACAAGCGATACGATTTTGCGAATGCTCATTTGAACTGCCCCCTCTCTCTTCACAAATGGCGGCATGCCGCCAGGAACGCGACGTCCCGGCCGGATCGCTCCGGCCGCTCGGTCGCAGGAAGCCGCCGGCACGCGTGACGCGTGCCGCACGGCTCAGAACTTGTAGGAAATGCCGACGAACGTGATCAGCGGATCGGCCTTCAGCCGCGTGCGCGTGGTCGCGAGCGTCGATCCGTCGGCCGCCTTGATCACGAGCGACGAGTAGGTCTTCAGCGGCATGTAGGTCAGCGTCGCCGTGAGACCCCAGTGCTTGTCGATCGCATAGCTCGCGCCGACGTTGTAGACCGGCGTGAACGACGACGACGCCTTGCCCTCCACCGACGTCGGCCCCGGCTTGCCGGCGCCGGCCGCGAGCACGCTGCCGAGGTTCTCGTTGATGTCCTTCGCGAAGTTGCCGTTCAGTTCGATGTTGCTGAACCAGCTGTAGGCCACGCCGATCCCGACGAACGGACGGAACTTCGCGGTCGGCGCATTGAAGTAGTACTGAAGAATGATCGTCGGGCTCCACTGCCGCGCATTCTTCACGGCCGGCTGGTTCGACGTCTTGTCCATGTCGACGCTGCCGAGCGAGCCGGCCGGGCCGGGCGGCCGGATCACGCCGTGCCCGGTCAGCGTGAACTCGGGCGGCACGCCGAGCACCGACGTCACCGCGATGTGGTCGGTGAAGAAGTGCGTGAGCGTGAGGCCGACCGTATCGGCGTTGTTGACCGTCAGGCTCGTGCCCGGCGACGTGAACGAACCGGGCAGCCGCAGCGGCCCGTTGATCGGCATGTTCGCGAGATTCGTCGTCAGCCCGTTGGTCGAATCCTGCGGCATGATGTGCAGCCAGCCCAGCGTCGCGACGTTGTCGCCCGCCTGCTGGGCCGATGCGAGCGTCGACACGCCTGCGACGACACCCGCGACAATCAGCTTCTTCATGAAACCTTCCCCCTCGTTCTGTCCGGGCGCCGCGCATCCGCGCGCGGCGCCGCCGTGTCTCCATCCGCGCGTGGTCACTGCACGAACGCGCCGACCGTGAAGTACGGATTGCTCGTATCGGCCATGTCGAGGAACCCGAACACGCCGCCGGAGAACACGAACTTGCCGGTCGCCGGCCCCGACGCCGCATCCGCATGCACGGTCGTCACGACGCCCGGCACCTTCTGCGCGTAGTCGAGGTTCAGCGCACGCGTGAGCGCCGCCTGCGACGCGTTGAACGGATCGAGCAGCGTCGCCTGCGCGCCGACGAGCGCAGTCGCGCGGTAGTTGAACGCACTGTCGACGCCCGTGTACTCGCCGTTCTGCGAGCCCGGCGCGACCGCCGCCTGCGGGCTCAGGAACGAGATGCCCGATTCGTCGTCCGCGCTCGGCGGGCCCTGCGTGAGGTCCGCGTTCGCGGCGCCGGTGCGGATGAAGACCGGCACGAGCTGGTTGCGCAGCTTGCCGACGATCAGGATCCCCTTGCCGGCCTTCGCCGGATCGAGCGCGGCGAGCGTCGGCGGCACCTGCGGCTGGTAGTTCAGCGACTGGAATGCCGGCGCGTCCGGGCGCAGCGTGAACGGCTGGTTCACGGTCGCGCTCGACGCGAGCGGCTGCCCGCCGTTCTTCTTGCCGAAGTTGTCCGTTTCGACGTAGCTGCCGTCCGCGTTGATCGTCACCTGCTGGTCGAGCGCCACCGGCTGGAAGTTCTGCGACGGCACCTGGTGGTAGCCGAGCTGGTTGTACGCGCCGGCGATCTTCGACAGATCGGTTTCGAGCGACGAGAAGCTGATGAACGGGTAGTACGGGAACGTCGTTTTCGTGATCTTGCCGACGCCGATCACGCCGTCGAACTGGATCGTCGCGCCGGGAATCGCGCCGCCCAGCACGCCCTCGCCGAGGAACAGGCGTGCCGGCCGGCTCGGGTCGAGGCTCGCGTTCTGCATCCGGAACGTGCACTGGTTCAGCTTCACGGTCGGCAGGCCGGTCTCGTCGGCCAGCGTGCCGTCGACGACGTTGGCCGGCGCCGTGTCGCGCGTCGGCTGCACGGTGCCGGTGGTGGTCGGCACGGGCGATGCGAGGTAGGTCATCCGGTACGTCATCTTCGTGGTGTCGAGCTGCACCTTCACGAGCTCGCCCGAACCCGACCCGCCAATGAACACCGTGTTGTAGTCGATGGATTGCGGGCACAGCCGCACCACCGGCGCGGGCGGCGGGTCGCCGTCGCCGCCGCAGGCGGCCAGCACGGGCGCGAGCGATGCCGCGGCCATCCAATGCTTCACATTCATAGGAATCCTCTTGAATTTCGATTCGCCGGCGGCGACGCATGCGCCGCCGGTGTTCCGTGTTCGTTACGCCGTTACTGGACGAACGCGCCGACCGTGAAGAACGGGTTGATCTTGTTGTTGTTGACGACCATCGCGTAGACGTTCCCGGCCGTCACCAGCCAGCCCGTGTCGCCCTTGCTGAAGATCGCCACGTTGCCGTTCGCACCCTTCGCGTTGAAGTCCTGCGACGCCGTGACCTTGATCTTGCCGGGCGTGGCCTGCGTGTAGTCGAGCGCGAACTGCGAACTCAGGGACGACGTCTGCGGGTCGATGAATGCAGCGGTATTGCCCTGAAACAGCGTGGACGTGTAGTTGGCGGCGAGCGTCGATACAGCGCTGCCGTCCGTGCAGTTGCCGGCCTCGGGCATGAAGAACGTGCCGTTGAACGTGCCGGGCAGGTCCGGATGCGGCACGAGGCTGTCGAAGCTCGGTCCCGAAATCCCCGGTGCCCCATACACGCCGTTCGACGTCACGACGCCGCACGCGGACGCGCTCGTCGCCCCGATGAAACCGCCCTTCAGCACATTGGCCGCGACGGCCTGCGCGGGCGACAGCATCGAGATGCCGACTTCCGCGTCGGCGACCGACGCCAGCAGGTTGCTTGCATCGGCGTGCGAGTAGCCGACGCGAATCACGATCGGTATCAGCGCGCCGTTCAGCTTGCCGACGATCATCACGCCATGCGCCTGGGTCGGCGACAGCAGCACGAGCGGCTGCTCCTGGCCGGCCGACGGATACGGCAAGCCCGGTTTCGCGCTGCTGACGAACACGTTGTCGGCACTGCCGTCCGCGTTCTTGCGCAGCGTCCACGGCGTACCGGTCGTCTGGCACGAGTAGTCGCTGCCCGGCGTGATCGTGCACGTGCCGTCCGCGCCGAGCGTCTGGTTCCAGTTCACGACATCCGGCTGCCAGCCTTGCGGGGTGGCGGTCTGGTAGCTGCTGCCCGTCGGCGACAGATGAATGCCGACTTCGTTGTACACGCCGGCCACCTTGGTGAAATCCGTCTCGGTGTCGGTAAAGCCGATGAACGGATAGAAATCGAACGTGCGCGACGGCACGGTGCCGATATAGAGACCCGGCGCGAGCGGAATGCCGTCGAATTGAATCGTCGCGCCCGGAATCCCGCCGCCGACCACGCCGTTCCCGACGAACAGCATCGGCGGATCGGTGCGCTTGATCGTCACCGAATACGCGCCGTCGCTCGTCGCGCCGCTGTCGAGCACGAACGCGCAGCGGTTCTGCTCGGCCGTCGGCAGGTTGGTCGGATGATGGAACACGCCGTTGATCGTCAGCCCCGCGCGCGTGTCGTTGACCTGCCCGGCCGACGTCGGCACCGACGATTCGATGAACTGCATCTGATAGGTGAGCCGGGCCGTGTCGAACTTCACCTTCACGTATTCGCCGCTGCCGGCGCCGCCCGTGTAGGTCGTCGTGTAGTCGAGCGAATCCGGACACAGCTTCGTCACGACGGGCGGCGTCGTTTCGGCGCCGCTCGGCCCGCATGCGCTGCCCGAGCACTGCGGCACGTTGATCGGGCCCGGATCGTCGCCGCCGCCGCAACCGGCGACGAACGGCAGCGCCAGCACGGCGCACGACAGGATCGCCTTCCGCCATTCAGGAATGCAAAGCATCAACCCCTCCTTTTCAGATACGACAGGTCTCGTGCGGACGGGCTGCATGGCCCGCCGGTTGGTATTGCGCCGCCGCGAGCGATGCGCGGCGCATGACGATGCGCGCCATGCGCGCCGCGCGGCTGGATCGGCGAATGCGATCAGGACCGCCGCGGCAGGCAAGCGCTATCCGGCGGCGCCGTCATGCGGCACGGCGCCGGCGGGACAATCGAAACGGAATGTGGTGCGTCGCTACAGCGGCAACGCGATGCGATGACGCGGGCACGCGACTCGCGTCGTGCCCGCATCCAGCGAAAAGCGCGGACATGGCAGTCCGGCCGGGCCCTCGGATAGGCGTCTCATGTATTGGTCTCCGTACGTACGCTTGATTCGTTATCGTGATGCGTCGTTGGACGAGACTATGATCGGACGATCCGCACAAGTAAATGGATGCAGAGTTCCAAACGTGTCCGAACCGCGCAATCCTAGTGTGTTCAAGGTGCTTGACAGTTTTTCAAACGGCCTTCAATTTATTTGCTCAGACAAATACCGACGCGGTGTAACGCGCAGGGGAACGATGGCGGTCGACTCGCGCACCGGTCGGGCAAAAACGACGCGTATTGTTCGCTCGATTCAAATAAAGCATCCCTTTATTGAATGACGCATGTGCAATTCCCGCAAATCCCGCGCCGGCATCGCATGCCTTTTCCATCGAAATGCATTTCCATCTGCCGATTGCTAATATGGCGGTCCTGCGATCCCGCACCCCAACGCCGTTCGACATGACGCCCGTTCGCCATGCCGCCCCCGACCCCGCCCGCTTCGCGGCGGCGCCGGGCACGTGCGGCGCGCGGCGTCGGACCGACCGGCCGTGCCATCCGTGAGCATGCAACCGATCCTTTCCGTCTCCGACCTTTCCAAGACCTACGCGTCCGGCTTCCAGGCGCTGAAGCACGTGACCCTCGACATCCGCCCGGGCGAGATCTTCGCGCTGCTCGGGCCGAACGGCGCGGGCAAGACCACGCTGATCGGCTCGATCTGCGGCATCGTCACGCCAACCGAGGGCCGCGTGACGGTCGGCGGCCACGACATCCGCGACGCGTATCGCGCGGCGCGCGAAATGATCGGCCTCGTGCCGCAGGAGCTGACCACCGACGCGTTCGAAACCGTGTGGGCGACCGTGTCGTTCAGCCGCGGCCTGTTCGGCAAGGCACCCGATCCCGCGCACATCGAGAAGACACTGAAGGCGCTGTCGCTGTGGGACAAGCGCGACAACAAGCTGATGACGCTGTCGGGCGGCATGAAGCGCCGCGTGATGATCGCGAAGGCGCTCGCGCACGAGCCGCGCATCCTGTTCCTCGACGAGCCGACGGCCGGTGTCGACGTCGAGCTGCGCCGCGACATGTGGAAGCTCGTCGATTCGCTGCGCGACAGCGGCGTGACGATCCTGCTGACCACGCACTACATCGAGGAAGCCGAGGAAATGGCCGACCGGATCGGCATCATCCTCGGCGGCGAACTCGTGCTCGTCGAAGAGAAGCGCGAGCTGATGCGCAAGCTCGGCAAGAAGCAGCTGACCGTGCAGCTCGAACACCCGCTTACGACCGTGCCGGCCGAACTCGCCACGTTCGGGCTCGAACGCGCGGACGACGGCGCCGCGCTCGTCTATACGTACGACTCGCAGCGCGACGACGCGAGCATCGCGAAGCTGATCAACGCGCTCGGCTCGGCCGGCATCGGCTTTCGCGACCTGCATACGACGCAGAGCTCGCTCGAGGATATTTTCGTCAGCCTGATCGACAACCGCCGCAACGGCGCACAAGGGGCGTAACGCACATGGCGAACTGGAATTTCCACGGCATCCGCGCGATCTATCGCGCCGAAATGGCCCGCACGCGCCGCACGCTGATGCAGAGCATCATCGCGCCGGTGATCTCGACGTCGCTGTACTTCGTCGTGTTCGGTTCGGCGATCGGCTCGCGCATCAGCGACGTGAACGGGATCGGCTACGGGTCGTTCATCGTGCCGGGCCTCGTGATGTTGTCGCTGCTGTCGCAGAGCATCTCGAACGCGTCGTTCGGCATCTACTTCCCGCGCTTCACCGGCACGATCTACGAGATATTGTCCGCGCCCGTGTCGTACTGGGAGATCGTGATCGCGTATGTGGGCGCGGCCGCGTCGAAGTCGCTGCTGCTCGGGGTGATCATCCTCGCGACGGCCGGGCTGTTCGTGCCGCTGCACATCCTGCATCCGTTCTGGATGGTGCTGTTCCTCGTGCTGACGTCGATCACCTTCAGCCTGTTCGGCTTCGTGATCGGCATCTGGGCCGACAGCTTCGAGAAGCTGCAGCTCGTGCCGCTGCTCATCATCACGCCGCTCACGTTCCTCGGCGGCAGCTTCTATTCGGTCGACATGCTGCCGCCCGCATGGCGCATCGTCACGCTGTTCAACCCGATCGTCTACCTGATCAGCGGCTTCCGCTGGTCGTTCTACGGGCTGGCCGACGTGCACGTGGGGATCAGCCTCGCGGCGACCACGCTGTTCCTCGCGATCCTGCTCGCGATCGTCGCGTGGATGTTCCGCACCGGCTACAAGCTGAAGAACTGACGCAGCGCGTGCTGCCGTGCACCCGGCACGGCCGCTGCGATCGCCGGTTCGCGCATCGGGAGCGGCGCTGCTAGACTGGATCGGAAGATCGACCGCTGCCGCCTGCCGCACCGCAACGAGCGGGGCACGGGCGGCGCGGCTACCGCCCCCTTCCCTGCGCGAGGACCCCGATGAGCGCCTCCCGAATCGACGCCGTCCGCGACGGCCTGTTTCGCGCGACGACCTACGTCGACACGCTGAACCTGTGCTTCAGCCAGTTCTTCGTACGATCGCCGCACGGCGACGTGCTGTGCGTCGAAACGGGCACCCGGTCCAATTTCACGCAGCTGAGCGCGGCGCTCGACGGCGTCGGCATCGCGCCGTCGATGGTCAGCAGCGTGATCGTCCCGCACTTCGAGGCGGACGAAATGGGCGCGCTGCCCGATTTCCTCGCGGCCAACCCGGCGCTCGTCGCGTACGGACATCCGATGTGTACATGGGGGCTCGCCGACGTGTTCGGCGTGCGCGCGATTCCGCTGAAGGATGGGGAGCCGACGACGCTGTCGGGCACCGGGGTCGTGCCGGTCTTCACGACGCACGTGCATCAGTGGGATGCGCTCGTCGTGTATCTGCCGGCGTACAAGGCGCTGCTGTCGTCGGACATTTTGATGCGCTTCGGCCGGGAGGACGCCGACGATCCTCTGCCCGAGATCCTCGATGCAATCACGCGCTCCGACTACCTGCCGTCGCTCGCGCACCTGGCGCGCGCGCTGCGCCGCATCCAGGCGCTCGATCTCGACATCATCCTGCCGATGCACGGCCCGGCGATCACGCACGACATTCCGCGCGTGATCGCCGGTGTCATCGCCCACTGCGAGGCGGCCGCGGCGGCGTAGCGCGCGCGGCGCCGTGCGGCCGGCCCTGGCTGGTCAGGCGCCGGTCACGACGAATTCAGCGGCCGCCTTGCTCTGGACCGCGGCCATCACCGCGAGCTCACGTTTGCTGTGCGGCTCGCCGGACGCGACGCCCGTCGCATGCCGGGCCTTCGCGCCGACCGGAAAGAACACGAACGACGCGCCGGCCGGCGCATCGGGCTCGGCCCGCAGGCGTTTGTTCAGGATCTTGAGGTATTTTTTCTTCGAGACTTCCTTCGTTGCCATGGCGCCCTCCACATGAACGTGATGCTGGTCAGCATACCAGTTTTGACAGGCGATTCCGGAGCCCCGCCGCGCGATCGATCTGCACTAGAATGAATCGGCTCACGCGACTCGCCGCGCAGGCCGCGGCCGTCATGTCATTAACGGAGCGTTTCCATGCATGCCGAATTATTCGCGCAGCATCATGATTGCCCGGGCTGGGAAGGCGAAATGGCCCGGCGCGTCGCTGCCTTCGACTGGTCGTCCACCGGTCTCGGCCCGCTCGACGGCTGGTCGGCGAGCCTCGTCGCCGCCGTGCGCACCGTGCTCGCGTCGCCGCTGCCGCTGGTGATGCTGTGGGGCCGGCCCGGCTACATGATCTACAACGACGCGTATGCCGGGTTCGCCGGCGGCCGCCATCCCTATCTGCTCGGCCAGCCGGTCGAGCTCGGCTGGCCCGAGGTCGCCGAGTTCAACCGCAACGTGATGAACACCTGCCTCGCGGGCGGCACGCTGTCGTATCGCGACAAGGAGCTCGTGCTGCTGCGCAGCGGGCGCCCCGAAGACGTATGGATGGATCTGCACTACAGCCCGCTGCCCGACGACGATGGCGCACCGGGCGGGGTGCTCGCCGTCGTGATCGAGACGACCGAACGCGTGCTCGCCACGCGTCATCGCGAACAGGCGGAAGCGGCGCTGCAGTCGTCCAACGATGCGCTGCGCCGCCTGACCGAAACGCTCGAGCAACGCGTGGCCGATGCGATCGCCGAGCGCGCGGCGGTCGAGGAGCAGTTGCGCCACTCGCAGAAGATGGAAGCGATCGGCAGCCTGACCGGCGGCATCGCGCACGACTTCAACAACGTGCTGCAGGTGATCAGCGGCAACCTGCAGATTCTGGCCGTCGAGCTCGGCGAGCGCGCGAGCGCGCAGCCGCGAATCGAAAGCGCGAACAACGCGGTGCGGCGCGGCGCGCAGCTGGCGTCGCACCTGCTGGCTTTCGCGCGCCGCCAGCCGTTGTCGGCGACGGTGCTCAATCCGCATCAGCTGATCCACGGGATGAGCGAGATGCTGCACCGCGCGCTCGGCGAAACCGTGCGGATCGTCACCGCGCTGGCGCCCGACGTCGGCAACGTGCTCGCCGATCGACACCAGCTCGAGAACGCGCTGCTCAATCTTGCGATCAATGCGCGCGACGCGATGAGCGGCGACGGCACGCTGACGATCGCCGCGTACAACGACGCGCATCCCACGCAGGCCGGCGGCGCACGGCGCTCGCCATTGCCGGCCGGCGAATACGTGACGTTCGAGATCAGCGATACGGGGGCCGGCATGACGGCCGACGTGCTCGAGCGCGTGTTCGAACCATTCTTCACGACCAAGCCGGACGGCGAAGGCACCGGGCTCGGGCTCAGCATGGTGTTCGGTTTCGTCAAGCAAAGCGGTGGCCATACGTCGATCGAAAGCACGCCGGGCCAGGGCACGACCGTGCGGCTCACATTTCCGCGCTGTCACGATGACTGCGCGGAAGAGCCTGCCCGCGTGCCGCAGCACGATGCCGCGCGCGGCCGCGAAACCATCCTGGTCGTCGAGGACGACGCGGAGGTCCGGCTGACCGTGGTCGACATGCTTACGCAGCTCGGCTACAAGGTGCTGACCGCGTCCGACGGCGAAGCCGCGCTGCAGATACTCGACTGCGACACCGCGATCGACCTGCTGTTTACCGACGTGATCATGCCGGGCCGCATCAAGGGCGGCGAACTCGCGCGGCGCGCCGCGCAGCGCACGCCGCCGTTGCCGGTGCTGTTCACGTCCGGCTATACGCGCGACGAGATTTTCCACTCCGGGCGACTCGACCCCGGCGTCATGCTGCTCGGCAAACCGTACCGCCGCGACGAACTCGCGGCCCGGATCCGCGACATGCTCGACGCGCATCCCAAGGCGGCGTGAGTGGGTGACTTGCCGGCGTGCGTGCGCCGGTGCGGGCCACGGAGTCGGTCGTCGAGCGCGAAGCTTTGAGGCCCCCTGCCGCACGGACGATATCGGATACGCCGCGGCGCCTCGCCAGTCGCCAGTCAGCGGTCACCGGAATTTTTTTGTCCGCGATGTCGATTCGCGCGAGCGTCGCGCGTCGTAGTGTCGTAACCGATCGATTTGCCGGCCCCCACGGCCGGCTGATAGCGGATTCTCCCTTTCACGTTCAAGGAGCAACGACAATGCGCGTCATGGTGATCGTCAAGGCAACGGCCTCTTCCGAAGCGGGCGCGATGCCCGATACCGAACTGCTGGCCGCGATGGGCAAGTACAACGAGGAACTCGTGAAGGCCGGCGTGATGCTTGCCGGCGAAGGCCTCCATCCGAGTTCGCGCGGCAAGCGCGTGCATTTCTCCGGCAAGGACCGGACCGTCATCGACGGCCCATTCGCCGAGACCAAGGAACTGATCGCCGGCTACTGGCTGTGGCAGGTGAATTCGATGGAAGAAGCCGTCGAATGGGTCAAGCGCTGCCCGAATCCGATGCCGACCGAGTCGGACATCGAGATCCGGCCGATCTTCTCGCCCGAGGATTTCGGCGAAGCATTCACGCCGGAGCTTCAGGAACAGGAAGCGCGGCTGCGCGCGGAGATGGATCGCAAGCACGACGCGTGAGCGGGCCGGGCTGCAGCAGGGGCCCGGGTGTGCCAGCCGGATTCTTCGAACAAACGCATCGACGGCGATTGACGACACCTCACCTAGTAACGTATCGTTTTGTCACGTTACTAGGCGAGGCTTTATCGTCATGCATTCCCGTTTCGACCGTTTTCGCGCGACGCCGCTGGGCGCGCAGCTCGAAGCGCTGATCGCGCAGCCCGAGCGCTATGTCGAATTCGCGGCGCTGTCGCGTGTCGGCGTCGCCGCGATCGGCGCGATTCAACACGAGATCGCGCGCAAATTCCCCGAAATCGAGGCCGACACGACGGCCCGGCAGTTTTGCGGCGCGATGGTCGCCGACGTGATGCGCCGCCGCGGGCACGACGTCGTACAGCCGCGCGGCCGGCTCGGCGGCGCGCTGTTCAGCTACGGCGCGGTATTCAGCGCGGATCCGCAGGTGCGCCCGTTCGCCGACGTCATCGCCGCGCTGGCCGCGATGCCTGCCCGAGTCGCCGCGTATGCCGCGCACGTTCCCGCCGCGCTCGTCACGCGCCGCCCGGCCGGCACGGGCTTCTCGCTCGTCGAACATGCGTGCCACCTGCGCGACCTCGACGCGGTGTTCGCCGAACGCATCGATGCCGTGCGCACGCATGAGCTGCCGGTAATCGCGTCTGTCGACGGCACCGCGCTCGCCGCGCAGCGCGACTACCTCGCCCAGCCGCTCGACGACGCGCTCGCCGCGTTCCGCACCGGACGCGCCGCGCTGTGCGCGACGGCGGCCGCATTGCACCCGGCGGAACTCGCCCGCTGCGGGCTGCGCGACGGCATGCGCCGAATGTCGCTCGACGAACTCGTACGCGAACTGCTCGACCACGACCTCACGCACGTGCTCGAACTCGACGAACTGCTCGCCGAACTCGAATTGCCACCCCTTACCTCCTCGGCCGCCGAATGAGCGCCCCTACCCCGCCCGTCGTGTTCGTCCACGGTTTCATCGGTACGTTCGACGTGCCCGAATGGCCCGGCCCGCATCTCGCCCCCGACCTGCTCGGCTACGGTATCCACCGCGCCGCGCCGTTCGACGCGATCACGCTCGCTGCTCAGGTCGAGCACCTGCGGCAGGCCGTCGACTCGCACTACGGCGCGCAGCCGGTCGACCTCGTCGGTCACTCGGTGGGCGGCGCGATCGCAATGCTGTTCGCGCATGCGCATCCGGCACGCGTGCGCCGGATCGCCAACGTCGAAGGCAACTTCACGCTCGACGATGCGTTCTGGTCGGCGTCGGTCGGCCGCATGTCGCCCGCGCAAGCCGACGCGATGCTCGATGCACTGCGCGGCGACCCGCTCGGCTGGCTGCGCGGCGCGATCGATGATCCGTCGCCGCGCCAGCTCGACGACGCGCGCCGCTGGCTTGCGCATCAGCCTGCAGCGACGCTGCGCGCGATGGGCCGCTCGGTCGTCGCGACGACCGGCGAATCCGGTTATCTGCAGGCGCTCGCAGAAGTGTTCGAGCGCCATCCGGTGTGGCTCGTCGCCGGCGAACGCTCGCGTGCGGGCTGGCATGTGCCGGACTGGGCGCTCGCACGCTGTGCCGGCTTCGAAACGATCGCCAACTGCGGGCACCTGATACCGGCCGAGCGGCCCGCCGCATTGCGGGAGACGCTCGCGCGCTGTTTCGGCTGACGCGCGGGGCCGCCCGGCCGGCCGGCTGCACACCAGCCACCTGACAACCCGTAGGTTTCGCCGAAATATGGTTGAAAGGCGCGGTTGCTAGAGTCGCCGGACAGGGTTTTCCCGAGGCGAGGATCAATGAACCTGATACGCGCGTTGTGGCTAGTGCTGCTGCTCGCCGTCGCGAGCCCGGCCATCGCCTTCCAGGCGCGGGTCGTCGCGATTCCGAGTGCCGCGATGAACGAGACGCTGAAGGCGACCGTCGTGCTGCCCGACGACTACGCACGCCTGCGCCACGGCCCGGAACGCGGCGTCGAACGCTTTCCGGTCGTCTATCTGCTGCACGGCTCCGGCGGCGACCACACCGACTGGACCGCGAACACCCGCATCGCCGCGCTGGCCGATCGCTATCGCGTGATCCTCGTGATGCCCGACGGCGGCCACGAAAGCTGGTACATCGACAGCCCGTTCGACTCGGGCAGCCGCTACGAAACCTTCGTCGGCGACGAAGTCGTGTCCTATGTCGACATGCACTTCCGGACGATCGCGACCAAGCGCGCGCGCGCGATCACCGGCCTCAGCATGGGCGGCTTCGGCGCGCTGCGCATCGCGCTCGACCGGCCCGACACGTTCGGCGCGGTCGGCAGCATCAGCGGCGCGGTCGATCCGCGCTGCTGCGAGGACGAACCCGGCATCGATCACGTATTCGGCGACCCCGGCCGCCATGCATCGTTCTGGAACCGCAACGCGATCGTCGAAAGCGCGCGCGCGTTCGTCCGCGCGCATCTGGACCTGACGATCGACTGCGGCCGCGACGACGCATTGGTCAGCTCGAACCGCACGCTGCACGAACGGCTCGTCGCGCTCGGCGTGCCGCACGACTATGCGGAGCGTCCGGGCGGCCATACGTGGGACTACTGGGCGCATGCGATCGGCTACCAGATGCGGTTCTTCGCGACGTCGTTCCAGCACGGCGGCTATGCGTAGGATCCGCACACCCGCATCGCGAGCCATCCGGCGCGCATGACGCACGCCGGCTGACGCACGCGGCAGCGTTGCCGCGTTGCCGAGCCCTCGCGCCGGCGCATCGCGCGGCAGCCCGATGGTAGGATGCGCAGGCATCGACCATCCGACTTGCTCCATGCCGCGCGACAACTTTGCCGACCTGCTCGCCTTCATCGCCGTCGCGCGCGAGCGCAGCTTCACGCGCGCCGCCGCCCGGCTTGGCGTGTCGCAATCCGCACTCAGCCATACGATCCGCGCGCTCGAGACGCGTCTCGGCGTGCGGCTGCTCACGCGCACGACACGCAGCGTGGCGCCGACCGAGGCCGGCGAGCGCCTGCTGCAGAATCTCGCGCCGCGCTTCGACGAAATCGAGGACGAACTGTCGGCGCTCGCCGAGCTGCGCGACAAGCCGGCCGGCACCGTGCGCATCAACGCGACCGACTACGTGATCCGCACGCTGCTGTGGCCTCGGCTGTCGCCGATCCTGCGCGACTACCGCGACCTGAAGGTCGAGTTCGTGACCGACTACGGGCTGTCCGACATCGTCGCGCAACGCTTCGACATCGGCGTGCGGCTCGGCGACCAGGTCGCAAAGGACATGATCGCGGTACGCATCTCGCCCGACCTCAAGATGGCGATCGTCGGTGCGCCCGCGTATTTCGCGGAACGCGAGCCGCCGGCGACGCCGCAGGATCTCGTCGCGCACGACTGCATCAACCTGCGCCTGCCGACGCACGGCGCGCTGTACGCGTGGGAACTCGCGCGCGGCGACGACACGCTGCAGGTGCGCGTCGACGGCCAGGTCACGTTCAACGGCACCTATGAAATGCTCGACGCGGCGCTCGCCGGCTACGGCCTCGCCTACGTGCCGGCCGAACTCGCCGCGCCGCACGTCGAAGCCGGCAGGCTCGTCAGCGTGCTCGACGACTGGTGTCCGACGTTTCCGGGCCATCACCTGTACTACGCGAGCCGGCGGCAATCGTCCCGCGCATTCGCGCTGATCGTCGATGCGCTGCGCCATCCCGGCCATTCATGAAGCGGCTCGATAACTGCATGCGCATTCCCGGGGATTATCGATAAGCACGTCGGTGGCTACCATCGTCGATGTCTAACCAACGCGGGCGCTCGCCCGCATGGAGCCTCTTGCATGGATTACCGCTATCTCGGGCGCAGCGCGCTGAAGGTGTCGCCGCTGTGTCTCGGCACGATGTTGTTCGGCGGCGAAACCGATGAAGCCACATCGGCGCGCATCATCGACAAGGCGTTCGACCAGGGCGTCAACTTCATCGACACGGCCGACGTCTATCACGCCGGACGCTCGGAAGAAATCGTCGGGCGTGCGATCGCGCGGCATCGCGACAGCTGGGTCGTCGCGACGAAGTTCGGCTATCCGGCCGGACCGGATGCCGGGCCGAACCGTCAGGGCCAGTCGCGCAAATGGATCTACGAATCGGTCGACGCGAGCCTGAAGCGGCTCGGCACCGATTACATCGACATCCTGTATTTCCATCGCATGCTGACCGATGCGCCGCTCGAAGAAGGGATGCGCGCGGTGGCCGACCTGATCCGTCAAGGCAAGGTGCGCTACGTCGGGCTGTCGAATTTCAAGGGCTGGCGCATCGCCGAAATCGTACGCATCGCCGACCAGCTCGGCATCGATCGTCCGGTGGCGAGCGAACCGCTGTACAACCTGGTCGATCGCACGGCCGAAGTCGAACAGTTGCCGGCGGCCGCGCATTACGGCATCGGCGTCGTTCCGTACAGCCCGCTCGCGCGCGGCGTGCTGACCGGCAAATACGCGCCGGACACGCAACCGCCAGCCGATTCGCGTGCAGGCCGCGGCGACCGGCGCATCCAGCAGACGGAATGGCGGCCCGAGTCGCTGCACATCGCGCAGCAGGTGGCCGCGCATGCAGCGGCGCGCGGCACGACGTCCGTCGCGTTCGCGCTCGCGTGGGTGATGAAGAATCGGATCGTCAGCTCGACGATCGCCGGGCCGCGCACCGAGGCGCACTGGGACAGCTACATCGATGCGCTGACGCTCGAGCTGGGCCCCGACGACGAACGCTTCGTCGATTCGCTGGTGCCGCCGGGACATGCGTCGACGCACGGTTATACGGATCCCGGCTATCCGGTCGAAGGGCGAAAGGTGTGAGGTGCGTCTGCTGACGCGGTGGCGCGGTGGCGCGCCGGGCGTAGCGCGACGCGGCAAAAAAAGAAAATGAAAAACGGAAAACGACGGCGGCAAAAACCGCGAATTCAGTTGCCGTGCGCCGCTTCGGCGTTCACCACGCGATCGAAGAATTCCTGCGCACGCGCCAGTTCGTCCAGCGCGCGATCGAGACGCGACATCGCGCGTGCATATTCGCCGGACGAGATGTCGTCGTCGCTTTCGCCGCGCACCGCGCGAAACGCCTGATCGACGTTGCGCGTCGCTTCGACGAAGCGTTGGGCGGCCCGTGCTTCCCGCGAACAGATGTGGGTCGACATCGACACTTCTCCCTCAGGTTGCTGTGTGAAGCAAGCCGACGCTCAGTGTGCGTGTGGCGCATGTCGGCGGCGTGAACGACGGCAGGCAGCCTGCCGACGCACACCCACCGTGCGGCGTGCTTCCGTGGCGATTGTCGCGCGACGCTCGCCGATCCGCTACGGCGAGATTGCAACAAATTCTTGCGCGCGCCGAAATGGCGGCGACACCGGCACTTGTCGTTGCGCGCGCATCAGCTTTCCTGCCCGCATCCCGCGCCGCCCATGAGCGGCGCCAACATCACGCGCGCCCGATGCGCGGATGCGCGATACCGCCGAACGCGGCCGCTTCAGACGACAGATCGAACAGATCGCCGGTGAGCTCGCGCGGATGCTCGACCGCCGGCCGGCTGCGCAGCCGGCCGGCATGCGTGGGCGCGACGTAGGCGGCCGCCGTTTCGATCGGCGGCGCGTCGAACAGGTCGCGCGTGACGCCGCGCACGGCATCCGTCGGCGATCGGCCGCGCAAGCGCGCGACCAGTTCGACGAAGCGATCGAAATCGCCGGCCCGCGTCGCCTTGTTCACGTCGGCGAGATCGCGCGCCTTCAGCACGCACGGCTGCGCGAGCCGCACGAAATATGGCGCTTCGAGTTCGACCGACAGCGCGAGCGGATAGCTCTTGCCGGTTTGTTCCTTCGCGCGCCCGACGCAGTCGACCACGGCCGCGCCCTGCGCGACGCCGAGCGGCTTGCCCGTGCTCACGCTGCGCAGGTGATCGGGGAACACGCGCAATTGCGTGCCGACCGTCAGCGCGGTGGACGATACGCAGACGAGCGCGTAGTGCTGTTCGCGGCGGCGACCCGACGGCAGCGTCGAGCGGCTCGCGATGAACGTGTGCGGCGGCAGGGGCCGCACCTGGCCGCTCGCATCGACCCATGCATTCCACAGCAGCGCGTCCTCGCGCCTGCGCTCGCCTGACCGCGTGCGCGCCGCGACCGGCGAAAACAGCGCGAGCAGCGAGCCCGTGCGATGCGCGGCGACTTGCGCGCTGCTGCCGAGCGGCTGGTTGATGCCCCACAGAAAACGCCCGCCCCCGAGCCGGCGCTCCCATTCCTTGCGGAGCACGACGGTCGGCAGTTCCTCGCCGGACTCGGTACCGATCTTCGTCCAGCAGAACGTAGGAGGGAGATGTTTCAGTGTCATCGACTTTCTCGGGATACAGCCTCGCTGGTGACAGCAAGCCCATTCAACAACCGTAACTGTATAGGTATAATGCATCGCATGGAAGCCCCGGACCACGATTTTCCTGTACAAGACCTGTTACGCCGTCTGATGGCGGACACGCGCTCGTCCAGCGAAATCGCGCGACTTTCCGGGGTCAGTCAGCCGACCGTCTCGCGCCTGCGGCTGTCGAACGGGCATCGGCTGCGGCGCAGCGGGCCATTCAACAAGCTATGCAGTTTCTACGGCGTCGATACTGGGCCGGCGCGCCGCCGTTACAACGATCTGCTGCGCGACGCGATCGTCGACGCGTGGGACGGCTCCGACGAGCACGGGCGCGCGCTGCTGGTCGTGATTCAGGGATTGAAGGATCTGCAGGCGAAGGCCGACGACAGGTGACGACGCGCATGCGTTCATGACGGCGTGACTTGAAGGAAGGCTGACGGCAAGTAACCGGCGGGCGGTGACGAATACGATTCGTCATCGCCCGTTTTGCTTCGGGCGATGCGACACGGAGCAACCGCCAGCACGTCACCGCACATGCGCATCGCAATCGCGCCACACGCCCCCCATCGGCAACGCGCTGAAACTTTATTTACCGGCGGTTAAAAAAGTTTGACACGACGATTTCACTGAGATAAGTTTTGCGCAAGCTTCCGGAAAGCAAACGCGAACCGGCAAGCCATCACGATGCGCGGCGCGGCCGAAACCGCCGATCCGTTTCATTCCGTCGCCGCACGCGCGTCGCGTCGTGTTTCCGCAGCGCAGCACCGCAGCTCGCAACATCCCCGTTTCATCGAATGATGTCGTTCCGTTTCAGCTGGAAGGACGCGCGGCATGCACCGTGCATTTGATTCGCAGTCCTGCGTGATGCGCATGCGTGGCGCTGCCGCTTTCCCGATGGTGCAGTTTCCTCTTCGTTGCAGGCAGTAATCCGCCCGGCCCGCAGGGGGTGTATCGCGGACTGGTCGTCCACACACAATCACAAGAACGAGGTCGGCAATGCAATTTCATTTCAGAGGATCGCGTCGCGCATGGCTCCCCGCGCTCGTCGCAGCGGCGACGCTCGCCGCGTGCGGCGGTGACGACGGCGGCAGCGTGGCGGGCGTATCCGCACTCGCGCAAGGTCAAGGTCAGAACCAACAGGGCGACAGCGCCGCATCGGTGGACAACGCATCGGGACGCGTGTCGCCTTCCGGCGTCCCGTATGCGAATCCGGCCAGCGGCGGACGCTACCGGCCGGTGATCAGCAACGGCCAGGTACAACCGTCGCTGTCCGGCGGCACGATCGAGGAGAACGCGTGGGTCGACACGCCGGTCGATTCCGACGGCGACGGTACGCGCGACCGCATTCACGTCCGCATCGTGCGTCCGTCCGAAACGGCCAACGGCGCGCGCACGCCGGTCATCGTGCTCGCGAGCCCGTACTACGCCGGGCTCGCCGACAGCCCCAACCACGACGTCGACGTCGAGCTCGACGGCACGCCACATCCCGCCGCGGCGGCAGCCGCGCCCGGCGGCGCGTCCGCGCGGATCATGGCCGCCGCGCCGCAAGTCCGTATGCTGCAGCAGCTCGAAGCGGCTGCGGCCGGCCGTTCATGGATCGAAGGTTATTTCGTGCAGCGCGGCTTCACGATCGTCTATGCCGATTCGCTCGGCACCGCCGGTTCCGACGGTTGCCCGACGATCCTCACGCGCGACGAATCCGTCGCGATGGCGTCGGTGATCCGCTGGCTCGGCCGCGATGCGACCGCGAAGGATGCGAACGGCAAGCCGGTCGTCGCGAACTGGTCGACGGGCCACGTCGGCATGTACGGCGTGTCGTACGACGGCACGCTGCCGAAGATGGTCGCGAGCCTGCGCACACGCGGGCTCGACGCGATCGTGCCGGTCGCCGGGCTGTCGAACATGTACGGCTATTACCGCTCGGGCGGGCTCGTGCGCGCGCCGGAGGGCTATCAGGGCGAGGACGTCGACGTCTATATCAAGGCGCTGCTGACGAATGCGCATCCGGAGCGCTGCACGCACCTGGTCGACGAGGCGCTGCAGCAGGAAGACCGCAAGACCGGCAACTACTCGCCGTTCTGGGCCGCGCGCGACATTCCGACCGCGTACGCGGTCGCGCCGGCACTCGTCGCGCAAGGGCTGACCGACGACAACGTGCGCACCGACCAGTCGACGTCGTGGTATCTCGCGATGCGGCGTCAGGGCGTGCCGACGCAGCTGTGGCTGCATCGGCTGAAGCATACCGACCCGACCCGCGTGCCGGCGATGGCCGAAGCGTGGACCGCGGAGGTGAACCGCTGGTTCACGCGCTACCTGATCGGCGTCGACAATGGCGTCGATCGCGATCCGCGCGCGGTGGTCGAGCAGGCCGACGGCACGCTGCTGAAAGAAGCGGACTGGGCCGCGCGGCACGCCACGCCGGTCGCGTATTTCGCGGGCGGCGACGGCGCCGGCACCGGCACGCTGCTGCGGATGCCAAGCGGCGGCCCGCTCGCGCGCTTCACCGACGATGCGTCGATCCCCGCGCTCACGCTGGCGAACGCCACGACCGGCGAGCATCGCGGCCGCTTCGAGACGGCCCCGTTCACAGCCACGACGCGCCTGTCCGGCACCGCGACCGCACGCGTGCGGCTGACCTTCACCGGCGTCGCGAACGTGACGGCGCTGCTGGTCGACCGCGCGCCGGACGGCACGGCGACGATCGTCACGCGGGCATGGACCGATCCGCGCAACCGCTTGTCGGACTGGTTCTCGGAGCCCGTGCTGCCGGGGATGCCGTATGACCTGAAGCTGACGTTCATGCCGCGCGACTACAAGCTCGAAGCGGGTCACAAGCTCGGCCTCGTCGTGCTGTCGAGTGACAACGAGGCGACGCTGCGGCCGACACCGGGCACGGGTCTCGCGCTCGATCCGGCAGGCACGTCGGTCACGGTGCCGCTGGTGTCGTCCTGACGCTGGAATGTGGCCGCGCACCCCGTGCTTCGCTTGCGCGTTGCACGGTGGTGCGCGGTTCATCGGTTCAGCCGAGCAACGCGTCTTTGCTCCGTCGCCGTGACGGCGTGCTGTTCCAGATTCTCATTGCACTGAACCTGCGCGGTGATGTCGAAATGCCGGCCACGCACGAGCGGCTGCGCGACGAACCTGCTGCCGTGGTGGTCGAGATCCGCAAACTCGCGCCCGAGCCGGTAGTGCTCGTCCGAATACGCGACGCCGATGCGCGTCGCCAGCGGATTCACATGGCCGCTTGCCGCCGTTCTGCACAGCTCCGATCAACCGAGGCTGACCGGAGAACGACACGCTCACAACGGTGTCAGCACCGCCTGCCCGGCAAAATGCCGGGCAGCGTTGTCGAGAAACTGCTGGACCGACCGGTCGAGCGCCTCGGGTGACCAACCGCCCATATGCGGCGTCAGCACGACGTTGTCGAGGCCGATCAACGCACGCGGCGGCTCCGGCTCGCCTTCGTACACGTCGAGCCCCGCGCCCGCGATGCGTTTTTCGCGCAGCGCGTCCGCCAAAGCAGCGGTATCGACAACACTGCCGCGCGACACGTTGACGAGAAAGCCACCCGGGCCAAGCGCGTCGAGCACCGCGCGATCGACCAGATGCCGGGTGCCCGCGCCGCCCGGCGTCGCGACGATCAGGAAATCGGCCCACCGCGCGAGTGCGTCGAGCCGGTCGAAATAGCGGTATGGCGCGGCGTCCTTCCGCGAACGGCTGTGATAGCCGACCTCGATGTCGAAGCCGGCCGCACGGCGCGCGCACTTCTCGCCGATCTTCCCGAGCCCGACGATGCCAAGCTTCTTGCCCGATACGTTCGGCGGCATCGGCAGCCCTTCACGCCACACGCCCGCGCGGGTTTTCGCATCGAGCCTCACGACATCGCGCACCGTCGCGAGCAACAGCGCGAACGCGTGGTCGGCGACGCAATCGTCGTTGGTGCCGGCGCCCGTGACGACCGTGATGCCGCGCGCCTTCGCGTGCGCGACGTCGATATGCTCGTAACCGGCGCCAAGCGCGCTGACGAACGTGAGCTGCGGAAGCCGGTCGATGTCGGCAGCCGCGAGGCCCGTGCTGCCGTTGGTCAGTACCGCGCGAATCGTGCCGCCGTGTTCGGCGATCGCGCGTTCGCGTTCTTCGGCGGTCGGGGCATGGCGCACGTCGAACGACGCGGCGATCTCGCGATGCGCTTCGCCGCGCAATGCGATGAGGACCAGCAGTTCTGGCTTCATGTCAGCAAGTGTCCGCAGGCGGGAACGGATTTCAGTGTAACAAGAGCGCATGACGGATGCGGGTAATCCCCACACGGGCTGTGGGCACGCCGCCGCACGCGGTTTGCCAAAGCCGGCCCAGTCAAGTAACTTTCGGCGTACGCCCCCGTCCTGGAGATTGGCCTCGATGAAACTCGCCCTGCCCGCCCGGATCCTGGGCCTCACGCTCGCCGCCGCCGTCGTCGCGCCTGGCGCGCATGCCGACACGCCCGTCGTGGTGTCGTCGAAGATCGATACCGAAGGCAACCTGCTCGGCAATGTCATCGCGCAGGTGCTGAAGGCCCACGGCATCCCCGTCACCGAAAAGATCGCACTCGGCACGACGCCGATCGTACGCAAGGCGCTGACGAGCGGCGAGATCGACATCTACCCCGAATACACGGGCAACGCCGCGTTCTTCTTCAACAAGGCCGACGATCCCGCGTGGAAGAACGCAAGCCAGGGTTACGACACCGCGAAGAAGCTCGACTACGCGGCGAACCATCTCGTCTGGCTCACACCGGCGCCCGCGAACAATACGTGGGGCGTCGCCGTGCTCGCGCCCGTCGCGCAATCGCAGCACCTGAAGACCCTCTCCGATTTCGGCAAGTGGACCGTGGGCGGCGGCAAGGTGAAGCTTGCCGCGTCGGCGGAATTCGTGAACAGCCCATCCGCGCTGCCGTCGTTCGAGAAGGCGTACGGCTTCAAGCTGAAACCCGACCAGCTCGTCGTGCTGTCCGGCGGCGACACCGCCGCGACGATCAAGGCCGCAGCGAACCAGACCGACGGCGTGAACGCCGCGATGGTGTACGGCACCGATGGCGGCATCGCCTCGAGCGGCCTCGTCGTGCTCGACGACGACAAGCACGTGCAGCCCGTCTATGCGCCGGCGCCGGTGATTCGCGAAGCCGCGCTGAAGGCGCATCCGCAGATCGCCGACTACCTGAAGCCCGTGTTCGCGAGCCTCGACCTGAAGACGCTGCAAGCACTGAACGCACGCATCCAGATCAATGGCGAACCGGCGGCCGGCGTGGCCAAGAGCTATCTGAAGTCGAAGGGCTTCGTCAAGTGACGGACCGCGCCGTGGCGTCCGCGCGGCGCATCACGCTCGACAAGGTCGGCATTCTGATCGGTGTCCTGACGATCGTCGCGGTGGTCGGCATGCCGTTCATGGTACTGCGACCGAACCGTATCGCGGCCGGCACGGGGCTGTCGGTGTTCGCCGCGCTGCCGGCCGCGCAGGGTGCCGCGCTCGCTGCACTATGGATCGTCGGCGCGCTATGGGCGATGACGGCGAGCCGGCCCGCATGGCGGCTCGCGGCCGGCTCCACGTGGCTCGCGACGCTCGCGTATGCGGTCGGCGCGGCCGCGGCGCACGTCGTCGCGCCCGACGACATGCTCGCGCGCGTGTCGCCCGCGGCAGGTGTCTGGCTGCTGCTGTTCGCGTGGGCCGTGCTCGTCGCGGATGCGCTCGCGCGGCTCGCCTTCGGCCCGTGGCGGCGCCTCGTCGCGCTCGCCGTCGTGATCGCGGCGATATCGGTGCCGCTCGCGAGCGGCTGGTGGGACGGCCTTTCCGTGATGCGCGAATACGCGGTGCGCACCGACGACTTCTGGCGCGAGGCCATCCGGCACGTATCGCTTGCGGGCGGCTCGGTCGCGGCCGCGCTCGTCGCGGGTGTGCCGCTCGGCATCGCGTGCGCGCGGATCGCACCGGTACGCACCGTCGTGATGCCGGTGCTCAATATCGTGCAGACGATCCCGAGCATCGCGATGTACGGGCTGATGATGGCGCCGCTCGGCCTGCTCGCCGCGCACGTGCCGCTCGCGGCCGCGCTCGGGATCCGCGGGATCGGCGTCGCGCCGGCCGTGCTCGCGCTGTTTCTCTACTCGTTGCTGCCGATCGCATCGAGCGTCGTGGTCGGGCTCGAGCAGGTGCCGCCGCATGTGACCGAAGCGGCACGCGCGATGGGCATGACGCGCGTGCAGCGGCTGCTCGGTGTCGACCTCGTACTCGCGCTGCCGGTGATCCTGAGCGGCGTGCGCATCGTGCTCGTGCAGAACATCGGCCTGACTGCGGTCGCCGCGCTGATCGGCGGCGGCGGCTTCGGCACCTTCATCTTCCAGGGGATCGGGCAATCGGCCGCCGATCTCGTGCTGCTCGGCGCGATCCCGACGATCGCACTCGCGCTGGCAGCCGCCGTCGTGTTCGAAGCCGCGACCACGCTCGCGAAGGGACGTACTGCATGATCGAGATCGAACGCCTCGGCAAACGCTTTGGCGACATCACCGCCGTCGACGACGTGTCGCTGACGATGAAGCAAGGCACGATCACCGCGCTCGTCGGCGCATCGGGCAGCGGCAAGTCGACGCTGCTGCGGATGATCAACCGGCTGATCGCGCCGACCAGCGGCACGATCCGCATCGACGGCATCGACACCGCGAGCGTTCCGCCCGAGCAGCTGCGGCGGCGCATCGGCTACGTGATCCAGGGGCACGGGCTGTTCCCGCACTGGAGCGTCGCGCGCAATATCGCGACCGTGCCGCGCCTGCTCGGCTGGCCGGCCGCGCGCATCGACGCGCGCGTGCGCGAACTGCTCGAACTGTTTCACCTCGCGCCGTCCGAATTCGCGGACAAGCTGCCGCACGAACTGTCGGGCGGCCAGCAGCAGCGTGTCGGCGTCGCGCGCGCGCTCGCGGCCGAGCCCGCGATGCTGCTGATGGACGAGCCGTTCGGCGCGCTCGATCCGATCATCCGCAACAAGGCGCAGGACGACCTGTACGCGCTACAGCGCCGCCTCGGCATCACGGTCGTGATCGTCACGCACGATATCGAGGAAGCGCTGAAGCTCGGCGACACGATCGCGGTGATGGACGGCGGCCGGCTGCTGCAGGTCGCGTCGCCGGCGGAGATTCTCGGCAAACCGGCGGCGGGCGTGGTCGAACAGCTCGTCGCGGGCGTCGATCGGCCGCTGCGCCTGCTCGCGCTGACGCCGATCGATGCGGTGGCCGAATCCGGTCACGCCGACGGCGAACCGATCGCCGCGACGCGCACGCTGCGCGACGCGGTGTCCGAGCTGCTGTGGCGCGGCGTCGACGCATTGCCGGTCGACGACGGCAACGGGCGCGACGCACGCCGCATCACGCTCGGCGCGATCCGCGCGCACGCGAGGAAGCCCGCATGACGACGCGGCCCGCGCGTTCACCCGTGCCGCGGCGGCTGCCCGCGTATGTCGCGCGCGCGGCCGCGCTCGCGCTGTTGCTCGTGCTGCTGTTGCGTCCCGCGTGGCTGCAGGGCGTGTTCGCGCCGTTCGCGGACAACGGCGCGCCGGTCATCTACGATCGCGCGAGCCTGCTCGATCTCACGCTCGCGCACCTCGGCACCGTCGCGCTGTCGAGCCTGATCGGCATGCTGATCGCGATCGCGGCCGGCATCGCGGTCACGCGGCCTGCCGGCGCGGATTTTCTGCCGGTCGCGCGCAGCGTCGTCGACATCGGCCAGACCTTTCCGCCGGTCGCCGTGCTCGCGCTCGCGGTGCCGGCCGTCGGCTTCGGGTTGAAACCCGTGCTGATCGCGCTCGTTCTGTACGGGCTCCTGCCGATTTTCGAGAGCACGATCGCGGGGCTCGAGGACGTGCCGCGCGACGTCGTCGACGCCGCGCGCGGGATGGGGATGAGCGGCTGGCAACAACTGGTGTCGGTCGAGCTGCCGCTCGCGTTTCCGGTGATCGTGAACGGCATCCGGCTCGCGGTCGTGATCAATCTCGGGACCGCGACGATCGGGTCGACGGTGGCCGCGCGCGGGCTCGGCGATGTCATCATCGCGGGCCTGCAGACCTCGAACACTGCGTTCGTGCTGCAGGGCGGCGTGATCGTCGGGCTGCTCGCCGTGCTGGTCAGCGATGCGATCGGCGCGCTGGCACGGGTGGCGAGTGCGCGGCGGCCGTAGCAAACGCCTGACGTCGCGGCTCTGCGCGGGAAAAAGACGGCGCGACAAAAAATCGGGGCGGGCTTGATCCGGACTCCGATGCGTGTTCGTGCAACGATCCCGTCTGCGCACGGCGTGCGGCGACACAAGCCTACAGCATGCTTTCATTCGAGCCCGTGCTCGAACGCGTCAGACGATTGGCCGATATACTATGCGCCTCCCATTTCCCCGCACTACACCATGCGACGACGGTTTTTCTGGCTGATCGTGCTTTCGCTCGGCATTGCGCAACAGGCTTCGGCGCAGCAGGCGCCCGCGCTGCCTGCGTCCGCGCCCGAAGCGGCCGCATCCGCGCCGGCCGCGGCATCTGCGCCGCTCGCCAACGCCAACGATCAGCCAAACGAAGCAAACCGCCGCATCACGTCGTACCTGACGAAGAAATTCGGTCTCGCGAAGGAGCGCGCCGCGCGGCTCGCCGATATCGTGAGCGTCACTGCAACGAAATATTCGCTGCCTCCCGCACTCGTTTACGCGATTATCTCGATCGAATCGCGGTTCCAGGAAAAGGCGCGCGGCCAGCATGGCGCGACCGGGCTGATGCAGGTCGTGCCGGCCGCCCATCGCGGCCTGCTGCGCAACGTGAAGGATCTCACCGAGCCGAATGCGAACGTCGAGGCCGGCTCCAAGATCCTGTCGGGCTATGTGCGGGCGGCCGGCGGCAACGTGCAGGCCGGGCTCAAGAGCTACGGCGGATCGAATGCGTATGCGGCGAAGGTGATGCAGCGGGTCGACGCGTTCAGGTTCGTGCTCGAACCTGACGACGATGCGAAAGCCGCGAGCGACGGCAACGCGCGCATGGTGCCGGTCAGCGATCCGGCGGCAGGGTCGCCCGCCGCAAGCCGCAACGCGAAGTAAGCAAGCCGCATGGCCGCACGTTCGTGCGTGGCTATCCTGACGCAGCAGAACGCAGACGGCATCCATCGCCTGTCACGCTCGCGCGAAATGCGTGCGCAGAAACTCGATGAAAACCTGCGTCTTTAATCGTCTTCAGGCGAACGCCGTCCCACGCACGATCGGTGTCGCGGCAATTGCAGGCGAACCGCGCGAGCTCAGAGCAGTTCCACGTTGACCTTGGGCACCATGGGTGCAATGCGAAGCACACGATCGGCCTGATCCCGAACGTACGCCGAAATACGGCGCACCCATGCCTGCTCGTCGCCCGCATAGATGTCCGATTGCGCCAGCTCGGGAGCCAGTTTCGCAGCCAGGGTCGCCATTCGCGTCATTTCGCGTGCAACGAGTGCCGGCCGGATCTGCGCACGATGTGCGAAGTCTGCGAGCGCGAAGGCGGTCAGCTCCTCGGTACGGAACACGTCTCCGTACGCCATCGCCATGTCTTGTACATAGGCGTCCCCGTATACGTTCACGCAGACCAGATCGTACAGCGGCGCCGGATCGAGCCCGCCGCTGCTGACGAAAAACGAAATGTTCTTGCCATGCGCGTCGCTGTTGCCGATCAGCAGTTGCAACAATGCCCAGCGCAGCATGGCCGAACGCGCGGCGGCCGGCGTCTCGAGCGACGGCGTCAACGAGAACAGTCGCTCGAAGCTCACGCCTTCACGGATATTGCGTACGTCCTCGTTGTTACCGAGATTGCGCTCGTACTTGAGCGTCGCCGGTAAATCGAGGGCCTGGCACCCATCGATGATATGAAGTCGCCGCACCGCGCTCACGCGGTGCGGATCGGCCGGGTCGGTCGTCACGATCCGGTCGAATCGTTCGATCAGCAGAATCGGTTCGGGGATGCGCCGAATCTCGACATGCGCGACCGGCAGGCCCATGCGAGCCGCCAGCGTCATGCAGAAATGCTCGTTGGCGACCATGCACGGCGCATTCGGGCTACGCGACTCGGGCTTGAGAATATGCGAACTGCTGAGCGCGCCATCGACAAGCGAGAACTGCTCGCCCTCGACGAGCACCTGCAACTTGTCCTGATGACCGGCGATCGACAGGCGCACCTGATCGTCCCACACGGCAAACGGGATCGCATCGCGCTTGCGGATACGGTCGGTCAGCTCTTCCACCGAAATCGGCCGGCGCACAGGTTCGGGGCTTTCGGGCACCCGCGCGGCCGAATCGTCGGCGCGAATGAAGCTCAACGCGCCGACCGGCTCCTTGCCGAGCATCCGGATCAGGCCGAAGACATTGTCCTTCGATATCTGATACATCGATGCGGCCACGTCGAGCGCGCGGCCCTCGGGCAGCAAGTTGCCCACGAAGCGCTGGACCGCGCCCGCCGGCGGCTTGCCGCCATCGAGCGGAATGCACGGCGATAACGCGAACGCATCGCCACGCGCGAGCCACGCCGGGTCGTACGAAAAGCCGTAATCGTCACGACCGGCGTCGTAAGTCAGTTGCCCGACGGGCGAGCCGTCGGTCGAGACGCGCAGGCGATGGACCATTACGCGCCCTCCTGCGAATCAGGTGACGCGGCACGCTTCTGCATATGCTCGCGCACTGCGTTGCGCGCCGCCGGTACGTCGCGTTTCGGCACGACGAGCAGATTGAGGCCGAGGCCGTCCAGTACCTTGAATAGCTTGTCGACACTCACCGCGCGGCCGTTCTCGAGCCGCGACAGCACGTCCTTGGAGACGCCGAGCATGTCGGCCGCATCATCGATCCGCATTTGGTTCTGCGCGCGTCGGTTGCGCACGAGCGCCCCCAGCGCTGCGAGATCGAGCGCGAGCGGGTCGGGGGCCGCGATCGGTCGCGGTAAGGTACGCGCCATAATTCCGGGATTTCAGGAACAAAGCGCTGACGCCCCGTGCCCGATCACATAGTTACGAGAATATCGGAATTATAGTTGACCGCCGGCCGAAAGCCCAATTATTCCGATATTTCAGGAACAATGCAGGACACAGCGTCTCATCGCCCTTTGTTCCGATATTTCAGGAACTAAAACAAGCGCGGCGACGCTTCCGCGCCGCCGCCCGAGCTGCGACCGAATCGCCCGCGAGCGGGCATCACCCGCTCACAACTGCCCCGCCGCCCCCGTCCACCGCAGGTAATCCCCACGCGTCCAGTCGAGCGACACGCCGACGCGCTTCGTCCCCGGCCGGATCTTCGGCTTGTACATCGACAGCGTCAGCGACTCCAGCGCCGGCCATTCGCGAAACGACAGCACCGCGAGATCGGCGACGAGCGTTTCGAGCAGCCGCGTATGCGGCTTGTGCGACAGGAACGATGCGACACGCGCGCAGTAGCCGTCGTAGTCGATCCACTCGCCCTGCTCGCTCGGCTCGCAGCGATACCCGAGCCGCGCATCGATCACGATCGGCTGCGGCGCCTCGTGCTCGTGCGCGTGGATGCCGATGCGCGCGGGCACCTTCAGTTCGTCGACGAACACGCTCCACCCGCGCCCGCGCAGGCGCGGCGCGTCGATCGCCACGAACGGTTCGTCGAACGGCTTCATGATGCGAGCGGCGCCGCGGCGTCGAGCATGATCCGCACGAAATAATCGGCGAAGCTGCGGCGCAGGACGATCTCGAACGTATCGTCGCCGGTCGGGATCAGCGTGATCGGCGACTTGAAGTAGTGCGACTGCGCGCACTGGCCCGGCTTGAGCACGCGCGGATGCAGATCGAGCGGGCAGCCGCGCGCGATCACGTCGCGCACGCGTTCGCCGCTGACCTCGACGACCGTATAGCCGCTGCCGACGTCGACAGCCGCCGCATACGAACCCTGCACGGCCTCCGCGAGCTGCGCCTCGAGCACGCCCGCCTGGACGGGCCCGTTCGAGCGCACGAGCCACTCGTCGGGACCGAGCCAGAGCACGTCGTACTCGGCGGCGCGCGCCACCGTGTTCGGCGCCGACGGCGGCCGGCAGCCGACCACGCGCTCGAACGCGCTGACGAATGCCGGGTCGCCCAGCTCGCCGCGCACATTGACGAGATCGAGGAACGGCCGCTCGCGCAGCGTGAACTTCTTCGATGCGCGCGCCTGATGCGGCTTCAGCACATCGGCCGAGCCGACGAGCGGCGATTCAAGCGTCACGCCCGCGCCTGCCACCGGCGTCTGGTTTCTCGTTTCATTCCACATGCTGGCGCACCCCTTCGGTATCGTAGAAAACCGGGCTCGAGATCTTCGCGGTGACGCGCTTGCCGTTGGCCAGCGGAATCACGACGCTCTCGCCCATCTTGTTCAGGCCGCCCTTCACCACCGCCAGCGCAATCGAGCGCTTCAGGATCGGGCTGTAATAACTCGACGTCACGTGGCCGATCATCGGCGTCGGATCGACCGTCGACACCTGCGTGTCCTTCGCGATGATCTGCGCGCCTTCCGGCAGCACGAACTGTTCGTCTTCGGTCAGCAGGCCGACGAACTGCTTGCGGCCTTCCTTCGACGTATCCGAGCGCGACAGCGAACGCTTGCCGAGGAAGTCCTTCGACTTCGCGACGAGCCCGCCCATCCCGAGGTCGTACGGCGTAACCGAGCCGTCGGTGTCCTGGCCGACGATGATGTAGCCCTTCTCCGCGCGCAGCACGTGCATCGTCTCGGTGCCGTACGGCGTGATGTCGAACTCGGCACCGGCCGCCATCAGCGCTTCCCACACCGCGCGGCCCGCATTGGCCGGCACGTTCACTTCGTACGCGAGCTCGCCGGAGAAGCTGATCCGCATCACGCGCGCCTTCGCGCCCGCGACGGT
This sequence comes from Burkholderia sp. SIMBA_051, assembly GCF_046534915.1. Taxonomy (NCBI): domain Bacteria; kingdom Pseudomonadati; phylum Pseudomonadota; class Betaproteobacteria; order Burkholderiales; family Burkholderiaceae; genus Burkholderia; species Burkholderia sp. SIMBA_051. The sequence goes on along the minus strand of NZ_JAWRXS010000006.1, from coordinate 52,323 downwards.
GCCGTTCCGGTAGCTCATGAACGGGAACTCCTCGTTGCCGAAGTCGATGTCCTGGCACACCTTCTGCACGACCTTGCGGCTCTTCGGGCCGACCACCGCGAATGTCGCCCAGTGATCGGTAACGGACGCGAGCCGCACCTTCATGTCGGGCCATTCGGTCTGCAGCCAGCGCTCGAGCCACGTGAGCACGCGCGCCGCGCCGCCGGTGGTCGTCGTCATCATGAAATGCTGGTCGGCGAGGCGCACCGTCACGCCGTCGTCGAACACCATCCCGTTTTCGTCGAGCATCAGCCCGTAGCGGCACTTGCCGATTTCGAGCTTGTTCCACGGGTTCGTGTACATCCAGTTCAGCAGCTTCACCGCGTCCGGACCCTGGATGTCGATCTTGCCGAGCGTCGACGCGTCGAGGATACCGACACCGTTGCGCACCGCGAGGCATTCGCGCTTCACGGCCGCATGCAGGTCCTCGCCGTTCTTCGGGAAATACCACGGCCGCTTCCAGTTGCCGACGTCCTCGAACAGCGCGCCGTGCTCGACGTGCCATTCATGCACGGCCGTCTTGCGGATCGGGTCGAGGAAATCGCCGGTCTCGCGGCCCGCGAACGTACCGAACGACACCGGCGTGTAGTTCGGGCGGAACGTCGTCGTGCCAGTTTCGGGAATCGTCTTGCCGAGCGCCTGCGCGAGGATCGCCATCCCGTTGATGTTGCCGAGCTTGCCCTGGTCGGTGCCGAAGCCCATCGCGGTGTAGCGCTTCACGTGCTCGACCGACTCGAAGCCTTCGCGTGCGGCCAGCAGGATGTCGGCGGCCGCCACGTCGTTCTGGAAGTCGACGAACTGCTTCGGCCCGCGTGCGGCGTCCTCGCGGCTGCCGACGAGCCACAACGGCTGCAGCGCGCCTTCGACGGTTTCAGCGACCTGCGGCGCGGCCACGCGCTGCGGAGCCGCGAAGCCGGCGGCCTTCGCCGCTTCGACACCCGCGTCGAGTGCGAGCCGCAGCGCACGTGCGAGACCGAACTCGCCCGCGGCCGCACCAACGCTCGCCTCGGCCTGCACGGGCTTGCCCGGCAGGAAGCACGCCTTCTCGTCGTTCCAGCACGCCTTGCCGCCGGACTGCGCGAACAGGTGCAGCACCGGGCTGAAGCCGCCCGACATCGCGACGAGGTCGCACGGCAGCGACTGCAGCTTGCTGCCGGTCTGGCCGTTCGTGTAGGACGCGACGTCGACCGACGATACGCGCCACTTACCCGAAGCGGCCGTCACCACGGCACCGCTCATTACCGTCACGCCCTGCCGCTTCGCGGCGGCAGGCAGCGCGCCGTTCGACGACGCACGCGAATCGACGACCGTCACCTTCGCACCGCACGCCTTCAGGTCGAGCGCGGTCTGGTACGCACGATCGTTGTTCGTGAACACGACCACGTTGCGGCCCGGCATCACGCCGTAGCGATGCACGTAGGTGGACACCGCGCCGGCGAGCATCACGCCCGGCAGGTCGTTGTTGCCGAACACGATCGGACGCTCGTGCGCGCCGGTCGCGAGGATCACGCGCTTCGCGCGGACCTTCCACAGCAGCTCGCGGGTGCCCTTGCGCATCGACACCGGCTGGTGATCGGTCAGGCGCTGCGTGATCGTCACGAGGTTGTGGTCCTGGTAACCGAACGCGGTGCTGCGCGACAGGATCGTCACGTCGGGCAGCTTGCGCAGCTCGGCCTCGATCTTCTCGACCCATTGCTGCGCCGGCTTCCCGTCGATTTCCGCGCGGCACGACAGCAGGCTGCCGCCGAGCTCGCGCTGGTCGTCGACGAGGATCACGCGCGCGCCGGCCGTCGCGGCCGCATGCGCGGCGGCGAGGCCCGACGGGCCACCGCCGACCACGAGCACGTCGCAGTGCGCGTAGCATTTATCGTAGCGATCGGCGTCGAGCACCTCGGGCGCCTTGCCGAGGCCGGCGGCCTCGCGGATCTTCTCTTCGTACTTCGGCCACATGTTGCGCGGCCACATGAAGGTCTTGTAGTAGAACCCGGCCGGCATGAAGCGCGAGAACTTCTGGTTGATCGCGTACTTGTCGTTCTCGAGCGACGGCTCGGCGTTCACGCTCGTCGCGACGAGGCCCTGGTACAGCTCGATCTCGGTCGCGCGCGCGTTCGGCACCGTGTACGGGCCGGACTCGAGCTGCACGACGGCATTCGGTTCCGCGACGTCCGCCGTCACGATCCCGCGCGGACGGTGGTACTTGAAGCTGCGCGCGACGAAGTGCACGCCGTTCGCGAGCAGCGCGGACGCGAGCGTGTCGCCCTGGAAGCCCTGATACGTGCGGCCGTTGAACGTGAACGTCAGCGGAATCGCGCGATTGATGCGGCCCCCGGTGCCGAGGCGGTCTTTCTGGCTCATTTGCTCGTGCCCTCTTCGTGTGCGTTGCCGGCAGCCGCGCCACTATTGGCAGCCCCGCCGAACTTTTCGTAGCCCTTGATATCGTAGGTCACCGTGTCGCGCGTGACCTTGAACCAGCGGCGGCAGCCCTGCGTGTGCAGCCACTGCTCGCGATGCAGCCCGCGCTTGTTCTCGCGCATGAACACGTATTCGCCCCATTCGCGGTCGGTCATGTTCTCGTTCGCCACCGGGCGCACGATGTCGGCTTCACCGCCGCACGTGAACTCGGATTCGGCGCGCGGCCCGCACCACGGACATTCGATCAGCAACATGTTTCTTTCTCCTTCAGTGCGGGGATTAGTGCGCGACGGCGGCAGCGCCGTGCTCGTCGATCAGGTGGCCGGTGTAGAAGCGGTCGAGTGCAAACGGTGCGTTCAGCGGATGCGGTTCGTCGCGGGCGATCGTGTGCGCGAACACCCAGCCCGAGCCCGGCGTCGCCTTGAAGCCGCCGGTGCCCCACCCGCAGTTGAAATAGAGGCCCTTCACGTCGGTCTTGGTGATGATCGGGCACGCGTCCGGCGACACGTCGACGATGCCGCCCCACTGGCGGTTCATCCGCACGCGCGAGAACACCGGGAACATCTCGACGATCGCCTGCAGCGTGCTTTCGATGATGTGGAAGCTGCCGCGCTGGCCGAAGCCCGTGTACTGGTCGATACCCGCGCCGATCACGAGGTCGCCCTTATCGGACTGGCTGATGTACGCATGCACCGCGTTCGACATGATCACCGAGTTGACCACCGGCTTGATCGGCTCGGACACCAGCGCCTGCAGCGGGTGGCTTTCGATCGGCAGGCGCACGCCGGCCATGTCGGCGAGCGTCGTCGTGTTGCCGGCCGCGACCACCGCGACCTTTTTCGCCTTGATGAAGCCCTTCACCGTATCGACGCCAACCACCGCGCCGCCTTCGCGGCGAATGCCCGTGACCTGGCAGTTCTGGATGATGTCGACACCGGCGCGGTCCGCGCCGCGCGCGAAGCCCCAGGCCACCGCGTCGTGACGCGCGACGCCCGCACGGCGCTGGATCGATGCGCCGAGCACCGGGTAGCGGCTGTTCAGGTTGATCGTCGGCTCGATTTCCTTGATCTGCGCGGGCGTCAGGAATTCGGCGTCGACGCCGTTCAGCCGGTTCGCGTTCACGCGGCGCTCGGTGTCACGCACGTCCTGCAGCGTGTGCGCGAGGTTCATCACGCCGCGCTGGCTGAACATCACGTTGTAGTTGAGATCCTGCGACAGCCCTTCCCACAGCTTCATCGCCTTCTCGTACAGCGCGGCCGATTCGTCCCACAGGTAGTTCGAGCGCACGATCGTCGTGTTGCGCGCGGTGTTGCCGCCGCCGATCCAGCCCTTCTCGAGGATCGCGACGTTCGTGATGCCGTGCTCCTTCGCGAGGTAGTAGGCGGTCGCGAGGCCGTGGCCGCCGCCGCCGACGATCACGACGTCGTATTCCTTCTTCGGTTCCGGGCTCTTCCACTGCTTTTCCCAGTTCTCGTGATATGAGAGGCCGTTGCGGAACAGGCTGAATATCGAGTAGCGGCTCATGTTAGTGATCCTTCGTTAGCATTCGATGACGTTCACGGCAAGACCGCCGCGCGACGTTTCCTTGTATTTCGTCTTCATGTCGGCACCCGTCTCGCGCATCGTCTTGATCACCGAATCAAGCGACACGTAGTGCTGGCCGTTCCCCTTGAGCGCCATCCGCGACGCGTTCAGCGCCTTGATCGCGCCCATCGCGTTGCGTTCGATGCACGGAATCTGCACGAGCCCGCCGACCGGGTCGCAGGTCATGCCGAGGTTGTGCTCCATGCCGATCTCGGCCGCGTTCTCGACCTGGTCGGGCGTGCCGCCCATCACCGCGGCGAGCGCGGCCGCGGCCATCGAGCACGCGACGCCCACTTCGCCCTGGCAACCGACTTCCGCGCCGGAAATCGACGCCGTTTCCTTGTAGATGATCCCGATCGCCGCGGCCGTCAGCAGGAATTCGACGATGCCGGCTTCGTTCGAGCCCGGCACGAATTTCACGTAGTAGTGCAGCACCGCGGGAATCACGCCGGCCGCGCCGTTGGTGGGCGCGGTGACGACGCGGCCGCCCGCCGCGTTCTCTTCGTTGACGGCCATCGCATACAGGTTGACCCAGTCGAGCATCGACAGCGGGTCGCGCAGCGACTCTTCCGAACGCGCACGCAGGTGCCCGTTCATCTCGGCCGCACGGCGCTTCACGCGCATCGGGCCCGGCAGTTCGCCCTCGACCTTGCAGCCGCGCTCGACGCATGCCGCCATCGTGCGCCAGATCGCGAGCAGCCCGGCGCGCACTTCGTCCTCGGGACGCAGCGCGCATTCGTTGCGCAGCATCACCTCGGCGATCGACAGCCCGTGTTCGCGGCACTGGCGCATCAGGTCGTCTCCGGTACGGAACGGATACGGCACTTCGACCGCCGCGCGCACGCCGTTCACGCGATCGCCGTCGCGGTTGACGACGAAGCCGCCGCCGACCGAGTAATACTCTTTCTCGACGAGCAGCTGGCCATGCTCGTCGAACGCCTGGAAGCGCATCCCGTTCGGATGCACGATGCTCGTGCCGCTCATCAGCTTGCGATAGAAGCCGATGTTCTCCTTCTCGTCGAAGCGGATCGTCTGCTTGCCGAGCAGCGTCAGCGACTTCTCCGCGCGGATCCCGGCGAGCCGCGGTTCGATCAGGTCCGGATCGATCGTGTCCGGCAGATGGCCCTCGAGACCGAGCAGCACCGCCTTGTCGGTGCCGTGGCCCTTGCCCGTTGCACCGAGCGAGCCGTATAGTTCGACCCGCACGCGGCGCACGAAGCCGAGCAGGTTCGCGTCCTCGATGTGCGATGCGAAGCGGCACGCGGCGATCATCGGGCCGACCGTGTGCGAACTGGACGGGCCGATGCCGATCTTGAACAGGTCGAACGCGCTGACGTTCATCTGGCTTCCTCTGGGTGGGCGTACGTGAAATGTCGTTGGCATCAGTACATCAAAGCGTAAAATTGGCAGATAGAACAAAAACGGCATCGGCGTGGGATAGCGCCGCCAAGCCCCGCGCAAGGCGGCCGGAAAGTGCGTTTTGGCGATGGTTCGCGACGCAAAAGCACAAGTCGGCCGGCGCCTGCACCGCCCGGCAGACGTACCCCGCAAACCGAGTGAAACGAGTGAGACCTGCCTTTCCGGCGTGACGAGATTGACCGCGATGACACCCGACGTACCCGCTTCCCCCCTCGCCGAACCGGCGCCGCAGCGCATCCGCTTCGGCATCGTGCTGCTGCCGAACTTCACGCTCACGGCCTTCTCGGGTTTCGTCGACATGCTGCGGCTGTCGGCCGACGACGGCGACTACAGCAAGCCCGTGCGCTGCGCGTGGAGCGTGATCGGCGAAACGCTGGCGCCGGTGCGCGCGAGTTGCGGGATCCAGATCACGCCGTGGGAAACCTTCGATGGGGCCGAACCATTCGACTACGTGGTCGTGGTCGGCGGGCTGCTGCACTCGGGGCCGCAAGCCGGCCCCGAAACGCTCGAGTTCATCCGCCGCGCGGCGACGGCCGGCGCGACGGTCGTCGGGATCTGCACGGGCGTGTTCACGCTGATGCGCGCGAAGGTGCTCGACGGCTATCGCACCTGCGTGAGCTGGTTCCACTACTGGGATTTCATCGAGCGCTTCCCGAGCGCCGATCCCGACCTGCTGATCGCCGACCGCCTGTTCGTGATCGACCAGCGCCGCATTACCTGCTCGGGCGGCCGCGCGTCGATCGACGTCGCCGCCGCGATCCTGCTGCGCCATTTCGACCATGCGACCGTGCAGAAGGCGCTGCGCATCCTGCTCGTCGGCGAGATGCAGAAAGGCAATGCGCCGCAACCGCATCCGCCGGGACTCGAGCCAGCCACGCACCCGAAGGTCAAGCGCGCGATTCTTCTGATGGAACAGCATGTCGGGCGCTCGCTGCCGCTCGAGGAACTCGCGTGCAAGCTCGACATGTCGACGCGCCAGCTCGAGCGTCTGTTCAAGGCCGAAACGGGCAGGAGCCCGCAGGCGTTCGCGAAGCAGGTGCGGCTGCGCACGGCCGCGTGGCTGCTGACCAGTTCCGACCGCACCGTCGCCGATATCGCGTCGAGCTGCGGGTTCGCCGACGCGTCGCACCTCGGGCGTGAGTTCCGCAAGCAGTTCGGTGTGCCGCCGGCGGCGTATCGGGAGCGCGGCGGGGAAGTGGCGGAAGTCGGTGCGGTGGCAGACGAGAACGAGCCGCTATCTCAAACCCATCTCATTTCCTCGGACTGACCGTCGCCGATCCTTCGGGCTGAATCAACCGCAGCTACCGATCGATTTCGGAATTTCGCGAAAGGCAGCCTTTCGCGAAATTTATTATTCGAATACCGATTGATTTCGATAACTATCGTTCACATCTACAGATGTTCGCGATCTAAATTCCATGGAGGAAAAGGACTCGAGAGCTGCATCGATCCGGCACCATCTCATCATGTCTAGTAAAACCGGGCCTGACGGCCTCAATGATCAATGCAGCGAAGCTCAAGGACCGACCGTAAAACTGTCAGACCTCAATCTCCTTTCGCTGAACGTCAGCAAAATTGGAACCCAAAGCTGGCGATGATCATACCGTCTTGATGACAAAGACTGCACGTACCAAATCGGTCACTGGCCAGAGGTCGACTCGCAGAAGGACGCGAACGCCGAGCCGCAGAGCGGGTCGTAAAAGCGGTTTTGAGCGCCAGCCGAATGCTGGTGCACACGCACGATGGCCGAGTCGAGCAGCATACATTTATCTCTGTCTCGTCGGACACGGCGTGCGCCAAGCGTTCCCAAGCGCCTTTGCGACGCCACCGGGAGTAGCGCATGTACACCATATGCCATCGGCCGAACTCTTTCGACAAAATCTCACCAAGGGCAGCCGGTACGGCCGGTCCAGAGGCGAGCTTCGACGAACCGCTGATTGTCGGTCGCCGTGCGCCCTGGATCGCCTTTCTTGCTCGGCAGAACGGATTCGACTCGTGTCCATACTTCATCGTTCGATAACGTTCGAATCATCTTGGCCCGCTTGTTCAGTCATTGGATGTTTCTACGGCATCCGTCGTCAATGCAACCCTCGCCGTCTCCACGAGGAGCTCGCTGACCTGACGAGCCATTGGCGGTTCCCGTCGCCAGCGGTGCCAATAAAGCGGCACCCGCAACTGAATCGAAGGCGCGAGGTCGATTAGTTCGCCCAACCGCAACAGATGCGCGACCTGTTTGGCCGGCACGACGCCATACCCGCTGCCCAATTGAATCGCGCTCAACCGCGCCATCGGCGACGGGAAGTAATGCTTCACATAGCGGTCCACGTTCACTCCGAACAGTAGCCGAAAAAATTCGTCGTGCAGTGAGTCCTTGCGATTGCACAGGATCGCGGGCACTCGAATCGCCTCGTGCAACTTTAGACCGCCAGAGAAGTGAGCCTTTGCGAACGCCTGGGTTGCCACGCACCGGTATTCCATCGCACCCAGCGGTAGAGATTCGAATCCCTTTGCGGGCTTTGGTTCGGTGCAGACGCAGCCCGTGACTTCGCCGCGTAAAAGCATGGGCCATGTATGGTTCTGATCCTCCACCACGACCTCAAGTGCCACCGGTATTCTCTCCAGTAACGCATGCGAGCACTCGCCGAACCATGTGGCGAGCGAATCCGCATTCACCGCGATGCTCAGCCGTGCGCGTTCATGCTGTTTGCGTGATGACCCGACCTGGAGATAGACCTCCTGCTCCAGCAGGCGCACAGCGTTGACGTGGCGAAGCACGATTTCGCCCATCGGGGTAGGCAACACCGGATTTTCACGAATCAGTAGCACCCGACACAAGATCGCCTCGAGCGTCTTGATGCGCTGTGAAACCGCGCCGCGCGTGATGTTGAGGACCAACGCTGCCCTCTCGAAGCTCTGGTGTTCGACGACAGTGGCAAATGTTTCCAACTGACAGCGATCTAGCATACTCATTCCTGTTCAAGCTCATTTAATCTCTAAAGGCCACGATATCGGATGCTGTAAGGTGCGTGCGGCGCGGGGCCGACGGAGATCAGAAAGGAGCAGTGCATTATCGAATGCCTGTTATTCGGCTGCAATCTAGGTTGGAGCTACTCTCCGGAAAATTACACATGAATGAAATTGACGTCAAGCCAGACCAAGCGCTCGAAAATTAGTGGACCGAATCCGCGAAGCGCTCACATGCACGACATACGCCCGCCGATGCAGCCGGATTTTTTTGATATAGAATATATTTAAATTATTTCTTTCAAATCTTTCATTTTTACCGACGGTCATTTTTCCTAAATGGCGCTCATAATTCTGAAATTCCGAGTAGTCTTAAGCCGTGGTTCGCATGGTGAATAGAAATACTTAAACTGAACTGCGGAGCGGCGCAATTTTCCCGAAGCTCAGTCCATTGTTTTAAAACGCAAATTTCGTACAACTTTAGATATGTAAGTCACGACCTTCCACGCTTCTATTTTGATTGATTGCCAGACCTAACTCAGGTTCGCAATTTTCTTACTCCATTTGTTATCGTGTTTGGGAAGCACCAATGGTCGATCTGCGCCGATGTGCACTCCGCCTCGTCCAGCAGGTTTTATCCGTTGCTATTCCATCAAATATTATTCTATTGAGGCAGCCGACCGTTCAGTCGGCAGAATTTTCTCAGAGCTGGCACTAACTATCGACATTTATGAAATTCGAAATCTGGCTTACCTGCTTTCTTTCGTCGTGGATATTTTCACTTTCGCCCGGAGCCGGCTCCGTTTTTTCGATGACGAATGGGCTCAATCACGGATTCAGGCGCGGCTATTTCGGTGTCTTTGGCCTGATTCTCGGTTTGTGGGTGGTGTTTCTCGCGGTGGTCGTCGGGTTGGGTGCGTTGATCAAGACCTCGCCAATGGCTTTCAACCTGCTGAAATGGGCGGGCGTCGGCTATCTGTTTTATCTCGGCTTCAAGCAATGGACGTCCAAGGGATCGCCGATTTCGGTGAGCCGCGAAAACGGCAGCCGAGTCGGGCTGATGACGCTGCTATCCAAAGGCCTGGCGCTCAATGTTGTCAACCCGAAGGGCTACATCTTCATGCTGGCGGTGATCCCGCAATTCATCGACTACAACATGCCGCTGCGCGATCAATACGTGGCGATCGCCCTGACATTCGCGTTCACCGACCTGGTCGTCATGGCCTGCTACACGGGTCTCGCGGCCAAGGCACTGACGTATCTGAAGACCGAAGCGCAAATGCGTATGTTGAACAAGGTTTTCGGAGGACTATTCATGGTGGCGGCCGCGGTGCTCGCAACGTTCCATCAAGCGCATTGAGCAAACTCTCGGACCCGGCCATGTCAAGCAGCCAAATCAGATTCGATCCGCCGCGGCAGTCTTTCGATCCTGTATACGTCCTGTTTCGCCGCTCGTGTACGCAACATCCGGAACACATCGCGATTGAATGCGGCGAACAAAAAATCACCTACGCGCATCTGCTGGATCAGGTGAGCGCCATCGGGGCACTGTTGCTTGCGCACGGCGTCGGGGAAAGCCAGGTCGTGGCGATTCACGGGCAGCGATCCGCGCACGCGATTGCCAGCACGCTTGCAGCATGGTCGATTGGCGCGACAGTAACGATGATCGATGCGTCGATCCCCGAGGAGCGTCGGCGCTTGATGTTGACCACGGTCTCGGTCGGCGCCCTCCTTCATTGGGGAACGCCGTTCGAACTACGAGGCGTGCTAGCGCTCGACGTGCGCGAAGCAATACAGAACTGGAACGAGCCTGAAAGCGCACACGGTGACGCTGAGCGAAGCTTCCCTGGCGACCGCGCCTACATCGCCTTCACATCTGGTTCGACCGGCCGGCCGAAGGCGATCGCCGGCAGTCACAACGGCCTCGCGCATTTCGTCGACTGGCAGAGCAAAGAGTTCGGGATCGGGCCTGGGGACCGCCTCGCGCACTTCACGAATCTCTCGTTTGACGTGTGGTTCCGCGATGTTTTCACGCCGTTGATCAGCGGCGCGACCATATGCATTCCCACGTCCGAAGCGCGCGCGGAATCCGTTTTTGCGTTCCTGCGCGACAGCGCAATCACAGCGATGCATCTCGTGCCGTCCATCGCGAATCTGTGGATCAACACGCATACACCGGTCACTGCGATCGACACGCTGAAGCATGCCTTCTTTGCCGGCGAGCCACTGGAAGGCGCGCTCATCCGGAAGTGGCGCGACGCGTTTCCGCAGTGCACGATCGTCAATCTGTATGGCCCGACCGAGACGACGCTGGCGAAGCATTTCAAGCGGATCGGTGCCGACGTGGCAGACGGTATCCAGTCGGTAGGACTGAATCTACCCGGTTCGATGACCTACATTACCGCGGAGGACGGCCATCTTTGCGAGCAGGGTGAAACGGGCGAAATCTGCATTGCCACACCATATCGCTCACAGGGTTACCTAATAGGCTCGGAGCTCGTTCCAACCTTCCTGGAAGGGTTACTCCCCGAATTGACGAACCTGCCGATCTATCGGACCGGCGACCTCGGCCGGCGTAATTCCAAAGGCGAGATCGAAATTCTTGGCCGCAAGGACGATCAGATCAAGATCAACGGAGTGCGCATCGACCTGCTCGAAGTGAAGTCGGTGATCGCATCGCATCCGAGCGTACGCGACGCGTTCGTGTGTGCGCGGCAGGGCCGCTTCACGAAATCGATCGTCGCTTTCATCGAATCGGAGGAGCGTAGCGAAGAGACGTTCCTCGCGTATCTGCGCGAGCGTCTGCCCGACGTGATGATCCCGTCTCAACTACATTTCCGCGATGCGTTGCCGCGTTTGCCGAACGGCAAGACGGACCGCAAGTCGTTGACGGAGTTCGCCAATCGCCCTACGTCGGTCGCGCCGGTTCGCCTGCTCGAACAGCCGCACTCGACCGCCGAGCAGGTCGAGGCAATCTGGTCGGAAATTCTTGCGTATTCGGGACTGCATCCGACTCTCAACTTCTTCGACGCCGGCGGCAATTCGCTGTTGATCGTCGCGCTTCACGAAAGAATCGAAAAGCATTTCTCTCTCAACATTCCGTTGGTTCGTCTGTTCCGCGACACGACGATCGAGACGCAGAGCCGGATGATCGCCGCGCTATTGCAAGGCGAAGGTGGCGCGATCGAATGCCCGGCCAGCCGCTCCGACGCACGTGTTATGAGCAGAAATCGAATTATTGCGGCGCGAACCGCGGCAAGGAATATGTGAGACCGATATGGACAACAAAGACCTTAGAAGCGATGTTGAAACAAGCGACGTGAGTGCGATCGCAATCGTGGCGATGGAATGTCGCGTCCCGCAGGCCGACAGTGTCGACGCGCTCTGGAAACTTCTGCTGGACGAAAAATGCACCCTCACCGATCTCGACGACGAGCAACTGCGTCTTGCCGGCGTGCCCGAAGCGGTCTTCAGCAAGCCCGGATATGTGAAGCGAGCCGGCCTGCTGAAGGATATCGATCTCTTCGATGCCGGCTACTTCGAAATCGGTGCACGTGAGGCGGACGTGCTCGACGTGCAGCAACGTCTGATGCTGGAGTCGTCCCTCACGCTGCTCAATCGCGCCAACATCGACCCGGCGCGTTATGACGGGCGCATTGGCGTGTTCGCCGGGTCGTCGTTCAGCTCGTATCTGTTCGGGATTCTGGAGCGCGACGACCTGCTGGACACGCTCGGCGAAATGGTGATTCGGCACGGCAACGACAAGGATTTTCTCGCGACGCGCGTCTCCTACAAGCTGAATCTGAAAGGCCCCAGCGTGAATGTGCAGACGTCCTGTTCGACCGGACTAGTCTCCGTTCACTCGGCATGCCAGAGCCTGCTGCTCAACGAGTGCGACACCGCGATTGCAGGCGCGGTCTGCGTGCGCTTTCCGCAGGAGACCGGTTATCCGTATCAGGAAGACGGGGTGCTGTCGCCGGACGGCAACTGCCGCCCGTTCTCGGCCAACGCGAACGGCACCATATTCACCAACGGCCTCGGCCTCGTCCTGCTGAAGCGCTTGAGCGATGCGGTGCAGGACGGCGACGACATCGTAGCCGTGATCCGGGCATCCGCCATCAACAACGACGGCGCGACCAAGGTCGGATTCACCGCGCCTAGCGTGGCGGGGCAGGTGGAAGTGTTGCGCGACGCGATCATGGTGTCGGGTATCGATCCTGCTGACATGCAATACGTCGAGGCACACGGCACGGGTACTGCGCTCGGCGATCCGATCGAAGTGGAAGCCATCCGCCAGGCATATGGTGAAACCGGCAAATCGTGCGGCATCGGCTCGCTGAAGGGCAACTTCGGCCACTTCAACATTGCGGCCGGCGTGATCGGGTTGATCAAGGCCGCGCTGATCCTGAAACACAAGCTGATTCCAGCGACCCTGTACGCAAGCGAAGTCAATGCACACCTCGGTCTTGCGGACTCGCGTTTCCATGTGGTGAACCAGCATCGCAAACTCGATACCTCGGGCGATCAGTTTGTCGCGGTGAGCGCATTTGGCATGGGCGGCACGAACAGTCACGTCATTCTTCAGAACCGTGAAGCGCTGCCGATTCAGGACAGTGTGGAAGACGGTCAGTACCGAATCTTCACGTTGTCGGCAAAATCCGAGAGCGCATTAAACAACCTCATGGCAGAGTATCGCCGCTTCTTTGCCGGCGTTCCGACCGTGCCTGCTGTCTCATTCGCCGACGCGGCGCACACGGCCTACTTCGGACGGCCGCTGCTGTCCGAACGCATTGCGTTCGTCGCGCGTAACGCAAAGGAGGCGCTAGCGTCGTTGGAAGCGGGCCGCTATCACCGTCATCTCAGCCGGGAGCGCGAGCCGGTTGCATTCGTGTTCGCAGGCCAGGGCACCCAGCATATCCAGATGGGTGCCGCGCTAGCAAAGGAATCGACGTCGTTTCGGGAAAACCTGGATCGCGTGCTCGATGTATTCGCCCGCGAGCAGGGTCTCGATCTCGCCTCTCATCTGTGGAACCCGGTCAGCGAGGCGGTGATCACGCGCACGGAGTTGACCCAGCCGCTGCTATTCGCCGTTGAGTACGCACTCGCAGAAACCTTGATCGGGGTGGGCGCGGTGCCGAACGTGGTGCTGGGGCACAGTCTCGGTGAACTAGTGGCGGCTGCCATCGCCGGCGTGTTCGACTTGTCGACCGCAGCTGCGGTGATCGTGAAGCGAGCGCAATGCATGGCGGCTTGTGAACCCGGCTGTATGATCGTGGTGGATAGCCTGACAGGCCTCGAACGCCTCCTGAACGATCGCGAGATCGCGCTGGCGGCGCACAATGCACCTAGCCAGTACGTCGTATCGGGAACGGCCGCCCACATCGAGACGGCGATCGAAGTGCTGCGCGCGCAAGGGCGCAGCGCGCATCGTCTCGCGACGTCTCACGCATTCCATTCGCCAATGATGGCCGACGCGGCGGCCGAATTCCACTCGTTCATGAAAGACATTCCGTTCGGCGATGCACGCATTCCGATCGTCTCCAACGTGACGGGTAGCGTGCTCACCGAGTACGAATACAAGAATCCGAACTATTGGTCCGATCATCTGGTGCGCACAGTGCAGTTTGCCAAGTCAACGCAGACCCTCGTTGACATGGACGTGGTTCGCTATATCGCGATTGGACACGGCTACGCGATCAGCAATCTGCTGAAACTGAACCTACCCGAAAGCGGGACGAGCATCGTGCAGGCTCTGGGCGGCATCGACGAAGAGTACGCGTCGTTCCTGAACGTGATCGCGTTCTACTGGACTGCCTCGAACCGGATCGCAATCGAATCGTTCGTGAAGGGCCGGCGCAAGGTCGCGTTGCCGGTCTATCCTTTCGATAGAACGCGGCATTGGGTGGAGCCCGTGATCGGTTTCGCGCGTCGCGGCTCGCGGCCGCTCGCGGCCACTGCGTCTGAAGTGACGAACGTGGAAACAGCATCCGATCTGGCGGCAGCAACGCGCGCTGCAGAACGGGAAAAGTTGGCAGACTCGGCGTCTACCGACAACCCTGTGGAAGACATGATCGCCGAGATCTACATAACGTATCTCGGGGTGGACAAAATTGATCGCCAGTTGTCGTTCTTCGAACTCGGTGGCAATTCATTGCTCGCGATTCAGTTGATTAACCGCTTGCGTGAGACGTTCTGTATTGACATTCCGTTGCGCGGCTTCTACGAAAGCAGCTCGATTGCCGAGTTGTCGCGACACGTCGCGAACCGTTTGCTGGAAGCCGAAAATGTCTGAAGTCGCCAGCCTTACTCCCGAGCAGGTTACCCTGCTGCGCGAAAAATTGCGCGGATTCGAACCGGGCGCGTCGTCGAGCATCACCATGTCGCGCAAGCCGGACGTGCTACCCGATCTCGGAATCATTTTCTTCTCGGGCATCAGCGCGGGATGCTCGCCGTACGATCTGCTGCTCGAAGTCGCGGAGTTCGTCGATGCCAACGGTTTCAAGGCGATCTGGACCCCTGAGCGCCACTTCACCGAGGTCGGCGGCGCGTATCCGAATCCGTCTATTCTTGCCGCCGCTCTCGCGACCCGTACGAAAAACGTGCGTCTGCGCGCGGGCAGCATTAATCTGCCCTTGCACGACCCGATTCGCGTCGCGGAGGAATGGGCAGTGGTTGATAACCTGTCGCAGGGCCGGGTGGATCTTGCGGTGGCGCCGGGATGGCACGTTCGAGACTTCGTGTTGAAGCCGGAGAACTTTGCGTCACGTTCGAATGTGCTAAACGCGTACCGCGATCAGCTTCAGCAACTGTGGCGCGGCGAAGCGATCGAAAAGCAGGACGCCAACGGCGATCGCCAGACGATCGTCAGCTACCCGCGCCCGGTGCAACCGGTTCTACCGCTCTGGCTGACTACGTCTCAGAAGGAGGACGCGTGGCGCTTTGCAGGCGAGAACAACTTCAACGTACTTTCTGCGTTGATCAATTTTGGCCCGAACGAGCTCGCAAAACGAATCCGCATCTACCGCGAGGCGCGCGAGTCGGTCGGACTCAAGCCGGAAGACGGCGTGATCTCGTTGATGTTGCACACCTATGTGGACGATACCTTCGACAAGGCGGTGGAACTCGTGCGCCCCGCTCTGACGGAATATCTGAAGTCGTTCGTGACACAGCACCAGACCGCGAACAACGGCAGCGACCAGAAGGCCAGCACGTTAAACGCACTGGGCAAGGACAAAGACGACTTTGTCGAAATGGTCTTCTCGCGCTATATCGACACGAGTTCGCTAATCGGTGATCCGACGCATGCGGAAAAGATATTGCGCGACTTCAAGGCGATGGGGGTCGATGAAATTGCCTGCCTGGTCGATTTCGGCGTGCGGAAGGAGGAGGTCCTCAAAAGTCTGCGGATGCTGGCCATGTTGATAGGAACCGAACGATGAAAACCTATAGCTTCAACGGCGTCAGTCCGCAAATTCACCCCGACGCCTGGGTCTTCGAAGACGCTGTGATTATCGGCGACGTACAGATCGGACCGAACGTGAGCATCTGGCCTGGTGTCATCATTCGGGGGGACAAGGAGCGGATCGTCATCGGCGCGGCCAGCAATGTCCAGGAGCGCGCGGTACTGCATGCGGACCCTGGCTTTCCGCTCGTGATCGGCGAGGGTGTCACCGTTGGTCATTGTGCCGTACTGCACGGCTGCACCGTCGGTACGTATAGCGTGATCGGGATCGGCGCGATCTTGCTGAACGGCGTGCGTGTAGGCGACTCGTGTCTCGTGACGGCGGGCGCGTTGCTCAGCGCGGGTCCGGCTTACGCCTCGGGTTCGATGATTGCCGGCAGTCCCGCCAGGGTGCTGATCAACCTCAGCGATAGCGACATCCGTAATCTGAAGGATACGGCGGTCGAGTATCAAGAGCTGGCCGCTCTTTACCGACGGGAGTCGGTGCTGACGGAAGGCGCATGACTCCCCCCGACAAAGCACGTATGTTCAGCGATACCCGCCTTCTTCGGCATTACCTTTCGCCATGGCCCGACACGCCCGACCTGCTCGTATGCTTTCCCCACGCGGGCGCCGGCGTCTCAGCATTCGCCGGCTGGCCGCAAAAACTGGCGCATGTCGCGAGCGTGGCGCTGGTCCAGTTGCCTGGCCGGGAAGACCGTTTGAGCGAGCCGTTGACGCAATCGCTTCACGATGTGTCCGGGCAGATTGCTGTTGAGCTGGCGCGGTCGAACGCGCGACGGCTCTTCCTATTCGGCCACAGCATGGGCGCGCGCGTGGCGTGGTCCGTTGCAAGTAGGCTCTGGAACGACCACGGCGTGACGCCGGTCGTAATCCTCTCGGCGGGATCGCCGCACACATCGGACTCACTGACCGACACCAGTTCATCCGCATTACATGCATGGTTCGACCGCATGGGCGAGCACTTTCCCGCCGAGCTTGAAAACGCCGAGTTACTGGCGCTCTTTCGAATCACGCTCGCAGCGGACCTTGCCTGGCTGAGGGCTTTTCCATTTACGCCCGCCGTTGCGTTGCCAGTGGATCTTCATTGCTTCCACGGCGCGCGCGACAGTCTCGTGACGCGAGAGCTGATGATGCTCTGGCGTCATTACACGTCGGCCGCATTCACGTTGACCGAAATGCCGGGAGGCCATCTGTATCAAATGAGCGCTCAGACCGAACTGCTGGCATCAATGCAAAAACTGATCAAGGACCACGCGCATGCCTGAGTCCGCTTTGGATAAACTCGAACGCGGCACGATACATGTCGGATTTCAACGGCACACGCCACCTTTCTCCTACGCGCTCGGAGATGGCTTCGCGCCCACCGGCTACTCGGTAGCGCTTTTCAAGCAGGTACTGGAAAGGATTCGCCGCCGGCTCGGGCTGGGCCGCGTCGATGTGATACCCGTGGAGGTGACGTCGGCGAACCGACTTGATCTTCTCGAGCGTGGATTCATCGATATCGAATGCGGCTCCACGACGATTACCGCGGAGCGCCAGAAGAGCGCGTCGTTCAGCCGACCGATCTTCCATACGGCGCACCGTATCCTCACGAGAGGTTCGACGGTCACCCTGCAGTTGGCGTCGTCTGGCATGATCGTTGTCACTGGGATCCAGTCTTCGACGAGCCATGCTGCTTTGCTCGCGGAATCGTCGCTGCCGTTCCGCTTCACGTTCGTGGGGTGCCCGGATATTTTTTCCGCGTTCGAGCGCTTCCGCACCGATCACCGAACGCACGCGATGGTGGCCGACGAAGTGATTCTTCGATCGCTGCTGGCGCGCTCAGGATCCGCCGGGCAGCAGCTTCTGCCCAATTGCCTTGGCGGTGAGTGCTACGGCTTCCTGATGCGCAAGGACGACGCAGCCTTCCGAACGCTGATCGACGAAGAACTGGACGCATTCACTCACAGCCCCGGCTTCGCGCGGCTATACGAAGCGTGGTTCATGCGCGAACTGCCCGATCTGGGCTTCAGCCTCGATTTGCCGATGTCTGAAGCGTTGCGTCAAATGGTGCGGCCACAGGCTGCGGCGGCACGTTGAGCGCCGGATAAATACTGTCATTCAGAAGCGTTGGGAAGCATATGAAAGTTGGAGTACTGGGATTCGGCACGGTAGCCGCGGCTACCGTGCACAAGTTCATCGAGAACCGCGAAGTGATCGCCGCGAAGACGAGCACCGAAATCGACATTGTGGCAGTCGCCACGCGTTCCGTGGCGCGGGCTGCCGGGCACGTACCGCAAGGTTGTGAGATTTCCGCCGACTGCTGGGAGGTGGTGAACGATTCGCGCATCGACGTAGTGATCGAACTGATCGGTGGCGTGGAGGTAGCACGTGAACTCGTGCTGCGCGCGATTGCCAATGGCAAGCATGTCATCACGGCCAACAAGGCTCTGCTCGCGATGCACGGCGAGGAAATCATGCAGCTCGCCGAGCAGCGGCGCGTATGCGTGTTGTTCGAAGGCGCGGTGGCGGTATCGATTCCCATCGTGAGGACACTGAAGGAATCCGCTGCGGCGAATCGCGTGACCTCGGTCGTGGGCATTCTCAATGGCACGTCGAACTACATCCTGTCACGAATGAGCGAGAACGGCACGAGCTTCTCTGATGCGCTCGCCGACGCGCAAAAGAAAGGTTATGCCGAAGCCGATCCGTCGATGGACATTGAAGGCATTGACGCCGCGCACAAGATCGCCTTGCTGTCGTCGCTGGCATTCGGTGTTCCGGTCGATTTCGCGGCCGTGCAATATCGCGGCATCACCGACATCGCGCGTGAAGATATTGACCTCGCGAATGAGATGGGCTACGCACTGCGGCTGATCGCACAGGCGCAACTGCAGGACAACTGTATTTACACCAGCGTCGCGCCCACACTTGTCCCCGCAAGCTCTATGCTGGCGCAGGTCCGTAGCTCAATGAACGGCATCGAACTGGTCGGCGATTTGTTCGGCCGCGCGTTTTTCTACGGTTCGGGCGCGGGCGGCGTGCAGACGGCAAGCGCAATCCTCGCCGACTTGATCGAACTTGCACGGCGCGAAAAGGATGGCGAATATGCCAGCGCGTTCAACATGGGCTTTCGGCGCACCACAATCGAGCGCAAGGAAACCATGCATACGGACGACCGCAGCAGCCGGTTCTATCTGCGCATGCGTTTCGAGGATGCGGTCGGCGTGCTGACGAACGTCAGCGCGATCCTCGCTGGCGCGGATATTTCGTTGAGCAGGCTGTGCCAGAACGACGGCGTCGGCGCGGTCACCGATGTCGTCGCGGTGACGCACGCGGTTTCGTGGCGCAGACTGCGGAGCATTGTGCCGACGCTGCAACGACTCACGGGGCGCGATTACGAAGTGGTAGTTTATCCGGTGCTTGACGAGCCCACGGAAGTGACGGTATGAGCAACTCCCTGCGTACGTCGGCGAACGGTAGCGAGATTGCGGAAGCGACGGTACAGAATGCGAGCAAGGTGACATGCCGTGTCGCGCGCGTCGAAGCCACGTCGTCCGAGATTCGCCGCATCTGGCTCGAACTCGCTGACCCAGCCTTCGCGTGGCGGCCCGGCCAGTACATTGACCTGATCCGGGAAGACGGCGCTCGTCGCAGTTTTTCGATTGCAAACCGCTGCAGCTATGACGGCATTGTCGAATTGCATGTGCGCCTGCAAGGGACGGGGCGTTTCGTAGACAGCGTGCTTGACTCTGTCATAGCGCGGGCGGTGTTGTGGATTGAGGGACCATTCGGCGATTTCCGGTTCCATCGCAATTCGCAGTGCGACCGTACGGAGGCGATCTTCGTTGCCGGCGGCACCGGCTTCGGGCCATTCAAGGCGATCATCGAGGAACTCGTTGCGGTGGGCGAGCGACGCCCGCTCCATCTCTACTGGGGCGGCCGGTCAGCCGACGACCTCTACCTCGAACAGTGGTTGTTCGAGCAAGGTGACGCGCTTCCGCAGCTCCGCTACGTGCCGGTGCTGAGCGACGTGCAACCCGGACAGGTGAACGAAACGCGCACAGGCCTCGTGCATCGAGCGGTCATGGACGACTTCCCGGATTTGCGCAAGTGCGACGTGTATGTGTGCGGGTCGCCAGAACTCGTGCAGGCCGCGCGCACCGATTTGGCCGATCTATGTGGCTTGCCGTCGTCGCAGTTCTTTTGCTAGCGCGTGTTATGCACTTTCAAAAATATGGAACGCCATGAGTGTGCTGCAAAGTGACGAAGACGACGAAATGCAATCCGGCGAGGTTTCGGGCGAGCGCTTCAACTGAGGTGAAACTATGTCCCTGAATCACACAGTTGTGAAGCGTCAAGAGGTCCGTTCTCGACGCGGGAAGTCGGGCCATTGGCGCAACGCCGGCGATGGCGCTATATGCCCGATGCCAGTTGTAGCATTTTGCCGACTCGCCAATGCTTCGCTGCGATGAGTTGAGCTCTGGTATGTCCCTGCGTAGGCCCGCTCTCGCACCACGGCACCGGCGCGACCAGCATGATTCGCCCAGATCGCCAAACCCGCACGATCGCCGCACGTTCCCCTCTAATTGGAACCGATTCCAATCAACTTGCCCGACGTTCGCGGATCGTTGATTGAGGGTTATTCCGGATGCTGATGCTCGTCCAAATTTGTATGATGACCACATCACCTTACAAACCAGAGCGCCATGTTCGAGAAAATTCCCGCCCGTGCGATGAGCGACCACGTCGCGCAGCAGCTGCTCAAGCAGATCGAAGCCGGCAGTTTCTCGGCCAGCGGCAAGTTGCCGACGGAAGCCGTCCTCGCGCAGGAATTCGGCGTGAGCCGCACGGTGATCCGCGAGGCGATCTCGCGGCTGAAGAACGAAGGCGTGGTCGAGCCGCGCCAGGGCAGCGGCGTGTACGTGAACCAGCACGGCGCGATCCGGCCGCTGCGGATCGACTACGCGGAAGCCGTCGAGGCCAGCTCGCTGCCGCACCTGCTCGCGGTGCGCCGCGCGATCGAGGCTGAAGTCGCGGCCGAAGCCGCGCTGCACCACACCGCCGACGACATGGCCGACATCGACGACGCGCTGCGCAAGATCGACGCTGCGGCGGCCGACGGGCGCGACGGCGTCGCGGAAGACGTTGCGTTCCACCGCACGATCGCGGCCGTCACCGGCAACCCGTATTTCCTGAAGACGCTGCAGTTCCTGAACCAGTACCTCGAGGCCGGCGTGAAGGTCACGCGGCGCAACGAAGCGACGCGCGAGGATTTCTCGCGGCAGGTGCGCGAGGAACACGCGGCGATCGCCGACGCGATCCGCGCGCGCGACCCGATGGCGGCGCGCAACGCGGCACGCACGCACATGTACAACGCCGCGCGCCGTCTCGCGGAAGCCGGCATCTGCTGAAGCCGGCGGCGGTGCCCGACCGGGCGCCGCCACCGTCCCGAACCTCTTCCCGAATCGATCAAGGTTGACCATGTCACGAAATGTTGGAGTCATCGGCCTCGGCGCAATGGGCCTGGGCGTCGCCCGCTCGCTGCTGCGCGCGGGGTTCCGCGTGCACGCATGCGACGTGCGCGACACCGTGCTGCAGACGTTCGCGGCCGAAGGCGGCGTGGCCTGCGCGAGCCCGGCCGAACTCGGCGCGCAGTGCGACGTCGTCGTCACGCTCGTCGTCAATGCCGCGCAGACTGAAACGGTGCTGTTCGGCGAGCACGGCGCGGTCGCGGCGATGAAGCCGGGCGGTGTCGTAATCGCGAGCGCGACCGTCGCACCCGACTTCGCGGTTGCGCTCGGCGCGCGCATCGAGGCCGCGGGCCTGCAGATGCTCGACGCCCCGGTGTCCGGCGGCGCCGCGCGCGCGGCGTCGGGCGAGATGACGATGATGACGTCGGGCCCCGCCGCCGCGTATGCGGGCTGCGACGACGTGCTCGCCGCGATGGCCGCCAAGGTCTATCGCCTCGGCGACGCGCACGGTATTGGCTCGAAGGTGAAGATCATCAACCAGCTGCTGGCCGGCGTGCATATCGCGGCGGCGGCGGAGGCGATGGCGCTCGGCCTGCGCGAAGGCGTCGACGCCGACGCGCTGTACGACGTGATCACGCACAGCGCCGGCAATTCGTGGATGTTCGAGAACCGCGTGCCGCACATCCTGAACGGCGACTACACGCCGCTGTCGGCCGTCGACATCTTCGTGAAGGATCTCGGCCTCGTGCTCGATACCGCGCGCCGCAGCAAGTTCCCGCTGCCGCTGTCGGCCACCGCGCACCAGATGTTCATGAGCGCGTCGAGCGCCGGCCACGGCGGCGAGGACGATTCCGCCGTGATCAAGACTTTCCCCGGCATCACGCTGCCGCCCGCCCGCTGATTCGAACGACGCTCCTGCCATGACCGCTTCCGCTTCCCGTCCCCTGCTCGGCTGCATCGCCGACGATTTCACCGGCGCGACCGATCTCGCGAACATGCTCGTCAAGAGCGGCATGCGTACCGTGCAGACGATCGGCGTGCCCGCCGACGGCGCTGCGCTCGACACCATGGTCGGCGCCGATGCGATCGTCGTCGCGCTGAAGTCGCGCACGATTCCCGCCGCCGACGCCGTCGCGCAATCGCTCGCCGCTTACGCATGGCTGCGCGCGCAGGGCTGCCGACAATTCTTCTTCAAGTACTGCTCGACGTTCGACTCGACCGATGCGGGCAACATCGGGCCCGTCGCCGACGCGCTGCTCGATGCGGCCGGCGGCGGCTTCGCGATCGCGTGCCCGGCGTTCCCCGAGAACGGCCGCACGATCTTTCGCGGCCACCTGTTCGTCGGCGACGTTCCCCTGAACGAATCGGGCATGGAGCACCACCCGCTCACGCCGATGAAGGACGCCAACCTCGTGCGCGTGCTGCAGCGGCAGACGACGTCGAAGGTCGGCCTGATCCGCTACGACACGATCGCGCAGGGCGCGGCCGCCGTACGTGCGCGCATCGACGCGCTGCGCGCGGACGGCATGCGTTTCGCGATCGCCGACGCACTGTCGGACCACGACCTCCACGTGCTCGGCGAAGCGTGCGCGAACCTGCCGCTCGTCACGGGCGGCTCGGGCGTCGCGCTCGGTCTGCCGGAGAATTTCCGCCGCGCGGGGCTGCTGCCCGAGCGCGACAACGCGGCCTCGCTACCGCGCATCGACGGGTTGTCGGCCGTGCTCGCCGGCAGCGCGTCGAAGGCGACCAACGCGCAGGTCGCCGCGTGGCGCGAAAGCCGTCCGAGCTTCCGGATCGATCCGCTCGCGGCGTCGCGCGGCGAACCCGTCGTCGACGACGCACTCGCATTCGCGCGCTCGCACCTGCCGCAACCCGTGCTGATTTATGCGACCACGTCGCCCGACGAAGTGAAGGCCGTCCAGCAGGCGCTCGGCGTCGAAGCGGCCGGCCATCTCGTCGAAAGCACGCTCGCGGCGATCGCCCGCGGCCTGCGCGAGCTCGGCGTGCGCAAGTTCGTCGTCGCCGGCGGCGAAACGTCCGGCGCGGTCGTGCAGGCGCTCGACGTGAAGTCGCTGCAGATCGGCGCGCAGATCGACCCCGGCGTGCCGGCCACCGCCACCATCGACGCGCAGCCGCTCGGCCTCGCGCTGAAGTCCGGCAACTTCGGCACGGTGGACTTTTTCGACAAGGCGCTGCGCGCGCTCGACGGAGCCGCATGATGCGCGACGAAACGAAACTGCGCGAAGAGATCTGCGTCGTCGGCGCGAGCCTGTATGCGCGCGGCCATGCGGTCGGCAGCGCCGGCAACATCAGCGCGCGGCTTGCCGACGGCTGGCTGATCACGCCGACCGATGCGTGCCTCGGCCGGCTCGACCCGAACGACATCGCGAAGGTCGGCCTCGACGGCCAGCCGGTATCGGGCGGCAAGCCGTCGAAGACGCTCGCGCTGCATCGCGGGATCTACGCGCGCAACACGGAAGCCAACGGCATCGTCCACACGCATTCGACGCACCTCGTCGCGCTGACGCTCGCGGGCGTATGGCGCGACACCGACGTGCTGCCGCCGATCACGCCGTACTACGTGATGAAGGTCGGCCACATTCCGCTGATCCGCTATCGCCGCCCCGGCGACCCGGCCGTCGCGGCCGAAGTCGCGGCGCTCGCCGACCAGGTGCGTGGCGTGCTGCTCGAGCGCCTCGGCCCGGTGATGTGGGGGCAGTCGGTGTCGCACGCGTCGTATGCGCTCGAGGAACTCGAGGAAACCGCGCGGCTATGGCTGATGACGCATCCGAAGCCCGAGCCGCTGTCCGACGCCGCACTCGACGAACTGCGCCAGGCCTTCGGCGTGCGCTGGTAGCGCGACGCATCGCGCACAGGCCACGCGCAAACGACGTACCGATTCCCATGCCCGCCGTGTGCGCGGGCCCTTGCCTCAGCACACACACATGATCCGGCGGCGTACGCGCCGCCGGCACACAACATCGATGGAGACGACGATGACTGCTCTCGACGCGGCCGCAAGCCGCTCGCCCGCCGTGCCCGCCCAATCGGCCGAGCTCGACCGCACCTACAAGAAAGTGTTCTGGCGCATCGTGCCGTTCCTGATGCTCTGCTACGTGGTCGCGTATCTCGACCGCGTGAACGTCGGCTTCGCGAAGCTGCAGATGTCGCAGGACCTTGCGTTCAGCGAAACCGTGTTCGGCCTCGGTGCCGGCATCTTCTTCCTCGGCTACTTCCTGTTCGAGCTGCCGAGCAACCTGCTGATGCACCGCCTCGGCGCGCGCATCTGGATCGCGCGGATCATGATCACGTGGGGCCTGCTATCGGCCGTGTTCGCATTCGTCAGGACACCGACACAGTTCTACGTGCTGCGCTTTCTGCTCGGTCTCGCGGAAGCCGGCTTCTATCCGGGCGTGATCCTGTATCTCACGTACTGGTTCCCGTCGCATCGCCGCGCGAAGATCATCGCGGTGTTCATGTCGGCGATTCCGGTGTCGGGCATCTTCGGCAACCCGCTGTCGGGCTGGATCATGGAACGCTTTCACGGCGGCTCCGGCTTTCACGGCTGGCAGTGGATGTTCATGATCGAGGCCGTGCCGGCCGTTCTCGTCGGCATCGCGACGATCCTGTATCTCGACAACAGCATCCGCGGCGCGAAGTGGCTCGACGAGCGCGAGAAGCAGCTGCTCGAGGATGAAATCGCCGCGCAGCCGCAGGAGCAGCAGAAGCACGGCCATTCGCTGAAGGCCGTGTTCGCCGACCCGCGCATGTGGTGGATGTCGCTGATCTACTTCGCGTTCGTCACCGGCCAGTACGGGCTCACGTTCTGGATGCCGACGCTCGTCAAGTCGACCGGCATCACCGATACGTTGCAGATCGGCCTGCTGTCGGCAATTCCGTTCGTCGTCGCGATCGTCGTGATGAACCTGTTCGGCCACAGCGCGGACAAGCACCGCGAACGCCGCTGGCACCTGATCGTGCCGGCGCTGATGGGCGCCGTCGGGTTTGCGGTCGCCGCGTCGTACTCGCACAATACGGCGGTGTCGATCGTGTTCCTGTCGCTCGCGGCGGGCGGCGTGCTGACCTGCGCACCGCTGTTCTGGTCGCTGCCGACCGCGTTCCTCGCCGGCTCCGCCGCGGCCGCCGGGATCGCGATCATCAACTCGGTCGGCAACCTCGCCGGGTTCGCGAGCCCGTACGTGATCGGCTACCTGAAGGACCTCACGCACAGCACGTCGTCCGGCATGTACGTGCTCGCGTCGATGCTCGTGATCGGTGCGATCGCCGTGTGGCTCACGCCCGCGAAACTCGTGAACCGCTGAGCCTGCCGCCATTCGACGCGGGGCGCCGTGCGCCCCGCTCCATTCATTCACAGGAACCGCTGCCATGCCCCGCTTCGCCGCCAACCTCTCGATGATGTATACCGAGCACGCGTTCCTCGAACGCTTCGCCGCTGCCGCCTCCGACGGCTTCAAGGCCGTCGAGTACCTGTTCCCGTACGACTTCGCCGCCGCGGACATCCGCGCGCGGCTCGACGCGCACAACCTCGAGCAGGCGCTGTTCAACGCGCCGCCCGGCGACTGGGCCGCCGGCGAACGCGGGATCGCGTCGCTGCCGGGCCGCGAGGACGAGTTCCGGCGCGGCATCGACCAGGCGCTTGACTATGCGCGCGTGCTCGGCAACAAGAAGCTGCACGTGATGGCCGGGATGGTCGCGCCGGGCGCCGACCGCGCGCGCCATCGCGACACCTACCTGGCGAACCTGCGGCATGCGGCGCAGGCCGCCTTCGCGCACGGCATCACGATCCTGATCGAGCCGATCAACCAGCGCGACATGCCCGGCTATTTCCTGAGCCGCCAGGACGATGCGCACGAGATCTGCGCGGAAGTCGGCGCGCCGAACCTGAAGGTGCAGTTCGACTGCTATCACTGCCAGATCGTCGAGGGCGACCTCGCGATGAAGCTCAAGCGCGATTTCGCGGGCATCGGCCACATCCAGATCGCCGGCGTGCCCGAGCGCCACGAGCCGGATATCGGCGAGCTCAACTACCCGTACCTGTTCGCGCTGATCGATGCGCTCGGCTACGACGGCTGGATCGGCTGCGAGTATCGCCCGAAGGCCGGCACGTCCGAAGGCCTCGGCTGGCTCAAGCCGTATCTGTAATTCAAGCATTCCTAAGAGGGCAACGAACATGAAAGTACTGATCACCGGCGGCGCCGGCTTTCTCGGCCAGCGTCTCGCGCGCACGCTGCTCGAGCGCGGCGAGCTGACCGGCCCCGACGGCCGGACCGCCAAGATCGACGAGCTGGTGCTGCTCGACGTCGTCGAAGGCAGCGATTTCGGCGATGCGCGCGTGACGTCGATCGTCGGCGACATCGCCGATCGCGCGGTGCTCGAAAGCGCGATCGACACGCAGACGGGCGCGATCTTCCACCTCGCGGCGATCGTCAGCGGGCAGGCGGAAGCCGATTTCGATCTCGGCATGCGGATCAACCTCGACGCGTCGCGCACGCTGCTCGAGGTGTGCCGCGCGCGCGGCCATCGTCCGCGCGTCGTTTTCACGAGCTCGGTGGCCGTCTACGGCGGTGTACTGCCCGACGTCGTGCAGGACGACACCGCGCTGAATCCGCAATCGTCATACGGTGCGGAGAAGGCGATCGCCGAGTTGCTGCTGTGCGACTACGCGCGGCGCGGCTTCGTCGACGGCCGCGTGCTGCGGCTGCCGACCATCAGCGTGCGGCCGGGCCGCCCGAACGCGGCCGCGTCTTCGTTCGCGAGCGGCATCATCCGCGAGCCGCTGAACGGCCAGGAAAGCGTGTGCCCGGTGCCGGGGTCGACGCGCTTGTGGCTGCTGTCGCCGCGCGGCGCGATCGACGCACTCGTCGCCGGTTGTGAAATCGACAGCGAGAAGCTCGGCAACAAGCGCGTGATCAATCTGCCCGGCCTGTCGGTGTCGGTCGACGAGATGATCGCGGCGCTGCGCGAAGTCGCGGGCGATGACGTCGTGAAGCTGATCCGCCATGCGCCGGACGAGCGCGTCGAGAAGATCGTCGGCAGCTGGCCGGGCCGCTGGGACACGACGCGCGCGGAAGCGCTCGGGCTGAAGGGTGACACGTCGTTCGCGGACGTGATCCGCAGCCATATCGCCGACGAACGGCGTTGACGGCCACGCCGCCGAGCGGGCAAGAACCGCCCGTGCGGCAGGCCCCGCCGGGCCGCATCAGCGCGGCCTGGCGGACTTCCCGACGCGCATCGATGCGCGCTTCGCCCCGCCCGGCGGGCGCGCCGCGCCGGCCGCGTGCTGCCACGCCAGCAAACCCGGCAGATAGAACAGCAGATCGCGCACGCGCCGCGCACCAGCCAGCGCCAGACAGGTCGGCGCGTCGAAACCGAGCAGTCCGCCGATCAGCACGAACCCGCCCTCCTGCACGCCCAGCCCGCCCGGCATCATGAACGCGATGCTGCTCAGCAACTGGATCAGCGCCTCGATCGCGAGCGCCTGCGCGAACGTCGGATCGGCGCCGAGGAAGCGCAGCGCGACCCAGATTTCCAGCGCATGCCCCGCGAACTGCAGCGTCTGCCAGATCGTGAGATAGCGCACGACGATGCCGGTCCTGCGCCAGATCATCCGGATGGACTGATCGGTGCGCGCCGATTCGCCGACCAGCGCCACCACCTTCCCGCTCGTGATGCGGTTGAGCGCGCGCATCGCCCGCTCGAACGGCCGCGCATGCTGCACCAGTGCGAACAGCAGCAGCACCGGCACCATCGCCGCCATCCCGATGGCGAGCTGCGCGGCCACCCGCGCGGCATCGGACGAGCCACGGTCGAGCACGTAGCCGATCGCGACCAGCGCGAACACCAGCTGGCTGATCAGCGTCAACTGCATGTCGGCGACGAGGCTCGCCACGATGGTCGCCGGCCGCACGCCCGCCTGCCGCAGCAAGCTGAACGACACGAGTTCGCCGCCGATCCGCGCGACCGGCAACAGCCCGTTGATCGATTCGCGAATCCAGACGAGCTTCAGCATCGCCCAGAAGGACGGCCGGCGCCGGCCGCGGATCAGCATCCGCCAATCCCATGCATTCGCGAGCATCGGCAGCACGTGAACCAGCGCGGCGAGCAGCAACCCGGCGCCGGCGGCCTGCAGCCGGTGCAGGACCGTCAATGGATGCTCGCGCCAGATCAGCCATACGGCGATGGCCAGCCCGGCGAGTGCGGCGATGCGTCCCGCATGCCGGAGCCGCCCGTCGCGATAGGTAGACAGCCGGCCCGCGCCTTCATCGTCGGATTGCGTGTCGTGCGTCATGGTTTCCCCGCCGGCGACAGCAAACCCTCGCGGTCGACGCGAAAGCGCGTGCCGCGCCAGATGACATGCGACGAGAAGAAGCTCGACACGAAGATCAGGAACTGCACCAGATCGACGAACGGCAACCAGCGCGCGCCGCGCAGGCTCGCGCCGATCGCGCGCGCCGTTCTCACCATCAGCAGCGCCCGTGCGGCAAGCGCGGCCACCGTCAGCGCGCAGGCGGCCGCCGTGCCGCCGGACAGCAGCAGCGCCAGCAGTGCGAGCGGCACCGGATGCATCAGCACCGAACCGGCATGACCGCCCCGGTCCGCCGCCCGGATCGTGCAACTCCAGCGCAATTCGTGCGCGTACAGGTTGGCGAACGTGTCGTCGACACACGCATGCCCGACGACAAACGGCGGAACCACGACCCGCGCCCCGATCTGCCGCACCGCTTCGCCCAGCGCGTGATCCTCGGCGAGGTGATGCGCGAAACGCGCGAGGCCGCCGATGCGTTCGAGCGTCGCGCGCGTGATCGCGATCGTCTGGCCGAAGCACGGACGCGCGCGACCGATGAAGAGCCCGGTGATCACACCCGGCAGGAAATGGTAGTTCGTCATCGCGACCGCAACGCCGGGCCAGAAACCCGGCGATGCGACGCCGCGATACACGCTCGTCACGATGCCGACCTCCGGCTGCTGTAGCGCGCCGACGACGGCGCGCAAATAATCGCGCTCGACCACCACGTCGCTGTCGGCAAGGCACAGCACCGAATGCTCCGCGTGTTCGAGCATGTTCGCGAGATTGGCGACCTTGCGGTTGGGGCCGTACAGCCGTGCATCGGCGACGACCGTGATGTTGGCATCCGGATAGCGCGCACGCAGCGCCTCGACGGCTTTAAGCGCGGCGTCGCCTGCGTCATGCACGCCGAACAGGTGCTGAACCGGTCCCGGATAATCCTGGACGAAGAAGCTTTCGAGATGCTGACCTAGATGCCATTCGTCGCCGTGCAACGGCTTCGCGACGGTGACACCCGGAAAATCGCGCGGCATCGCCGCCGCGCGGGAAAAGAACCGGCCGACCAGCACGCTGGCCGCGATCGTATAGGCAATGCCCAGCAGCACGCCCAACCCGCAAACGAACGACATCGCCCGGGCCAGCGCGTGCACCACCTGCAGCCACTCCATGCCTCTCTCCCGAGGTTTTCCGTGCGACTGCAATGCCGGTATTGGCCCCGCGCGCACGGTTTCATCCATGCACGCAGCCGGATCGATTGCGATCGAGCCGGATGTGAAGGATGACCAACAGACGGTACGCGCAATCAGATGACATGACTATCGCGCGTCGAATACGGCGCTGGCAACCTTACGATCCGACAGGATCGCAGTCGCGACGACGCCCCATTCATCAAATGTCATCGTGGTGAAAAATGCCTTGGGTACAACCTGGGGGCCCGCGCGGCGATCGGCAAAGGGGCGCGCCATCGCTCGATCGACCGGACACACTCGATGTGCGGCCGCACACTTAAAGTTTCGTTAAGCATTCGGCCGTAGAATCCGCCGGAAGATACAGTCCCCCTTGCCAGGAGCCTTCATGCCCACGCCCGCCCGATATGACGCAGTCGCCCGTGTTCTTCACTGGCTCATCGTCGTGCTTCTGGTCGCGCAGTACGCGATCGGCTGGACGATGCCCGACGTGCATCGCGACACACACCCGGTCGGGCTGATCGCCGCGCACCTGATCGTGGGCACCGCGCTGCTCGCCGCGATGGCTTGTCGCGTGCTCTGGCGCGCGACGCATCGTCCACCCGCCGACGAACTGTCGCCCACGATGCGTGCGTTGTCCGGCGCAACGCATATCGCGCTCTATGCGCTGCTGATCGTGGTGCCGTTGCTCGGCTGGATCAACGCGTCATCGCGCGCGTGGGCCGTGACGCTGTTCGGCATCGTGCCGTTGCCAGCACTGTCGGCAGCCGGGTCGGGATTCGGGCACGCGATGGGCGACGTGCACGGGATCCTCGCGTGGGTGCTGTTCGGTGGTGTGTGCCTTCACGTCGCAGCCGCGATCGCGCATCGTTTCGTCCTGCGCGACCAGGTCATGCAGCGGATGATGCCCTGGTGATCTCGTCACTCGCGTCCCTGCTCATTCCGCGATCGACCCGCGCGCCCAGCGGAATCGCGTGACCAGATGATCGCGGCGCCGCGCGAAGCGGCGCGCAATCGACGGCATGGCCGTGCGTGCGGTTCGATCAGGTCGCGTGCCGCGAACGGCATGCGTATTGCCGTCACGCGAACACGACGGCCTGAAGAGACACACGTACATGTCGACACCTAGTTGTCGAGCTGCGCCGGCATGACGGAGGCCGGCGCATCCGCGGCGGCCGCGGCCGCCATCCTCGCGCGATCCTGCTCGACGAGCTTCGCCTGCGCGGCCTGAATGTCCGCGGGATATTCGCCGTCATCGCCCTTCGACGGGTCGTAACCCGCCGCTTCCAGACGAATCAGCTCGTCGCGAACCTGTGCGCGCGTGAGCGGCGCATTCGTTTGCGCGAATGCGGACTGACCGGAAATCGCGCCGATCATCATCAGTAGTGCGATACAAGTTTTCATCATGAACTCCTTCAATGTTTCGTGCGGATCAAGCGTGGTGAATGTCGAACCCGGCGCAGCGGGCCTTCAGGTCAGCTTCCGAAGTACGGCGTGCAGAAGCTCACGGGCCCCACGCACGCGGCCGCGCGCGGACGGGACGGCAGCGTCGCCTGCCTTCCCGCATCGGAAGCCGCCGCCGGATCGCTGCCGATCGCGGTCTCGGCCTGATGCTGCGGCATCTGTTCGGCCTGCTGCTGGAACAGCGGGCTAACCGCGGGATACGACGTGTCGGTCACGAAGCGCAACCCGTTGTTTTCGGCGTCGATCAGTTCCTGCCTGACCTGCGCGCGCGTCAGTTCCCGGGCCGACGCGGGCGTCGCGACACTCGCGACGGAAATCGCCGCCACCGTGGCGGCCACCAGCCAATGCGTGTTCATGCTCCACTCCTTCGAAAGTCAACGAGACGGCGTGCTACATCCCGTATGACGACGGCCGGTGCGCGTTTATTCCCGGAATTCCTGGGCGCCCGTTACGGACGTTCACCGAACTGTCATTCTTTCGTCAGCCGGCGTAACCTGACGTAATGCGGCCCCACCGCGCGTGGGGCAGACTGACGACACCTTGTGGATCGGTCCTGGATCATGTCCGTTGCCTACGACTACGCAGCCGGCCTGCTTCGCACGCTGTACGACCGCCATATCGATAGTGGCGCGGTGCTCGACACGGCCGCGTTCCCCGATGCCGAGCGCTTCATCCGTGCGTGGCCGGCCATCCGCGCGGAAGCGCTCGACGTCGCGCGCGACCTGCCGCGCATTCCGCGCTTTCACGAGATCATGCGCGAGCAGCACGACATCTCGGCCAACGATGCGCGCGACTGGCGGATGTTCATCATGCAGGCTTACGGCCAGCCGTTCCCACGCAACCTGTCGCGCTGCCCGACCGTCGAATCGATCATCGCGGCATCGCCCGACGTGCTGTCCGCGTCGCTGTCGTTTCTCTCGCCGGGCAAGCACATCCCGCCGCACCGCGGGCCGTTCCGCGGCATCCTGCGCGGCTATCTGGTGTTGTCGATGCCGAAGCGCGCGGACGGCACGCCG
The DNA here is from genome assembly GCF_046534915.1 of Burkholderia sp. SIMBA_051. Lineage (NCBI taxonomy): Bacteria > Pseudomonadati > Pseudomonadota > Betaproteobacteria > Burkholderiales > Burkholderiaceae > Burkholderia > Burkholderia sp. SIMBA_051. The sequence continues at coordinate 20,014 of NZ_JAWRXS010000006.1, read as the reverse complement.
GCCGCCGTGCTGAAGGTCGACGGCCACGAATACCGGCTCGACGAAGGCCGCTTCCTGCTATGGGACGACACGTTCGTGCATGAGGTGTGGAACGACAGCGACGAAGTCCGGATCGTGCTGCTGCTCGATATCCGCCGGCGCGGCATGCCGCGCTTGCTGACGTGGCTGTCGAATGCGGTGATCGGCATCGTGCGGATCGGGATCCGCATACGCGGGCGGTCGATTCCGGTCTAGCAAGACGCCCGGCGCACGCGCGTTGCGATCAATCGTCGCGCGCAAGACGCGTCATGACCTCCGTGAGCGCCTGAATCGCGGGTTGCGCCGCGCGTTGCACCGGGTACACGAGGTAGTAGCCCAAACCGTTGCGCACCACCTCGGAAAACGGCGCGACCAGCGTGCCGGCTGCCAGCCGATCCGCCGCCATGCGCGGATCGCCGATCGCGACGCCGTGCGCCTGGGCCGCGGCTGTCAGCGTCAGTTCGAGCGTATCGAATACGAGCCCCGTGCGCGGGTCGATCTGCGTGGCGCCCACGGCGTCGAGCCAGCATCGCCATTCGTCGCGATTGCGCGCGGGATGCAGCAGCGTCACCCGCGCGAGATCGGCTGCCGACTGCAACGACGCGCCCACCTCACGCGTACACATCGGCGTCAGGTATTCGTCGAATAGCGGGACCGCCACCATGCCCGCCCAATTGCCGGTGCCACGCACGACGATCGCATCGAAATCGGCGTCGGTGAAATCCGGCGTGTCGTCCGCCGACGTGTGAATGCGCAATTCGGTCCGCGGCAGCGCGTGATTGAGCGCCGACAGCCGCGGCAGCAGCCAGCGAATCGCGAACGTGGATGGCAGCCGCAACGTCAGCGTCGACGCGGCATGCGCATGGGCGTGAGCGTGTCGCGCCAGTTGCGCGAGGACGTCGACGGCCACCGTCAGCAATGCGCCACCTTCCGTGGTCAACGTCAATCCCGACGGATGACGGACGAACAACGCACATCGGTAGTGCGCTTCCAGTTGCTGCACCTGGCGGCTCACCGCGCCTTGAGTCCGGCACAGATGCTCGGCGGCCCGGTTGAAGCTGCCCAGTTCGGCGGCGGCGACAAACGCCTGGAACGCCGTGAGCGGCGGCAGCGCGCGCGTCAGATCCGCGAGCGGGTATGCGCGGGCGGCATGCCCGGGTTGCGGATTTTTCGTTTGTTCGGTCATCGCGGCATCGCTATCGTGGTTGCACCGGCGCGACGGCTGTCGCGGACGGCTCGTCAACAATCAGCGGAGAAATATCATGGTTTCGTCGTCCGACGCACTTTACACGCGACAGGTCGATACCTACCTGAAGACACTCGAGCGCGGCGACGTCGCCGCGATCTGTGCATTGTTCACGCCGGACGCGCGGATATTCTCGCCGTTTCTCGGCTGGATGGCGCCGCAGCCCTTCTTCGAAAAAGTCGCGGCGGCATCCGGACAAAGCCGGATCACGCCGATCGACATCTGCGTCAGCGCGACGGGCGCACGCCGGGCCACCGGCTATTTCACGTACGACTGGGGACTGAAAGACGGCTCCGCGGTGCAATTCGAGTGCGTCGACGTATTCGAATTCGACGACGACGCGCGCATCGAGCGCATGATCATCGTCTACGACACGCATCCGATTCGAAGCACGGTCGGCGACAAGTACGCGTAACCGGGCAAGCGCGCCGCGACCATTGCGCGGCGCAGCAACGGCACATCGCCGCCGGCCGCACGGCGATGTCGCTGCCGGCCCGATCGATCGCCTAAACTACAGACCGTCCCCCTGCGCGGCTCCTGCCAGCCCCTGCCATGGCCCACCTCTTCTTCGCGGCGTCGATCCAGCGGCATATCGACACGCCCGAGCGCGACGTCGACGCACGCACGCTCGGCGAAGCGCTTGAAACCGTCTTCGGCGAACAGCCGCGGCTGCGCGGCTACATCGTCGACGATCAGGGTGCGCTGAGAAAGCATCTGTCGGTGTTCATCGACGGCCAGCCGGTGCGCGACCGGCAACACCTGTCCGATGCGCTCGGCGACGCGAGCCGCGTCTATGTCGTGCAGGCGTTGTCCGGCGGATAAAGGGACGCATCTCATCGAAGCAAGCGCCCGATCGCGCGCACAGGAGACACCCGACATGAACGATCGACTGCTCGTCGCGACCCGCAAGGGCCTGTTCGTGCTGCACGCCGACGGCAACGGCGGCTGGTCGCTCGGCGAGCCGCACTTCATCGGCGAGCCGGTCAGCATGGCGCTGGCCGATCCGCGCGACGGCACGCTGTATGCGGCGCTCAACCTCGGCCATTTCGGCGTCAAACTGCATCGCCGCCGCGCGGGCGCGGCCGACTGGGAAGAATGCGCGGTTCCGGTATATCCGCCACAGCCCGCCGACGCGCTGCGCGCCAACGTCGGCGCACATGCCGGCGACGCCGACGCGGGCGACGAAGCGCCCGCCCCGCCCCGGCCGCCGTGGACACTTCAGCAGATCTGGTCGCTCGAAGCCGGCGGCGCCGACGAGCCGGGCGTACTGTGGGCCGGCACGATACCGGGCGGGCTGTTCCGCTCCGGCGACGGCGGAGATTCGTGGGAGCTCAACCGCGCATTGTGGGACCGGCCGGAGCGCCCCGAATGGTTCGGCGGCGGCTACGACGCGCCGGGCATTCATTCGGTGATGGTCGATCCGCGCGACAGCCGGCACGTGACGATCGGCATCTCGTGCGGCGGCGTGTGGCAGACCTTCGACGGCGGCGCGACCTGGCGCGTGAGCGCCGACGGCATGGAAGCCGATTACATGCCGCCCGAGCGGCGCGGCGAGCCCAACGTGCAGGACCCGCATCGCGTCGTGCAGTGCGCGGCCAATCCCGATGTGCTGTGGACCCAGCATCATTGCGCGATCTTCCGCTCGACCGACGGCGCCGCGCACTGGCAGCGCATCGAAGCGCAGCCGTCGAGCTTCGGCTTTGCGGTTGCCGTGCATCCGGCCGACCCCGACACCGCGTGGTTCGTGCCGGCCGTGAAAGATGCGTGCCGGATTCCGGTGAACGGCCGGTTCGTCGTCACGCGCACGCGCGACGGCGGCCGCAGTTTCGAGAGCCTGTCGAACGGATTGCCGCCCGCACCGGCCTACGACCTCGTGTATCGGCACGGGCTCGCGGTGGATGACACCGGCACGCGTCTCGCGATAGGGTCGACGACGGGCGGGTTATGGACTTCCGGTGACGGCGGCGAGAACTGGCGGCAGGTTTCCGCGCATTTGCCGCCGGTGTATTGCGTGCGGTTCGGGTAACGACGCGGCTTAAGCGGCCGGGCCGTGGAAGCAGCCCTCTCGCGACCGGCATCGAGACGACACTGCCTCGATGCCGGTGCGGGACGTGGATGCCCTGCCGCTCAATGCACGCCGAGATAAGCCTTCACCGCCGGCAGCCCCGGCTTGCCGTCAAGCGTCGTCACGCCGGCCAGCCACTTCTCGAGCGATTGCGGGTTCGCCTTCAGCCACGCGGCGGCGGCCTTGTTCGGGTCTTCCTTGTTCATGATCGGCACCATCACGTGGTTCTCGATCGCCGTCGTGAACTGCAGGTTCGACACGAACTTCGCGACGTTCGGGCAGCGCTGCGCGTAGTCGGGCGGCGTGGCCGTCAGCACCTTCGCCTCACCGTAGTTCGGGCCGAACACGTCGTCGCCGCCGGTCAGATAATCGATCTTCATCTGCACGTTCATCGGATGCGGTTCCCAGCCGAGAAACACGATCCACTGTTTGTCGCGGGCCGCGCGGTTCACCTCGATCAGCATCCCGGCCTCGCTCGACTCGACCAGCTTGAACTTGCCGAGGCCGAACTGATTGGTGTCGATCATCTTCTTGATGAGCGCATTGCCGTCGTTGCCCGGCTCGATCCCGTAGATCTTGCCGTTGAGCTTGTCCGCGTACTTCTGGATGTCGGCGAACGACTTCAGGCCGCCCTGGTACACGTAGTCAGGCACCGCGAGCGTGTATTTCGCACCGGTCAGGTTCGGCGTGGCGAGCACCTTGATCGTGCCGGCCTTCGTGAACGGCTGGATGATCGGGTCCATCGTCGGCGACCAGTAGCCGAGGAACACGTCGATCTGCTTGCTCTTGATGCCGGCGAACGTGATCGGCACCGACGCGATCGTCTTGGTCGGCGCGTAGCCGAGCCCCTGCAGCATCGTCGACGCGAGGCCGGTGGTGGCCGCGATGTCGGACCAGCCGACGTCCGCGAAGCGCACGTTCTTGCACACGGGCGGGTCGGCCGCATACACCGCCGACATCGGCGCGGCGATCCCGATCCCGCATACCGTTGCGATCAATAGGCGCTTCATCTGTCTTCTCCTCAAAGTGACGTCGTTTTTCATGGTTGCGGGATCGATGGTTGAAGCCGCGCGCCGCGATCCCGGCGGCGTCGCGGACCGAACGGCTCGCGCGGGCCGCGTCAACGGCCCGGCAGCCGCCGTTCGTAACTCGGTGCGTGACCGAACTGCGCGCGATACGCCTTGCTGAAGTGACACGGCGAATGGAATCCGCACGTCGTCGTCACGCGCGCGATCGACGCATCGGTCGTGCGCAGCAGGTCGCGCGCGCGTTTGAGCCGCAGCGTCAGGTAATAGTGGGTCGGCGATACGTTCAGGTACACCTTGAACATGCGCTGCAAGTGCCGCTGCGACAGCCGCACGAGCCGCGCGAGTTCCTCGAGCGACAGCGGCTCCTCGATGTTCGCCTCCATCAGGCGCACGACCTCGATCAGTTCCGCGCGCGAGAAGCCGACGCGCGCATCGACCGGAATCGGCTGTGTGTCGGTCGAGCTGCGGATGCGCTCGAGGATGAACTGTTCGGACACCTGCGCGGCGAGCTGCTGGCCGAAGCGCATGCCGACGAGGTTCAGCATCAGGTCGAGCGGCGCGGTGCCACCGGTACAGGTGAGCCGGTCGCGATCGACGACGAACAGCTCGTCGGCGAACCCCACCTGCGGAAACTCCGCATGCAGCGCGGACAGGTTCTCCCAGTGCACGGTGCAGCGATAGCCGTCGAGCAGCCCGCCGGACATCAATGCATACGCGCCGGTGCAGATGCCGCCCAGCGGCAGCCCGCGTTCGGCGAGCGCCGCGAGCGTGTCGCGCGCGCCGTCGTCGACCACGTCGCGGATGCGAATCCCGCCGCACACGATCATCACGTCGGGCAGGTTCGTGTAGTCGAGCGCCTGGGTCGGCCGCACCGCGATGCCGTTGCTGGCATGCACGGGGGCGCCGTCGAGCGAATAGATCGACCACTGGTAATGGTCGGCGCGCCCGACATAGTTCGCCATCCGAAGCACTTCGACCGCGCTCGAGAACGCGATCATCGAAAAATTCGGCAGCGTAAGAAAGCCGAAATGGGCGAGGGACGAAACCGGTGAAACGCAAGCGGCGGGCACGGCGGCAGCGGCGGACGTCACATCGGGCTCCTGGCGAACGGTTGAGCAGGTTGCAGGACGCCAGTTCCGCGGCGCACGCCGCGGAAAACCGGTGTCGAATCGGAGAAGGCGGCCGGAAGATGTACCGGCCGCCGGTGGCTCAGGCTTGAGCGGGCGCGCCCTTCGCGCGGAACACCTGCTTCAGGCCCGAGAACAGCGGTGCTTTCACGGTGCCCGGCGCGCGGCCGAAGCTTTCGGTGATGCGGTCGAGAATGATCGCGAGCAGCACGACCGACAGACCGCTTTCGAAACCGAGGCCGATGTCGAGGCGCTGGATACTCGCGAGCACGTCGTTGCCGAGGCCGCCCGCGCCGACCATCGACGCGATGATGACCATCGACAGCGCCATCATGATCGTCTGGTTCACGCCCTGCATGATCGACGGCAGCGCGTTCGGGAACTGCACCTTGTACAGCAGCTGCCACGGCGTGCAGCCGAATGCCTGGCCGGCTTCGACGATCTCGCGGTTCACGTGACGGATGCCGAGGCTCGTCAGGCGCACGGCCGGCGGCATCGCGAAGATCACCGTCGACAGGATCCCCGGCACGCGGCCGAGACCGAACAGCATCGCGGCCGGAATCAGGTAGACGAATGCGGGCATCGTCTGCATCAGGTCGAGGATCGGACGCACGATCGCGGCGACCAGCTTGCTCTTCGCGGCCCAGATGCCGAGCGGGATGCCGAGCACGAGGCTGATGATCGTCGACGACAGCGTGAGACCGAGCGTGATGACCGTCTGGTCCCAGAAGCCCGTCGCGAAGATCAGCAGCAGCGACAAGGTGGTGAACAGCGCGAAGCGCCAGCCCACGCGCCACAGTCCGACGCCGATGAAGATCGCCATCATCAGCCACATCGGGATCGCCTGCAGTCCGTGCTCGACGAACGCGGCGAGGCCCTCGATCGCGCGGCCGATCGCATCGAACGTTGCCGCGTCATGGTCGAGCAGGTAGTGAACGGACCGGTCGACCCAGGTACCGAGCGGAATCATTTCAGACATGGGAACCTCGCGAACGCGTGATGGCTTTCAGGATGAGTGCGCGGTCGACCGAACCGCAGTAGCAGCCGTCGTCGTCGACGACGGGCAGTGCATTCGGGCTTGCGACCACGCGCGCGACGACATGATCGAGCGTCGCGTCGCGCCGGATGCTTTCGATCGGCCGCACGGACGGCGTGTCCTGACCGAGCGCATCGCGCGTGACGAAGCCGCGGATCTTGCGTGCGGCGTCGAGCACGAACGCGTATTCGGCGCTGCCGTTCAGCGTCGCCGCGACGTTCGCCGCATCGAACTTCGACATGGTCGGCACGGCGCCCGTCTGCATCAGGTCGCCGGCGGTGAGGTAGCGGCTGGTGTCGATGCCGTCGAAGAACGCGCGCACGTAATCGTCGGCCGGGTTCGCGATGATGTCCTGCGGCGTGCCGACCTGCACGAGCCGGCCGCCTTCCATGATCGCGATGCGGTTGCCGATGCGCAGCGCCTCTTCCAGATCGTGCGACACGAACATGATCGTGCGGCGCTGTTCCTTCTGCAGTTGCAGCAGCACGTCCTGCATTTCGCGGCGCTTGAGCGGATCGAGCGCGGAGAACGCCTCGTCCATGATCATCAGCGACGGGTTCACGGCGAGCGCGCGGGCCAGGCCGACGCGCTGCTGCATCCCGCCCGACAGCTCGGACGGCAGCTTGTGCGCGAACGGTGCGAGACCGACCTGCTCGAGCACGTCCATGGCCCGGCGTTCGCGCTCCTTCTTGCCGACGCCGCCGACCTCGAGGCCGAACGCGGCGTTCGACACCACGGTGCGATGCGGCATCAGCGCGAACGACTGGAACACCATGCTCATGTCCTTGCGGCGCAGCGCGGTCAGCTCCGAGCGGCGTGCCGACGCAACGTCGAGCCCGTCGATCAGCACCTTTCCGGCGCTGGGATCGACCAGCCGATTCACGAGGCGGATCAACGTGGATTTGCCGGAGCCGGACAGGCCCATCAGCACGAATATTTCGCCTTCCTGCACGTCGAACGATACGTTGTGCACGCCGACGACCTGACCGGTACGCTTGAGCACATCGTCTTTCGTTGCACCGGCGGCGAGCATGTCGAGCGCCTGCTGCGGGTTACTTCCAAATACCTTGCACAGACCTTCGACCACGACCTTGGGGGCATCCATTGAAACCTTCTCCTCGTGTAGCGGGGACTAACGCGTCGCATAGCGTGCCTACATAGTTGCCAGAAAAAACCCCGACCTGCCGACGAATTACGACAAACGCTTGCGCAAATACGACACGGCCTCCAGCCCCGCCCGGCGGGCCGCAGCGCGCGGCGGCACCCGTTTGCGGCAACGCAATACGCGCACAGCCAGCACTGGCGGGCATCGGGTGTCGGACTTGTGCGCAGCAGCGCGGTGTGCATCGCATGGCGTTTTGCGCCAATTCGCGTCGAGGGGCGCGTCGTTTTACGACAATTTCACGTCCGTTCCGGGGCCGCTCTGCTCAGACGAAAGAAAACACTGCTTTCACCGGAAAAAGCATGACCGTGCAAAAGGCCGCGCGGCGACACCGAACGGCGCACGCCGTGATACCGCGCCAACCCTGAAAATCCGCGACGAGCGCTGTGATACATTCCCCGCAAACACGCTGATCGCGACGTTGCCGCGGGCCGTTTACCGATGGTACGCCGATGGCGCGCGCGTGCCGGTTCGCCTGCCGGCCATACCGAAACAGCCTCGATCAGGCCGCGCGATGATCGAAGGACGATAACGAAATGAGAGAGGGAGCAAGGCGATGAATTGGGCCTTTGCCGCAATCGGCTTCATCGCGGGCGGTATCGCCGCATTATTCGGGGATTTCTCGGTCGCCAACGGCTCGCTGCTGGGTGCGGTGGCCGGGTTCTGCATCGGCCACGCGCTGCGGCAACGCACGCGCAACGGCGATGACGCGCCACCCGGCGCGTTCGCGATGTCCACACCGCCCGCAACACCGCAATCCCCACCCGTTCTGCTCGCCGATCGCGTCGCGCGCCTCGAAGCGACGGTCGAGACGCTGACGCGCGAGCTCGATGTGCTGCGCGGCCAGCTCGCCGGCGCGAAAGCCGGTGCTGCCGCGACCGGCAGCGCCACGCAGGCCCCGTCGGCCACGCCGGCCACCGTCCCGCCGCCGGCCACGCTTCCGCCACGACCCTCCGTGCGGCCCGCCATCGCGAGCGCCGGCACGCCAGCGTCGACGTCCATGCCGACTCCCGCACCGATTCCCGCACCGGCAGTCGCCGCGCGGGCGAGCGACGCGACGGCCGCCGCCGGTGCACCGACGAATGCACCCGCAGCCGCAGCCCGCCCGATCCCGCCCGCTCCGCCCGCGCCCCGCGAACCCGGCATCGCCGACCGCGCATTCCGCGCCGCGCGCGACTGGCTGCTCGGCGGCAACACGGTCGTGCGGGTCGGGATCATCGTGCTGTTCTTCGGCGTCGCGTTCCTGCTCAAGTACGCGGCCGACAACAGCATGCTGCCGATCGAATTCCGTCTCGCCGGCACGGCGCTCGCCGCGGCCGCGCTGCTCGCGATCGGCTGGCGCGTGCGTGCACGCCGCGCCGCGTATGGCCTCGTGCTCCAGGGCGGCGGCATCGGCATCCTGTACCTGACGATCTTCGCCGCGACCAAGCTCTACGCGCTGCTGCCGGTCGGCGCCGCGTTCCCGCTGATGGTCGCGGTGTGCGCGCTGAGCGCGTTCCTCGCGGTGAAGCAGAACGCGTTGCCGCTCGCGTTCATGGGCAGCGCGGGCGGCTTTCTCGCGCCGGTGCTGCTGTCGACCGGCCAGGGCAACCATGTCGCGCTGTTCAGTTACTACGCATTACTGAATGCGGGCATCTTCGCGATCGCGTGGTTCAAGGCCTGGCGTCCGCTGAACCTGCTCGGCTTCGTGTTCACGTTCACGATCGGCTCGGCGTGGGGCGTGACAGCCTACCGCCCCGCGCTGTTCGCGAGCACCGAGCCGTTCCTGATCCTGTTCTTCCTGATGTATGTCGGCATCGCGCTGCTGTATGCGGTGAAACGCGAACTGGCGTTGCGGCACTACGTGGACGGCACGCTCGTGTTCGGCACGCCGATCGTCGCGACCGCGCTGCAGGCGGCGCTCGTGAAGGACATCCCGTTCGGGCTCGCGTGGAGCGCCGTCGCGCTGTCGGCGTTCTACGTCGCGCTGGCCGCGTGGCTCACGCGGCGCCGCGAGCGCCTCGCGCTGCTGTTCGAATCCACGCTCGCGCTCGCGGTGATCTTCGCGACGCTCGCGGTGCCGCTCGCGTTCTCGGGCCCGACGACCAGCGCCGCATGGGCGATCGAAGGCGCGGCCGTCGTCTGGCTCGGCGTGCGCGAGAAACGCCTGCTGCGGTTCGGCTTCGGGCTGCTGATGCAGGTGGCCGCGGCCGGCGCATTCTTCACGAGCCTGCTCGGGCCGGCCGACACCACCGCACTGCCCGTGCTCAACGGCCCGACCATCGCGATGCTGCTGATCGCGCTCGCCGGCCTGTTCACCGGCTGGTGGCTGCACGGACGCGACGAAGCGCGCGCGTGGCACGCGTGGATGCCGGAGGTCGGCGCCGCGGCTGCCGCGTGGGGGCTGCTGTGGTGGGTCGGCGGCGGGCTGCATGAGATCCTCGTCTACGCGAGCCGTCACGTCGATCTGCATGCGGACCGCTTCGTCGTCGACGCGACCGCGCTGTTCGCGGCCGGCACCGCGTGGCTGGCACACGTCGCGCGCCGCAAACTCGCGTGGCCGATCGCCGAATGGCCGGCGCTCGCGCTGACGCCGGTGCTCGCGCTGCTCGCGTGGCGCGCGTTCGATTCGCACGAAGCGCCGCTGTCGGGCATGGGCGCGTTTGCGTGGCCGATCGCCGTCGTCGCGTGCTATGCGCTGCTGCTGCGACAGTCGCGCGGCACGACGGCCGCGGGCGCAGCAGCGGAGACGGACAGGTCGGCCGTGGCAGCCATCCCCGCCCCCGTGCTCGCACCGCTGCACACGCTGATGTTCTGGACGTTGTGCGGGCTGTTCTCGCTCGAAGGCTTCTGGCGCCTGCGCGCGTTCGTGCCCGAAGGCGCGTGGAGCTGGAGCGCGTGGGCCTATGGCTTCGGCGCGCTGCTCCTGCTGGTGTCGGGCCCTGGCTCGCGGCTGCGCTGGCCGGTTGCCGCGTTCCCGCGTGCGTACCAGGTATGGGGTGCCGCACCGCTCGCCGCGTTGCTGGGATTGTGGAGCATCGCCAGCGTGACGAGCGACGGCGACGCGTCGCCGCTCTTCTGGCTGCCGCTGCTCAATCCGCTCGACGTCGCGCAACTGCTGATCTTCGTCGCGTTAGCCACCTGGCTGCGCCGCCTGAAGACGCTCGGCATCACCTGGCATCCGCTTGCGGCCGACCTCGCGGCGCTCGCGACCGTGTTCCTGTGGTTCAACGCGCTGCTGCTGCGCACGCTGCATCACCGTTTCCACCTGGCTTACGACATCGATACCGTGCTGTCGTCGTTCGGCATCCAGCAGGTGTTCATGGTCGGCTGGAGCCTGTTCGCGTTCGCCGGCATGTGGCTCACGCGCCGTGACGGCATCGCGCGCGTATGCGCGCTCGCGTCGCTGCCGCTGATCGTCGTGATGTGGGTCTGGACCTTCTATGCGAACTTCACGCAGGACGGCGGAAGCTGGGCGCGCATCCCGCTGCTCAATCCGCTCGATCTCGTGCTCGTCGTGGTCTATGCGCTCGCCGCATCGTGGTTCGTGCGCGCGCGCAAGCTCGGCTGGTCGTTCGACAACTATCGCGTCGAACTGCTGAGCGGGGCGGGCGCGACCGCATTCCTGTGGCTGAACGCGATCCTGCTGCGCACCTTGCATCACTGGGCCGGCGTGCCGTACGAATTCGGCGCAATGGCCGAATCGACGCTCGTGCAGGCTTCGGTGTCCGTGTACTGGACGCTCTGCGCGCTCGCGATCACGATCTGGGCCACGCGCCGCGGACTGCGTCCGCTGTGGTTCGTCGGCGCCGCGCTGCTCGCGCTCACGGTGATCAAGCTGTTCCTGTTCGACCTGTCGCACGTGACCGGCATCGAGCGCATCGTGTCGTTCATCGGCATCGGCGTGCTGCTGCTGTTGATCGGCTATTTCTCGCCGCTGCCGCCGAAGGCCGCGCTCCAACCGGACGACGCACGATGAAGCGACTCGCAGCCCTGCTCGGCCTGAGCCTGCTGACATCGTTCGCGGCGGCCGACGCCACGCCGGGCGCCGAACGCGTCGCCCGACGCTTCTCGCTCGATCTCGACGGCAGCGCCGCGTATTACCAGCTCACCGTGCCGCAAGCCGTGTACGCGGCAAGCCGGCGCGACGATCTCGGCGACGTGCGCATCTTCAACGGCGCCGGCGAGCCCGTGCCGTATTCGCTCGATGCGCCCGCGGCGGCGGCCGTGCCGCCGTCGCGCACGTCGGTGCACTGGTTCCCGCTGCCGCCTTCCCGCACCGACGACGGCCGCGCGCCGCTCGGCGTGTCGGTCGCGCCGGACGGCTCGCTGCGCGCGGCCGTTACCGCACCGGCTCGCGTGAAGCACGCGGCGGATCTCGTCGACCTGTCGCATGCCGACGGCGAAGTCGACGCGGTGCTCGTGCACGTGAGCGACGACAGCTATCAGGGGCGCGTCGCCGTCGAAGCGAGCGACGACCTGCGCAGTTGGCGCTCGCTCGGCAGCACGCAACTGCTGAAGGTCGGCCGCGGTGACGACGTGCTGGTGCAGGAACGCATCGCGCTGGAAGGCACGGGGTCGCGCTACCTGCGGCTCGACTGGCTCGACGGTGCGCCCGCGATCGGGTCGATCGAGATCGAAACACAACCGCACGATGCGCGCACGGCGGACGCCGCGGTCGTGCCGCGCCAATGGCGCGATGCCGTGCACGTGCGTGCCGGCGGCGCGCCCGGCGAGTATCTGTTCGACACCGACGGCACGTATCCGGTCGACCGCGTGCGCATCGACCTGCCGCAGCCGAATACGGTTGCGCGCGCAACCTTGCAGAGTCGCGCGGACGCGCAGGCGCCGTGGCGCGACGTCGCCGGCGCCGTGCTGTTCCGGCTGCAGGGCAAAGGCGCCGAACAGCGCAACCCGCCGCTGGCGTTCGCGCCGAATCCGGATCGCGCGTGGCGGATCGTCGTCGACATGCGCAACGGCGGCCTCGGCGGCGGTCAACCGGCCGTCGCGGTCGGCTGGCACCCCGCCGCGCTGACCTTCGTCGCGCGCGGCACGCCGCCGTTCACGCTCGGCGTCGGCAATGCGTCGCTGCCGTCGTCGGCCGTGAGCCGCGATGCGCTGCTGGTCGGCATGGCGCCGGAAGTGCGGCCCGCGCGCGTCGGCGCGGCGTTGCCGGCCCCGGCGATCGAGCCTGAGTCGGCCGCCAATACGGATGCGACGCGCCGTTACGTGCTGTGGGGCGCGCTGATCGTCGCGGTCGGTGTGCTCGGTACGATCGCATGGCGCCTCGCGAAAGGCGGCCGCGACGAGTAAGCTCGACACGCATTCGTGTCCTTCTTGATGCGCCGTTTACCGCACGTGCCTGCTTTTATCGACGATCGCAATGCGCGATCGCGTACGCTCGTCGCACGAATTCGCCGCGCGGGTCGTTCTCGGTACTGGCATGCGCGCCACGCAATCGGGCACGCCGTTACCGGGCCACGAAGCGACCATGCTGGCGCGGCCGCCACGGCGACGAGCGGCAGCTCGCGGCGCCCGCCGCACGCCGTGCCGCCCATCCGGTGACACGGCGCACGTGCGGGTCGCGCCGGGCCAGCGCGGCCACGCGCGACGGCAACGCATACGCGAGACGCCGCACGGCCGCCGCGCGCGCAGCCAGCCGCGACGCCGGCGACACGCGGCGCGCGAAGCGCACGACGGGCCGCTTGCAGAGGATCGCGCTGTCGTAGCGCTTGCCGGCGAAGCGCATCGTGTCGACGACCTCGAAACCCTGCGCGCCGTAGAACGCCAGCAGGTGCGAAGCGGGATGCGGCGTATCGAGCGCGAGCAGCGTATAGCCGCGCAACGCGGCCCACTGCTCGGCGAACGACAGCAGCAACGCGCCGATCCCGCGGCTCTGGCAGTCGGGATCCACGGCCACCTGCCGCACGCTCGCGACGCCTTCGCACCGGTACAGCGAACAAGCCGACGACGGATCGGTCGCATACAGCGTGGCCGTACCGACCACACGTCCGCCGCACACGGCGACGTAGCACTCGCCCGCTTGCGCGCGGCGGCGCGTGACGTCTTCGTCCTGGTCGACGCACGTGCAGTTCAGCCCCATCGCGCCGAGCCGCGCGAATGCGCGATGCAGCATCGGCGTGAGTTGCGCATAGCTGTCTACTGCCGGATCGAAACGCCGGACGATCACCCGATCGGCGCACACGGAAGGCAGCGCGGCAGCGGACCGTTCGGCGATCGCGTTCCAGGGTATCGGCATTGCAATACTCCGTGGTTGGGATGCCCGAAGTCTATGAGCGCGCCGGCCGCCGTCACAAGAAAAAATGTCGTAAAAGTTTGGGGAAACGCGCGCGGGCGAGACGGTTGCGACGGTGCGTGCGGCGGCTTTCGCGTGCGTCGTCGAGAACGCATGAAGGAACGCCGATCGTTGTTCGCGCAAGCAATGTCGCGCGCGTCGTTGACACGTGCGACGACTCCATCCAGACTCGCTGCTCCCCTACCGTACCGAGCGCGCTCATGGTCACCTGCTTCCTTCGCTACGTCATCGATCCGTACAAGCTCGAGCAGTTCGAAACCTACGGCAAGATGTGGATTCCGCTCGTCGAGCAATTCGGCGGCACGCATCACGGCTACTTCCTGCCATCCGAAGGCGCCAACAACATCGCGCTCGCGATGTTCTCGTTCCCGAGCCTCGCCGAGTACGAGCGCTACCGCGAACGCTCGATGGACGATCCGGCCTGCCAGGCCGCGTTCCGCTACGCGGATGAAACGCGCTGCATCGTCAGCTACGAGCGCAGCTTCTTCCGGCCGGTGTTCGAGTAACCGCCGCGCATCGCGCCCCCTTTCCGGCGGCGGACGAAAAAAAGCCCCGCCAGCATCCGCGCGGCGGGGCCAACCCATGTCAGTAGAGACATCATGGAGGAGACGAGCCCATCTTATCGAGGGCCGCACGCCTGCCCAACCAAGCATTTCTGCTATCCATCTGCGTCGCCGCGCGCACGCTCGCCCCGGGTGCACGGCATATCGATAGAACGAAAAGTCGTTTTCAGAGTGGCGGCGGGGTCGTTACCATCTGGTTTTAAGCCTGTGCTTAGCCGGGCAAGCCATCCCAAGGAGCGCCCCTTGACTGCATTCGATCAACACCGCCGCCCGTTCGTGGTCGGCATCGGCGGCACCACCCGCGCCGCGTCGTCGACCGAGCGCGCGCTGTCGTTCGCGCTGCGCGGCGCGCAAGCCGCCGGCGCACGCACGCGCCTGTTCGACGGCCCGTTCCTGCATACGCTGCCGCACTACGCCCCCGAACACAAGACGCTGACCGACGCGCAGCGAGAGCTGATCGACACCGTGCGCGAAGCCGATGCGATCGTCATCGCGACGCCCGGCTATCACGGCGGCGTGTCCGGCCTCGTCAAGAACGCGCTCGACACGCTCGAGGAACTGCGCGCCGACGAGCGCCCGTATCTCGACGGCCGCGCGGTCGGCCTGATCGTCACCGCCTACGGCTGGCAGGCCGCCGGCACCGTGCTGACGTCGCTGCGTTCGATCGTCCACGCGCTGCGCGGCTGGCCGACGCCGTTCGGCGCCACCGTGAACACGCTCGAAACGCGTTTCGACAGCGCCGACAGTTGTTCGGATCCGAAGGTCGTCGCGCAGCTCGAGACCGTCGGCGCGCAAGCAGCGGAATTCGCGCTCGCGTTCGCGTCGCATCGCGCGGCCTCGCATGCCGCATCGGTCGACGTGCTCGCCCCGGTGCTGAAGATCGCCAACCACTGACCGCAGTCTTCCCGCCGCCCGCGCCCGGCCGACGACGTTCGCCGCGCGCGGGCGATGCGCGTCCGAAGCGCCGGCCGCACCGCGCCGACGCCTCTGCTCCGTACCGGCTCCCCGCCCCGATAATGATTCGGCCCGCCACGTGATTTGCATTGGCCGAAAGATTGGTTCACGCGGGCGGCGCGTTTTCGTACGCTGAAAGCCCGAATCCTCCCTGCGTACGCCATGAACCGCACGATCCGCTACAAGGGTTACGAAGTCGCCCCCGCCGCCGCCCGGCTGCCGAACGGGCTGTTCGCCGCGAACCTGACGATCGAGAAGGCAAGCGGCGGCCCGTCGCCGCGCGCCGTGTCGTTCGACGCGATCGATTTCTTCTTCGAAGAGGAACACGCGCTCGCGTATGCGTCCCGCTGGGGACGCCTCTGGGTCGACACGCAGGCCTGAGCGCAGCGCCCGCAGCGAGGGTTCGCACGAAAATACGCGATGACGGAAGCTATGCAAGAATCTTTCGTCTTGTAATCGCATAACAACAGCCATGTCCGACACGCTGCAGGACGAGCATGTAGCGGCAGATTACGCCATGCGCAACTGGACCTTCGAGCGTCAGGGTCCGGTCAGGATCGGTTCCGATGCGCACCGGCAGATGTTCTGCCACATGCTGCTCGATACACACAACCCGTACAAACCGGCCGTCATCGACTGGCCCCCGCTCAAGCCCGACGAACGGAAGCGGCTCACGTCGCTGCCGATTTGGGACATCGCCGTCCAAACCGAAGGCCGCGCGTCGATCCGCGTGGCAACGTATGCGGCGACGATCGACGATCCGCTGCTGCGCCGCGCACTCGAGATGGACGGCGGCGAGGAAGCCCGCCACAAGGTCGTGCTGTCGAAGCTCGTCGAGGCATACGGCATCCGGCTTGCGCCGGAGCCGCCCTACCCGGCGCCCAAGGATCCCGAGTGGTCGTGGATGATGACGGGCTTCAGCGAATGCATCGACAGCTTCTTCGCGTTCGGCCTGTTCCGCTCCGCGCAGCGCTCCGGCTATTTCCCGCCCGAACTCGTTGATACCTTCGAGCCCGTGATTCAGGAGGAAGGCCGCCACATCCTGTTCTTCGTGAACTGGTACGCGTGGTACTGGCGCAATTTGCCGTGGTGGCGCCGGCCGTGGTTCTTCGCGCGCGTCGCGGCCGTGTGGGTGCACCTGGTCCGCGACCGCATCGGCATCGCCCGCGGAATCGACGCCGACGGCGTCGCGCGCGATGCGAACTTCCCGGCGACGAGCACCGCCGACATCGGCGAAACGCTGAACCCGCGCGAGCTGATCGAGCTGTGCCTGACCGAGAACGACCGGCGGATGGCCGGGTACGACAAGCGACTGCTGCGCCCGATGTTCGTCCCGCGCATGGCGCGCCTCGCGCTGCGGTTTCTGCGGAAGTAACGCTGCGGCGCACGGCGGCGGGTTGCTGGCGGCGCGGATTGGCGCGCGCGGCGGCCTGTCGGCGCCTTCTCCTGGACGGTGTGCCGCGGCGGCCGGACGGGGCGGTGCAATCCGACTCGCCGGGGCGCGGTTGCCGGCCGCGCGCCTACCGCCCGCCTACGAAAACGAACACACTGGGGCCCGGATTCGTTGCGCAACGCGCGACGTGACGTTGGCTTCCTCCCTCCAACTGACCGCGCGGATCGGCCGCATTCGCACGTCACCTCTCCTCCCGCGGAACGCCTTCCCCGGAAACAGGATCAAGTCGTTGTGGCGACGATCCGACATTTCCCGCTCGCTGAATCTGGTCCTGCAAGGGGGCGCGGTTCCAAGCTCGCCCAGACAGGCGATCTGACACCCGTCCAATCGTCCCCTCAATAGAACAAATTCGAAACGACGTTTCAATTACCGGGCGCGATGGGTCCGTAGCACTTTTTTACAACTTTATGACACCGACCGCCGTGGAATGCCCGTCCCACGGGCGCGCGCAGCCGGGGCGATGCGCAGATCAGCATATGCGCAGGCTCCTGTTTTTTATGTTTTCCCGAATTTAAAGAGACTGGCTTAATACAATTGAAAATCACAACAAAACCTTGAATTAATAAATTAACAAGCCACACAGATGCACGCGAGTTAGCATCCATCACAACATTACAAAACAGAAAGAATTACCTCAATCGCAAACGTTTGCGGTTTCATCCTTGTTACACATTGAGTCTGACGAAGTGTTTCCCGGCCCACAAATCAAGTCTATCTCGTTGATTTTTATAGGATATTTCATCCGTACCGGATTCAGCAACAGTCATACACGAAGCATTCCACTCACTTTCAAATACATTACTTTCGAATGCATCAAAACACGATCCATTAACCATCTTTTAACTTTTCAAACGCCCAATTTTTCACTGTTTGTCAATCTCCAAATATCACCTCAAATAAACTCCGCCCATCAATTTTGAGATCTCGCGCGATCGCACGGCATATTCATCTAACGAAAGAGACCGGTGTGTGGCGTGATTATTTGGAGGTAGCAGGGAATGAACCGCACATACCGCTCGATCTGGAACGAAGCCCTTGGCGCCTGGGTCGCGGCATCCGAACACGATTCGGCACGGGGTAAGCCGAACAAGTCGGCCGTTGTGGTCGCCGCCGTCGCGGCACTGACGATCGGGCTGCCCGGCTTCGCCGAGGCCAATACGCTCAACACACAGCAGACCTGCTTTACGGGCAGCAACAGCGCGGTCGGCCGCGTGAACCCGGGCGGCACGCAAAACCAGGCCGGCGACGGCTCCGGCACGTATTCGGTCGTGGCCGGGTGTAACTCCAACGGCAACGGCTGGACCGGCGTCACGGTTTATGGCTCGTTCGCACAGGCGACCGGCAACGGCGCGGTCGCCACCGGCATGCAGTCGTCGGCGGGGCTGTGGGGTGTCGCGGCCGGACTCGAAACCACCGCCAGCGGCGCCGGTGCCACCGCCCTCGGCTTCGGCTCGACGGCGAGCGCGCTGAACTCGGTCGCGATCGGCGGCGCGGGCGGCAACGGTACGACGCCGCTCTCGCAGGCAAACTCGACGCTCGCGTCGGGCGCGGGCTCGATCGCAATCGGCAGCAACGCAACGAAGGGCGCGCAGTCAGCCGCCGCGGACGGCATCGCGATCGGCGGACAGTCGTCCGTCGCATCGACCGCCACGTCGGGTATCGCCATCGGCCGCGGCGCGACCGTCAACGGGGTGTATGGCATCGCACAAGGTGACGGCGTCATCTCGGGCGCGACGGGCCAGAACGTGGCGATCGGTTCGTCCGGCACCACCGCGAACAGCGCCACGGCTACCGGCGGCGCGGTCGCGATCGGCAGAGGCCAGGTTGCAAGCGGCGACGGCGCCGTTGCGATCGGCGATCCGAACAGCGCGACCGGCACGGGCGCACTGGCGATCGGCGCGAACAACACGTCGAGCGGTTCGGGCGCCCTCGCGCTCGGCAATGGCAACTCGGCGAGCGGCACGGGCGCCGTCGCGCTCGGCAACAGCAGCACGGCGACCAACAGCTCGGTTGCCATCGGCAACGCCGCGACCGCGAACGTCGCGAATTCGGTCGCCCTCGGCGGCGGTTCGGTGACGACCAGCGCCGCGTCGGCGACGACGGGCGGCACGACGACCGTCAGCAACACAACGATCGGTGGCCAGACGTTCGGCAATTACGCGGGCGCGGGCTCGGCAGGCGGCGTCGTCAGCGTCGGTCAGCCGAATGGGGAACGCCGGATCCAGAACGTCGCGGCGGGCCTCGTCAGCGCGACGAGCACCGACGCGATCAACGGCAGCCAGCTCTTCGCCGTGGCAAGCACCACGACGTCGAGCATTACGAGCTTGTCGACTTCCGCGTCGACTGGGCTGTCGTCGGCTAATAGCTCGATCTCGTCGCTGTCGACTTCCACTTCGACCGGGATCAACTCGTTGTCTACAGGTCTGAGTTCGACCAATAGTTCGGTTACGTCGCTTTCGTCGTCCACGTCCACCGGCCTCTCGTCGGCTAGCAGCTCGATCGGTTCGCTGTCGACCGGCCTGAGCTCGACCAACAGCTCGGTCACGTCGCTCTCGTCGTCCACGTCGACCGGGCTGTCGTCGGCTAACAGCTCGATCACGTCGCTCTCCACGTCGACCTCGACCGGCCTGAGCTCGACCAACAGCTCAGTTACGTCGCTCTCGTCGTCCACGTCCACCGGCCTCTCGTCGGCTAATAGCTCGATCGGCTCGCTCTCGACGTCGACCTCGACCGGCATCAACTCGCTGTCGACCGGCCTCAGCTCGACCAATAGCTCGGTTACGTCGCTTTCGTCGTCAACGTCGACCGGACTCTCGTCGGCTAACAGCTCGATCGGCTCGCTCTCCACGTCGACCTCGACGGGCATCAACTCGCTGTCGACCGGCCTCAGCTCCACCAATAGCTCGGTTACGTCGCTTTCGTCGTCCACGTCCACCGGACTCTCGTCGGCTAATAGCTCGATTGGCTCGCTCTCCACGTCGACCTCGACCGGCATCAACTCGCTGTCGACCGGCCTCAGCTCCACCAATAGCTCGGTTACGTCGCTTTCGTCGTCCACGTCCACCGG